>JALHNT010000005.1:106009-189896 GCA_022843385.1 Anaerolineae bacterium | reverse complement strand
GTCACCCTGCGCAACCTGTTCCCGTCCTATGTCGTCATCGAGCGCATTGACTTGCTCCCCCCGCTACCTGAGCTGGGTGTCGGTCTATACCAGGAGAACAACCCTGGCCTGATCTTCACTGGCAACTGGCTGACCTACCTCGATCCGGCTTCGGCGGGAGGCAGCAGTCGCTACACCAACCAGAGTGGGAACAGCTTGCGTTTCCGGGCGAGCGCGGCGGTCAACCAGATTGTGCTGACATGGGCGGTAGGCAGCAGTTTCGGCAACCTGGAGGTACGGGTGAACGGGGTACTGGTGGACACCATCAGCAGCGCCAGCACCAGTTTCGCCTGGGGGCAGACGGCGACCATCACCCTGCCGGCGAACAGCACTGAGGACGAGATCACCCTGACTACGACCTCAGGTGGCTACGTCATCATCGAGCAGATCGACCTGCGATCGTAGTCAATCACAATCTATCACCAACGAAAAAGTCTCCTCGACAGAGAATGTCGAGGAGACTTCGAGCTGGCACTACCTCAATGTTTCTCGTGGCCCATCAGTAGTAGCAATAGTGATTGGGGACATTCCTAAAGTGAATGACCGACATCGCTTGCTCGTCCCTCACGTCCTTGCTCCTACACTCCCGCGTTGATGACCACCATCTTGAGTGTGGTCATCTCTTCGATGGCGAAGCGCGGCCCCTCGCGCCCGATGCCGCTGTCCTTGTTGCCACCATAAGGCATGTTGTCGATACGGAGCGTCGGCACATCATTGATGATGACGCCGCCCACATTCAACCGCTGCACCGCCCGCATGGCATGGTTCAGGTCGCGGGTGTAGACCCCGGCCTGCAAACCAAAGTCCGAGTTGTCGGCCATCGTCAACGCCTGCTCGAAATCGCTGAACGGCACCAGATTGACCAGCGGGCCAAAGGCTTCGGCGCACATCACCTGCATGTCGTCGCGCACCTGCTCCAGCACCGTCGGCTCGAACATCCGCCCCTGCCGGCCACCGCCGATGGAGATGGCTGCGCCCTGGGCTTTGGCCTGCTCCACCCACTGCTCGATGCGCTCGGCAGCGGCATCATTAATCAGCGGGCCGATGTCGGTCTTGTCATCCAGCGGATTGCCCATCACCAGCTTCTCGGTGGCGGCCAGGAACTTCTGGCGAAACTCGGCATAGCGGCTCTCATGGATATAAATGCGCTGGACGCTGATGCACACCTGGCCGCTGTAGGAGAAGCCGCCCATGATCGTCCGGTTAACCGCGTGGTCGATGTTGGCGTCGGCATCGATGATGGTCGCCGCGTTCCCGCCCAGTTCCAGCACCATCCGCCGCAGCCCGGCATTCTTGCTGATCTGCCGCGCTACCCCCGGACTGCCGGTGAAGGAGATCATCGCCACGCGCGGGTCGGTCGTCAGCCAGTTGCCCACATCCGCCCCGCCCGTCACCACCTCAAACGCGCCCTCCGGCAGCCCGGCTTCCAGCAGAATCTCGGCCAGCCGCAGCACCGTCAGCGGAGTCGCCGGGGCCGGTTTCATCACAATCGGGCAACCAGCGGCGATGGCCGGGGCGACCTTGTGTGCCGACAGATTGAGCGGGAAATTGAACGGGGTGATGGCGGCGATCACGCCCACCGGCACCCGCACGAAATAACCGATCTTGCCCACACCGCCGGCCGCCGCATCCAGCGGGATGGTCTCGCCATGCAAGCGCCGCGCCTCATCCGCCGCGAAGTTGAAGGTATCGACGGCGCGGGTCGCCTCGACGCGGGTATACTTCAACGGCTTGCCATTCTCGCGCGCCATCATCTGCGCCAGATCTTCCACCTGCTGGCTGATGAGCTGCGCCGCCTTGTTCAGAATCGCCCCCCGCTGATAGGCCGCCATCGCCGCCATCACCGGGGCTGCCGCAGTCGCCTTGCCGATGGCGGCCTGCACATCTTCCTGAGTGAACTCCGGCACGGTAGCGGTCACGCTGCCATCATAGGGATTGATAACGGGCATTTCACGAGTCGCGACGACCATAACATTTTTCCTCACACTGCTGCATCGGTTTGTTTCTATTCTAACTGATTCACGGCTGGGCTTACACCTCTCCCCTTCGTATGCCATAATGAGTTGCAGCGAGACGACAAGAGGTTGATGATGGGCAGCAAAGGCGATCAAACCCGAGAGATGATTATTCAGCAGGCCGCCAGCATCTTTAACCGCTATGGCTACGCTGGCACGTCGATGACCGACATTATGCGCGAGACAGGACTGGAGAAGGGCGGCATCTACAATCATTTCCCCGGTGGCAAGGACGAACTGGCGCTGGCAGCTTTTGATTACACCCGCGCTGTGATCAGTCAGCGGCTGCGCACCGAGTTCCAATACACCCGCCATGCCCTCGACCGATTGAAGGTGGTCAGCATGTATTTCCATAGCTATCTGGATGACGCAGCTCTCCCCGGTGGCTGCCCGATCATGAACACGGCAATAGAGATGGACGACGCTGACCACCCGGCACTCAAAGCCCGCGCCCAACTCGCTATGACCGAGATGCTCCAGACAGTAGAACGCATCATCATCAAAGGCATCACACGTGGCGAAATTCGACCTACAGTGGATGCTCGCGACACCGCCAGTGTGATCTTGTCGCTGCTGGAAGGTGCCCTGGCATTGAGTCGGTTGTTTGGGGAACGGCATCATCTGGCGGCTGCGGCGGCTCATATAGAAGCCATTATCGAAACTCAACTGCGGCCATAGTGTTTTTTTATCTGAAAAAAAGACCGATCAGTCGGAAAAATGAGAACATATGTTGCATCCTGAAGATCCAATTCGTGGCCGGCTGCTGATGGCTTTTTTGCAGCCAGCGGTCTGTGCGACTATCATCGGTGACATTTCAACTGTCCACAGGGAGAAACAACTATATGATTGGCAAGCGCGTTGTTATCACCGGACTGGGTATTATCTGTCCCGTCGGGAATGTCGTCGAAGAGGCCTGGCGCAACGTCTGCACCGGCAAAAGCGGCATCCATAGACTGGCGGATGCCGATGGCAAAAGTGGTACCAATGAGATCGTCGGCAGCGTTCTGGGCTTCGATCCGGTAGCGAAATTTGGCTCGAAGGAAGCCCGGCGCATGGATCGGGTGACACAGCTTGGCCTGACCGCTGCTGATGAGGCGCTCAAGGATAGCGGTTTGAGCATCACTGATGACAACACCTATGATATCGGCTGCCTGGTTGGTTCTGGGTTGGGTGCGATGGAAGCACTAGAAGAATACATCCTCGGTTATCACACCAAAGGCTACAAATCGGTCAGCGCCATTGCCATGCCACGCATGTTGATCGACAGCATTGCCGGTCGCATCTCGCTTGAATTCAAGCTTCGCGGCCCCAACTTCAACATCTCATCGGCTTGTGCCACCGGCAACAACTCGATTGGCGAAGCAGCCAGCCTGATCCAGCTCGGACGCGCCAACGTGATGCTGGCCGGTGCAAGTGAAGCTCCGCTGACCGGGACAGTACTGGCCGCGTTCAACAACATGAAAGCCCTGTCCGGCTATACCGGCGACCCGGAAAAAGCCTCGCGTCCGTTTGATTTGCAGCGCGACGGTTTCGTTTGTGCTGAAGGCGCGGCGGTATTGGTGCTGGAAAACCACGATCATGCGCTCGCACGGGGAGCGCGTATCTATGCCGAGCTGACAGGATACGGTCATACTTCGGATGCCTATCATGTGACAGCTCCACGCGAAGATGGCGAAGGGGCAGCCCGGGCAGTGAAGCTGGCGCTGCACGAAGCTGGTCTGACTCCGACGGACATCGACTACATCAATGCGCATGGCACCAGCACGCCGCTGAATGACAAAAGCGAGACCATCAGCCTGAAGAAAGCGCTGGGTGAAACGGCCTACACTATCCCGATCAGCTCCACCAAATCGGAAACTGGTCATTTGCTGGGGGCGGCTGGTGCGGTAGAAGCAGTCTTCTCGGTGCTGGCGATCCGCGACAATTTCATCCCGCCCACTATCAATCTGGAGCATCCCGACCCCGACTGCGACCTGGACTACACGCCCAACCTAGGACGCGCCCACGCCATCGACCATGTCATGAGCAACTCGTTTGGCTTCGGCGGTCACAATACGGTGCTGATCTTCAGCCGGTACAACGGCTAATTCTCTCCGGGCGGGTCACGCGACAGTAATGCTGACTGACCAAGATCGCTTTGGAGCTGCACCTCACCCTGGGTGCATTCAGAATTGGAGGCAAACTGAGCTAAATCAGAGGGGATGAAGTCAAAGGGAGTTTGAAGGAAGATGTGCACCTGGCAGACACCGATAAAAGACGAAATCAGGGTGCAAGTTGAAAAGCTAGTCAAGGACGTATTGGTACGGGCGAGCAGCGGCTGACCATAACCGCGATCGAAACGATTGCGCTTACAACACGAAATCACATTGCGCCGCCTGCGGACGTGGGTCTTTTCCCTCTGGATGAGGATTTGGGTCTCCAAGCCGGCAATCTGAATTCCTAGTGCAGTTGCTAGTTCGAATCAGGTCTGTTCACAACTGTTGGCAATTGTCATGGCCTATTGTGAACAGCGTATTCGGATGAGCCGTATCTATTCACCTATCCGTGATGGAGGCTATGCGGACACCCCATTGGGTGTCCCTACACAGCAGGCACTTCGTAGGGACGTGCCGTTGCACGTCCGAAAATCAGGGCAAGGTGAACAGATACGATGAGCATTCAATCAGGTTTCTATGACTTTACACTAGATTCGTCAGATTCGTCAGATTCGCATCACTCTATATTTCAATTCGTGAATCTTGTGCCACCGTTTTCCCTCATTCGTTGCAACTGTTGCAAGTGTTGCAAGTGCAAGAACCTCGTTTTATGTAACTCTGTTTTGTGTCGTCGTCGTCGTCGTCGGACAGACAAAGACATAAAACCAACACAGAGGACACAGAGAACACAGAGAAACAGCAGAGTAAAACTGCATAAATTCGTCAAATTCTGCACCTGCAACAGTCCCTTTTTTGCAGTTTGTGCAGAATAGCTTTCAGCCTTCAGCGATCAGCCATCAGTAAAAGACCAACACAGAGAACACAGAGGACACAGAGCGAAAACTGAGGTCTTTTACTTTGAACTTTGCACCCAGCACTTTCAACTCAAAAGTCGTCAAAGTCGTCAAAGTCGTCAAAGTCACAAGTGCATTTTGTGAACATTTCGGTCAGTAACGAGTAATGGGTAACGAGTAATGAGTAACGAGTAATGAGCTTTTCCTCTATTGACTGACGACTGATGACTATCGACTGACGACTGACGACTGATGACTACCGACTGCTCTGTGGCGGCGGCAGTGGCGGCAGTCCCGTTGTTGTGGCAGCGCTGCCAGCGCGCCCAGTTTTGGGTCAGACGGGGCGGTTCACGAACCACCCCTACGAGAAGATTACCCCGGATTGCCCCGTTACTGGTGAACTTTTGGTAAACTTTTTGGTACGACTTAGCGCGAGTCGGCGCTAACCATCTGACGGGAGCGGGATGGTTAAGGCGGTCGCCCCAGGGTTAGAAAAGGGTTGGTAAAAATCGAGGTTGAGGGAGCGCGAATCGAACCCACAGGATTGACAGGCTGTGGATGGGGCTGCCTAAACCCCTGATCCCGTTGGGATGTCTTGCAGAATCTTGCGATTTTGGGGCGAGGGTGCGGGGGATGGGGATAACGCGGCGCGTCAGAGTCGCTGGCGCTTTACGGTAAGTCAGGCTGAATTGAGGCTCAGGACGATTGTGTTGTTATGGGGGAACCCGGTCTACTATCGTGATAGTAAGCGGTAAATCTCGTCGCCGTCACATTCACCTAATTTAGCAACTATGTAAGGGAATTTTTGACGCATCTCCTCTTCGGTTTTTAATAGCTCACGTCCAAGTGTGACATCTTCTCGGTATCCACTTTCAGGTATTTCCTGTCCGGTTTTCAGTTCATAAGCCTCTGAGCCAAGAGAAGTTACACGACCATCAAAAATGTCAAAGCGATGTTCTTGATCAACGATATCCGCAAGATTTTCCGGGTTTTCAAGGACTTTTTCGAAATTGGCTCGCCCTTGTGCGATGAGCCATCCTTGAAACTCGTGGAAATTGTCGTCACTGCAAAGGCATGCTGCTAATATAACGACCTCCCATATGTCGGCACGATATACCCGCGCCATCATCGACCATAAAATACGATCAAATTGCTGTATTTCCTCAACTGAAAGATCAACCAAAGCCGCAATCATCAACTCAATTTGCTTGTCGATGTTACCAGCACTGCTCTCTTTTGCGGTTTCAATTAGAGACCAGAACGCTTCAGTATTCATCTGGCTATCCTCTCATTCTTGTCGGTAGTGGTCAAGAATTGACTGAACGGGAATTGGGTTCGTTGAGTGATGGTCGGCGGTTGCGTCCAGTGGCACTCACTATCCTTCTGGTAAGACTTGCCCGATCAACAGCCTTCAGTCTCGGTTATCTGGTGGGCTGCGTTGTGTCCGTAGTTGATGATGAAACAGCGATTGACCCAGATGTATAGCCTACCGGGTATTCACGTACCAAGCCATCAGCGTAATTGAGAACAAAAATGGAATAATCAGTCAGCGATCTTTTAGCCAGGATTGCAAGGTGCAGATTGTCGCTAAACCACTCCAAGTCGTCTATAAAGGCAACATCGAGATTGCGTTTGTTATCCCAGACAACTCTGTGTTGATCCATCGAATAGATCTGTAGGCACTCTTTCGGTTGGTTATCGGTACAATCTACAACATACGCAATCAGATTTCCATCAGGCGATACTTGAACGAAACCACTAAGCCGGTATCGTTCAGCAAAATCTAGAGTTTGGATGCCATTTGCACTGGAATAGAATTGTATTTGTTTAGATAGCTCTATGGCATCATTTGTTTGGCTGTGGACAAGGGAAGCCAGGGTATCATTCCCATCCACTTGAATCCAATGAACCCTTGAATTGGTCGCAATGTCGTAGGCACTCAGGCCATCAACCAGCGTCATGTAATTTTCTTCGACGTATGGCACGAACTCGCCACCCCATTGAATAGCTATAGTCGCTGGACTAACATTTCCTGACCACCACTCTGCACTACAAACCAGCGCTAACCTGAGGCTAGTCAGATTCTTTGCGATCTGACTGCAATTCCCCCAACTCCACGTTTCAATTTGATGGGTCATCAAATTATAGGCGATTGTTTCAGCATCCTGCGGACGCTCACCTTGAGCTACCCAACTACTAACATTGACAATGAGTCGATTATCATCAGGAGTCCAATACCACCCATAACCGCCTTGCCTATTTTCTGGTATGACTAACTCTGGATACCAATCTGCCAATTGGCTAATCCAAAATCCTTCCTCATTTCTGAAGGCTATGTAATGACCATTGTGTGAAAAAGATATCCCTCCGCCAAAAGATATACCGGATACTACCTCTACGATTGTCGAGTTTCCAACGTCCAGACGATAGAGCGTATTTCCGTTCTGAAAATAGACAGCATCTGAGTTTTGGTTCGCGGCGGTGACGCTGGTGAGTGAGGCAAGAACTAAGCTAAACAATGCGACAAGTGGTCTGAAGTACACTTTACACCTCGGATCCATCCCAGGCGTCACAGGTCGTTCGATTTCTCGCAGGTCATGCATGGGTTAGCCATCCTTTCAGAGAGAACGGCTCTGAGGCGTGGGCAAGGGGGAGAAGCGAACAGGGCGGCTGGTTTACCGCCCCATCATGAAAAGAGTGGCTCAGGCTTTGACGACTTCGGCGCGGATCTTTTCCGCCCAGGCGCGGATGGCGTCCCAATCGCGGAAGTCATCGTTGCGGCTGCCGGGCAGCGCCTTGCCATCATACCGCGCCGAGAGCGTCCAGCGTTCGTTCCAGTCGATCTCGTCCAGCCGAATCTTGCCGGCGAACACCGCCACCTCTCTGACGCCGATCTCATCCAGCACGCGGCGATGGATATAGTTGTCGAGCGCGTGCTGCAACCCATCGGACTCCAGGATGCGGATGCAGCTAATCCAGAAGTAGACCGGCTTGCCATGAAGCTGCACCCAGACTTTATCGAGAAAGCGCGACATCTCGGTTAGCCACAGACCGCCATAGATCGGCGAGCCGAGGATGTAGGCATCATAGCCTTCGACCGACTCGACCTCTTTGACATCCTTCACTGTCACCTCGACGCCCTGAATGGTGAAGACCTGGGCGATGAAGAGGGCGATCTCGGCGGATGAGCCGTGTTTGCTGGCATAGGCAACGAGTAACTTCATGATGACCTTTTTTCCTTTACGTTACAATCCGGGCGATGTCATCGGCATGACCGCGTTCATGGTCTGCCATCCCCAGCAAAATCTGTTCGACGGTCAGGGTCGCGCCGGAAGCATGGCGTCCAGCCTGATCGAGGACGGACTCGTCGGCGCTATCGAGCCAGGCGAAACGCTCGGCCAACGACTCGGCCAGGGCGGCGCGCGCCTGTTCCGGGGTGGTATCGGCGCGTTTTTCCACCGAGCGGCGGTTGTACTTCTCCAGATCAAAATCGGCTGGCACCGGGTTTTCGCCGCGCGCAATCGCCATCACCGTATTGGTCTGTCCCTTATCGCTGACCATCAGATGGATCAGCAGTTGCCGCGCCGTCCACTGCGCCCCGTCGCTGTAGACCGGGGTATCCCAGCGATCCGCGACCCGATCCAACTGCTGGTTGAGGTCATCACGGGCGGCGGTTTGTTTACTTTTAATCGCGTCGATTCGCGTTGACATGACCGTAAATCCCTTCAAAGACTCATTTTTCAGCCGCTTATTTTACCCGGCCTTCGCAGCCTACAAGCATACCCTATCCGGGCGGTTTCGGCTTTAGGTGGAGGCCGTACCTACTGGAGCAGGGCTTTCATCCGGGGTCTTCCGCAGAGGGGTTAACCCCTCTGCTAACCCTTTTTCGGGTAAGCCCACTGAAGGGGCTGATTTTCTAGAATAACTCTTCAGCGCCTTTAGTGCGCTTACCATATTCCATGATAGCCGGGCGGCTTCAGCCCCCGGCGTCCGTACCACCCCAGCCCATGCGTCGTCACAACTGGACGTAGCTGTTCTCGGCCAGGACAAAGCGATGGGCAGCGGGTTTGCGGCTGGCGGCCACCACCTGCGCCCCATCGGCCAGCAGGCTGGAGTCGATGCGGACCGGGATGTTCCGCAGGACGCAGTTCTTCATGATGATGCTGGCTTCGACTTCGCTGCCTTCGATGACCACGTTATCGCCCAGCGCGGTGTAGGGGCCGATATAGCTGTTGCGGATGATGGTGTTGTCGCCGATGATGACCGGGCCGCGCACCACGCTGTCGATGATCTGGCTGTTGGCACCCAGGATGACGCGGTGCGACACCTCAGATTTGCCGATGATCTGGTCGGTGTTTTCCGGCGCGGGGGTATAGGGCAGTTCTTCCAGCACCAGTTGATTCGCCAGCACGATGGCCTCCGGCTTACCGGCATCAATCCACCAGCCCTTGAGGGTGTAGGTATCGACGCGGTTGCCATCGTCGACCAGCCGTTGGATGGCGTCGGTGATTTCCAGCTCATTGCGCCACGAGGGTTTGATGCGGCTGATGGCGTCGAAGATCGACTTGCGGAACAGGTAGACGCCGGAGATCGCCAGGTTAGACTTCGGCTCTTTCGGCTTCTCGACCACGCGATGGATGCTGCCGTCGGCGTTCAGTTCTGCGATGCCGAAACGAGTCGGGTCAGAGACTTCGCCCAGCGCAATGGCGGCTTCGACGCCGGTGTTGATGAAGTTCTGGAACAGCGGGGTCATCTTGTCCTGAAACACATTGTCGCCGAGGAAGACGCAGAACGGTTCATCGCCGACGAAACTGCGGCACAGCCCGACGGCGTGCGCCAGCCCTTTCTGTTCTTCCTGAAGGATATACTCCAACTTGATTCCCAGCGCCGTGCCATCGCCCAGCGTTTGCGGAATCGGGGAGTCCAGGTCATTGACGACGATGCCGATCTCATGAAAGCCGGCGGCCTTCAGCACATCGAAGGCATAGCCGATCAGGGTTTTGTTGGCGACAGGCACCAGCGCTTTGGGCATGGTGAGGGTGACGGGGCGCAGACGGGTCGCTTTCCCCGCCGCCAGAATAACGGCTTTCATGCATAGCCTCCCAATTCAGATGGTCTAAATACAGTGGATAGTACAGGAGAATAGTGCTGCCGACAAGCACCTTCAACGCTGTTATACAGCCCGACACGGCGATTGCCTCATTCCTACGGTATCATCAAATCGCAGGGATTTCGATTGACGTTTCGTGAGTCGCGACGACAAGGGCGGGGGGCATGGATGAACGTGGACTATTGTCTGACCCAGTTGGAAGCCAACGCACAGACGATTCAGCATCTGCTGGCACGGCTGTCACCAGAGCAGGCCAGGTGGAAGCCAGGCGCTGCCCAGTGGTCGGCGCTGGAGGTGGTCAATCATCTGGCGGATGAGGAGCGTGAGGATTTCCGGGCGCGGCTGAAGCGGATGCTGATCGATGACAGCAGCGACTTCGCCCCGATTGATCCGGTGGGCTGGGTGACGGCGCGGGGTTATAACCAGCGCGATCTGCTGACCAGCCTGGATAATTTTCTCACTGAACGCCGGGCTTCGCTGCGCTGGCTGCACGAGTTGAGCTCCGATGTGAATTGGGGGCAAGTTTTCACCGGCTCAGGCGGCCGGACGATGCGCCCCGGCGATCTGCTGGTGGCCTGGGCGGCGCATGATGTGCTGCACCTGCGCCAGTTGATCGAGCTGCAATGGGCTTACCAGTCGATTGCCTTCGGTGACTTTCATCCGGGTTATGCCGGCGAATGGTGAGGTCGGTCAGCGGCGTTTATGCCGTTCGTGAAAGGCAATGGTCGGCTGCCAGTGGGCGGCTTCAGGATGATCCACCGGCGCGAGACTGAGCAGGACGCGGCTGCTGCCATCCATCAGATAATAGACCAGGTAGCGCTGGCCGGCCTGGAGGCGCAGCCCGCCCGGCAGCACCCGTCCGAAGGGGATAGTCTTGCCCTCTTCATCAGTGAAGACCGGGCGGCGCCAGATGGCCCAGAAGGGCGGCGAGTCATTGCGGGCGGTCAGCGTCGCCACCATGAGCGCTTGACGGCTGAAGCGCCAGCGCCGCCACAGCATCGACCCGACCAGCAGGGCGACCAGCGCCAGCCCGATGAACCAACCGCTGCCAAAGAAGAGACTCAGCAATAGCCTACGCAGCAGGATGATGGCTGGCACCAGCAGCAGCAGCGCCATCGCCAGCGGCTCGGTGGTCAGCTCACGTCGTTGGTCGGGGTGCAGCCGTCCGGTGCAGTTATCCAGCAGCCACAGGCGCAGCCGCGTCGGGATCGATAGGGTATTCATCCAGGTTGCGTTTCACCTCGCCAATTACCAGGGCATTTCTGTAGCTGATCTTGTTCCTCTGATTCGATCCCTGACCGTTGAATACATCAAGAGGAGCAGCCTCATCTGTGGCAATGAGCGTAGTTCGCCAAATCCAACCTGCCCACAATCGGCCTGTGTATGATACTCAAGTGAAGGGGGATATTGCAGAGTTGAATTTGGCAAAACTGTCATGCGGTGCGCCACAACCTGACAGAGAGCCGAGCGCTGCGGAGATGAGGCTGGAATTTGTCCTGTGCCACCGACACCCATAAGGTCATATGTATTTCAAATCGGTTCATGGGCTATGATGAAGATTGTGACCGGCAGCCAAAACAGAGGGGGCAGAGATGAGAAAGTTAACGGTATTGCTGATCGGGCTGGTGTGGTTATCGGGGCTGCTGCCGGCACAGGCGGCGGGCGCACCCTGGTGGGTGTGGCTTTATGGCGGTAACGGCTCGATGGTCCAGGTGGATAGCAGTGGGACGACGCTTCAGCAGTGGATGCTGCCGGGCGAGGCAGGCGCGACCTATTCACCTCATGTGGCGATGTCAGCCGATGGTCGGTACATCGGTTATGGGCTGACGACCAGCGCCGGGCTTGCCAGCGTTAATCTGTATGATGTTGGCAGCGGGACTGTCTTCTACAGTTACAGTCTGCCGGAGAACAGTGTTACCGGTCTGGAATTCACTGCCTCGTATCAGAATTTCAGCCCGGGCAACGAAACCTTTGCCTTTGGCTATGTGGTTGGCTACGAGAGCTACAACGTAGTGGTGGTCGATATTCTGGCGGGCGTGACGGCCACACTTACCGGTGCTGATATTCAGGCCGGGCTGGGCGATGGGCCGATGATGACGGCGGCAATGATCCCCGTGGTGCAGTCGAACCGGCCCGGCGTAATCCAGTTCACGACAGTGCCATACGGGATTGATGGTGCGGCGGAGTATCCCTGTATTGAGTGGCAGATGGAGACCAGCTATCTGGGATACTGCGCCTCCTATGTTTACCCATGGGCGGATACCTTTGCCAATACCGGCGAAGTGGTGCTGGCGATGTCCGACGCTAATTTCCCCGGTAGTGCTCCTGTGGAAGGGCCCGGTTTCGTGCTGAACACCGTCAAAGCCTACACCCCAGACACAGGCGATCTGTTCACCGTGACGACGCTACCGAACCTGACGATGGCGCGCTTCATTCAGGATGGCGAACGGGTGGTGGCTGTTGCCTACAACGGTTCAGGTGATAATTACACGCTGAACATCATGGAACGCAGCGGCGCAATTGCCGCTTCAGTGTCGGTCAGCTATACCAGTCCGATCACCAGTCTGGCCGGAACACTCAATGGATTTGTCTATACCGTCGGCGAGTCGGGCGATGCCGGCGGCACCACCCTCTCGTTTGTTGAGACGCGCTTTAACAACCCGCCGTTGATCCTGTCGATCTGGAATAGCTCGTTGGGAGCGGATATGCGCATCGCCTGGACGAGCGACATTCGGCCTGAAGTCATCCCGACTTTTGCTGCCTGGGGACGGCTGAATGCGCCGTTGAGCGCACCCACCCTAAGCGCTCCCTCCGCACCGCTGGCCGCCGGGACACTGGTGATTGGTGGGCAGGCGACGGTCTATACCACTGAGGGCGATGTGCTGAACCTGCGCAGCGGACCAGGGCGGAGTTTCCAGCGCGTCGGTACGCTGGGCAACGGCAGCATTGTCACCCTGTTGGAAGGCCCGTTCGCGGCTGACGGGTTCAACTGGTGGCGCGTCCGGCTGGCGAATGGTCAGGAAGGCTGGGTGGTCGATTTTGCCGATGGCGTGCCGACGCTAATCGCAAGCTGAGCATTTCGGGTGGCGAATTTAGGCTCTTCCAAGAAAATAATGTTCTCATAGATTGTCGTGTAGCGGCGCAATATTGACCGTTGATGAATTAAATCGGCATTGTGATTTGGAACCAGCGGACACCCCGTTGGGTGCCCCTACGGACGACCGATGGGTGTAGGGATGTGCAAGGGCACGTCCGCCGCACCCCATAACGATTGCCGAATCAATTGATCAAACCTCAATATTGCGCCCCTATGGAAGAAGACCTACCGCTATGGGCTAAACATTTCTCTGGAATATCCTTAACTTCCCGCCACTTTGCCTGTCCGGTGCGCATCAGTGGTCATAGCCGCGGCGTGTGGCACAAATCAGCTCACCCCGTTTATCATTACCATCAGCAGGGTTTATCGCGTCGATAGACCCTCTTTTGTGACAGCTCCGATTTCACCCGGTGGACCACACCAATTTACAAGGACTTCATTCAATGGATTACACCAAATTTCTTTCGGATCGCGCCCAGAGTCTACATGGTTCACTGGGCAAACAAACATCGGTGCCAATCCCTGGCCTGATTAATCTAGGCAGCGGCACACCGGACTTTGTCCCGCCGGCATTTGTCTTCGAGGCGCTGGAGAAAGCGGTGCGGGAGCGCAAGATTCAATACACCGCCTGGACGGGCATCCCTGAACTGCGGGCGGCCATTGCTGAGAAGCTGAAGCAGGAAAACAACCTAACGATAGATCCGGCTAACCAGATCATCGTCACGGCGGGGGCGCAGGAAGCGCTGATGACAACGCTGATGGCGCTGCTCGACCCTGGTGATGAGGTGCTGACGCCGTCACCGCATTATGATGAATACACCCGTGACGCCAAAGTGCTGGGAGCGACTCTGGTGCCGGTCAATACCACGCCAGAGAGCAACTTCACTATTCACGTCCCGGACCTGGAAGCGGCCATCACCCCCAAGACGCGGGCGCTGATCGTGCTGACGCCTAACAACCCCACCGGCACGGTGCTGCCGGAGAGCACGCTGAGCGCGATTGCCGACCTAGCGCAGCGGCGCGACCTGCTCGTGATCTCCGACGAGATTTATGAGTACTATGTCTTTGACAATCACAAACACATCAGCATCGGTTCGCTGCCGGGCATGGCTGAGCGCACCATCACCATCAACAGCTTCTCCAAGAGCTTCGCCCTGACGGGAATGCGGTTGGGCTATATCGCCGCGCCGGCTCCTCTGATCGAAGCTATGCTTCCCTTCCACCACGCCATGATGATCTGCGCCAATGTGATGACACAGTACGCCGGTTTAGCCGTGCTGCAAGAACCGCGCGACTGGTTCCAGCAACATCTGAAGGAATACGACCGGCGGCGCAAGCTGTGGATGCAGACGCTGGACGCTATCCCGCTGCCCTATAGCCAGCCGCAGGGCGCGTATTACATCTTCATCGACATCCGTCCCACTGGTCTAACCAGCGCTCAGTTCTGTGCCAAAGCCCGCGAGGAAGCACGACTGGTCTTCCAGCCCGGTACGATTGGCGGTGGTGCGGGTGAAGGCTTTATCCGTGGTGCGCTGACCAAAGCCTCGCCAGAATTTGATGAAGGTCTGGAACGTTTCACGGCTTTCATCAACGCCTTGCTGAAGCGGTAGGGATCATACTCGGTCGCATCACAGGCCGGTGACTTCGCCCTTGCATCGCGCCAGAAATCATGGGCTAATTGCGCTTTCGGAGACCCTATCGCCCAACGCTGGTATCGAAGGGAGTATTTCCCATGATGAACCGTTTCGCGCGCATCGCTGGCTGGCTGGTCATCCTGCTGCTGACCGGCACGGTTATCACGCTGGCGCAGGAACCCACGCCCTCCTTTGAAGGCGACCCGGCTTATCCCGCCGTGCCGTTCCCGCCGGATGTGGAATGGCTCAATGTCGCCGCGCCGCTGACGCTGGGGCAACTGCGCGGCAAGGTGGTGCTGCTCGACTTCTGGACGTATGGCTGCATCAACTGCATCCACATGATCCCGACCATCCAGCGGCTTGAGGACAAATACGGCGATGCGCTGGCGGTCATCGGCGTACATTCGGCCAAGTTCGAGAACGAAGGCCAGACTGAGAACCTGCGCCAGATCATCCAGCGCTACGGGCTGCATCACCCGGTCATCAACGACAGCGACTTCCGCGTGTGGCGCAGCTACAGCCGCTTCGGCGTCAATGCCTGGCCGACCTTTGTCGTCATCGACCCGCGCGGCAACCTGTTCGCGGTGCAGGCCGGCGAGGTTCCCTTCG
Organism: Anaerolineae bacterium; assembly: GCA_022843385.1. Classification (GTDB taxonomy): domain Bacteria; phylum Chloroflexota; class Anaerolineae; order Aggregatilineales; family Phototrophicaceae; genus CFX2. The sequence goes on along the minus strand of JALHNT010000005.1, from coordinate 174,403 downwards.
AGGCCTTTGATACCGTTATCGGCGGCATGATCGCCTATTTCGATGGGCTGGGCGAGATCAACCGCGAGCCGCTGGTGGTGGCGGTCGAGGGCGAGGGACACCCGGCCTCGGCGCTCTACTTCCCCGGCAAAGTGCTGGCTGATCCGCTGGGCAACCGCCTGTTCATCGCCGACAGCAGCCATCATCGCATCGTGGTGGCCGATCTGCTGACCTATGAAGTGCTGGATGTGATCGGCAGCGGTGAGCCGGGAGCGGCTGATGGCGCTTACGAAGCGGCTCAGTTCCGCCGTCCGCAGGGCATGGCGCTGCGCGACAATATTCTGTATGTGGCCGATACCCAGAACCACCTCATCCGCGCTGTCCGTCTGACCGAGCGCGAGGTGACGACCTTCGCCGGGACGGGTGTGCAAGGCTACAACCGTGACCAGTCCGGCCCGCCGCTGGCGATGGATTTAGCCAGCCCCTGGGACGTGACCTTCGGCGATGACGACACGCTCTACATCGCCATGGCCGGGACGCACCAGATCTGGGCGTACCGCTTCAGCGCTGATCTCATCGCGCCGGTCGTCGGCAGCGGACGGGAAGGGCTGGTGGAAGATGCGCTGCTGGCGGCACAACTGGCGCAGCCCAGCGGCCTGTACTTCCGCGATAATCAACTGTACTTCGCCGACAGCGAGTCGAGCAGCATCCGCGTGGCAGACCTGACGGAAGGCCGCACCGCTGGGCTGGCCGGGCCGCCAATGAATGATCTGTTCGCTTTCGGCGATGTCGATGGCGGCTTCGGCGACTCGCGCTTGCAGCACCCGCTGGCGGTCATCGGGCTGGAGGATGGGCGGCTGGCGGTGGCTGACACTTATAACCACAAGATCAAGCTGCTCGACCCGATCACTAAAGAGATCGTCACCTTCACCGGGCAGGGCGGGACAGGCGGCTTCCGCGATGGCGACCTGACGACGGCGCTGTTCGACGAACCCGGCGGACTGGCGACCGCTGCCGGCAAACTCTATGTGGCTGATACCAACAACCACGCCATCCGCGTCATCGACCTCGCCTCTCAGACCGTCAGCACAGTGGTCTTCCCCAACCCGGAGCTGCTCCAGATCGGCGGACGGGTGACGGTGGTGGGCGGCAACAATGCCAGCGATGAGATCATCACGCTCGACGCGCAGACGGCGCAGGCCGGAACCGGAGCGATCAGCCTGAACATCCAACTGCCCGAAGGCTACAAGTTCAACAATCTGGCACCCTTCAGCGCCCGCTGGTCAGCCGATGGCACGGTCGTGGCGCTGGCCGAAGCCGACCAGTCACAAAGCCTGATCGAGCCGGTCATGCCGCTGGTCATCCCGGTGACGCTGAACGATGGCAGCGTCAACCTGACAGTCGATGTGACAACGTACTACTGCGAAGCGATCAACGAGAGCTTGTGCTTCATCGATCAGGTGACACTGGTGCTGCCGGTGATCGTCAGCGCCGAGGGCAGCAGCACCGGCCTCAGCCTGACGCGGGTGATTGTCCCGCCGTCCGTCCCGTCCAACGGCATCGGGGGGTAATCCAGTCACCAGGAGCGCAGCGCCCGCAGTTGGGCGGTCTTCTTCGATTGGTGCGCCTGCATCCGCTGAAAGACATCATCGAGCGCGGTGACGGCTTCGCGGATGTATGGCCCTTTGTTGAGCATGACACATTCGGCGCGCTCGGCCATGGCGGCGTCAGTCATCTCGGCGCGCGAGGGTCGCCCCTTCTTGACCAATTGCTCCAGCACCTGGGTTGCCCAGATGACCGGCACATGCGCCGCTTCGCACAGCCACAGGATTTCCTCCTGCATTTCGGCCAGCCGTTGATAGCCAATCTCGACTGCCAGATCGCCGCGCGCGATCATCACCCCCAGCGGGTGCTGACCGGCGGCCTTGACCATGATCTCCGGCAGGTTGCGGATGGAGCGTTTGGTTTCGACTTTGGCGACGATGGCGATGCGCTCCGGGTGTGGGCTGCGTTCGACCAGCGCCTGATGCAGCAGCTCGATGTCCTCGGCTTCCTGCACGAACGAGTAATTGATGATGTCGGCGTGGCGCGCCACAAAATCCAGATCTTCCAGGTCTTTCTCACTCAATGCCGGCAGCCGCAGATCGGTATCGGGGAAGTTCATGCCCTTTTCCGGTTTAAGCCGTTCACCCTGCGGACGGGCGGTTGTCACCAGCAGGATCATGCTGTCAGGTGTGACAGTCTCGACCCGCGCCCCGATCTTGCCATCATCGAACCAGACCTGCGCCCCCGGCTTGACCTGAGCGAACACTTCGCGCACGGTTGAGGTGGCCTGCACCGGGTACGGGACATTCGATTTGGCGGCCCCCAGCGTCAGTTGAAAACGATCCCCGGCCATCAGCTTGTGATCATCCTCGGCGATCACGGTTTCGGTGCGGGTTTTTGGCCCGCTGAGGTCCATCGCCACGCGGGCGCGTCGCCCGGTTTCGGCCTCAGCCCGGCGCAGGTTGGTAATCATCGCCAGCCAGACATCCGGGTCATCATGGGCGCAGTTGATGCGGATGCAGTCCATCCCCCGCCACAGCAGGTCGCGCACCAGATCGTAATCAGCCGCTGCCTCGGTCGGCATGGTCACCATGATGTGTCCACGTCGCAATTTTGGCACTTCCCCGAACACCATGCGGGTGTGATAGCGCAGCATCCGTTCGCCGCGATAGAACAGGCTCAGGCGTGGATGCGGCGTCGATTCGCCGTTGAGGTTATTGAGGGTGGCGATGACAGCATCCAGGTTGGGCATCACCCGCGCCTCGATCCGGCCTAATGACGACAATCCCCAGGGGATGAGCGCGGTTTGTAGCGGGCGAATATCACGGCGACGCAGCGCCAGGTAGTAGGCCAGGTTCAGGGCACTGATGCGGAAGTTGCGCCGGTGCAGGCCGGGCAGCCAGCGCTCATAGGTTGCCAGTCCGTCGTCCAGCACTTCCTGACGCAGCCGCTGCATGGCGCTGCGCAGGCCGCGTGGGCTGCTGAGATCATGATCGGTCATGGGTGTGTTTCCAAGAAATCGGTTCTGCTGCTCATCATAGTCGCTTATATCCACCGTAGCGGATGATGTTCATCGTTATTTGCGCGTGATGTTCGGCGTTTCAACGTTATCTATCGTCAAGCCTTAAAAATTCCTTAAACCATTCGTAACGCTCGTCCGTTATGGTTAAACCACTGTGGAGGATGATGAGCATTTATCGATAGTTGGTCTTATGCTTCGTACTCATTTTACACCGCTGCCTCGCGCTGCCGCATCCCCGGTGCTGCGGATCGCTCATTACCTGATTCCCACTCAGAACGATACCTCGCTGGCCGTCTTCCGGCGCGCCGCCGAGATGGGGGCTGATCTGATCGAGGTCAGCATTCGCATTACGGCTGATGACCGGGCTGTGGTGACCCAGGATGATAACCTCAAACGCTTGTACGCCATCTATGCCAGCGTGCGCGAGATGTCGCTGCGCCAACTGCGTTCAATCCATCCGGTGCAGGCCGAGCCGATCCTGACCTTTGAAGAAGTGGCCTTCATCTGTACCGCCCTCAAGCTGGGGGTGTACGTCAATCTGAAGGATTTCAGTCTGGCGGCCATCACGCTGGTGATGAACACGCTCGATGCCTATCAGTTGACCGACTATTCGATCATCGGCTCGTTTCGCCCGGACTGGCTGGCGGAGATCAAAGCCTTCAAGCCGGCGCTTCATACCGCCGTCCAGTTCTCCTCGACCCATGTCAACCCGGCGCTGCTGGGGCAGTCGGCGCGGGCCGATTACATCCAGCCGATCTGGGATCAGGTGGCACCGGAGCCGCACCATCTGTTGACAGGCGACTGGCTGGAGACGGTGCGGACGGCTGGGCTGGGGATCATCAGTTGGAAAGAAGAGCGCGAGAGCGAGATCACCGCCCTGGCGGCGCTGGGCGTGGACGCCATCTGTTCCAGCCGCCCCGATGTCGTCTACCGCCTGACCGGATCAGCCGGGGTGGGTGGATGAGGGCAAATACCTGTCTCATCCATCCACATTTGCCTTATTGACTCATGTTTCTCCCTTTGGGAGAGGGGAGATAAGCAACATCGAGTAGAACTGCGCCACGGTGTGCTATGTGCCGACATCGCGGCGCTGGAAGCCCCATAGCCCTACTGCCACCAGCGCGGTGGCTGCCACGATCAGCAGCAGGATGTTTCCCCATGACAGGCCATTCAGGACGACGCCGTTGTGGTCGTAGTAGCGGAAGAACGACAGCGCCCGTACCTGCCCGACGAGGGTGCTGCTCGCCAGTTCGCCGAGAAAGTTCAGCAGATAACTGACGACCACGAACAAGGCCGACACCGCCGTTGCCATCCCTTTGCTGTGGAACACGCCGCCGGCGCAGGCGCTGAACGCCAGGATCAGCAGCACGCTGGGCAGCACATTGACCATGCTGGGGATGATCTTGCCCACCTCAATCGGCATGGCCGAGACCTGGTTGCCCAGCATGAGGCCGACCAGCGACAGCACGATAATCCCGACGATGAGCAGGCTGTAGGCGGCGAACTTCTCCAACATCAGACGCCAGCGCGGCAGTGGCAGACTGAGCACCACATCCAGCACGCCGGAGTCCTCATCGTTGGCGCTGATGTTCAGGCCAGACAGAATGGCATAGACGGCCAGGATCAGCACCGCGAAGCCGAAGAAGCCGTAAGCCAGGAATCCTTCCGGCGTCGCCAGCATCGCCGCATCGCCGCCGAAGAGTTTCAGCAGCGCTGGCGGGAAGCTGTTGGCGATTTCCGCATACTGCTTCAGCATATCGGCGTCCTGCACATAGGCAGCCATGATGAAGCCATACAGACCAACCCCTAGCCCCCAGTAAATCATGCCACGCCAGCCGCGGCGCAGCGTTTCCATAAAGACGATCATGATTGCACTCCTCCGTTCACCGTACCAGCTCGGCCTTGCGCTGCCCCTCGGCAACCCGCTGACCGTTACCATTGCGGTGATCGTCATAGTAGGCCAGGAAAATCTCTTCCAGCGTCGGCTCCTGCACCCGCAGGTCTTCGATATAGTACGGGCTGATGGCACGCAGCAGCGGGTCAAAGTCGCCGGTCAGCCGCAGCCGCAACCCTTTGTCCACCGCGCTCACTTCGCTCACACCTTCTACCTGGCGCAGCACATCCGGCTGAATCGCCTCGCGGGCTTTCAGAGTCACCCAACGGAAATCGACATGGGTCAGCCGGTCAACCGTTTCGACGGCCTTCAGCTCGCCGTTGCGCAGGATGCCCACCCGGTCACAGATGGCCTGCACTTCGCTGAGGATGTGGGACGACAGGAACACTGTCCGCCCCTGCTGCTGGTACTCCAACATCAACTCGTTGAAGATCTGCTGCATCAAGGGGTCGAGGCCGCCGGTGGGTTCATCCAGGATCAGCAGCTCCGGCTGATGCATGAGCGCCAGCACCAGACCGAGCTTGCGCCGGTTGCCGCTGGAATAACTGCGGACACGCAGGCTGGGATCAAAGTCCAGCCGCTGAGAGAGCTGCCTCACATAGCTCTCGTTGACCCCGCCGCGCACCTTGCCGAAGTAGTGGATCACTTCCTGCCCGGTCAGGTTCTTCCACAGGTTCAGTTCACCCGGCAGAAAGCCGATGCGCCGGTGCAGTTCGACGCTGTTCTGCTGTACCTCCTGGCCGAAGATCATCGCCCGTCCACTGGTGGGGCGGATCAGGTCCAGCAGCAGCCGGATGGTGGTGGTTTTGCCCGCCCCATTCGGCCCCAGATAACCGAAGATTTCGCCCGGCTGAATGCTGAGGCTCAGGTTCTTCAGCGCCGGGATCAGCTCCGTCCGTGATTTTCGATAACTCTTGCTCAGATTCTCAGTCTGAATGACCGCCTGTTGGGTCATGATACAACTCCTCTCCCCATCAGCCACGCTGGCTGATTTGTAACGACCATAATTTCATTCAAGGCCTTTGTAATCGCCTATACAACCCCAGAAATTGGGGGGTGCGCGGCCAGCCCTACACCAGTAAGGGCATCTTCGGAACCGCTTCGGCTTTCCCGACCACGCGCTCGATGATCGCCACTGCGTTGCCTACGCCATCCTCCGCCCGCAGCTTCTCACCGATGACAGCGGCTTTGCGCTGCATCTCCGTGTTCGTCACCGCCTCGCGGATGGCCTGTGCCAGCCTCTCGGCAGTCAACTGCTTCTGCGGGATCGGTACCGGCCCCGCGCCCAGTCGATGAACCTGCGCTCCCCAGAAAGGCTGGTCACTCTTGAACGGAACGACAATGCTGGGGACGCCCGCCCGCAAACCGGCAGCCGTCGTCCCTGCGCCGCCATGATGGACTACTGCTCCGACTCGTGGGAACAGCCACTCGTGGGGCGCCTGATCGATCAGCAGCACATCTTTCGGTATCTGAGCCGCTGATAGACCACCCCAACCTGCCGCCAGAATCCCCCGGACACCGGCCTGCTGCACCGCGTCCAGCGCCATCCGGGCCATCCGCTCCGGCTGCCGAGCGACCATGCTGCCGAAGCCGATATAGACGGGTGGATCGCCAGCCTGGAGAAAGGCTTCTAACGCCTCCGGAGGTTGCCAATCGGTGTTGCTGCCCAGGAACCAGTAACCCGTCAGATGCGCATCCGACGGCCACTCTGCCGGTTTTGGCAAGACCTGTGGACTGATCCCGTAGAGCGTGGGCATCCCGGCGCGGCGCGCCAGATCGAAGTGACTGGTCTGCGCCGGTGGCAGACCCAGCGTCTCCTCACGCCAGCGGTTGATTTTGCTCTTGGTGAAGGTCCAGGTCAGCCATTCGACAAAGCGATAAGTCCAGCGGTTGTAACCGCTGCCCAATCCCAGCACGGGCATCCCCGCTGACGGAAAGTCACCGGTCGGGTGCAGGAAAGGCTGCAACAGCGTCGGGATGCCAATGATGCCCAGCTTTTCCACTACATGAGGCGCGGCGAAGATCGCTGCTGGTGCGTAAATCAGCGCATCGGCACCCTCGGTCAGCCGCAGTGTTTCATCCAACACCATCTGCAGGAACAACCACTTGGCCTTGCGTCCGCCGCGCTGCCCCTGAAGCATTTGCTGTAAGTCGCCCTTGGTGGTCTTACAGACCAGGCCATAGCTTTCGATGAACGCACGGAAGTTATCTGACGCTGCGATTGCCACATCGTATCCAGCGCGCTGCAAACCCAGCCCCAGCGCGATGTATGGCTGGACATCCCCGCGCGATCCCAGCGCCAACAGTCGAATATGCATAATGCTCCTCCTCTCATAAAGTGCTAAACGGCTACTTTTTCACGAGCAAGCTGGATTTTCTGCTCGATAACTGCCACCGCATTACTGACACCATCTTCAGCCCGCAGCTTCTCGCCGATAACCGCAGCTTTGCGCTGCATCTCCATGTTCGATACCGCCTCGCGGATGGCCTGTGATAGCTTCGCGGCGGTCAATTGCTTTTGTGGAATCGGTGCCGGCCCTGCGCCCAGCGCCGCAATCCGGTTGCCCCAGAATGGTTGGTCAGCGATGAATGGGATGATGATCGTCGGCTTGCCCGCCAGCAGACCGGCAGCTGTTGTCCCTGCGCCACCATGATGAACCACTGCCGCCATACGTGGAAACAGCCATTCATGCGGTGCTTCCTTCAGCAGGTAGATGCTCTCCGGCACATCGCTGACGCGGATGCCACCCCAACCGGCCGCTACCACGCCGCGCTGCCCTGACTGCTTCAACCCCTCGATCACCGCCTCGGTCAGCCGCGCCGGGTCTTCAGCCACCATGCTGCCGAAGCCGATATAGACCGGGGGCGCGCCGCTCTCGATGAAGCGCGTCAGGTCGGCTGGCGGCTGCCAGTGGGTGCGGTTATCCAGCAGCCAGAAGCCGGTGATATACGCCGAGTCGTCCCAATCCGCCGGGCGCGGGATGAGGTGCTGGCTGAAGTTGTACAGCACCGGAATGGGCTTACCATTCAGCGTGAATCCCTTGACCGCATTCGACTTGGCTGGCAATCCCAGCTTGTCCTGTCGCCATTCACTGAGGATGCTGTTGAAGCTGCTCATGGCTGCAGGAGCTGCCTGATAGGTCAGCTTATTCAGAAAGCCGCCCAGGTTGCGGTGAATGACACCCGCTGCCGGGAATTCGGCTGTCGGGTGGATGATGGGTACAGTGGCGGCCATGAGAGCTGGAATGCCCAGCTTCTCGGCGATGTGAGCGGTGCTGAACACCTTCGGGTGATAGATGAGGCACGTAGCATCGCGGCTGGCCTCCCAGCTATCATCGAGCAGGCGGCGCATCAACGGGAAGATCGTCGTCCGCATATGCTTCATCACGCGCAAGGGGTTGCCACTCTTGAGCGCCTGACCCTCGGGCGAGTCCATCAACTGGTAGTAATCCGCCCGCAGCGGCGCATAGGGTACACCATGTTCGTTGGCGAACGTCTCAAAGTTGCTCGGCGCGGCCAGCCGAACCACATGTCCGGCTTTCATCAACCCGTGTGCCAGCGCCAGATACGGCTGCACATCACCGCGCGTCCCAGCGGTCAAAATCACAATTGTCATCGCTTATCCCCTCACAATGTTCGCAGCCCATCTGGCAGCGGTTGATCCCTCACAAACGCCCGAACTATCTCGGTGAACAGATCATGCGCTTCCAGATTCCACACATGACCGACCTTCGGTACAACCACGCCGCGCGCCCCGGCTATCCGCTGTACCAGCTTACGGGCATCACCTCTGGCAACGGTCGTCTCGCGCTCGCCAACACACACCAGGGCATTGGCCCGCGCCGGAAGCTGAAGCTGCATCAACGCTTCGGTGAAATGGCGGGTGAAGGCCGGGTCAAAACCCTTGAGCAGATCTTCGCGCAGATCAGCCTGATACTGTGGCGGAATGTTGAACTGGCGGTAGGCCAGCCGCAGCAATTGCTCCTGGCTGAACCAGCGGTACAGGCCGGCGCTCCAGATGGTGATCTTCCCCAGCCAGCCGCTCAACCCGGCGGATGTCCCGCTGACCAGCAGGTGATCGACACGCTCTGGCGCAACTCGCGCCACTTCCAGCGCGACTGCGCCGCCCAGCGACAGGCCGACCAGGTGCGCCCGCTGTGACGGAATCTCTTGAATCAGCTCGATTACCTGTTCCGCTGCCCCGGACAGCGTGAATGGTTGTACTGCGGCGCTGCGTCCCTGTTCCGGCAGGTCGGGTGCCAGACAGAAGAAGTCGCTGGCGAGTTTCTGCATCTGCGGCCCCCACTGACGGCTGCTCAGGCCACCGCCGTGCAGGAAGATGATGGCTGGCTTATCCGGTTGTCCCAGACGTTCGATGTACAGGTGATTCATGGTTTCTCTCAGATGTTGGTTGTTAGTTGTTAGTTCCTGGTTGCTAATGCACTGCGGCTCAAATGAGCCCAATGTTTGTACTTCCCCGTGCTTCGCAGCTTACCCTACCCGTGCCAATCAAGTCTCTAAAAGGCTCCGGGAAAGCTGATCGATTTGTATCTAACCTGTCAGTCACCCCGATCGGCTCTTAACACAATCTCCGATAATCTTTTTTGATGCTTAACATTCCCACTGTCGATTCCGCCTCTGCACATTCGTTGTATGGATAGAACGCGGGAATAAACCCGCAGCACCATGAATAGGGGGAATATCATGAACCGTTGGATCGCCGCTCTTACATCGGTCTTGCTCGTCGCTGCTTTCAGCCTGTCGGCAGCTTATGCGCAGGAGTCGTCCACAGACGCCAATCGGCAGTTGGTCATAGCCTTCATCGATCAGGTCTTCAACGCTGGGGATGTCGCCGCTGCTGACCAGTTCGTCACGCCAGAGTACATCCAGAATACGCCGGGTGTACCCAGTGGCAGTCAGGCACTGCAAGGGATGGTGGCCGGTCTCCACACCGCTTTCCCGGATATTCAGTACACGGTTTACGAAATGGCCGCTGAGGGCGATTATGTCGCTGCCCGCCTGGTGATCTCCGGCACTCAGGAAGGGGACTTCATGGGCATCCAAGCGACCGGTAACCGAGTCGCCGCGCAAAGCATCAACTTCTGGCGTGTTGAAGAGGGCAAACTGGCTGAACACTGGGAAGTGATCGATCAACTGTCTTTTTTCCAGCAGTTGGGCATCATTCCGAATGGCGCGCCTGCCCCGGAAGACCTGAGCATGTTCGGTGTCCCCCTGGTGGAACGTACACCTGAACCGGCTGCCAGCGAAGATACGCTGACAGTGGTTGAAGGTCTGTATAAGGACGCACTCAACACCCGTGACATCGTGGCCGCCGAGCGTTTCATCGCCCCGGATTATGTCTGGCACAATCCGTTCGTGGGGCCGGGTCTGAAGGGTTTCCAGGACTTCTACACCGCCATTTACGAAGCGTTCCCGGATGTGCAGCGTGAGATCAACCTGACTGTGACGGAAGGCGATCTGGCTTTTGTCCTCAGCACTATCACTGGCACTCATGAAGGGGGTGAACAACTTTATGGTATCCCTCCAACATTCAATCCGATTAACTACGTCAGCGCTGATGTCTTTCGCGTGAGCGATGGCCTGGTCGTTGAACAATGGGATGTTGGTGATTACTTCACCCTGTTTCAACAGATCGGCCTGATCCCGCCGCCGCAGTAAGCGCGCCTTCCCTAATCGTGCCGGGTGCATAATGCCCGGCACAGGCATCATCCCGGGCGGCGTCGTCCGCAACCCATGTTCATCACGCTGGCGGTGATGTTTTGCGCGTGCTGTGGATATACGCCCGCAGTTGCTCGACGATCTGATGCAATACCTGCCGTCCAGCTTCCTTATTCGACCCGCCTTCAGGGGCCAAACCCCGTTCCAGCAGCAGCCCCAGCGTCCGCCCGACTTCATCCAGCGGCGGCGCTTTATCGGGCGGCACGACCTCGTGTATCATCAGGAAGCCGTAGCGGATCAGCGCCAGCACATAACTGACCACATCTGCGTCCAGGTCCGGACGGATGACACCCGCCGCTTGCAACTGCTTCACCATCTCATCTCGTACCAGATTGCCCTGCGCTGCCAACAGCGTCTTGCTGATTCGCCGGGCGTAATCGCCCAGCACCCGGCTGTCACGGGTCATCAGCGCGTGCATCAGCGGATTGGCGATAGATGTCAGGATGGCATGTTGATACAAGCCGAAGATGCTGCCCCCCTCTCGATCGGCATCCAACCGCCGCAGCAAATCATCCAGCACCGCATCCGACTCGCGCAGCAGCAGTGCATCGAATAGCTCATCCTTGCTCTTGAAGTGCAGATAGACCGCCCCTTTCGAGATACCAGCTTCATCGGCGATGTCGCTGACAGTGGTCTTGTCGAAGCCGTAATGACTGAAGAGCTTCTTGGCGGCATCCAGAATGCGCCCCTCGCGCTCCGGGTTATCGCGGGTGTCGGGCATCATCATCCTTTCAAGTACAGAATTGATATAGTCGAGTACAACCTTTAGCCTGATAAACAGGTAAGAACAGGCAAAAGTTGGGATTTACACACCTTTTCCCTGGCTTGTATTGAGAAAATCTAACAGAAGGCGATGAAAGCGCGGAGCATCATCGCGCTGCGTCCAGTGACCGGCGTTCTCAAAGATTTCCAGCCGGGCATGAGGCAACCGGCGCGCTGCTTCTTCGGCATAACGCAGCGGCACACCAATATCATGCGTCCCCTGCACCAGCAGCGTTGGGCAGGTGATCTCGCTCAGACGCGGCATATAACAGGTCTTGACCCCGTTCCAGCCGATCTCGTCGCGCTGAAACTGTGACCAGACCTCAAGTGACTGTGACTGCTCCAGCGCAGCCATCACCTGCTGCACCAGCTCATCGGTCAGCGCCGCCGGATTACGGAGGATGCTGCTCAGGCTACGGCGAACCAGCCCCGGACGCCCCTTGAGCATCCCGCGCGTGAGGGCGTTCATCCCCGGCAGCGCAATCAACAGCCGGCTCAGATGATGAAATGGGGCGCGATCCTGTAAGCCATACGAGCCGACCAGCACCAGCCGCGTCACCCGCTCCGGCTGCATCAGGGTATAGCCCAGCGCCATCCCGCCTCCCATCGATACGCCGCCCAATGTGAAGGTCTTCAATCCGAGGGCATCAGCGAACTGGCTGAAGGTCGCTGTCGCCCGCTGGAGCGTGAACGGCTGGCGCGGTGCCGGGCTACGACCGTAACCAGGGGCGTCCAGCGCGATCACCCGATAACGGCGTTCCGCCAGGGCGGACAGCGTTGGCCCCCACGACAATGCGGCATGATCGATGTTGCCGCCGTGCAGCAGCACCACCGTTCCCCAGGTATCTGTGCCAGCCTGAAGGCTGTGGATCACCTGTCCATCCGGCAGGGTAGTGAAGTGTGATGTTACTTGTGTGCTCATTTGACCTTGTGACCCAAAATACGTTTCTGGTCAATAAGCCACAGGATACACCTGAATCACGTGGCGCATCCCCCCAGTTATTGGGGGGTGACGGGCAAAGTGCAATAGGGCGAAACAACCGCAAGACACGACACCAATAGGCCAGTGGGGTAGTTCCACTTGACTGGTCGCCATTTCCAGCGCCCGTTATACTCGCGGGATGAAGGCCTGAACGCAAAGGATGAATCATGCTCAAGATAAGCGATGCGGAATACCGGGCGCGCTGTGAAGTCCTGCGCCAGGTGATCGTCGAGCGCGGATGCAGCGGCGTGGTGCTGTTCGACCGCGACTATATCCTCTATTACGCCGGTTTCGCCTTCATCCCCACAGAGCGTCCGATCGGCTTCGTCATGAATAGCAATGGCGAACGCGGCCTGTTCGTGCCACGCCTGGAAGTGGAACACGCCCAATCCAATGCGCTGATCGAGCAGGTGGCGCATTATGTCGAATATCCATTTGATCCTCATCCGATGGCGGCGCTCAAGACGCTGCTGGGCGACATGGACATCCGTGACACGATTGCGGTCGATGACGATGGCTATCCCTGGATTTTGGGCTATCGCGGCCCGGCGTTGAGCGAGCTGACCGGGGCGACGGTGGTCAAGGTGCGGGCGGCGATTGAAGATCAGATGATGGTGAAGTCGCCGGCGGAGCTGAACCTGCTGCGCGAAAGCTGCCGCTGGGGCAATCTGGCGCATACCCTGCTTCAGCGCTACACCGTCGTCGGTGCCACCGAGACCGAAGTCGAACAGCGGGCTGGTCACGAAGCCACCCGCGCTATGCTGGATGCCATCGGGCCGGTTTATCGCTCGCAGAACATGACCTATCCTGGCGCGATAGCCGGTTATCGCGGGCAGATCGGGCGCAACGCGGCTATCCCGCACGCGCTGGCGAACAATATCGTGTTTCAGGCCGGCGATGTGCTGGTGACGGGTGCCAGTGCGCCGGTCTGGGGTTATGTCTCGGAACTGGAACGGACGATGTTCCTGGGCAAAGCGACCGATGATCAGCGGCGGCTCTTCGATCATATGGTGGCGCTTCAGGACACGGCGATTGAAGCGCTGGGACGGGTCAAGACCTGCGCCGAGGTTGATCTGGCGGTGCGAGCCTACTATGAGAAACATGACCTGATGGGCTACTGGCGGCATCACGTCGGCCATGCCATCGGGCTGCGCTATCACGAAGCGCCGTTCCTCGACAAAGGCGACCCCACCCCGATCAAGCCGGGCATGGTCTTCACCATCGAGCCAGGGCTGTATCATCCGCAGATCGGCGGCTTCCGTCATTCCGATACTGTCGCCGTCACCGAGGATGGCGTGGAGATGATGACCTATTACCCGCGCGATCTGGAGAGCCTGACGCTGCCGGTGTAAAGCGATTCACTCCCCCGGCGGATCGGATTCAAGCAGGGTCTTGAGGCGCAGGAGTCGTTCATCCCATCGCGCCTCAAGTTCTTTAATCCACTGTTCCACTTCGACCAGGCGCTGCGGCGTTAAGCGATAGCGCTTCTCTCGTCCAGCCGGCTGAACAGCAACCAGTCCGGCTTGTTCCAGAACATCCAGGTGCTTCAGAATGCCCTGGCGCGTGATCGGGTAATCCTGGGCTAACTGGGTGGCGGTACGCGGGCTGGACTGTGCCAGATCCAGCAGCAGTTGGCGACGCAGTGGGTCGGCCAGGGCGGTGAAGAGGGCTTGCTCGGTCATGCCGCTTCCAGCAGGTGTTTCAGGCTTGCCAGCACCGTTTCGTATCCCTTCGTCGTCTGGTCAAAGCGCGTCTGGCGGATGTCATCGGGCAGTGCCTCAAAGCCGGTTTCACGAACATGCAGTCGAGTGCCACCCTGTTCGGCAGTCAGGCTGAAAGCGGTCGTCATGGCGATGCTGTGATACCCGGCCTGCGGCGGCCATTCCAGCGCGAATTGTCGTGGTGGATCCACCGTCGTAATCATCGCTGTCATCCAGTCGCCTTCATGACCGAACTGGATCGCTGCACCCACGCGCAGTTCCGGGATGCGCCATTGGTCTCCCCACCAGCGCTCCAACATCTCGCCTTGAGTGATGGCCTGCCAGACGCGCTCCGGCGGCGCAGCGATCCAGATGTCTCGTTCGACAGTTAAGACGGTCATTATCATCGATCCTTATGTGCAACCGATAAGTTGCACATAGTGTAATCTGGAACAGTTTGCAACGCAAGAATGCCATCCACTCATGTCTTGAACCCAGCAACCAGCGGTGAGATTGCCGAATAGACGGCTATCCGGGGTCTCATTCTGTCCGTTTATGTGACGACCTCAACTTCGTTTTGTTCACTACGCTTGCTGCATCGACCCAATGATCATGACGGGCGCGAAGTGAGGGTGAGCGGCACCTGTATCGGCTGATTGCCATCGCGCAGGATGCTCAAGGTGACGGTCTGCCCGGGAGTGGTCGAGCGTGCCAGATACGAAATCAGATCATTCATGCCCTTGATCGGATTGCCATCGATGGCGGTGATGACATCGAAGTTGGTCGGCACGGCAGTGCTGTTGTCCTGACCGATGGCATTCTGGATGCCCGCCTCATCCGCTGGGCCATTGCGCGAGATGGCCGTCACCACCACGCCGCGGGTATCGTCTGGCAGTCCCAGTTCATCAATGATCTGTAAGGTCACATCCGCGCCGGCGATGCCCATGTAGCTGTAATCCACCGAGCCTCCGGCTTCCAGTTCACGCGCCACTCGCTGCACCAGATTGCTCGGTATGGCGAATCCGACGCCGGAATTGCTGCCAGATTGGCTGAGAATCTGCGAATTCACCCCGACGATCTCGCCTTGCAGGTTCAGCAGTGGGCCGCCGCTGTTGCCGGGATTGATGGCCGCGTCGGTCTGGATGACGCCGCCGATGGAGAAATTGGTCAGGCCAGTGATGACGCGATCCAGCCCGCTGACGATGCCAGTGGTCAGCGTCCAATCCTGACCATAGGGGCTGCCAATCGCCAGCACCGGCTGACCCACGACCAGCGCGTCCGAGTTGCCGAAGGTGACTGGGAACAGACGCTCCCCAGGGACATCGACATCGAGCAGCGCCAGATCTGAATCCGGGTCCAGGCCAACTATGGTGGCAGTGGCCAGGTGTCCGTCGAAGAACTCGATCTCGATGGCATCGGCATTTTCGACGACGTGGTTGTTGGTGATGATATGCCCTTCATTATCGATGACAAAGCCGGAACCGGTCGCGCCGCCGCTCCGCCGCCCGACACTGGTGCTGACATTGATGGCGACTACGGACGGGCTGACGGCTTGATAAATCGGGTTCAAATCGCCCAGGCCACGGTCGATGATGACGGTCGCGGGTTCCTGTTGTGGCGCAATGACACTCGTGCGGGCATGGACGGCGGCTGCCCCCAGAGTCAGGAGCAGCAGACCGATGACGAGCTGATAACGCACTCTGAACATGGTATCCACCTCAACATGCTAGACATTTATGGCACAGCACAGCCTAGCACGGGTGAATAGCTGCATGGTTATGCCTACCCTAAATTTTCTTAAATGGCATTTAAGGTTGCCTCACATCGCCCGAATGCGCGCAACGATCTCGTCAACCACCGTCATGAACAGAGCGTGGGTGATATCATCCGCCACCTGATAGGCGCCGCCGAAGCTGCCATCTCCCAGCACCGCCCGTACCGCCTGTGGATCGTCCTGGTTGAGGCTGCCAATCCAGGCTTTCTCGCCTGCCGGGCTTTCAGCCACCCGGTTGAAAGGGAAGTTTTCACCCCAGTTGGCGTGTGTCAACTTGATGTTGTGCTGCTCCTCGAAGGCTTTGACAGCACTTTCCTTCCACCAGTTGTACCAGACCAGGCTGGCCTGACCGCTGGCATGGAGGTCGGTCAGATGCTGCGGCATGAGGTTGCCACCATGCCCATTGAGGATGAAGAAGCGGCGGAAGCCCTGTTGGCGCAGGCCATCGACGATCTCATTTAGCACCTGGGCGAAGGTCTCCTGCCTCAGGCTGATGGTGCCGGGGTAGGCTTTGAAATAATGACTGTAGCCGAAGTTGAGCGGCGGGGCGATCAGGATCGGTTCGCGTTCAGCGACGGCCAGCGCCAGCCGTGAGGGGATCAGAATATCGGTCAACAGGCTGAGATAGGCGTGTTGCTCCGTCGTGCCGGTAATCAGCATGATGCGGTCATCACGCTCCAGATAACGCTCAACATCCATCCAATTCAGGTCTTCTAAACGCATGGCAGGACATCCTTATGTGGCACGAGATGAGCATCGGCTCATCCGCTTCTAGCGGAATTTAAGTTAAATATTCATTTGAGCCTATAGCCAAAAGATAAAAATGGCTGTATGCTTGGTATTGACAACACGACATCAAGGGGCTACCATTCGGGCGCTTACCGCTGCGGGCCTATAGCTCAGTTGGGAGAGCGCTTCAATGGCATTGAAGAGGTCGAGAGTTCGAGTCTCTCTAGGTCCATCTATCATCCAAGCTCCCATCGAAATCCCCCGTTCGTCGTTGATTGTCAACCTACGAGGGGATTTTTTGTTTACCGGAGAAAGGGGTCTGGCTGTGGCAAAGCAGAAACAAGGCGTCCTGGACAACCTCGGTAATCGGTTGCGCGAAGTTCTGGAAGATCTAGAGCGTCTGCTCAATCCACAATCGCAGCCTAAGCGGGTGCCTGTCCCCGTGCCGGTGCGCATCCCGCGTCCTACACCCCGCAATCCTTATCGCCGGTAACTTCACTTCTTCCCGCCTGTTCTTATCCCGGTCAGCCTGATTTCACCCTGACCTTATTCCTGATGCCTGGCGTTATTCCTGTACCATCATTTATCACCCTGGTTTCCCTGTCGTTTCCAATCGACAGGGAGGCTGGTGACAAACGCATGACTATTCTTTCTGACTGATTGGTGAAGCAATCATCGCTGCTTGCTCTCCGTCTCCTCGGCGCCATTGTAGTTGATTCTTAGAGGAGACAAAGACATGCAATCGTAACAGCAGGGTTATCGACGCCATCGCCACCATTCGCTACACTCAGGGTCTCAACCACCAATGTGAAGGAGCAGCAGCCATGCCCGCTTACGTGCTTGCCATGATGGCGATTCATGACCCGGAGACCTATCGCCAATATACGGATCGGACGCCGCCGATTGTGAAGAAGCATGGTGGGCGCTTCCTGACGCGCGGCGAAAAAGTCATTACGCTCGAAGGCGAACCCTACACCGACCGGCTGGTCATCCTGGAATTTCCCAGCCAGGCGCATGTCGAAGCCTGGTATGCCGACCCGGCCTATCAGGAAGCGATGGTCTTCCGCCATGCCTCGTCGGTGATGCGGATGCTGGTGCAGGAAGGCGGTGCCAATACCGAAGACCCCGATCCGAAGCTGTGAGTGCGCGTTTGGTTCACTCCCCCAATAGGAGCTTGTGCAGCGTTTCAAACGTGTTGACATTTTGATGGAAGATCAGCTTCTTGTGAGAATAAGTGTGCCGTATGAGGAGCATGCCTCGATGGACAAGCACAGCAACATAGTCGATATTCAACCTTCTGAATCCGATGATTTGTCGGTTCGCTATCGGCATGCCCTTAAGCTGGCGCAGGCCGGCAAGACCGAAGGGCTGAGTCTGCTTTGCGAAGCAGTGAATACGTTGGCATGGGAACACGTCAACTTATACGATGTGATTGCTGTATTGGGGGATATTGGTGACGAACAGTGCGCTGATGTGCTGATTGACTTCCTTCCAAAGTGGACGGGACATGCTCGGGGGGATGCCCTTTTTGCTTTACTGAAGATTGGGACGAAGAATGCGGTGGACGCTGTGTTTGAAGAGTTGAGGGGTCCGAGCCACTGGTTTGGACGGGGAACTGCTCAACTGATTGCTGATTATCAGGAGAAGTATATCGACCGACTGATCACAGCAAGCCAGGATCCTGATCCAATCGTTCGCAAACGGGCGATTTATGCACTCGGGA
The DNA here is from genome assembly GCA_022843385.1 of Anaerolineae bacterium. Taxonomy (GTDB): domain Bacteria; phylum Chloroflexota; class Anaerolineae; order Aggregatilineales; family Phototrophicaceae; genus CFX2. The sequence goes on along the minus strand of JALHNT010000005.1, from coordinate 156,054 downwards.
TTATCTCGCAAACTGTGGATGAGAAGTCCCTGATAAACATTCTGATCAGCGCATTGCAGGATGTCGATAGTGGTGTTCGCGCTGAGGCAGCAAAGGGATTATCAAAACATCGCACTCAGGCAGCACAATCCGCCTTGGCAGCGGTCCTTGCTGATCCTGATGTCGAGGTAATCCAGTGGGCGGCGGAAGGACTCTACTATACGGAAGAGTATCAAAATGAAGGACTGAATATTCTTATCAATAGTCTTAAGGACGAAGACTCGCTTGTTTGCCGTCAGGCTGCATGGGCTCTCAAGCGGATCGGAGATATTCGCGCGGTACCGGCTCTGATTGATGTGCTGCAAACCGATGAAAGACGCGGGCCAAAATGCTACGCAATTGAAGCTCTTGGAAGCTTGAAAGATGAGCAATCTCTTCAACCGCTTTACACGGCTTTATCTGATCCAGATGAGATGGTTAGAGGGGAAGCCATCAAAGCTCTCGTCAATCTGCTTGGATCAACCATGCTTCCACAACTGGTGGATTTCCTGTTTGATATTGATACGAGTGTTCAAGGCACAGTCATTCGGGTATGGGAACAACATGGTTATCATCCGAATCATCCCTCTCATTGAGACGATTTAATTCTCAGCTTTTGTAGTCTGTCACCCTTGATTTGCTGCCAACCTGTATTGATAAGGTGACTTATCTTGTTTGGAGATGGGCTAACCCATATATCACTCACTTTCAGCTCAGCGAGTTTATCAGAAATGGTTAACAAAGGTGCGGCAGACACCTGGTTCCAGTCCCTATCTTCAAGGGAAATACGAACAATAGTTGCAGACCTACTCCCCCAGCAGGAGCTTGTGCAGCGCTTCGACATCCTGGCGCAGCAGGGCATCGACACTCAGTTCTTCTTCCACTTTATTGCAGGAGTGCAGCACGGTGCTGTGCGAGCGCCCACCAAACGCATCACCGATCTGTGGCAGCGAGGCCAGCGTGATCTCGCGCGCCAGATACATCGCCACTTGCCGCGCCTGATTGAGGCGGGCAGTGCGGCGCGGGCCGGTCAGATCGCTGGTGGCGAACTTGTAATAATGGGCGACCACCTCCAGCAGCCGGTGCAGCGTCAGGCTGTGGTGGCGCGGCTTGCGATAAGTCAGCACCGCACTCTCGGCCATGTCGCGCGTCACCGGGCGGCGGGCGAACTGCATAGTGGCGACCACCTGATTGAAGATACCTTCCAGCTCGCGGATATTGGTGCGGGCTTGCTCGGCGATCATCTCGGCGGCGTTGGACGGGAGCTGAATGCTGCGTTCCTGCGCCCACATCTGAAGGATCGCCAGGCGCGTCTCGAACTCGGGCGGCTGCAAGTCCATCACCAGCCCACCGCTGAAGCGTGAGCGCAGCCGGTCTTCCAGCAGCGTCAGTTCCGAAGGATGCCGGTCAGAGGCCAGGACGATCTGTTTGTTATAGGTATAAAGCGCATTGAAGGTATGAAAAAATTCTTCCTGCGTACTTTCCTTGCCGGCGATGAACTGGATGTCATCGACCAGCAGCACATCCGCCGAGCGATAGCGTTCACGGAACATAGCCGTCGTCCGCTGGCGAATGGCGTCGATCAGGTCGTTGGTGAAGACCTCGGACGGGATGTAGATGACACGCTGCCCGCGCGCCTTGCAGACATGGGCGATGGATTGCAGCAGGTGGGTTTTGCCCAGACCGACGCCACCATAAACCAAAAAGGGGTTGTACTGGCTGGCAGGATACTCCGCGACCGCCATAGCGGCTTCGTAGGTCAGGCGATTATGCGAGTTCGCCAGGAAGCGCTCGAAGGTGAAACGTGGGTTCAGCTCGCTTTCCGGCAGCTCTGGGCGCTGCGGGCGGCTGACCTGCTGGTGCAGCGCCGGCAGGCTATCCCGTTCCGGGCGCTGGCTGTTAAGCAGGCGGAACAGAGGCAGTTCATCCGCTTCGACGGATGTCACTGCCGGGCGCGCTACTTCAAAGCTCAGTTCCACTGGCTGCCCGGTCACATCCCCCAGCACGCGGCGGATTTCGCGGTACAGACGGTGTTGCAGCATATCGCGGGCATAGCTGTTGGCGACGCCGATGACGAAAGTCCCGCCATCGCTGCCGTCTTCGGCGGGCATATGGTTGACGAACGCCGCGCCGCGCAGCCAGGTCTCGAAGGTGGCCCGGTCTAACTGAAGCTCGAGCTGATTGTAGGCAATGTTCCACGCCTCTTGCGGATTCACGATCACGACCTTTAAGGATGCTTACCGGCGCGGGGGAAATCAAATCCAAACAGGAAACGCTGTCCCTGCCGCGCCAGACCGTTGGCTGAAAAAAAGGGTCAAAAAACCACCGGGGACCGTTGTGCAGCCCCCGCCAGATTTGGGTGTGGGGATTAAGTCTGGTTCTAGGTGGTTATGTATCGATCAGTATACCCCATCGAACGCACAACCTCAACTGAATTTCTCCCCAAGAATGTTAAAATGTCGAAAATTTTAAGGTTGGGATAAGTCTTTGGCGGAAACGTTAACAATTGGCCTCTGGTATCAGGCTGGCTGTATCTTGAGTCATAGCACTTGTAAGGGTGGCTCTACGGGAAGATGGCCTGCTGAATAACCGCTGAATCGCTTGAATCACGGCACATTAATGTGCTTGTTCATATAAGCCCATCAGTCTTAAACTTGGGATATATTTCTACAATTGCTGGAAAAATGATCGCCCATTGGCGATATGTTGGGATATGTTGGGATATTTACCAACATCAGGAATCACTGAGCGTGAAGTGGTCACGCACATTCGAATGCCAGCCAGTGGATCAGGCCGAATTTCGTACGATGAGCTGGTAGGAACTCTCGAACAGACGGCGCTCGGTCAACTCCGGGTTTTCGATACGCTCGAACAAGGCATGGGCCAGCTTCTCACCCAGATCACGCGGATTCTGGGCGATGGTGGTTAACGTCGGCCGGACGACGGTGGCCTCCGGGATGTTATCGAAGCCAACAATCGCGACATCTTCAGGGATGTGATAACCGGCATCCTGAAGCGCCAGGATCAGACCAATCGCCATCAGGTCATTTGCTACCATCAAAGCCGAGGGTATTTCTCGCTGCTGTATCAACTGGTGGGCGATGCGCCGCCCCCCTTCCATAGTGAAGTCGCTTTCCAGGATGAAGCGGGGATCAGCCGTCAGACCACAATCCACCAGAGCGCGATGAAACCCGCGCAGACGGCGCGGACCAGGCGGCAGAATATCGGGAACGCCGATGTAACCAATGCAGGTATGCCCGCGCTCGCTGATGAGCCAGCGAGTAGTTTCATAGGTGGCGCGCTCGTCATCCATATAGACGACATCGACGTGCGGGTGATAGAAGTGATGCCCCAATACCACAAAAGGAATATGCGTCTGCGACATGTATTCATCCAGATCATCGCCGGTCAGCCGAATCGGCACCAGAATCGCGCCATCCACACCGCGTCGCAGGACAATCTCACAGAAGTGCTTTTCGTGTTCATAGACATGATCGCTATTGGAGATCAGCACTTCGTAATCAAATTGCCGCGCAATATCCTGGACGGCCCGCGCAATAGGGTGGTAGAAAGCGTTGGAGATGTCGGCAATCATCAGGGCGATAGTCTGGGTGCGCTGGGTGCGCAGGCTGCGGGCGATGACATTCGGGCGATAGCCAAGCGCCTCAACCGCCTGATGCACCCGGTAACGGGTTTCCTCGCTGATCTGCACCGAAGTGTCGTTCTGGTTCAGCACCCGCGACACAGTGGGCTGTGACACGCCCGCCAACCGGGCGACGTCGTGCATCGTCGGGGCTTTACCCTTGAGCTTTGGTTGTTTCATCGTTCTGTTTCATCCATCCTGTGCCAGGCGGAAGTCGCCCTGAGTGCAGGCCGCCGTATCATCAGGGGCAGCCCAATCGGCGTCAAATCACACCATTCCAGGCAAAATACTCATTTGACAAGTCTATCAGGCTATGTTCTAATCACTTTCATGCATTCGTATGCATGAATTCGTTTTCTTCATTCAGAGTTTAATCGATATGAGGAGGTGTGACAACTGGAAGACCGCTGAAGGCTTTGTTGACCGACGCTGTACCCTGCCTCAATCCGGTTTTCCACCATCGTATGCTGTGACTACTGTTCCAAAAAACAATTCGTGAAGGTCTAGTTTGAGGAGAAAATTCATGTTCAAGCGTGGGACTTTACTCGGGATTTCTTTAGTCGCGTTGCTCCTGGCAATAGTATTTTCGATGTCACTGGTCAGCACCGTTGCCCAGGACACCCCGCCGGAACCGACCGCCATTGTCTCTGAACTTGGCACCGGTGCCATCAAGATTTCGTTCTGGAACGGTCTGACGGGTTCGGATGGCGTGACGCTGAATGCCATGCTGGCCGACTTCATCGCCGAAAATCCCGATATTTCGATCACCACTGAAATCATCCCCTGGAACACCCTCTACACCAAGCTGCAAACCGCGTTTGTAGCTGGCAGCCCACCTGATGTGTTCATCCTGCACGCTTCGGAAATTCCTCAGTTCGCCAGCTACGGCGTGCTGAAGGATCTGAGCGGCTGGTACAGCGCCAATGGTGGCTGGTTCCCCAGCGATGATATTTCTGAAGTGACCGCCAATGGTGTGAGCTATCAGGGTGTCCCCTATGCCATTCCGCTGGACAATCATGGTCGCGGTCTGTGGATCAATAAGGGTGCCTTTGAGAAGGCTGGCGTGGATCCCGAAGCTGCCCCGCCCACCACTTATGAAGGCTGGGTCGCTCTGTTCCAGCAGTTGACGCTGGATGCCAACGGCAACAACGCCGCCTCGCCCGACTTTGACAAGGAAAATGTGGTTCAGTGGGGCTTCACCGTCAGCGAATGGCCGCGCGTGAACTTCCTGGCCGCCCTGGCGCAGAATGGCGGCAGCGTGTTGAGCGAAGATGGCTCGACCGTCACCATCAACTCAGAAGCCGGCGTCAAGGCGCTGCAGCAGTTCATCGATCTGGTCTACACCTACAATGTGTCCCCGCCCGAAGCCGGTTTCGATAGCTGGCAGGGTTTCTCGGCTGGTGCCGTGGCCGTGCTGCCGACCGGTAGCTGGTTCCGTAACTTCGCCGTTGATCAGACCGACATCGATGGCGCGGCCTGGCCGAACTTCCAGTTTGGCGAGCAGCCGGCGGCCTGGTTCGGCATTCACAACTGGATGCTGCCAGTCGGTCTGGAAGGCGAGAAGCTGGCCGCCGTTGAACGTCTGGTGCGCTGGGTCAGCGACAATCAGGTGGCCTGGGCCGCCTCCGGTCAGGTTCCCGCTCGTCTCTCGGCTCAGGCCGCGCTTGACCCGGTGAACTACCCCTCCAACATCATCCTGGGCGAGAGCTTCAGCGCTTACGGCATTCTGGACATCCAGAACGTGGCCGTGCAGGAAATGTATGCCGCCCTCGATCCCGAACTGAGCGCCGCGCTCAACAACCAGAAGACGGCGCAGCAGGCGTTGGACGATGCCGCCGCCCGTATGCAGCAGGTACTGGATCGCAACCGCTAAAGCCGGTTCCGATCAGCGAATTCAGTGGGGCAGGTCATTGGCCTGCCCCTCCCTTCTTTAAGAGGGGATGTTTTTTTCAAAGATTGGTCTTATTGGGTGGCATTCCGTCAAAATATGACTACGGCATTACTCCCTCCAATCCAACCTATTCCGGTACGATCGACAGCCTAAATGTTTGAGGATATTGTGTATGTCCGACTCACAGGCGATGATGTCGTCGCAAACGGCGGTCTCCAAGACGGGTGCTGGGCGGTTTCAGATGAAGCTGCGTACCCGTGAAGCGGTGGCAGCCTATCTCTTCCTGACCCCGTTCTTCATCTTCTTTCTGGTTTTTGTTGTCCGTTCAGTTGCAACCGCCGTCAACCTCAGCTTCTATGACTGGCAAATCCTGCGCCCCAGCCGCCCCTACATCGGGCTGGGCAATTATCAGGAATTGTTCAACGACTATGTGTGGTGGATTGCGCTGCAAAACACTATCGTCTTCGCTGTGCTGACGGTGCTTGGCACCACCATCCTCGCGCTGGCGTCGGCGCTGGCCGTCACCCAGCCGATTCGCGGACAGAGTTTCTTCCGCGTCCTGCTCTATATGCCCACGCTGCTCTCGGTGGGCGTGGTCGGGTTGACCTGGGTCTGGCTGCTCAGTACCCAGTTCGGTGTCATCAATTACTTTCTCAGCTTCATCGGCATCCGACCTGTCAACTGGCTCGGCGACGAGAGTCTGGTCATCCCGGCGCTCAGTCTAACGACCATCTGGTGGGGTTTCGGCTTTCCGATGCTGATCTTCATCGCCGGCTTGCAGGGCATCCCGGAACAGCTTTACGAAGCCGCCAAGATCGATGGCGCGAATGGTCGGCAGCTCTTCTGGTACATCACCCTGCCACTGCTGCGCCCCACCATCCTGTTCGTGACGGTCACGGGCGTGATTGCGCACTTCCAGGTCTTTGGTCAGCCGTTCATCATGACGACCGGTGGGCCGGGTCGAGCGTCGTACACCGTCATCTACTACCTGTATGAGATGGCCTGGCGCGCCTTCCGCATGGGCTACGGCTCGGCGGTCGCGGTGACGCTGGCGGTCATCATGGCGCTCTTCACAGTCGTTCAGTTCCGGCTGATCGGCCGCCGGGTCGAGTATTAGGGTGAGGGAAGCAACGATGAATAGTCGCACATTTAATCATCTGGGCCAGTATGGCTTGACCTATGTCTTCCTGATTATCCTGAGCATCTTCGTCCTGTTCCCGCTGCTCTTCTCGTTCTCGCAGTCGTTGATGACCAATCAGGAAGTCAACCGCTGGCCGCCGCCCCTCATCACGCTGACGCCGACGCTGGACAACTACAACACCGTGTTCACCCAGCCGGATCTGAAGCTGGCGACCTGGCTGCGTAACAGTCTGTTCGCGGCCGCCGCCTACACCACCGCCGTGATGGTGCTGTGTGCGCCGGCAGCCTATGCCTTCGCCCGGTTGCGCTTCCCAGGCAACAACATCCTGTTCGGGCTGCTGCTCATCACCGTCATGCTGCCGTCGCAGGTGACGCTGATCCCCAACTTCCTGCTGATGCGCGACCTCAAGTTCCTCGATACCTTTAATGCGCTGATCTGGCCGGGGGCAGCCAACGTCTTCGGGGTGTTCCTGTTGCGCCAGTTCTTCATGCAGATTCCGATGGAACTGGAAGAGGCCGCCATCCTGGATGGGGCGAGCTACTGGGGTCGCTTCCGTCATGTGGTGCTGCCGCTTTCGACCAACGCGCTGATGGCGCTGGGCATTCTGGTGTTCCTGGGGCATTACAACGATCTGCTGTGGCCGTTCATCACCACCAGCAGCATCGATATGCGGACTTTGCCGGTAGGCTTGCAGATTTTGAACTCGTCGTATGCGGGACAGTATCGACCGATGGTGCTGGCCGGGGCGGTCTTCGCCACTGTGCCGATCATCATCGTCTACATCATCTTCCAGCGACGCATCATCAAGGGTGTAACGATGACCGGGATGGGCGGGCGCTGACCCGTTCCCCGGTGAATAACTGAATAGACATGACCTGCCGCAGCCGAACCGGACTGTTGCCTGGTTTGATGTTGCCTGAAATAAACGAACTTTATCCTGAACTGAGTACGAAGGAATCCGCTTATGACCGCTACACAAAGTAATCAAGCGACGATCCATCTGGATACCAACCGGGTCATCAGCCCGATCTCGCCGCTGCTGTTCAGCGGCTTCTCCGAACACATGGGGCGGTGCATCTACGAAGGCATTTACGACCCGGCCTCGCCCCACGCCGACGCCAACGGGCTGCGTAAGGATGTGCTGGCGGCGCTGCGTGAGTTGAACTTCCGCGCCATGCGCTATCCCGGTGGGAATTTCCTCAGCGGCTATCGCTGGGAAGACGGCATCGGCCCACGTGACCAGCGCCCGCGCCGCCGCGATCTGGCCTGGCAGTCGATTGAGACCAACCAGTTCGGCACCGATGAATTCATGGCCTTCTGTCAGGAAGTCAACACCGCGCCGATGATGGGCGTCAACATGGGGACGGGGACGATCCAGGATGCCGCCAATCTGGTCGAATACTGCAACGCGCCGGTCGGAACGCTCTATGCCGACAAGCGCGCCGCCAATGGTCACAAAGACCCGTATGGCGTGAAATACTGGTGCCTGGGTAATGAGATGGATGGCCCGTGGCAGATTGGTCATCTGGAAGCGGCGGAATATGGGGCGAAAGCGCGCGAAGCGGCCAAGATGATGCGCTGGCATGACAAGAGCATCGAGCTGGTGCTGTGCGGTTCATCCAATTCGCGCATGGCGACCTACCCGGAATGGGATCGGGTGGCGCTGGAATGGTGCTGGGATCAGGTCGATTATCACTCGATGCATTACTACGCCGGCAACCGCGACAACGACAGCGCCAGCTATCTGGCACTGAGCGCCGAGTTCGAGAGCTTCGTCGATACCCTCAGCGGCACGCTGCGCTATGTGAAGGCGAAACAGCGCTCAAAGAAGGAAGTCTACTTGTCATGGGACGAGTGGAATGTGTGGTACAAGGCCACGCTGCCCACCGATGTCCAGGGCAGTTGGACGCAGGCACCGCACCTGATCGAAGAGGTCTACAACCTGGAAGATGCGCTGGTAGTGGCGCAGTGGATGAACGTCTTCCTGCGTAAGTCCGATGTGCTGAAGATCGCCTGCCTGGCTCAGACCGTCAACGTCATCGCGCCCATCCTGACGACGCGCGAAGCCATGCTGAAGCAGTCGATCTACTATCCCTTCATGATCTTCAGCAAGCTGGCCGTCGGCAGCGCCCTGGATGTGCTGGTGCGCGCACCACATTACAAGACCGCCCACTTCGGCGACATGCCACTGCTGGATGTGTCGTCGTCGTATGACGCGACCAGTGGACAGAACGCGGTGTTCATCGTCAACCGCAGCCAGACGGATTCTGTGACCGTGACCATCCACTGGGATGATCGCGCACCGAAACAGATCAGCGCTGCGCATCAGGTGGCGGGAACCGATCCGAAGGCGGCTAACAGCTTTGAGAAGCCGAATCAGATCGTGGCGGTCAGCGTTGCTCCGCCGAAAATCGAGGGTTCAAGCGCTACCCTGACGGTGCCGCCGTTGTCGTTCACCGCGCTGGAGGTTCGGCTGTAGGTTGTATCGTACACGGGGGTGATTCGCCAATCGCCCCCATCCATTTCAACGACGATAGGATTTACGTGGTTAAGGGAACGTAGGGGTGCATTGATAAATTGATTCGGCAATCGCTACAGGGTACGGCGGACGTGCCGTTGCACGTCCCGACCGGTGTAGGGACACCCAACGGGGTGTCCGCTGGTACACCAATCACAATGCCGATTTCATTTATCAACGGGCAATATTGCGCCCCTACGGGAAAATCTAGCATCCAGTCCGATGTTATTAGCGAGGATGACGCATGTCCACACCGCTTCAGGCGCGCATTGATCTGGATACGCGGCGGGTTATCAGCCCGATCTCCCCGCTGTTGTTCAGCGGCTTTGCCGAACACATGGGGCGCTGTATCTATGAAGGCATTTATGATCCGGCCTCGCCCCACGCCGATGCCAACGGGCTGCGACAGGATGTGCTGGCGGCGCTGCGCGAGTTGAACTTCCGCGCCATGCGTTATCCCGGTGGGAACTTCCTCAGCGGCTATCGCTGGGAAGATGGCATCGGCCCTCGTGAACAGCGCCCACGCCGCCGTGATCTGGCCTGGCAGTCGATTGAGACCAATCAATTCGGCACTGACGAATTCATGGCCTTCTGTGAGTTGGTGAATACCCAGCCGATGATGGCGGTCAACCTCGGCACCGGCACGATTCAGGATGCCGCCAATCTGATCGAATACTGCAACGCCCCCGCCGGAACACTCTATGCCGACAAGCGCGCCGCCAATGGTCATGCAGACCCGTACAGCGTGAAATACTGGTGCCTGGGCAACGAGATGGATGGCCCGTGGCAGATTGGGCATCTGGAAGCGGCGGCCTACGGCTTGAAAGCCCGTGAAGCGGCCAAGCTGATGCGCTGGCACGACCCGTCGATTCAACTGGTGCTGTGCGGCTCATCCAACAACGTCATCCCCAGCTACCCGGAATGGGATCGGGTGGCGCTGGAACACTGCTGGGATCTGATTGATTATCACTCGATCCATTACTATGCCGATAACCGCGATGAGGATACCGCCAGCTTTCTGGCTTTGAGCGCGGCTTTTGAAGCCTATGTCGATACGCTGGCCGGGACGCTGCGCTATGTGAAGGCGAAACAGCGCTCGAAGAAGGAGGTGTATCTCTCGTGGGATGAGTGGAATGTGGCCTATAAGCTGCCGGGGCCGGATAAAGTGATCCGCGAGTGGAGCGAAGCGCCGCCCATCGCCGAGGAAGTCTACAACCTGGAAGACGCGCTGGTGATCGCCCAGTGGCTCAATGTCTTTCTGCGGAAATCCGACGTGCTCAAGATCGCCTGCCTGGCGCAAGTGGTCAACATCATCGCGCCGATCCTGACGACCCGCGAGGCGCTGCTCAAGCAGTCGATCTACTATCCGCTGATGCTCTTCAGCCGGTTGGCAGCGGGCGATGCGCTGGATGTGCGGGTGCGTTCGCCCTTCTACACCACCCGCAAATTTGGCGATATGCCGCTGCTGGATGTTTCGGCATCGGTTGATGAAGCCAGCGGTCAGAACGCGGTGTTCATCGTCAACCGCAGCCAGACCGACTCGCTGACGGTGACGCTCAACTGGCAGGATCGTGCGCCGCAGCAGATCAAGGCGGTGCATCGGGTGGCCGGAAGCGATCCCAAAGCGGCCAACAGCTATGCTTATCCCAACCAGATCGTGGCGCACCCGGCCGCCGTGCCGCGTCTGGATGGCCGGAGCGCAACGTTGATCGTGCCGCCGCTGTCGTTCACGGCGGTCGAAACGTTATTATAATGTTTTAGGACTTGTACAATTGGGGGACGGTAGGGGTGCAATAATGCCCGTCAAGAAAATATCCGGGTAACGGTTTAGGCGGACACCCCGTTGGGTGTCCCTACGAAAAATCAATGGGTGTAGGGACGTGCAACGGCACGTCCCTACACCAGAATATTACCTGATCCAATTCTTGAAGTGCATTATTGCGCCCCTACACGAGAATGCGCCTGCAAAAGTACGAGTCGCAATCGTTGACCATTCGAAAATGACAATCACAGGAAATCATCTCATGACCCTACCACGCCCGGAATACCCCCGCCCCCAGTTTCAGCGCAGCCACTGGCACAGCCTGAATGGGCCGTGGGAATTTGATTTTGACGACGCCAATCGCGGACTGGTCGAGCGCTGGTACGACCAGCACCCCTTCGGCCATACCATTCAGGTGCCATTCGCCTTTCAGTCATCTCTCAGCGGCATTGGCAGCAATGATATTCACGACATCGTCTGGTATCGCCGCGTCTTCAGCCTGCCGGCGGATTGGAACGGCCAGCGCATTCATCTGAACTTTGAAGCGGTCGATTACCGCGCCTGGGTGTGGATCAACGGCGTATTCGCCACCTTCCACGAAGGCGGGCATACCCCCTTCAGCGCCGACATCACCGACCTGCTTCAGGCCGGCGACAACACCATCGTGCTGCGCGCCGAGGATGTGACGGTTGATCGGGAGCAGCCACGCGGCAAGCAATACTGGGAGCGCGAATCGGCCTCGATCTTTTATACCCGCACCACCGGCATCTGGCAGAGCGTCTGGCTGGAGCCGGTCGCGCCGCTGCACCTGAGCCATCTGAAGCTGGTGCCTTCGTTGGAGCAGGGCAGCCTGGAGCTGATCTACGAGATTGCCGGCGATAGGCGCAGCGCCTTTGAGATCGAGGCGGTCGTCAGCTTTGCCGGTCAGACGGTGACGCAGGCGACGCTGGCGGTTGATCCACAGGCCGCGCCGCCCGCCTGGGGAGCCAACCCACGCGAGTTCAGTCAGACGCTCGACCTGAAGAGCCAACCGCTGCAAGTCTGGAGTCCAGAGACGCCAGCTTTATACGATCTGGTCATCCGGGTGAAGCAGGGCGGTGCGGTGACGGATGAAGTGCAGAGTTACTTTGGGCTGCGTTCGGTGACGATTGAAAATGGCAAGCTGCTGCTGAATGGGCAGCCGTACTATCTGAAGATGGTGCTGGATCAGGGGTATCATCCGCAGGGCATCCTGACCTTCCCCTCCGACGAAGCCATTCGCCACGATATTGAGCTGACCAAAGCGATGGGCTTCAACGGGGCGCGCAAACATCAGAAGGTGGAAGAAGCTCGCTTCCTCTATTGGGCTGACCGGATGGGCTTCCTGGTCTGGGGCGAAATGGCGAACTGCTATGTCTATTCCGAGGAGTCGATCCGGCGCATCGCCAGCGAGTGGCAGGCCGCCGTCCGGCGTGATTACAACCACCCGTGCATCATCGCCTGGACGCCGATGAACGAAAGCTGGGGCGTGCCGCTGCTGTCGGCTGATCCGCGACAGGCGCAGCACCTCGTTTCGCTCTATGCCCTGACCAAGTCTATCGACCCGACGCGCCCGGTGATCTCCAACGACGGCTGGGAACACGCCCAGACCGATCTGGTGACGATCCATGATTACGAAGGGCAGGGGCCAGTGCTGCGCGAACGCTATGCCACGCTGGAAAGCACCCTCTCATCACAGCCGGCCAAACGGGTCATCCTGCTGACGGGATATGTATATGAAGGACAACCGATCCTGCTGACCGAGTTCGGTGGCATCGGCTATCGCAAAGGCGAGCAGGTCGGCTGGGGCTATACTACTGCCGAAAATGATGACGATTTCATCCAGCGCTACCGGGCGGTGATCGAAGCGGTGTATGCCTCGCCGTTGATTCAGGGCTTCTGCTACACCCAGATCACCGATGTCGAGCAAGAGATCAACGGTCTGCTGACCTATGACCGGCAGCCGAAAGTGCCGCTGGACATCATCAAACAGATTAACGATCAACGCCCGAATCGGTAAGGGCTGTTCTGGCGAGAAGACCAACGGGGCGGTTCAACTATCGCCCCGCACCCTCGCCACAAAGGATGTATCATGACCCGTTTATCTTCCCCGCGCCTGATCGTCGGGATGGTGTGTGCCATCCTGGCGCTCCTGACTCTCAGCCTGAGCAGCGCCCAATCCGAACCGGCCACCCTGCGTAATCCGCTGACCATCAGCGGGCCGGATCCCTGGCTGACCTATTACGACGGTTACTATTATCTGGCGACCACCACCGGCGGCTCGACGCTCAATATGCGCCGTTCGCCAACCCTGGCCGGGCTGAAGACCGCCTCGCCCATCCACATCTATCAGGAGACCGATCCCTCACGCTGCTGCAATATGTGGGCACCGGAGTTTCACCTGCTGGAAGGGCCGGATGGGCCGCGCTGGTATTACTATTATTCGGCTGGCACCTCTGGCACGCTGGACAACCAGCGGACGCATGTGCTGGAAAGCGCCGGCACCGACCCGATGGGGCCGTACAGCTACAAGGGACGGCTGTTCGATCCGGGTATGGACACCTGGGCGATTGATGGCAGCATCCTGCAACTGAACGACGCGCTCCACTTCCTGTTCTCGTCGTGGGTTGGCCCGAATCAAGTCTTGTTCATCGCGCCGATGAGCGATCCCTGGACATTGAACGGGCCGCGCGTTCAGATCGCTGCGCCGGAATACGACTGGGAAAAGAGCGGCCTGAACGTCACCGAAGGCCCGGTGGCCTTGCAACACGATGGGCGTACTTTCATCATCTATTCCGGCAGCTTTTGCGCCACGCCGGATTACGCGCTGGGGATGCTGACCTACAACGGCGGCGATCCGCTGGATGCTGCCTCGTGGGTCAAGAGTCCAGAGCCGCTTTTCCAGCGCTCGGATGCCAACGGGGTGTTCGGCCCCGGACACAACGGGTTCTTCAAGTCGCCGGATGGGACGGAAGACTGGATTGTGTATCACGCCAACGACTCGGAAGTCGGCGTCTGTGATGACCAGCGCACCACCCGCGTGCAGAAGTTCACCTGGAACGCCGATGGCACGCCCAATTTTGGTGTGCCGGTCGCGCTGGATGAGGCCATCGCTGCTCCATCCGGCGATACCGGGATTGACCCGCTGCCGGACATCACGGCGGGCGTCACCCGCTTGCAGGGCTATGGACTGGATGCCTTTCTGCGTCATGTGGACGAAGCGGTGCGGCTCGATTTCGCCCCCAGCCCGCTACAGGACTCGTGGTTCTTCATCCATCCTGGATTGGCTGATGACGAGGCTATCTCCATCGAAGCGGCCAACCGGCCGGGCTTCTTCCTGCGGCATCAGGGGATGGCGGTCATCTTCGCCCCGAATGATGGTTCAGCGGAATTTGCTGAGGCAGCGACCTGGTGGCGGCGTCCGGGATTGGCGGATGACACCTGGCTGTCATTGGAAGCCTTCAGCCAGCCCGGCAGCTTTCTCGGTCAGCGCTTTGGTGTGACGGCGCTGGCGGAGTTGGCGACCATCACCAGCGAACGGGCGCGGGCTGATGCAACTTTTCTTGAGGTGAAGTGAGAACGGATATTTCGTTCCGCTCAGCCCTCACACTTCACCGATGGATGCGACACGTTTCGAGCATTTGCAAGAAAGAGATTACCTGTAGGGGTGGTTCGCCAACCGCCCTTACGGGAGAGACATCCTCGCCTGATCTACTCCAGCGGGTCGATTGCCGGCCAGCCATCGGCATCCCAGCTCAGGCGGCTGATGTGCAGCGTCGGAGTGCCAAGATTTTGGGCATCGTAGGCGTGATACACCAGATAATCGACATCCCCTTCACGCAGCACAGCGCAGTGGCCCGGCCCACGCCAGCGCTCGGTGGGAAAGGTGACCGGTGTCCCGCCGCCCTCCAGCATCGCCCCACCCGCCCGGTCTACATACGGCCCGGTGATTTCAGTTGAGCGACCCACCACCACGTAATAGCTGCTTTCGATGCCCCGGCAGCAGAAATCGAACGACGCGAACAGGTAGTAGAACCCATCGCGATAGATGATGAACGGCGCTTCAATCGCCCCGGAGTTGACGGTTCGCTGCGCCAGGGCATACAGCGTCGTGTCCTCGCTGGAAGGCTTGCCGGTCGCATCCAGACGACGCAGTTTGATGCCACTCCAGAAGCTGCCAAAGGCCAGCCAGGGATTGCCATCGGCATCCAGGATGAAGTTGGGATCAATGCAGTTGTAGTTGCCGGCCAGCGTCGATTCGAGGATCAGCCCTTCATCCACCCACCCATAATCCGGCGACTGGGAGTCGAGCGTTGGGTTGGTAACCAGCCCGATCACCGAGCGATTGCTGCCGAAGGTGGATACCGAGTAGTACAGATAGAAGCGCTCATTGAAGAAGGCTACATCCGGCGCCCACATATCATTCTGGTTGGGGATGGCGGCGCGAACCCAGTCAGGCGTCCGGTCGAAGAGCTTGCCGGGGGAGCCTTTTTCCCATTTCAGCAGATCGGCTGATTCGCGGATGCGGATGCCGGGGCCGGTGCAGAAACAATAGAAGCGCTCTCCATCCTTGATGATGACCGGATCGTGGATGTAACGGGTATCGCCGGTGAGTTCCAGCGGTTGCAGCACGGGCAGCAGATTCCCGGTCAGTCCAGCGCCGCCCAGCGCCAGCCCGGACTGAAGAAAATGACGGCGGGAGATGGGATCGGACATGATTTACTTCCTTGCTCGGATGAAAGACAAGTAGCGAAAAGGTAACGTCCCTGGCGGCAAGGCGCAACCGACTGTGGTTGCCGATGGACTACACCCCCAACTCAACAACAACATGTGGAACTTCGCCCTGAACATCACGTGCCAGCGCTTCGCACATGCCGGAGAGCAACCGGGCGGTACGCTTGTGCTGGGCGAAATGCGAGGCACCGGGGCGTCGTTCCAGAAAATCGAGGAAATGGATCTCGCGGGCGCGTTCGTTATGCCCGAGGAAGGCGGGATCATCAGCCTGCTGTTGGCGCATGGGCGCGCCGATGTCGATCTTTTCCAGCGGCTGCCCGCCGATCAATCCGCTGTTGCGATAGATATGAATCTCAAAGTGGTCTTCATGCCCAACCCCCTCAACTTCACTGTCCGGGCGTCCAGCTTCATACGATTGATAAGAATGCGCCTGGATATTGAGCAGGTTGCCCACCTGGAGGTTGAGGCGTTCATGCCGCACGCGCCCATTCCCCTTATAGACATCCTGTGCCGGCGGCAACCAGGAACGGCGCGAGAAGGAGTTCTGCTGAAGATTCAGTGTGGCAGTGGTGATGACGGCATTGTCACGCAAGAACTGGCACAGGATGAAGGCGTCCTGCTCACCATAGGCGCGGGTGCTTTCCAGGCGCGCTGGCGAAAAAGGTGTATCGGAGATGCGCGTCCCAAACAGGCGCTCGTAATCCGGCGGAGTCATCTGATGCAGAAAGTCATAGGGGCCAAAACGCCGCGCCAGAATATCAACCTGCCGAGGACATTTGTTTTCAAGCTGGTCATTGATCCGGGTTAGCCAGGCCAGCACATCGACGAAATGATAGCCGGAGTGCATCAGCTTGCCATAGCCATACTTATAGGGATGGTTCTCACGCCGGAACAATTCATCCGGCATCGCCCACATGCCATCCCCGTGATACAGATCGATATAGGAGATGGGAATCTGATAGCGCGGGACAAAATTCACCAGATAATCATGGATCAGGCGGTAACCTTCGTGACTACGGCGCTGGCTCTGGATGATGAGGTTGCTATGGGAGAAGTGCAGGCAGCGTTCCAGATCGAGGTAATCGGCATAGACCTGCCGAGCAGCATAGGGATCAACCGATGCGCCTGGGGGTGCCGTCAACGGTTTATCGACCAAAATATCGATCCCGTTCAGCACAGCCCACAAGGCATAGACTTTATGGGAGCGCGGCTCAGTGGCGATGATGATGCCGTGAATATGCTGGGTGCGGGTCAGTTCGCGCAATGGTGCCAGCAGTTGCTCACCAGGCGCATCGTCGCCATTGGGATGCTCGTCGATGAACAGGATCGACTGCGGCTGTAAGGCGCGGCCATCCAGGTAGCTGCGCACTGCCACTTCCTGTTCGCGCCGGTCAATCACCAGCACAACCCGGATGTTATAGATCTGGGCGTATTTCTCCAGCAGCGGGTAATAGATGCGGCGGGCGTGTGGCCCCAATCCGGCGATGACGATGTTCTTGCTCGGTGCCATTGCGCTGCCCTGCTGAACCGGTTGGCTCTACTCTCAGTATAGAGCCAATCTGCACTGTTGGATTGTCAGAAAATCGCTACTCACTCCAGCCCACCAGATCGCCTCTATGGGCTATCAGACGGGCGGCGTATAATGACGTGGTGTTCAGGCTGGTCGGGTGGTTGCTCTCCTTCGGGAGGGAGGAAAGTCCGCTCTCCACAGGGTACGGTGCTGGCTAACGGCCAGGCGGGGAAACCCGATGGCAAGTGCAACAGAGAGGTGTATTGCCCGGCAACGGGCGAGGGTGAAACGGCGGTGTAAGAGACCACCGGCGCGGCCAGTGATGGACGCGGCCAGGTAAACCCCACCGGGAGCAAGGCCGAGCAGGCGCATTGGGGCGACCCGTCCCGCAAAAAGCGCCGGGTTGGCTGCTTGATCCTACCGGGTAACGGGTAGGACAGATAGATGACCACCACCCCAATCGGGGTACAGAAAGCGGCTTACAGACCGACCTGAACACACTTGCAAACAAGAAGCCCCCGACCGTTGGGGGCTTTTTTCTTTCATTAACTGGGCATATATTGTCACTTGAAAGCGAGGTGGCAAAATGAGTGTTGAAATCAAAAACCGCGAGCAAGAACGACAGGAAATTCTGAAACAATACCCACTGACTTACTTCGTGGCAGTGGCTCTTGTATGTACTGTAATCGGTATTCTGGTTGGTTATGCCCTGTTTGGCAAAGGTGGCTTGCTGGTTGAGAATGATTCTGGTTATTTTGCCAATGTGTTTAGCGAGGCGCTGAGCGTCTTTGTGACTGTGCTGTTTATTGAGCGGATAATCCGTCACCGTGACGCACAGCGCGACCTGCGCCAGTTGAAAGAACAGCTTGTTCGGGATGCGGGTAGCACCTCAAATGAGGTCGCTAGAGATGCGATACATCAGATCAAAAATAGAGACTGGCTAGAGGGTGATGACGGATTGCTGAAGGGCGCGAACTTGAGTAGGGTGAACTTGAGCTATGCGAACCTGAGCTATGCGAACCTGAGCGACGCGAATTTGAGTCAGGCGAACTTGAGCCACGCGAACCTGCTAGGCGCGAATTTGCTGGGCGCAAAATTGGATAACACGAACTTGAGCGATGCGAACCTGCTGGGCGCGAATTTGAGCCATGCCAACCTGCTGGGCGCGAATTTGCTAAGCGCGAATTTGGACAATACTAAATTGGGCAACGCAAACCTAACAGGCACGAACTTGAGCGGCGCAAACTTGACCTTAGCGAACTTGACTTCAGCGAAATTGCGTGGCACGGACTTGAGCTACGCGGATTTGAGCTATGCTGATTTGAGCTATGCTGATTTGAGCTACGCAAAGCTGACCGACATGAAATTGATCATAAGAACAAAACTGCCCGATGGCAAATTCTGGACACCAGATACCGATATGACTCGATTCACAGACCCCAATCACCCTGATTTCTGGAGCCCGGATGACACCCAAACAGCCAACGGTTGAGCTAAACATAAAGCCCCACCTGGGTTGATCAGGGCTTCGGAGTGGAAGGGCGTGTTTCAGATCATCCCACCCGTTCATTTTCAGAAACTCAATTCCCTAGTCGCCTATGCCAGACTGGTCGGATCGTGGTGTTGCTATGCTCCCTCTCGATCAGCCAATGCTCGATTTCGGGTACTCCCCAACCGCTGTTATAATCCCGATCTTCGTTCCCTCGCCTACCCATCAAGGACAAAGACCCATGATTGTTGTACGTGTGCTCGTGCAAGTGCAGCCGGATAAACGCCAGCAGTTCATCGATATCTCAACGCCGTTGATTGCCCAAACCAACGCCGAACCCGGCTGCCTCTTTTATTCATGCTATCAAGACCTGGCCGACCCGAACCGGTTTATGTTCTACGAAGAATACGAAAACATGGCGGCCATAGACGCGCACAATCAGACGCAGCATCGCATCAACTGGTGGAACGCGGTCCAAGCTGTGCTGGCGCAGCCCATGGAAGCCAAACTGCTATCCAATAGTGATGTTGAAGTTGTCATCATTCGGGATTAATCTACGGGGAGCGATAAGGGCAGGTTATGGATCGAGCCGCGTAGGCTTCAGAATAAGGATTGGACGGATGACGCTTCAGGACTCGCTGTTACAAACCCGTATGCTGCGTGCCCCGGAATTCGCGCCGGGCGAGTGGCTGAACACCCCCCATCCCCTTTCGCTCCACAGCCTGCGCGGACGGGCTGTGCTGATCGACATCTGGGAGTATAGCTGCGTCAACTGCCTGCGCACGCTGCCCTATCTGCGCGAGTGGCAGCGGCGTTATGCCAGTTGGCTGACCCTCATCGGTGTCCATACGCCGGAGTTCCCCTTTGGCCGCGAGAAGTCACAGATCGAAGCTGCTGTTCTGGAACAGCGCATCGCCTATCCGGTCTATCTCGATAACCAGTTTCAGATGTGGGAGGCCTACGCCAATCGATACTGGCCGGCCAAATATCTGATCGACGCCGATGGCTACATCCGCTACTCCTCACATGGTGAAGGCGGCTATGAGCGCTTCGAACGCGCTATCCAGGAAGTCATTCATCTGATCGACGCCGACGCCTCTCTGCCGCCAGTGATGCAGCCCCTCCGCGCCGAAGACCGTCCCGGCGCAGTCTGCTATCGTCCCACGACTGAACTCTACGCCGGTCTGGATCGAGGGGCGCTGGGCAACCCCGAAGGCTATCTGCGCGGCGTCCCCACCCTGTACTCAATGCCAAAAGAGCGTCCACGCGGTGCATTCTACGTGGCCGGAGCCTGGCAAGCCGGTGAGCAATATCTGATGTTTCAGGGGCAGACCGAGGCGGTGGTCAAGCTGCCCTACGAAGCGGTGGAGGTCAATGCCGTCCTGACGCCACATGTCGAGCTGGTCGAACGCATGCTGCACCCGGAAGCGGTGGCAGTCGAAGTGTGGCAGGATGACGCGCCGCTGACCGAAGCCGTGCGCGGTGACGATGTGACCGTTGATGGCCGGGTGCTGGTGGATCGTCCGCGTCTGTATAACCTGGTGCGCAACCCCGGCTTTGAAGGACATGAACTGACGCTGCGGCTGAAGACTCGCGGGCTGGCGCTCTACAGCTTCTCCTTCACCGGCTGTGTGAAGCCGGATTGATGCGCCGGCATTTGTGCTAGAATCGGTTCAGGTCAACGAGGCAGCGCCCGGTCATGAAGCCTATCAACCCGATCAAGAATCAGTATCGTGGCATCAACGCCCACCTGCACAGCTATTGGCAGGCCAGCGATCACTGGCACCGCTTTCGCAACGTCTATATGACTGATGTCATGAAGCTGATGCAGGCGCAGCTTGAACCGTTGGGGTATAGCGCTGAGATTGAAGAGTCGGTGCAAATCCGCCGGCTGGATGCAGCGCTGCGCTCACCACGTTCCGACATTCTGATTAAGGATACGCTCCCTTATTCCCGCTCCTCAACCCGCGCCGCGCCGACCCCCTCTGCTTTGACGCTTGACCAGTTGTATGAATACGAGATTGACGATGAGCATCCTTATGCTGCGATTGCCATCTATGCCGATGGGGATGAAGGCGAGCCGGTGGCGTGGGTCGAACTGCTCTCGCCCAGCAACAAAGGCAGGGGCGAGGATGCCCAGAGCTATCGCGCTAAACGACGCCTGCTGCTCGATCAGGGATTAGTGTTCGTCGAACTCAATTTTCTCCATGAACAGCCGCCCACCTTCGCCTACTTTAGCGACTATTCCCGGCACGAACCCGGTTCGCATCCTTACCGCATCCTCATCCTTGACCCGCGCTCCAGCTTTGCCGCCGGGCCGGTGCAGGCAGTTGAGTTCGATGTTGATGACCCGATTCCAGTCATGACGATTCCGCTGAACGGCGACGATCATATTCGCTTCGACTTCGGCGCGGCTTATCGCAAGGCCTTCGAAGAGTCGCGATATGGACGCCGCAGCGCCGATTACACCCGGCTGCCGCAGCACTTGGAGCGTTACAGCCGGGACGATCAGGCTCGCATCCTCAACCGGATATTGGCGGTGATGACGGCGGCGCAGCAGGGCGTGAATCTGGATGACCTGGGCGAACCGCTGCCGGTCGAAGACCTGCCGCTGGATGAAGCGCGGGAGCGCTGGCAGTCGCTCACCGCTTCCTGAACCCTACCACTCGGCAATCGTGCCATCGGCCTGACGCCAGATCGGGCTGCGCCAGCGATGACCAACTTTGGCGGCTTCGCGCACCCGTTCCTCATCGATGGTGATGCCGATGCCAGGTGCCGTCAGCAGCGGGATATGCCCATCCTTGTAGCCGAAGACCGCCGGATCGACCAGATAATCGAGCAGGTCGTTGGTCTGGTTGTAATGAATGCCCAGGCTTTGTTCCTGGATGAAGGCATTGGGCGAGACCGCATCTACCTGTAGACAGCAGGCCAGCGCGATTGGCCCCAGCGGGCAGTGCGGCGCGACGGCGACATCATAGGCTTCGGCCATGGCCGCGATCCGCCGCGTCTCCGAGATGCCACCAGCGTGCGAGACATCCGGCTGAATGATGTCCACATAACCGGCTTCCAGCAGCGGCTTGAAATCCCAGCGCGAGTACATCCGTTCGCCGGTGGCAATCGGGATCGAGGTCTGGTTAGCGATCTCACGCAGTGCTTCATTATTTTCCGGCAGCACCGGCTCTTCGATGAACAGCAGATGGAAGGGTTCCAGCGCCCGCGCTAGCACCTTCGCCATCGACTTATGCACCCGCCCATGAAAATCCATGCCGATCCCCAGGCTGTTGCCAAAGGCATCGCGCAGCGCCCCAATGCGCTCGATGACGGCATCGATCTTGTCGAAGGATTCGATGTAATGCAGTTCTTCAGTGGCGTTCATCTTGATAGCGGTGAAGCCGGCCTTGAGGCGGTCACGGGTGGCCGCCACCAGATCGGACGGGCGATCCCCACCCACCCACGAATACACCCGAATCTTGTCGCGCACTGGGCCGCCCAGCAGTTGATAGACCGGCAGGCCGTAGCGCTTGCCCTTGATGTCCCATAACGCCTGATCGACGCCTGCAATCGCGCTCATCATCACCGGGCCGCCGCGATAGAAGCGCGCCCGATACAATGTCTGCCAGATGTCTTCGATGTGATCCGGGTCACGCCCGATGAGGAATTCCTCCATCTCGCGCACAGCGGCATCCACCGTCACTGCATGACCTTCGACGATGGGTTCGCCCCACCCGCTGATGCCTTCGTCGGTTGATAGCTTCAGAAATAACCAGCGCGGCGCAACTGTGAATAATTCCAATCCGGTGATTTTCATGGCGATTTTTCCTGATGAAACAATATTGTACTGTGAGATTGTAACCCGCTTAAGCGCAGTCCCAACAGTCCGCCATAATCCGTCAATCAGCGCTCTGGATCTGCCCATAACTGCGCGCCAGCCCAGCCCATTCTTCCAGCGTCAATGTTTCAGCACGACGGCGAGAATCAACCCCGGCGGACTCGAACAAGGCAGCCGTGCGTTCAGCATCGAGCGCCAGGCCGCTGCTGATGGAGTTCTTGAGTTGTTTGCGCTTCTGACTGAAACCGGCGCGCACCACGCGAAAGAAGGTCGTATCATCCGGCACGGCTACCAGCGGCCTCTCATAGGTATCAATCCGCACCAGCGCGCTCTCGACATCCGGTCGCGGCCAGAACAGGTTGGGCTTCAGACGCGCCACAATCCGGGGATTGCCATAATACTGTACACTGACCGAGAGGATGCTCATGTCGTCCGGTTTGGCGATCAGCCGTTCCGCTACTTCCATCTGTACCGTCAGCGTCATCCGGCGGGGTCGGTGGGTGTTCTCCAGCAGATGACGCAGGATCGCGCTGGTGATGTAATAAGGCAGATTGGCGACCACCACAAACGGCTGGGGATAAAACAGCCGGGCGACATCTAGCTTGAGCACATCCTGATAGATCACCCGCAGATTGGGGTGTTCTGCCACCACTGCCTCCAACACCGGTTGCAGCCGCTCATCCAGTTCAACCGCAATCACATCTCTGGCCGCTTTTGCCAGCCTTCCGGTCATCGCACCGGTGCCGGGGCCGATCTCCAGCACCGCCTCATCCGGCTGAATTTCTGCCAGATTGACGATCTTGTCGAGCATATTCGGGTCGTGCAGGAAATTCTGCCCCAGGCTTTTCTTCGGTTCCAGATTGTAGGTTTCCATCAGTTCGCGGGGATTCATCGGGGCAGCTCCTCATGCGGTGATTGGTGGGCAGTCGATAGTGTACCGATGGCAGCCATCACTGACCAGTGACGAATCGCTGGCGAAGTTCTGGCTTTTCGATGTGATTCAGTCTATAATTATTCTCATCGGTTTCTCATCATTGCCCCGCACCCGTTCCACTCAGCTAATTGCATGTACTGTCGGGAGAATTTGTGACCTATTCGCTTCTGAACCCCAAAGATGCCGGTATTCCGCCAACCCAGTTGGCAACTGCGGCGGAGGGATTTGTCAAAACGGCGTTGGATGCCCTTACCGCCCACATCGCCATCCTCGATGAAGATGGCGTCATCATCCACGTCAACAGAGCCTGGAAACGCTTCGCTGAAGGCAACAGCTACCCCAACGTGACCTATGGCGTTGGCGAGAATTATCTGCGTGTGTGCGATGAGGCGGGACGTACCTCACGCGAGGCGTCTCAGGTGGCGCAGGGCATTCGCAATGTCCGCAAGCGCCAGACCGAGGAATTCCATATGGAATATCCGTGCCACAGCCCGACGGAAAAGCGCTGGTTTGTGGTGCGCGTCACCCGCTTTTCCTGGTATCAACGAACGAGGTTGATTGTGGCGCATCAGAACATCAGCGAACTCAAGCGGGTGCAGAACGAGCTGAATGACAGCAAGCGCTGGCTGGAAGCCATCCTCGATAACCTGGTCGATGGTGTGGTGACGTTCGACGATCAGGGGATTGTCCAGTCATTGAATCGGGCCGGGGCTTACATCTTCGGCTATGAACCGAGCGAGGTCATCAGTGAGAACGTCCAGGTGCTGCTGCCTTCCTTGCCAGTCAATCCTACGCAGAATGAACTGCAAGCGTTTCTGAAGCGCGTCAGCGGGCTGGGTGACGAGATTGACGGCCAGCGCAAGGATGGTACGGTCTTCCCGATGTACTTTGCTGTGAGCGAAGTGCGCATCGATCATCGCCATCTCTATACCGCCATCATTCAGGATCTGACCGAGCGCAAATATCTGGAATCGCAGATGTGGGATAACGAACGGCTGGGGGCGGCGCTGGAGCAGGAACGGCAACTGCGCGATATGAAGAACCGCTTCATCTCGATGATGTCGCATGACCTCAAAACTCCGCTGGCGGCCGTCCGGCTGGCGAACAGTATGCTACGCAATTACGGAGATCGCTCGACGCCGGAAGAAAAAGAGGAATCCTACGACGCGATTGACCAGCAGGTTGAGTACCTGACCGAACTCATCAACGATGTGCTGCAAATCAGCCGCGCCGATTTCACCGGCACCGAATTGAGCCTGGAACTGGTCGATCTGGAGACATATTGCCGCGACATCATCGAGGAGTTGCAACTGGCCTACCGGATGCAGCGCGAATTGATCTTCAGCGGGACGGACCGGCGGGTGGAAGCGCGGATTGACCGTAAGCTGATGCGCCGCGCCATCACCAATCTGCTGACCAATGCGCTCAAGTATTCGCCCGAATCCAGCCCGGTGCGGTTGGAAGTGACCTGCGCCGATAACACTGCCACGATTCAGGTGATGGACTCAGGCATCGGCATCCCGGAAGATGACCTGCCTTACATGTTTGAGCCATTCCACCGCGCCTCGAATGTCGGCAAGGTTCAGGGGACAGGGCTGGGACTCGCGATCGCCAAGCAGGCGGTTGATCTGCATGAAGGCACCATCATGGTGGAGAGCCGTCAGGGTAAAGGCACAACCTTCACCATTCGGCTAAAAGCTGAGGCGTGCTGATTTCAGATCACTTCGAACTGCTGCCCCCAGAGCAGCATTGTCTCAGCCACAATCGACTGAGTGCCGACGATCATAATCGTGCCGTCGGAGCCAGCGCGGGCGCGGGCTGCCTCGACGGCTTCGCCCAATGTCGGAGCGTAATGGACATCGGTGTGATAGGCGCTGGCAGCCGCGATGGCCTGCTGCGGTGACAGGAAGTGCAGCGTCGGGTTGCGGGCCGTCTCGGTCAGGACTAACGTCTGGCTGATCGGGCTGACTGCGGCATACAGGCCGGCGTAGTCCTTGTCATCCGGCACACAGGCGATGGTGATGACCGGCGGGCGCAGTTGCTCACGCACACTCTCAACGAAGGACTGCCCTGACTCGGCGTTGATCGCGCCATCGACGATCACCAAGGGATGGTCTTGCAGTCGAGTGCAGCGCCCCGGCCAGCGCACATCGGCCAATCCAGCCCGAATGCACTCGACATATTCATCCGAACCATGAGGTACACCCTTCAGCCGGGCATGCATGTTGCCAGCGGCGATCACCGCCAGAGTGGCGTTGGGAATCTGGAAGCGCCCCAGCAAGGACAGCGTGACTTCGCCGTAGCGCCCCAGTTCCATCACCTGACCGGCAGCGGTCGTGCGACGATACACCCCGATATCCTTTGGGGCGATCCAGTTGAACTCCGCGTTCTGGGCATCGGCCTCGGCCTGCAACACGTCCAGCACGCTGGGCTGCTGCGGCACGGAATACGCAAAACCCAGTGGCTTGATGATGCCGGACTTGTGCCAGGCGATACGTTCGACGGTTGGCCCCAGTTGTTCGGGATGCTCCAGCATGATCGGCGTGAACAAGGCCAGTTTGTTGGGGACAACAGAGATGTCATCGAAGCGTCCGCCGCGCCCGACTTCGAGGACAGCCGCTGTCACTCCCTGCTCATCGAACCAGCGCAGCGCCACCGCCAGGAAGATTCCCTGCGGGCTGAAATAGCGATCTTCGCCCAATGTCTCCTCGATGACATCAATTTCCGGCGCAATCTCATCCAGGATGCGGCACAGATCAGCCTCCGAGATTGCCCGTCCATCCACCCGAATACGCTCGCGCCAGCTCACCAGATGGGGACTGGTGATGAGGCCGACGCGATGACCGAGATGTTGCAGGAGCTTGGCGGTGATGACGGTGGTCGAGCCTTTGCCCTTGCTACCCGTGACCACAGCGTATTCGCGCGGTCTAGAGAAGGCATCCAGCGCCAGCGCCAGCCGCTTGGTCGGGGCGATGTCGCGCGTTTGTTCATCGGGCAGTTTGGGCTGGCCGCGTCGTTTACGCATCGAGCGAAAGATATAGGTGATGGCGTCGGCTTCGGTATGAAAACGCATGGGGAATCCCCAACACGAAAGGATGCAGGATGTCCACTGACTCTATCACGCCGCCGCGTTAGTGGATAGATGGTCTATAATGGGGTCATTGCTGCCGTTCCTGATCGATGAGGCGCGTATGATTCAGCGACTGTTTCAGGGCATCTTCTTTCTGATCCTGCTGGTTGGCAGCTCGCTTGCCGCGCAGGTCAATGAGCCTATTCTGCTGACCGTCGTCTGGATCAGCGATGGCGACCTGTGGGGCTGGCGCGAGGACCAGCCGACGCCGGTCTTGTTAGCGACCGGGGGTGTTCAGGAAGCGCGGCTCTCGCCCGACCGGAGTCGGGTGGCCTTCACACGCGGAGTCAGCGGCGCAGAAAGCCTGTGGATCAGCGATTGGACGACAGCGCAGCAGTGGGTGGCCCCAGATCAGCTCCCGCCGGTGGAGAATGGCACGGCGTTGATTACCCGTTTCGCCTGGCTGGACGACTCCACGCTGCTGTTCAACACCGGTCAGCGCTATGTCCCGCGCCAAAGGATTGTGTTGCAGGATGATCTATGGCGGGCGGACGCCAGCGGCGTGACGCAGGTTCTCGCGGCGGGCGAGGGCGGTGACTTCAGCCTGAGTCCGGATCGACGCTACGCAGCGGTCACGCAGGCCGGTCTGTATGGTGGGCGTGAGGGACAGGTGCGGCTGCTGGAGATTGCCAGTGGTACGTTACAGGATGTGCAGAGCTTCCCGGCGGTCAGTACTGGCTCGAATTATGATTATTATCCGCCGATCTTCTGGAGCGCCGACAGTCAGGCCTTCAGCTTCGCCCTGCCCGACCCCGACCTGATCTATCACGACTCGGCCAGGGAAACCGCCCTGTGGCGCATGAGCATCGATGGATCGCCGGAACGAGTGGGCAGCGTGACCGCCAGCTTCTTCGGCCTGCCACAGTGGTCGTTTGATGGACAGTATCTGACCTACACCCGCCGAACAGGGGCGGATAGCAATCAACTGGAACTGGTGGTGGCGCGCAGCGACGGGAGCGCGGCCCAGGTAGTGGCAGCGGGCGAAGCCGGTGCGCTGGGGACGGCGAGCTGGCTGCCAGATATGAACCGTTTTGTCTATGAACAGGGCAGCCCCGGCCGTTATTGGATGGGTGGCTGGGACGAACAACCGCAGCCCTGGCCGACGCCGATGTTCGCGCCGCAATTCCTGAGCGAAGGCTGGGTGGTTTTCGCCACCGGCTTATCCGGCACCTTTCAACTGCAATACCAGCCCGGCCCACAGGCCGCGCCCAGCGCCATCATCGAGATGACGACGGTCAGCCCGTTGTTCGCTGCCGGGCGCTGAGGTCAGCGCATCCTGAAGTGCAGTACGCCTTCCTCGGAGAAGCCGCTGGCCTTGTAGAAGGCTTTGGCTCCGTCGCTGGCGCGGTACTCATTGACCAGGATCGAGCTGAAGTTCAGCCGATCGGCCCGCCGCACCACCGCTTCCAGCAGCGCCGCCCCCACCCCCTGGCGCTGATAGGTGGGCAGCACCGCCATATCATTGATGAAGCCACTCCCACCCGTGAGAGTCCGCACGAAGGAGAGGGCAATGAAGCCGATGATGAGCGGTGGATTCTGACGGGCTTCAGCCACAAACACCTCAACCCCAGCCGACTCGCGGAAGCGCTGGTGAACGTCGCGCCACTGGTCATCGGTCAGGCCGCGATTGGCCGGGATGAGTGCCACCAGCGCCATGATCTCGTCGGCATCGTGGGCTTCCGCCGGGCGGATGATGAAGGGCGGAATCTCACGCTCGTTGGTCTCCGGCAAATGCCGGGCGAAACGATAGAGCCACTCGGCCATGATCTCGCGATGGGTGCGGAAGGGCAGGCGTGGCATGGCTTCCGGCTGAAACACCTGGGCTTCGCTGGCGTCGTCACCGCCCTGGAGCAGACCACCGACCGGACGAGCGCGGTAAAAGATGATGATGCCGCTGGTCGGCGGCCCTTCGGGGAAGGAGTTGATGCCAGCCAGTTCAATGATCTCGACCTTCAGGCCAGTCTCTTCCCCAGCCTCGCGGATGGCGGCATCTTCGGCGCTCTCGTCGGCTTCGATGAACCCGCTGGGAAGTGTCCATTCCCCCTGATGCGGTGGCTGACCGCGCCGGATGAGGACGATGCCGCCTTCCATCTCGATCAGGATGCCGACTGCTGGCACCGGATTGACGAAGTGGACGTAGCCGCAGTTATCACAGGCCTGCCGGGTGCGCCCGCCAATTTCTTTCCAGACCAGGGTTTCGCCGCAAATGGGACAGTAGATCAGTTCCGCCATGATGCCTCGCTCTCGCCCATCCAGTATAGCGCCTGATGGTGAAGCGAGGGTTAAGACCACTAACGTTCGACGGGCAGCCCTTTCTTGATCCAGCCTTTGGTGCCATCCTCCAGATTATAGACCTCTGGATAGCCGGCCTGAAGCAAATCCTGGGCGGCATAGAGGCTGCGGACGCCGGAGGCACAGACCACCACCACCGGCTTATCGGTTGGGATTTGTTCCAGGTGCTGAAGAAGATCGTTCAGCGGGATATGCACTGCGCCAGGGATGCGCCCAGTGACCCACTCGACCGTCTCCCGCACATCGACGAGCGTATGATCGCCGGGCTTGAAATGTTCCTGATAGGCTTCAATCGGAATGCTACGAAAGTGTCCGGTTGGTTGTTCCATGTTGCTGACTCCGGTTGGCTCATTTGCGCCCAGTGTACCTATCGATAGTCGTCAGTCATCAGTCGAAAGTCAATAGAGGCTCAGACTGGCCGTTTGATTCGTCAGATTCGTCAGATTCGCATCAGTCCATTTTGCAATTCGCGAATCAATCATCAGGCATCAGTCGATAGTCGTCAGAAAAGACGCTCAGCCGATTGTGCTGCTAATTGACCATACCATCTTTTGCTTTGGTTCACAAAATTCGTCAAATTCGTCAAAGTCAAAACTGCATTTTGTGAACATTTCCCTCAACCCTGATGCAGAACTATCGGGACGAAGGATTGCGCAGGTAGGTTAGCGAACTACTCCTACGAGAAGAGTACCCCGGATTGCCCGTTTACGGGTGAACTTTTGGTAAACTTTTTGGTACGACTTAACGCGAGTCGATGTCAACCGTTTTACAGGAGCACAGAGGTTAAGGCTGTCGGCACGAAGTTAGAGAACGGTTGGGGAAAACCGGAGTTGAGGGAGATGATTCGGGTTGATTGGTGATAATTGAGCTATCAGGAGGATGGGGGTATCGTAGTGAAGCCACTTTCACAACGCAATCATTTTGTAGTGTTTACTGGACTTTTGATCGCAGTTTTTCTTCTGTGGCTTTTGCTTACCCGCTTTCAAACATCGGATTTATTCGCTGTCCCTGAAGTACCTCTCTGATGACGGCAAGCGCAATTGCAGAATCAAATGCGACAGTGCAAGTGCATATACACGAAACTCAACCTGCTCAAACAAGGGCACCTCTGTAGAAGCTGGATATGCACCTGAGCAGATTGATTCTCCTTCAGTATAGACTCGACGGTGAAGAAGGACAAAACATACTCGCGCATGAAAATGACAGATGCGGCAGGCTGAACACACCCAGCATCGGGTGGGCGAGACCAGTGCTGAGCAGGGATTTGCCAGTGAGGCAGTGAGTAGTCTGGGAGAGTCGAGCAGGTTGCCGGAGCGATTCCGGGTGACGGTGGCCGGTCAGCGCCGGTCTCTAGGCTTGGCGCGGTAGAGGCTGTGCTATAATCGCCACATGCTAATGACGAAATCGACGATGGACTTACACTACACCTGCACCGGTTCTGGACCGGACATCCTGCTGATTCACGGTTGGGCCAGTTCGCACCGCATGTGGAACCGGCTAGTGCGTGATCTGTCGCCGGTGGCGCGCTGCTGGGCGGTGGATCTGTACGGCTTTGGTCAGTCGCCGCATCCGCTGGGCGATGAGGTGATCCAGGTGCAGCATCACCTGAACATCCTGCACGACTTCTGCGAACTGCATGACCTGCGTCCGAAAGCGGTCATCGGTCATTCGATGGGTGGGCTGCTGACGCTCAAGCTGGCGGCGCAATACCCCAAGCTGGTCGAGAAAATAGTGCTGCTGTCGCCAGTGGTGACTGGGCGTTATGGCGTGCCGGTGGATCTGAACCGGCTGGTGCAGACCGATTGGGGCGAGCTGGCGCTGGCGAAATCCAAACCCTTCTGGCTGCTGGCACAAAACCTGCTGACGCCGATGATCAACCGTCCGGCGCACTGGTATCTGGATGACGAAGCTTCTAATCGCATTATGGAAGATTTTCAGCGGGCCTCATGGCAGGCCTCGACCTATGCCCTGCAAAGCATCGCCCGCGAGAATATGGAGCCGCATCTGCCGGCTATCCAGCAGCCTGCCCTGGTGATCGTCGGCAGTCGAGATGTGACGGTGCCGCCGGATGAAGGGCGGCTGGCAGCGCGGCTGCTGCCCCACGCCCGCCTGTTTGAAATCGACCATGCTCATCACCAACCGTTGGATGAAGCGCCAGAACAGGTGGTTCAGGCGGTTCAGACATTCTTGCGATAACTCATCTGTGCTAGAATAAAGGGATATGTTACTGCGTCCTTCACTGAGGCGCAGTGTTTTTTCTGAAGCAAGCTGCGTGAGGAGGCTGTTTGGACTCAATTGAACTGGCTCGCTACATGGTCGATGTAGTCGAAGACAAAAAAGCGGAAAATATCATCCTGCTCGATCTGCGGCCGGATGCGATCATCGCCGATTACTTCATCATCTGTAACGGCAACAGTGACCGTCAGATTCGCGCGCTGGCGGATCATTTGCGCGAGCAGGTGAAGGAAAAGTATCAGATGCTGCCTTCATCGGTGGAAGGCGCGCCGGAAAGTGGCTGGATGCTGATGGACTACGGCAACATCGTGGTGCATCTTTTCCACCCGGAGAAGCGCCGCTACTACGATCTGGAAGGGCTGTGGCGCGGGGCACATGTGCTGCTGAACATTCAATAAGGGTGGATGCGTCTATCATGCGGCGGACGCGCCGTTGCGCCTTCCTACACGTATCGGGTTGTCCGCGCGGCGCTGCTTCGTTCATCCAGCGGTTTCTTCAACCACCACCACATGATCGGGCAGGCGTTCCTCGGCCTCGCGGATTGCCGGGATGAGATAACCGATCACCGCTACGCCCATCGCGCCGATGCCGGTGATGAAGATGATGACCGCCATGCCGGCACCAGGTCCCACCCCAACCAGCGGGCCAAACAGCGGCACCAGACTGCCCCCCTGGCGCATAGCTGGCTCAAACACCTGGTCGGCCAGCGGCCCGGCCAGCGCGATCCCCAGCGGGCCAACCACCCAGGCGATCAGGCGACGAGCGCTGAACACCCGCCCCTGCATCTCCGGCGGCACTTTGGCCTGCCAGATGGATTGATTGGAGCTGTTTGTCAACGGGCCAAAGGCTGCGTTGAGATAGCCGAACAAGATCCAGAGCGGCCAGGTCTGGCTGACGGCCATCAACACCACACCCAGACTGCTGAAGAACCAGCCGCTCACCACGCCGTGCACCCGCTTTTTGAAGCCCCCGCGCAGGCTCAGGATCAGGCCGCCAATGACTGCGCCCACGCCAAACGCCCCCTGCACCAAACTGAGGATGACAGCATTGTTGCTGGTGCGCGACAGGATCATCAGGTTCATCAATGTGAATGAGACGTTCGCCAGGAGGTTGCCGAAGAAGAAGATCATCTGCAAGCCGAGCAGGCTGGGACGGCTGAAGATGTAACGGAAGCCAAAGATCGAGTCTTGCCACAGGCTGTTTCGCTCGCTCTGTTCGCTGGCGGGCGGTTGTGGAATGTGGATGAGCGTCAGAGTCAGGATGGCGACGGTGAAGCTGAAGATATCGATGATCATGATGGCACCCAGTCCGATGACTGTCAGCAGGAAAGCCCCCAGCACCGGCGCGAAGATCCCGGCTACCGATTCGGTCAGCCCCATGACAGCATTGGCGCGGGTATACTGCTTTTTGGGGACAATCATAGCGATGGCAGCCGAGTAGGCCGGCCACTGAAAGGCTTGAAACAGGCTGGTGAAAGCGGCGGCGATATAGAGATGCCACACCTGCAACTGACCGCTGCTGTAGAGCAGGAAGACGGCGATGGTGGCTGCCCCGGCACCGAGGTCGGAGAGCATCATGGTCAGCTTACGATCCCAGCGATCGACCAGGGCACCGGCGACAGGACTGACGAGCAGCAGCGGCACAACGTTGAAGAAGCCGATCAGGGCAATCGCTGTCGCCGGGTTATCGACTGGCTGGATTTTGGTGACGAATTCCCACGACCACAGCGTAAGGCCGAACTGGGTCATGGCGGTGCCGAGCAGCGAGATCAACTGCCCGAAGGCCACCAGATAGAAGCCGCGCATCCCACCCAGGCGCAAACGCATCATATCAATCTTCCCCCTAGAAGCGCACTATGGTATCACGAATGACCGCAGATCGGACGCATGATGATACACCGGTTGATTACGTCTGACACCGGCCTTTTGTTCAATCATTTTGACGCACCGGTAAAAACGGGTGAAGCGACTCTGAGAATCAATCAGCGACAGTCCAACCGCGCCAACTATTGGTCCGCCAGGTGGGCAGAACGTTGATATGTCGTGTTGATTACGCCTGACACCGACCTTTTGTTCAATCATTTTGACGCACCGGTAAAAACGGGTGAAGCGACTCTGAGAATCAACCAGCGACAGTCCAACCGCGCCAACTATTGGTCCGCCAGGTGGGCAGAACGCTGATATGTCGTGCTTTTCTCCCGCAAAGGAATGCATCCGAGATCAGGAGCCGAATGTCACGTCACGATCTGGATAGCTACCACCTGCTACGGCAACTACACTGAGGCCGTGAAGACTGAGGAGGAGGCCGCATGAAACCCTTTCGTTTTGGCATCATCAATGAGCAGATGAAAGCAAAGGATGAATGGATTGCCCATGTCCAGCGGGCTGAAACGCTGGGCTATGCCACCTTTCTGCTGCGTGATCATTTTGTGCCGGATTTCTTCGGTGACCAGTTTGCGCCGCTGGTGGCGCTGGCGGTCGCGGCCAGCCGGACGACCCGGCTGCGGCTGGGGACGCTGGTGATCGACAACGATTATCGCCATCCGGTGCTGCTGGCAAAAGAAGCCGCCACGCTTGACCTGCTCTCCGGCGGGCGTTTCGAGCTGGGACTGGGGGCGGGCTGGCTGCGGACGGAGTATGAGCAGGCCGGGATGACTTTCGACAGCAATGGTGTCCGCGTCAGCCGGTTGGAAGAAGCCATCCAGGTCATCAACCGCCTGTTTGCCAATGCTCCCTGTGACTTTGAAGGTCAGTATTATCAGGTACATGGCATAAACGGCTTTCCTAAACCGGCGCAGCGTCCCCGCCCGCCACTGCTGATCGGAGCCGGGCAGAAGCGCATGCTGATGCTGGCCGGGCGCGAGGCCAACATCGTGGGAATGCTGACGACTTCGGTTGCCAGCGGGACGCTCTCGGACGACCCAACCGAACGGCTGGCCGAATCGGTGGCGCAAAAGATCGCCTGGGTGCGGGAAGGGGCGGGTTCGCGCTTCGACCAGCTTGAGCTGAGTCTGGTGCCCTCGCTGCTCCTGTGCCAGGACCGCTATGCCCGTGCAGAACAATTCATTGCTGAACGCGGCTGGCAGGAGATCACCCCGGAGCAGGTCCTGGCGATGCCATCGGTTTTCATCGGAACACTGGATGAAATCACAGCGGATATGCAGGCGCGGCGGGAGCAATATGGATTTTCCTACTTTGTCATCGCAGATGAACAGATGGAGATAGCTGCGCCGCTGGTGGCTCGATTGACCGGACGCTGAACCGTATCTTAACATCCGCTGCCATATAGGGTATGATTGCGCCCGTTTGACCCGTGTTTGTACCGGAGCCACCACCACATGGATAATTCCACCGCCAAACGGGCGTATCTCGCACTCGGCATCATCATGATTATTGCGATTGGCAGCAGCGCCGTCTTGCCGCTCTTCACCAATAATCTAACGAGCAGCACGCCTGCGCCCACCGCCGCGCCATCGCCGACTCTCTTGCCGCCCGTCACGGATTTCAGTGCTATCACGTTCACTCAGGATTATCTGCATCCCAGTGGATTGTTCAGCATCGGTACACCGACTGGCTGGACGCCCGGCGCACCTGTCACCAATCCGGACAGTGTCGAAGTTACCTTGAACAACACCAGCCTCCAGAGTGTTATTCAGTCAGTATTGCAAATCTGGCCGTCGCCGATCACCGACATCAACGGGCTGGATGCGATCTACAACGAGACCTGGCTCAACGAGAGCTGGAGCAACTACCGCCGCGATCCACAGACTGGGCGAAATTATCGCGAAACCAACCGCCAGCGCGGCACCGACCGAATCGTTATCGACTTTGAATTGCAGAACAACCGGCAGCAGGTCTTCCTGGCGCGGCAGGTATCGTGGTGGGATACCGACTGGGTGTACAGCGTCCGTGTGGTCGTGCCCCAGAATCAGATCGAGTTGCTGCGTTACATGCTCGACCAGCTCGTGCCAACCTTCAAGCCCAACCGCATCTTCGCTGGCACACCGGCCAACTGGACAGCCTATTTCGACCAGATCAACAGTTTCGTCATTCGTTATCCGGCGGATTGGACTCTGACCGACAGCGCGCCGGGGCGTCCGACCACGCTGGAAAGCGCCAGCGGCGTCCTGCGCATTGATGTCCAGCCCTCAGCGGCTTTGGATGAAGCGGCGGCACGCAATTGGGTGGAAGCCAATCGTGCTGGAGCGGCCGTCACCAGCGTCCAGCCGACCACTCGTGGCACGCTGACCGGCTTCTCGGTTTCGTACACCTATACTGATGCCGATGGCAACCCCAACAGCGGTCTGGCGCTGCTGTTGAATGGCGAGAACAATACGCTTTATGCCATCAATCTGCGGCTGTTCGCGCCCGATGTTGATCTGAACACCGACACAGCTCAGGTCACCAATGCGCCGTTGATGCAGATGCTCAGTACCTTCCACATCCTGTCCGGGTTGAATGTGCCGCTGCCGACGCCGACGCCCACTCCGACGCTGGCAGCCACGCTGCCTCTCGAATTCACGCCCGAAGTGACGGCACAGGCCGAAATGACCAGCGAAGCGACCGCCGAAATGACCAGCGAAGCGACTGCGGAAATGACTGCCGAGGCTACAGCCGTCCCGCCGACCGCGACTTTGGTGCCGCCGAGCAGTACGCCGAGGCCGACCAACACACCGGTGCCGCCGACCGCGACTTCAGTGCCGCCGAGCAGTACGCCGAGGCCGACCAACACACCGGTGCCGCCGACCGCGACTTCAGTGCCGCCGAGCAGTACACCGAGGCCAACGAACACAGCCGTCCCGCCAACCGCGACTTCGGTGCCGCCGAGCAGTACACCGAGGCCAACGAACACAGCCGTCCCGCCAACCGCGACTTCGGTGCCGCCGAGCAGTACACCGCGCCCGACCAACACCGCGCGTCCGACCAATACAGCGGTGCCACCAACGGCTGAAGGCACTCCAGAAGCCACACCCGGAACGTAACGACACAGTGATGTCAGCGTCATTGGCCCGCTTTCCCCGATCAGATGTGCATCGGGAAGATGATAGATAATATAAGACCGGATTTTCTGTTCCTCCTCTGGCTGACACGAAGCCAGGGGAGGGCGGACTCAGAGTAACCACGTTCTCCCCGGAACTCAGATTTACCCCAGGCAATGCAGGGCAGCGGCCCGAAACAAGCAAACGATGATACAATCCCTTCAAGCTGAGTAGAAGGAATGCCCCTCATGCCAACCAACCGCATGGAACGCTTCTCCACCCTGGCGCAGCGGGCGATGCGTATCGCTCATGAAGAAGCCGAACGCCGTCACCATGCCATCATTGGCATCGAGCATCTCCTACTGGGTTTGCTGGAAGTCGAAGAAAGCGCCGTTAGCTGGTTTGCCATTCGCGCCCTGAGCGAATTGGGGTTTTCCAGAGACGACCTGGACCCCCTGCTATCCCCATTCATCCCTACCGAAAACAAACTGTCCCAGACCCCGACAGAGCTTTCCGCCGACTTAAAGAGGGTTCTGGCATTGGCGCTGGATGAATCCCGGCAGAAGGGACAACTGTCGGTTGATATCGAGCATTTGCTGCTGGGGTTGACACGAATCGACTCGGCAACTGCGTCCGATCTGTTGGAACGTTTGAAAATCAACCGGGAAGATCTCCGCCACACCATCTGCCGCATCCTGCACCAGAAACCACCCCGTCAATTCGGTATAGAGACTGCATCCGGTTATCGAACTGTAGACTTCACCCAGCGCGCCGGTCGCGTCATGACTCTGGCCTACGAGGAGGCCGAGAGCCTCAATCACGCCACGCTCAATACCGAACACCTGTTACTGGCAATCCTGCGCGAAGGCGGTGGCGTCGGAGCGCGAGTGCTGGACGCTGCTGGTGTGACTCTGGGAAAGATCGTGCCCATTCTGCGGGAGCTCAGTCCAGCCGAACCAGAGAAATCGGCAGACGAAATCACGCATTCCTGGCGTGTCAGGCACTTGTTGGAACAGGCGGCTAAAGAAACTCGCCTCAAGGGGTATCCAGGCGTCAATACTTTACTGCTGCTGCTGGGCATCGTGCGCCAAAGCACCAGCACAGCAATGAAGGGTCTGGCTCGTTTGGATATCTCTCCCGAAATCATTTTTGAGCAAGTCCACGAATTTATGATGGCACATGACCCGATTTATGAGTTTGTGTCAGCTCCATCCGCGCAGCCATCCCGGCATTCTGTCGCGGTTATTGCGCCTTTCAATCCTACCCGGACCACCGAATCCACCCAACGCTTCACCCACCGCGCCCGGCGTGTGTTGAGCCTGGCACAGGAAGAAGCCGAACGGCTGAATCATCCTGTCATTGATACTGGACATCTTTTGCGCGGACTCCTGCGCGACAAGAGTGGAATCGCGGGAAATGTTCTCCGCGATCTGGGCATGACCCGCGAGAATCTGGAACCGATTCTGCTTGAACTCCGGCCAGCCGGGACCGAAGAACTCCAGAAAACACCCGTGCTGACCGAGGAAATCAAGCAGGCGCTGGATTTGGCGCTCGATGAAGTGGGTCGCATGGGGCATAAACTCATCAGTCCTGAACATCTGCTGCTGGGCTTGATGCGACAGAGTGATACTCCGGCCATCCAGGCCTTAGCCCGGTTGGGGATCAGCCCGGAAGAAATTCGTCGCGCCCTTCAACGGATTCGGGAACAAAGTCTAATCAGCCCGATGGGACAAAAAACCAATCCATCTGTAGTCCAATCGCCGGCTGAAGTGACCTATCAGCAGCAAGTGGCCGCGCCGCTGATGCAATACCTGGTCGATTCGCTGCAAAACAACCGTCTGACGCTGGAACAGGTGCAGGATTTGCTCGGCATCTTTGTGCCAGAGGTGCTGTCGCCGCCGGAGAAAGTGGGCTTGCTGCGGGAATACTTTCGCCTCAGCGGTCTGGGCGGGCGGGAGCTGGAGGTGGCGATTCGTGACAACCAGACACAGGCGCTCGATGCCCAGTTTGTCCTGCGGCTGGATGAGGTGCTGAATATGATAGAACGCATCCTGCGACAAATGCCCAGCCTACCGGGGGCGGTGGTGCTGGAGTTCAAAGAGGGCAGCAGGACGGTTCAGATTCGAACGGGAACCCCACCCGATCAGCCAGCCTGACACCTCAATCAGCATCGCTTGAGGCTATTCCAGGATGTTGACGATCCATTGTAACCATACCGTATTCTTGAACGAACGCGCCCAACCCGGCAAAGGGTGATACAATCCCT
This sequence comes from Anaerolineae bacterium, assembly GCA_022843385.1. Taxonomy (GTDB): domain Bacteria; phylum Chloroflexota; class Anaerolineae; order Aggregatilineales; family Phototrophicaceae; genus CFX2. Next base: position 117,666 of record JALHNT010000005.1, on the reverse strand, counting down.
TCAAGCTGAGTAGAAGGGATGCCCCTCATGCCGACCAATCGCATGGAACGCTTCACTCAACGCGCCCGGCGTGTGTTGAGCCTGGCGCAGGAAGAAGCCGAGCGTCTGAATTATGCTGTCATTGGTACGGAACATCTTCTGCGCGGACTCCTGCGCGAAGAGGAGGGTATTGCCGGGCGCGCCCTGCTGGGTCTGGGCGTGACGCGCGACAATCTGGAGTCGATCCTGCTGGAACTTCGACCACCAGCAGCCGACAAACTCCAAAATTCACCTGAGTTAACCGAGGAAATCAAGCACGCGCTGGAATTAGCCGTCGCTGAAGCGCGGCACATGGGTCATCATTACATCGGCACTGAGCATCTGCTGCTGGGTCTGGCACGCCAGAACGATACCCCTGCTATCATAGCCTTAGCTCGGCTGGGGATCAGCTCGGAAGACATCCGCAACGCGACGCGGCGCGTGTTGCAGGAAATTCCAGCCGACCAGGAACAAGCCAAACCGGGTGTATCGATTGCCCAACCCCCGGCTGAAGTGACGTATCGCCTGCAAGTGGCCGCGCCGCTGATGCAATACCTGGTCGATTCGCTGCAAAACAACCGTCTGACGCTGGAACAGGTGCGGGATTTGCTCGGCATCTTTGTGCCAGAGGTGCTGTCGCCACCGGAGAAAGTGGGGCTGCTGCGGGAATACTTTCGCCTCAGCGGTCTGGGTGGGCGGGAGCTGGAGGTGGCGATTCGTGACAACCAGACACAGGCGCTCGATGCACAGTTTGTCCTGCGGCTGGATGAGGTGCTGAATGCGATAGAACGCCTGATGCAAGTGACGCTCAGCGTACCGGACACGGTAATGTTGGAGCACAAGGATGGCGGCAAGACCATCCAGATTCAGACCCGAACCACACCCGATCAGTCTTCTCCCACCGGGCAAGGGGCTTAAAAGCACTACGTTCACCACATCGCCCCTTCTCCCACGGGGAGAAGGGGCGGGGGGTATGAGGGCCAGTGCATAGGCTCTAGGCTCAGATCGACTCGCGCACGCTGTCGATGCCGGTTGCGCCGCTGGGACGCACACCCGCGACCTCCTCGATCTGGGGTATGCCATTGCCTTCGACGCAGCGCACAGCAAAGGTATGATCGCCCGCTTCGAACGGCCAGTCATAGCGCCAGATGACCCAGGTGGTGCTGGAGATCGGCTGACGCAGTTGCGCCTCCGTCCATTCCCCATCATCCACCCGCACTTCAACTTTCGAGATGCCGCGATCCCCGGCGTGGGCGATGCCACCGATCGGGACAAACTGGCTGGCGTTGACCCGCACCAGATCATCCACCGCGACCGTATCGATCACCGAGGTCGCCCGCATCAGCGCATCACGATCCCAGCCGCGCCGCACCCAGTAGCCTTCGCTCCAGGCCGCCACAAACTCGATATCGGTGATCCACTTGGGCTGCTTCATGCCGTAATGATCGGGGATGTAAATCCGCAGCGGGAAGCCATGCTCTTCGGTCAGCGGCAGGCCATCCCATTCATAGGCCAGCATCACCCGCTCGTCCTGCATAATCAGATCGAGCGAGACATATTCATCAAAACTATCGGCTGAACTGATCTTGAGATAGGTTGTGTTGGGCTGGTAAGGCACATCCGCCAGCAGCGTCTTCAGGCTCACACCGGTCCAGCGCTGGGTGCCGATCAGGTCACCGCCGATGCTGTTGGAGATGCAGGCCAGCGTCACGAATTGGTGTATCGGTTCATATGCCCGGATCTGCGCCAGGGTCATCTGCTGCGGCTCGTCGATCAGCCCGCTGAAGTTCAGCGTCCACTCGTTCTCGCGCACCACCGGTGGCTGAAGGTTGATGTCGATGCGATAGTGCAGATCGAGCGCGGTGAATTCCGAGCGTGTGCCGGGTGCCGGCACCAGCGTATCGGCGGCGTTCGGCAGCGAGTTGTTTGCTGACCAGGCGATGCGTTCCTCGGTGGGCATCGGGGTGCTTTCAGCCATCAGCACCGGCGCGGCCGAGCTGGTGCGCCGCGTCAACAGACTGCCGACGCCAGCACCGACTACCGTGATGGCCGCCGTCGCCCCGCCGAGCTGCACCAGGAAGCTGCGCCGGTCGATGGGCTGAACCGCAGCCAGTGTGTCGGTTGCGGTAGCGGGTTGCAGTTGGCCGGTCAGCCGTTGGAAAATCCAGCCCAGCGCCAATCCCCAGGCCACAAAAGCCAGCATGATCCACACCCCGCTGACGAAGACGCTGGCTTCGGCGGAGCGATTGCCAGTGATGCTGATGATCGTGACCGGCATCCCAACCACGATCCCAGCTATCAACCCGGCGAAGGTCGGCGGAACATTGACCACCTTGCGCCGCAGCACCTCAAACAACACGGCTGAGGCGACGATGCCCGTCAGCCCCAACCCGACGACGGCCATGATCTGCTCGGCCAGCTTGGCCGTGCCGGAGGTCTCGCCCAGTTGGAAGGTTCTGATGAGTCCAACAATGATGTCGATGCCGAAGGTGATGACGGCACCGGGCAGCACCCGCGCCATCCAGTCGAACACATCGAATGGCACGAATGGCGTGCCTGCCACTTGCGCCGCCAGGAAGAAGACGGCGATCAGCGCGGTTGTGACCAGCGCTCCGACCAGGGCGCCGATCCGCAGGGAAGGGTAAGGTTGAGAGGGTTTCATCAGGTTGTCGCTTTCACTCGGAACAGTCTGCTACGGAGTGTAGTCTCGAACGCTTAAGAAACCATTACGTCCAGTTGAGCAAATCCAGATGGGTTTGGCTGTTCAACGGCGGGCGTGCAACCGCACCTGCACCGGCGCGGCGAACGCCAATGTCCCGACGCGCTGCGTGATGCGTGCCGGGCTGCATAGTTCAACCCGGTAGCGCTGCGCCATCGTCGCCAGAATCAACTGCGCTTCCATCAAGGCGAAGCCGTTGCCGATGCACACACGCGGCCCGCTGCCGAAGGGGATATAGGCACCCTTTGGCAGTTGTTTTTCCACGTTGCCCTCCCAGCGCTCCGGCCTGAAGGCATCCGGCTGATCGTACCAGCGAGGATCGCGCTGGAGGACGTAGGGCATGATGAACACGATCTCGCCTGACTGGATGGGCGCACCATTCAGGTCGAGTGGCTGCGTCGCCTGTCGCAGCACAAACCAGGCCGGCGGATACAACCGCAGCGTCTCTTTGATGATGTGCTGGGTATAGACCAGGCGGGGCAGCGCTTCAACCACGCTCACACCATCGACCAGTTCACGATCCAGCTCGGCGTGTAACCGCGCCTCAACCTCCGGCTGCTGCGCCAGCATCGCCCACGCCCACCCCAGCAGCACCGCTGTTGTCTCATGGCCGGCGATGAACAGCGTCATCAGTTCATCGCGCACCTGCTGGTCGCTCATCTGCTCGCTGGTCTCCACATCCTGGGCGAAGACCAGCGCCGTCAGCAGATCATGGGGCGAAGCTTCCTCACCCAGTTGGCGACGCTCCCGTATCATGGCATACAGGATCGAGTCGATGCTCGCCACGCCGCGCCGTTTGCGTCGCAGCGCTGGCAGCGGCACCCAGTCCGGCATGAAGGCCAGCAGCAACGACTCGCTCTGGGCGGCCACCGCTGCCCCCAGGTCTTTCATCGCCGCGCCCACCTGGGCGGTCTGACCGCGCACATCAGTTGAAAACAGGGCATCGACCACAATCGTCAGCGTCAGCCCGTGCATCGCCGCGTCGATTTCAACCGAGTCGCCATCCTTCCACGGGTCGAGCATGGCCTGGGTATGGCCGACGATGCGCTCGGCATAGCGGCTGATCTTGGCGTGATGAAACGCCGGCTGCATCAGTTTGCGCTGGCGTTTCCACAGCACGCCTCCGCTGGTGAACAGACCTTCACCGAATGATGATTTCAGGACGCGCAGGGCAAAACCCGGTTTGATGACCTGCTCGGCCTGGCTGACCAGCGCGGCATGGGCATGATCGGGATGAAAACAGTAATGCGTTCGACCAATGAATGGCACATCGGCATAAAGATGATCGCCCCACTGCCGCTGAAGCTGGATGAAGATGTCCGGCCCGCTGGCGGCCAGACCACGCTGTACCTGGAACAGATTGACTCGTTTCATGCTGCTGTCCTCCCTTTACAATCAGCATAACCGCCTCCACAATCGCGTCAATCAGCAACTCTAGCGGCTGTCTAACATTGAATAGGTCATCACTTATGACGGAAACGCGCTTTGATCGCCGTCGCCAACAGACGCGCCAGCAGCTCAAACAGGCTGCGCTTGAACTCCTCATCGAGCGCGGTTATGACGCGGTGCATGTGCAGAATATCACCGACCGGCTCGACCTGGCGCGGGGAACCTTCTATCTACATTTCCGGGATAAACAGGAAATCTACGCGACCATCATTCACGAAACCTTTGAGGCTTTTGAGGCGCTCGATGGCCCGGTGCTGGATGGGCTGTCGCTGCCGCAGCGCGACCTGCTGGGATTCATGGGGTTCTTCGCCTTCATTCAACAGCAGGGCGGCATTATGCGGCTCATCATGACGGGGAATGGCAACGCTGATCTGATCGAATATGTGGCACAGTATACAGCCAAACGGGCGCTGGAACGCCTGGGCCAGGGGAATATCTACCCGGATGTTCCGGTTGAGGTGAGCGCACAGTTTATGGCGGGGGCGCTGATGCGCGTCACCCGCTGGTGGTTACAACATCCGGAACAGTATACCCCGGCGCAGATGGCGACTCTCTTCTACCGTCTGCTGCACCATGCTGCGCCAGACGATATTTTCTAGCTGGCAATGAGATCGGTGTGCGGCGCGAACTGTACCCGCTTGACCGCTTCCAGAACATCATCGAGTGTGAAGGGCTTGGGCAGGAATTCATCCGCGCCCATATCCAGCGCCCGCATCATGTGGGTGAAATCGTCAGTTGGTGAAGTCAGGATAAAAGGAGTGGTTTCGGTACGAAGGTTGGAACGCACAGCCTGAAGGAGATCGTAACCATTGTCGCCAGGCATATCGGCGTCGGCGATGATGAGGTCTGGCGTTGACCCCGCCAGCGCATCGAGCGCTTCCTCAACTGTCGCTGCGCTGGTCACTTTGAAGCCGGCCACGTGCATCAGAAAGGCCAGATTCCGCAGCAGTCGTTGATTATCATCCACCAGCAGCACATGGTTCCAGTAAACTTTCGCCATCATGACAGCCCCCATATGTGAATTCCTAATCTTATATACGAGCATAGCTTGAGAGTGGTTGCGGCGATAGTTGAGGTTCACAATTTTCACAAAAGATTCGGTTGTGAAGAATGGGTTAACCCGGTGCAGTGTTGAGAGAACATAAAATGTCAGTGTTATGACAGAAATGACATCCATCAGCCACAGAGGGGTGATTTGTTACGAGGCTGTAAGGGCTGTTCATGCTAGAGTGAAGCGCATATCACAAGCTGTATTCATGGTGCCCATATGACCCCATCCATCTTCATCACCGGCTCAAGTGGCAACGTTGGGCGCGAAGTCATTCGTACTTTTCCTGATCGTAGTCGCTTGCGCGCGGGAAGCACTCAGCCGGATCGGCTGCGCCAGCAGGTGGAACCGGAAGTTGAATGTGTCTATTTCGACTTTCAGAAGCCAGAATCCTATGTGCCAGCGCTGCAGGGCATCACCAGTCTGTTTCTCGTCCGTCCGCCGGCCATCTCGGATGTGGCCCAGTACATCGCGCCGGTGATTGACGCTGCAAAATCTGCCGGAGTGGGGCATATCGTATTTCTCTCCTTGGTTGGCGTCGAGAATAACCGGGTTGTGCCGCATTACCGGATCGAGCAGCATATCCTGCAATCCGGACTGGAATACACCTTCCTGCGTGCGGGTTTTTTCATGCAGAATCTCAGCACCACGCATCGTGACGATATTCGGCTGCGAAGCGAAATCGCTGTACCCGCCGGTCATAGCAAGACCAGTTTCATCGATGCTCGCGATATCGGGGCTATCGGGGCGCGGGCATTGAATGATCGGCAACATCGTAACTGCGCCTACAATCTGACCGGATCAGAGGCGCTCGATTATTACGAAGTCGCGCTGATTATGTCGGCGGTGCTGGGGCGCCCGATCCGTTACACCAATCCATCGGTGCCGCGTTTTCTGCAGAAACAGCTTTCACAGGGAAAACCCCTTAGCTTCGCCCTGGTGATGACGGCATTGTATACCATGACTCGCTTTGGTGCAGCCGAACTGGTGAGCCCGGATGCTTCGCTGCTGCTGGGGCGCGAGCCTATCCGGTTCCAGCAATTTGCGGAGGATCATGTCGAGCTGTGGCGCAATGACTGAAAACCTGATCTGAAATTTAGGTAGTCTCCCTTGACGCGGTTGGTAGAATAATGAACCAAAAGCATTGAGGGAGTCAAGTGAGTGAGTTAGTGGCTGTTGGGAGCTTTTGCAGCAACGCGAACTGTGTCGATTATGGCAAGCAGGAGGCGGGCAACATCATCCGCTACGGGAAATCAAGTACGGGACAGCAGCGCTTCCAGTGCAAAACCTGCCGAAAGACGTTCAATGAACGCAGCGGGACACTGTTCTACAATCGGAAAACCGAGGAAACGGACATCCTGGAGTGTCTGGCACTGCTGGCGGAAGGGGTGCGAATTACGAGCATCAGCCGTGCCAAAGGGATCAAGGAAGATACGATCCTGTCGTTTTTACGCCAGGCGGCTGACCATGCTGAACAGGTTGAAGCCATCTTGTTGAATGACTATCAGATCAGCCAGGTGCAGATTGATGGACTATGGACCTATGTCGGGCGTAAGCAGGAAAAAAAGACCGGATAGCGGTCGATGAGGCTGGCGAATACTGGCGCTGCACCGCGATTGAGCCCAAAACACGCTTGCGGGTAGGGCGGGGGATCGGGCAGAACGAAACGCAGGCGGCGGTGGCGCTATGGATGCAGGTGAAGGAGCGCGATGCCCACCAGCAGCACCCCCCTCCGGTGCTATCGGATGGCTGGGGCGGACATCGGGAGGCTTTGGTGGAAGTTTATGGGCAAGTTCCGCCCTACAAAGGACGTGGCCGCCGCCCCACCCGGAAGCAGCCCGGCGCAGACTGGCATTACAGCCAGATGGTCAAGCAGCGTGATGCCACTGGAAATCTGATTGGCGTTGATCTGCACGTGATTTACGGTGATGACACCACGCTGGAGCGCACTGGCACCCGGACGACCTGTGTCGAACGTACCCACTTGACCTCTCGGCATATGAATGGACGGCTGGTTCGCAAAACATTGGGCTATTCCAAACGAGTTGAGATGCTCCAAGCGGCCTGTGCCTGGGAAGACGTCATCTACAACCTGGTGCGCCCGGTCAAAACGCTGCGGATTGAAATCAAGGCTGATCACAAGCGTTGGTTGCCCTGTTCGCCGATGATGGCCGCAGGCCTAACCGATCATCTCTGGTCCATTCGTGACATCTTGATGTTTGTGCCTCTACCTACCAACCGTCTGTAGGGAGACGACCGAAATTTACAAATGCGCCAAAAGCGCATGATTGGCACGATCCCAACTTAGGGTCGCATCCATTTGCTTCAGAAACTCCTTCGCTTCTTGCAGTGTGTTGAAGGTTCGGTTACGAAGCTTAAAGACGGATTTGCCAAACATAATCCCCATCTTTATCAAAACCGATTTCTCTCGTAGGGTTATAGACCAGCCGGATCGTGGATGGGTTTCGACCTGGCGCACCACATTCATGACATCTCTCGGCGATACGCCTTGAGTGACATTACCGACATCACAAATGTTGTGAACGAGTGTGCTAGGCACAATAGCTTTTTTTGTGACAGAACTTACGCAGTTGAGTGAGTCTAAGCCGCGCCCCTAAGGGGAAACCCGTAATCAAGTGCGTAAATCCTATCTGAATAGAGCTGTAGAAGCCACCGCTCAATTTGTCGAAGATCACACCACGGTCGGCGCAGTGCGTGAGAAGTCGCTGAGAGTTGGTTGCCAATCTGTCATTCTATCTTACAATGTCGCTATGAATGATTGGCGCAATGATTACCCCCTGGCACAGGATGTGCGTGACTTTGGTATCGATGAAGCGGAAGATGAGCATCAACCGCGCTTCTGGACCCCGCTGCGGATTGCCTATCTGTTGATTGTCGTGGTCATGCTGCTGGCGTTTCTGGCCTATACACTGGGGCCGTTTCTCGATGCGCTGTTCATGCAACCCCTGCCGCCGCCCACCCGCCCGCGTGAATTTGCCTGATGCCGCGACTGTTCGTTGCCCTTCATCTGCCGGAAATGATGATTGCTGCGCTACAACCGCTGTGCACCGGATTGCCCGGTGTGCGCTGGTCTTTGCCGCGTCAGATGCATCTGACCCTGCGCTTCATTGGCGAGGTGGACGAGCAGCGGTCGCAGCAGGTGCGTGCCACACTCCAGATGATTCACGGTATACCCTTCGATCTTCAATTGCAGGGTGTTGGACAGTTCCCGCCACGCGGTCGCCCCCGTGTCCTATGGGTCGGGGTGCAGGCACCGCCCGCCCTGTTTCAGCTTCAGAGCGACATCAACCGGACTATCATCGAGGCTGGTTGCCCATCCGAAGATCGCCCTTTCGCCGCCCATATCACTCTGGCGCGCTTGAAAATACCACCGGATGCGGCAGCACTGCGTGCCTATTTCGAGCGTCATCAGACCTTCCGCACTCCCACCTTCACTGCGCGCGAGTTCATCCTTTACTCCAGCCAGTTGACACCTGCTGGGTCGATCTACCAACCCGAGGCCGTGTATCCCTTGCCTGTCTGACGGCTTGCTCATCGTTTCATCCGTTTCACCGAAACTTTTTCGCCCCACATCAGACTGATTCGCAAGTAAATGGTCAAGAACTTGCAGCAGGAGATTCAGGATGGCGACAAGCTCTGCCGTGGTGCCCAGCCAAACCCAGGTACGCATCTTCTCTGCTGTCATGATATGGAAGAACAATGCGCCGGCGCTCGTCGTCTTTATGATTGGGTGCGCGGCTGCCGCTTTTCTGCTCTTCGCCGCCGATGGCTTCGTCAGCAATGATGATTATTACCACAGCCGCATCGCTGCCCAGATCATTGAACAGCGTACCTTGCGCGTCGATTTCCCCTGGCTGCCGCTGACTATCCTCAACCCGCAGCAATTTGTCGATCATCATCTGCTCTACCACATCTACCTCTCACCCTGGATGGTCTGGGGCGGCCTTCCCGCCGTGAAAATCGCCCAAAGCCTAGTGGTCGGCGGATTGTTCCTGGCGTTGTGGTCGCTGCTGAAGATGCTCGGCGTAAAGTCTGCTATGCTATGGACGATTGGGCTGCTCGGTGTGTCGGCTCCCTTTCTCTACCGGATGCTGATGATACGGACGCAGGCCGCCGCTGTGCTGCTGTTGCTGATCGCGCTCCATCTGTTGTTCCGCAAGCGCTATGTCTGGATGATCGGGCTGGCTTTTGCCTTCACCTGGCTCTATAACGGCTTCGTGCTGCTACCGGGTGTGGTCGCTCTCTACTGTATCTCAGTCTTCATCACTGAACGCCGTTTCGTCTGGCAGCCGTTGGCCTACACTTTAGTGGGCGTGGCGCTGGGGTTGGTCATCAATCCCTATTTCCCACAGAATGTGACCTTCATCATCGAGCATCTGGGGGAAAAGGTGGATATTGAAGGCAATATCCGGGTGGGCAACGAATGGTATCCCTATACCACCGGGGCGTTGCTAGCGAACTCCACCGGGGCGCTGCTGGCGCTGGCTGCCGGGTTGCTGGCTCCCAGCTTTCGCAAATCCGGGCGTGATGCCATCGAGACGACGCTGCTGCTGGTGGCGCTGCTGACCCTGTATATGACCGCCGAGTCGCGGCGCTTCATTGAATATTTTCCCGCCTTCGCCCTGTTGTTCTGCGCGGTGGCCTGGGGCCGAGGTGACATTGATTGGCGGATAAACCTGACATCCGTCCTTGTCAAACGGGGTGCGCGCGCGTTCTACTGGACCAGTTTGATCGTGCCGCTGGTGTTGTTCGGTTGGGTTACGCTGCACAGCGTTCACGCTGATGTGCGTAATGCCGAGGATATCCGGTATATGGCAGGTGCATCACAATGGTTGCAGGAACATACCGAACCCAATGCGTTGATCTTCCAGACCGATTGGGATGATTTCACCTACCTGTTTTACCATAACACCCACAACACCTATCTTGTCGGCCTTGACCCCACCTACTTGCAGGTTGCTGATCCGACGCTTTGGAACCTCTGGGTGCCGATCACTCAGGGGCAGGTCGAACGGCCATCGGTGCTGATCCGCGATACCTTCGGCGCTGAGTATGTCGTCAGCGATACCTATCATCAGGCTTTCGCCGAGCGTGCCGACGCGGACCCGAACATGCAACTGGTCTATCGGGATGACAACAGCCTGATCTGGCGGGTGGGAAAGGACGACGCTGAGGGATGACAGCCCCATGATTGTGATCGTCCTGCCTGATGTGTCGGTTGAACAGCACTTGCTGATGGATGCCCGGCGCAATAAACCGGAAGCGCTCAAAGCCATTTACGAAAGTTATTTTCCACCGGTGTATCAATTCATCCGCCTCCGTATCCGTGACCGGGAGCAAGCCCGTGACATCGCTGCTGATGTTTTTGTCGATCTGTTTGTGGCTTTACGTGGTCACAATCCGCCGCGTACCAGCCTGCGCGCCTGGTTGTTTCGCGTGGCGCGCAATAAGGTCTATGACCACTATGGACAGAATCAGGCTTTCCCAGTCACCACTCTGGATGAATGGATTCCCGGCTCGGACGAAGAAGATCTCGAAGTCGCGTTCCTGCGCTCGGTGCGGGTGGAACGGGTGCGTCATGCCTTGCGGATGCTGGTGGCCGAGCAGCAGGAGGTCTTACTGCTGCGTTTTGGACAGGGGTTGAGTGTGCAGGAAACGGCTGATCTGATGGACAAAAGTGTGAGCGCCACCAAATCGCTCCAGTTCCGTGCGATGGATACGCTGCGCACGATCCTCGAAACCCGGGAGACGATGTGACATGCTGCCACCATCCTCTCTGATTGACAGTTTTGAAGACTGTATAAACCGGATTGCGCTGGGGCAAACGATGGAGTCCTGCCTGGAGTTGTACCCGGATCAGGCGGCCCGGCTGCGTCCGCTGCTGGAGAATGCTGAGACCATCAAAGCCATGCGCGCTCCCCAGGCCGAGGAGGCCGAAGATCAGGCGCTCGTCTGGCAGCAGATCATGCAGGCAACACCGATGGATGTGCCAGGTCGTCGACGGGGGCGCGGCTACCGCATCGGGCTGCTGGCTGCGGTTCTCCTATTCTTCGGGTTGTTGGGCGCGACCTGGGTGGTGCTGACACGGCCTGATCTGCCGGATGATAACAACCTGATCGTGCCATCAACCGAAACGGCGACGCTGACCCCATCGGCCACAGCCTCGACGACTGCAACAGCAACGTCGACATTGACACTAACCCCATCGCCTACGCTTTCCCTGACGCCATCGTTGACCGCAACACCCACGCAGACGATCAGCGCGACACCGAGCCGCACCGCGACAATAACAGCCAGCCATACCCTAACTACAACACCCTCACCAGCGCCAACCCGCTTGCCGGGCAGCACGGCTTCCCCCAGCGCCACCTTTGCCCCCGGCTGTGGCGCACCGTTGACCGA
>JALHNT010000005.1:0-105999 GCA_022843385.1 Anaerolineae bacterium | reverse complement strand
GAGCAGGATGCTATCAATCGTGTGCTGGCGATCTATCCCAACACCACCATCACCCGCACTAGGCAGGACGTTCGGTTTGGTGATCGCTTAGTCTGGGTTGTTGAGACCAGCCATCGCATCGAGGTGACGATTGATGTGGCGTGTGGCGATATCCTCACCATCGAACAGATGGGGGGGGGAGGCAGTGACAATTCGAACGACAATGACAATCTGAATAGCAACAGCAATAGCAACGGCAGTGGCAATCAGAACGACAATAGCAATCAGAACAGCAGCGATAACCAGAACAGCAATGACAATAGTGATGATAGCGGCGGCATGGGGTCAGATGACAATTCCAGCGGCTCCGGCATGGGCGGCGATTGAGTATTGCAGCAACTTTGAAAACTCACCGCAACCTTTTCTTCGCATGGCGGACTGAGTTCATGTGTGGCAATTCACCACCAGTCAGTTTCCAATACCAAGTGAGGAGTCAAAGGTTATGTCTCATCAATTTCTTCGACGGATTACCGTCTTTCTGATCGCGCTCATCGCTTTGATGTCGCTGCTTCCAGGTGTATCCGCCCAGATCACCAACATCGTCGAACTGGTGGGCGCAATTGAAAGTATGTCGTCCAACACCATTACCGTGAATTCACAGACGGTGGACATTAGCGCTGCCGAAATCAACACGGCGCTGGAAGTTGGCGCCATCGTTAAGGTGGAGGGCGCGCTGCAAGGCGGCGTGATCGTGGCGCGGCAAGTCAATGCTGTAGCCGATGGCCTCCAACCCGGCGAAGCTGAACTGGTCGGCGTGGTGGAAAGCATGAGCGGCAGCACCCTGGTGGTCAATGGTCAGACGATTGATATATCGGCGGCTGAAGTCCAGGCCGGTGTGGTGGTCGGTGAAACTGTCAAGGTTCACGGGATCGCAAGCGGCGCCAATATCTGGCAGGCGCGACAGGTCGAGTTGTTCCAGGCTGTTGATGATAGTTCACAACAACCGGTTGCGGGCGAATTTGAAGTCACCGGTACGCTGGATAGCATCGGCAGCGGTGTGATCGTCGTCGCCGGACAGACCATCAGCATCGGCAGCGCTGAAATCAATGACCCGCTGGTGCTGGGGACGCTGGTCAAGATTCACGTCAGCGTCGTCAATGGGCAGCTCACCGCCCGCGAAGTTGAGAATGCTGTGACCGGTGCGGATGATAACTCCAACGCCAATGACAACGCCGCCGATAACAGCAACACCAATGAAAATAGCAACGACAACGCTGCTGAAAACGGCAATGACAATGCCGCCGACAACAGTAACGACAATGCCGATGACAATGGCAACGACAACACTAGCGCTGGCACCGCCATCAGTGCCCAGCAGGCCATCGACATCGTGCTGGGTGTGTATCCCACCACAACCATTCGCAGCATCGAGCTGACCACCAAATTCGGCGGTACGCTGGTCTGGGAAGTGAAGATCGGCAACCGCATCGAACTGAACATTGATGCGCAGAGCGGTGTCATCCTGACGATTGACCGGCCTGGCGATGACAACAACCAGAATGGCAATGCCAACAGCAATGGCAACGACAACCGCGATGATAATGGCAACGGCAATGACAATCGTGATGATAACGGGAATGGCAACGACAACAACGACGATAACGGTGGCAACAACAACGACAACAGCGGCGGCGATAACAGCGGTGGCATGGGCGGCGATGACAGCGGCGGCATGGGCGGCTAGATGCGCTCACGGCTTATCGAACCACCACTAATGCCAATCTTGATGCGGGGCGCTGCCGGTCGCGCCCCCATCCCTTGTTCCTCTCATCTCCTCGAACCGTGCCAGGCGGGTCGATGACCGAGCTGGCACCCGCCTTACCGAGGATGGCGCACCGTGTGGAGCATTCGGCCATCAACCGGGTGTTTCACGCGCCGTTGCTGCTGGTCTTCCTGAGCGGCATCAACTTGATCCTGATTCAGTGGGTGTTGGTGCGCGAACTGACAGCACTGCTGATGGGTACGGAATTGGTCGTGATGCTGGTCAGCGTGGCCTATTTCACCGGCCTGTCGTTGGGTTATCTGATCTCCCGCTCGATTCCCGTCCGCTGGCTGACACCGATTGCGCTGCTGATGCTGGCGCTCCACCTCAGCCTGCCGATCTGGTTTCGTTTGCTGGTCGGCGGTCTGGCTTCAGCACAGGTCTACTGGGCGGCTTTCCTCCTCCTGCCGCTCCTGACACCCTTCGTCATTTCTGCCTTTTACAGCTTGTTTCTGCCGCTGCTGGTGGATCGCGATCTGGGGCAACTGCCCCGGCTGTATGCCATCGAAGTGCTTGGCTCTGCCGCCGGGGTGCTGGCACTGCTCATCCTCGGCGAGCTGGGACTGCCATTAGTTTACCTGCTATACACGATCAATCTGCTGCTCATCCTGTTGGCGCTGCGGTTCCCCTGGCGGGCTGTCGCGGGCGTAGCCCTCGCCTGCGGCGCATGGCTGGCGTTGTTCCCGTCGCTCAATGGCTGGAGCAATGCGCGCTGGTATGAAGCGCTGCATGACCTGCCCCCAGGGACGGTGACGCTGTTCACCGCCTACAGCGCTTATCAAAAGGTCGATGTGCTGCAAGACTCGGCTGGCAACCGCTATCTGTATCTCGACAGCCTGCTGCATTATGGCACCAACCGCTGGAGCCGCCTCAATGTCATCATGGGATCAGTGCCGGCGGATCTTCTCCAGCCTCAATCCAGTCTGGTCATCGGTGCCGGGTCAATGGAGATGGAGCGTTTCATCGCCGAACGCGGTGGACTCGTCACCACTGTTGAACTTGATCCAGTGGTGGTGCAGGCCAGCTCGACCTATCTGAGCGAAGTCAATCGGATGGGGGAGCTTACCAACCGCCGTGTTGTCATCGATGATGGCAAACACTTTGTCGCCACCACCGATGAGCATTTTGACCTGATCGCGACTGATGTTCCGGCGGCTTTCTCGATTCAGACGGCGACGCTCTACTCGGTGCCATTTTATGAACAGATCGCCCAGCGCCTCACACCTCAGGGTGTGTTGGTCGTCAATCTGACGGCGCGGCTGACGGAGGATAATCAGGTTGCCCGGCGCATCACTGCCTCGCTGCTCACGGTATTCGATGAGGTAATCGTTGTGACATCGAATTCCAGCCGCCTCAGTTATGCCTTCGCCGGGCGCGATCTTCCCTTCGATATGGTTCAGTTACAGCAGGCGCTGGACGCTAACGGCGAAGCCGATTACACCCTCTACCAATGGTCAGCCGTCGCGAGCCTGGTGGGGGATGCCCGCCCCATCACGCTCGACTCGATGGACATCGTGCTGCAAATCAGCGCTGGTTGGATTGCGAATCGCCTGCGTGGGGAATAATCGGTTGTGATGGCAGGGGTGACATGATGAACACCCCTGCCTGGCAATGGCATCCTGGCGCAGCGGCACACTGGCTGGTGCTGAGACAGTTCCTCGGTGATCGTCACTCAGGCTATTCCAGAAGAATGTTTAGCCTATAGCGACAGGTTTTCTTCCGTAGTGGCGCAATAGGTTGCGCCCTACACGACAATCGATGTGAGCATTGTATTCTTGGAAGAGCCTTAGTATCTATCCGTAAACTTCACCCCCGCCTCGCTTTGCTCGACTCCCCCTCTTCAATCCATTGGAGAGGGGGTCGGGGGATGAGGTAAGCGAAAAAGTTTACGGATAGGTTCTTAATGATATTTCGGCAGCCAATCGCCATGCGCTTCGATCAGGTCATCGACCAGCGCCACAATCTGATCGAGCGAGAGTTCGGCGGCGGTGTGCGGGTCGAGCATGGCAGCATGATAGATGTGTTCGCGCTTGCCGGTCAGCGCCGCTTCTACCGTGAGCGACTGCACATTGACATTGGTCTGCATCAGTGCCGCCAGATGGGGCGGCAGCGTCCCGACTTTGGTGGGCAGCAGGCCGTTCTTATCTACCAGCACCGGCACTTCGACGCAGCAGCCCTGCGGCAGGTTATCGATCAGGCCGCGATTGGGGACATTGCCATACACCACGCGCGGCGTCCCGGTCTCCATGCTGTGGATGATGCCGCTGCCGTACTCGACGCTGCGATGGATGGTCAGCGGTGCGCCGCCTTCCAGCTCTTTGCGCTGCTTCTCCCACTCAGCGATCTGATGCTCACAGCGGCGGATGTATTCATCCAGCGGAATGTTGAACTGTTCGATCAGCTCCGGGCGATCCCGCTTGATGAACCAGGGGACGTATTCGCTGAAGTGTTCGCTGCTCTCGGTGACGAAATAACCGAGGTGTTTGAACATCTCATAACGCACCAGGTTCCAGTCCGGGGCGCGGCCGGCTTCCAGCACCTGACGGATGCGCGGGTAGAGGTCTTCGCCATTGCGTTCGAACTTCAGGTAGAAGGCCATGTGGTTGATGCCGCCGACCACATAGTTGATTTCTTCCAGCGGGATGCCGATGTCATGCGCCAACTGCTCGGCAGTCCCCTGTACGCTGTGGCACAGGCCGACGGTCTTGATGCTGCTGGCGCGGCTGATGGCCCAGCAGTTCATCGCCATCGGATTGACGTACTGAAGGAAGGTCACATCCGGGCAAAGCTGTTCCATATCGTGGCACATCTCCAGCAGCACCGGGATCGTCCGCAACCCGCGCATGATGCCGCCGATGCCGAGCGTGTCGGCAATCGTCTGGCGCAGACCGTATTTCTTGGGAATTTCAAAGTCAACGACGGTGCTGGGTTTATAGCCCCCCACCTGAATCATGGAGATGGCGTAGTCCGCACCCTTGAGCGCTTCCTGCCGGTTGAGGGTGGCGCTGATGGTGGGATTTGCGCCGACCGCTTCGGCCACCCGCTGAGCTACGATGTGCGAGGTTTTCAGCCGCTCGGCATCGATGTCGAACAGGGCAATCTCGGACTGTGCCAGTTCAGGGAAGCTGAGGATGTCGCCCAGCAGGTTCTTGGCGAACACCGTACTGCCAGCGCCGATGAAAGTGATCTTGGACATATCAGACCTTTCTCCAACAAGATTGTACAGGCAAGAATGGCGAGCCAAATGCCTCGCCAGTAAAAACCAGGCTAACCCCCTTCCGGGGATGATTTATGGTGCCGCGCCACATGATGACCGTATCACCAATTGCGGCATCATCAGATGTGATGACAATTTTCGCGGCTTCCTGCTCAACAGATTGAACAGCAGCATTCCCGCATGTTCTCCCAGTTCGATTTCAGGGGCGTGGACAGTCGTCAGCGGTGGGTGGGTGAAGGGCGAGAAACGCATGTCGTCATACCCGACCACCGCTATGTCTTGTGGAATGCGCCAGCCACGCTCGTGAATGGCTGCCAGCGCTCCCAGTGCCATCAGATCATTCATCCCGAATATCGCCGTCGGGGGATGCGGTTGTTCCATCAGGGAGCGCGCCGCCAGTCGTCCGCTTTCCGGGTCATATGCCCCCAGCCGCACCAGCTCCTCATCGTAAAGGATGCCAGATCGTTCCAGTGTTTCCCGGTATGCCGCCAGACGTTTGGTCACATGCGAATCTGCCATCGGCGCATAAGTGATGCAGCCGATGCGCTGGTGCCCAAGATTGATCAGATGTTGGATGACGGCCTGTACACCGGCTACATGGTCGATGGTAACAAACGGGATGGAGTCAGCGAGGGCAGGGACATCGAGAAAGACGAGTGGATAGCCTTCCTGCGCCAGTCGCTGCACTTCATCTTCCAGCGCAGGCGTACAGCCAGAGATGACGGCTCCTGCCACTTCCCCGCCGCGCAGCAGTTGGGCAATCAATGCGACATGACTTGGTTCATCCGCCTGATCGATCCGTTCTAGCAGGATGCGGAATCCCTGAGCTTTGGCGACCTGATTGAAACCGGTGATGATATTCGGAATGTATGGATCGGCGAAGACCTGCCGGTGGGGGTTGACCAGGATCATCGCCAGATTGTTGCTGCGCCCCCGCGCCAATGCCTGCGCCGCTACGTCCGGCACATAATTCAATTCGCGCGCCGCCTCAAAAACGCGCTGCCGGGTTTCTTCACTGATATTGCTGTTTCGAACCTGATTGAGGACAAATGAAACGGTCGTCTGCGAGACGCCGGCTCGTGCAGCAACCTGTTTGCTGGTAATGCGACGGGGTTTCATCAACAAGACTAATTCGCTTTACTAATACGCATTACTAATCTAACGTGTCTGCTGTTGATTGTCAACCATCCAATTGAGGGTCGCAGTGCAACTAAACGGAAAGACGATGCACCCCTTGACTCTGACGTAACGTGATCCTTTAGGATAAGCAATGTATCAGGAGATCGAAGGATGTATACCGTCAAGCAGCTTTCAGAACTGGCTGGGGTCAGCGTGCGTACCCTGCATTATTACCACGAAATCGGGCTGTTGAGTCCAACGCGGGTAGGCGGGAACGGTTATCGCTATTACGACGATGCAGCGTTGCTACGGCTTCAGCAGATCATGTTTTATCGGGAGCTGGGGCTGGAACTGCTACAGATCAGGACAGTGCTGGATGACCCGGACTTTGATGTGCTGACCGCGCTGCGTTTCCATCGTGTGGCGCTGGAGACCCAGCGGGAACGTCTGAAGAACCTGATCGATACAGTAGACGCGACGATTTTGCATCTGGCGGGAGAACATGATATGAGCAAGAAGCAGTTGTTTGCCGGCTTCAGCCCGGAACAGCAGAAGGAATATGAGCGCGAAGCTCGCTTGCAGTATGGGCCGGAACATGTCAATGAGTCAGTCAGGCGGTGGAACGGCTATACCCAGGCGCAAAAGGATGCCATCATGGCCGAAGGCGGCACCATCTACAGCGATCTGGCGGCGGCACTGGTGTCTGGAACACCGCCGCAGGACGAAGCGGTCCAGGCTATCCTGACACGCTGGCATCGACATATTGAGCATTTTTACACGCCAACGCTGGACATACTCCGCGGTCTGGGTGAACTTTACCATAGCGATCCGGCGTTCATTGCCAATTTTCAGCAATTCCACGCTGACTTGCCTGATTATCTTCATGCTGGGATTACCCATTATGTAGACGAACAGGAGACGGCGGAAATCATTCGCTTGCTGGAAGCAGATGAGGGGCAGCATACGACCGATGCATAGCTTGGAGGATCGTCTTTAACTCGTCCGCAGAACAGGATTGGTCCAGTCATTCGCCAGTGATGCGCCATCTGCTGTAGAATTCTGTACACAGATGACGTTCGAATGCGTGAATTGTTGCGGCAAAGTTGAGACCATGATTGCTTTTGGCTGGGATAGCGCGGACGAAACCATCATGCGAATCACGGTGGCTGATCCCTGGACATGGGATGAATACTTCGCTCAGGTAGACGTATTCAACCGGCTTTTAGATACCCTTCCCTACACTGTCGATGTCATCGCGGACTACAGCGACGTTCAGCGGCTGCCGCTCAATGCATTGTCTTTTTTTCGGCGTGCAGTCGCCATGATGCATCCACGCATGGGGATGATGGCAGTGGTGTCTCATAATGAGATACTTCATACATTGGGTATGGTTCTGGTGCGCTTGATACCCCAGCTCGGCGAACATTCCCGCCCCGCCCGCACCGAGGCTGAAGCGTACCGCATCATTGCTCGCGCCCGCGCTGGCCGTCTTTAACCGATGCGCGACCCATTCTCGACATCCATGCTGGGGCGCAGCAGCACGACATCGTTAGCCTCAGATAGGGCGCCCAGCACCAGTACCTCAGACTTGACCCCGGCGATACGCTTGACCGGGAAATTTAGCACGGCCACAACTTGTGTCCCGATCAGGTCATCCGGTTGATAATTGCGCGTCAACTGGGCTGAGCTGGTTCGCACGCCGGCGACGCCGAAATCGATGGTCAGGATATAGGCGGGCTTTTTCGCTTCGGGATTGGGAACACATGTCAGCACGCGCCCGACCCGCATCTCGACCTTGTCAAAATCATCCCATTCTATTGTTGCTTGTGTGGACATCACGTTTCATTCGTTGTGATACACCCGGATCATCTCCCTATTCTACCGCAGCCTAATCTGCCAGTCGCTCGGCCAGTTCTGGCAGTGTGGTATAGCGGACGACAACCTGTGGCGTCTTATGCCAGGTGGCGCAGGCTTTGATCGCTGCTTTTACATCCTCGATCTCATCATCCTCGAGCAGCACATTCGGCTCCAGATGAAAGGCCTTTACTTCAAATATCCCATCCTGGCGATGAGCTTTGGGATCAAGCCGCCCCACCAACCGGTTGCGACACAGCACCGGCAGCGTGAAGTAACCATACTGGCGTTTGGGAGCCGGCGTGTAACACTCGATGCGATAATCGAAGTTGAACAGATCGAGCGCCCGCGCCCGATCCCATACAATCGGATCAAACGGGGAGAGCAGCGTAGTTCGCGCCTGTGGCAGCACGCCATCGGCAGCCGCTTCCACCATCGGACGATGATCGGGATGTGCCAGCCCGGGATGCCCCCAGCCTTCCACAGGCACGGTCAGCACTGCGCCGCGCTGCTGTAAGCGTTTGAGTGCAGCCTGAACCGGAGCTTTCTTCAGGCGAAAGTAATCGGCAATCCATTCGGCTTTAGTCACGCCCAACGCCTTGATCGTGTGCAGGGCGAACTGATCGTGGATATCGGCCTGGCTTGGCAAGTGGTCATCTGTCCAGTTGGGCATGATGCGCTCGCGCAGATCATAGATACGCTGGAAATTGTGCCGCTCACGGATCATCAGTTCTCCGGCATAAAACAGATACTCCAGCGCCACTTTCTCCGCTTTCCAGTTCCACCATGACCCTTTCTCGCCATCGGTACGTTCAAAATCGGCTGAACGGACAGCGCCAACCTGCCGCACATGCTCCAGCACTTGCTCGGCTACCCCGGCGTGTTGGCCCAACCAGCGCTGCGCCCGTGAGCCTTCCTCCAATTGCGCCAGCATTTCCGGCCGGTAGAGGGCAAAATCCTCAACTGGCAGGAAGCAAGCGGCATGGGACCAGTATTCAAACAGCTTGCCTTCTGCCAGCAATTGATCGAGCCAGCGTGGATCATAATCACCCAACCGGCTCCACAACACCAGATAAGGGCTGCGGGCAACAATGTTGATGGTATCGATCTGCAGCACATGCATGCGGCGGATGATGGCCTGTACATCGGCTTTGGTGGCAGGCGTGGCCGGTTCAGTGAGACCCTGGGCGGCCAGCATGATGGCGCGCACTCCGGCCTGCGTCAGTGGTTTCATGATCGGTTCCCTGTGATTATCAAGGCAAAAAGGACTATCGCACAGTATAGCGGATGGAACACCCGTTCGCAACCGCAGATTCGTCAGCACGGTGTCTGTTGGGAAAACCGATTGTGTTTATCGAAAAAGGGCAGATGGAATTATCGAATGGGGCAGCGAGGAGGGCTGCCCCATGCTCGTCAATCTTACTGCGGCACTGCTGTCGCCACGAAGCGGATTTCCAGCGGCACTTCGTCGGCCACGTTGGCGACGCTCGGCACGTTGGGGATTTGCAGATTGAACTGGGCGCGGGTCACGGTGGTGGTCGCCAGACCCTCCAGCCGGTCAGCCGTCGCGGTTGCTGATACTTCGAATGTCACGACCTGCACGATGTCACGAATCTTCAGGTCGCCAGTGATCTGGAAGGTCACCGTTTCGCCCAGCGCCACCGACTCCGGCATTCCGCTGATGGCTGTCGGCGTGAAGTCGATGAATTCATACTCATCACGGGCGGATTCGAGGATTTCACTGCGGATAGCCCGGTTGCGGAATTCATTGTCAGTCGCCAGCGTGCGGGCATTGATGCGGATGATGCCTACCCGTGAGGCCGCTGGGTTGGCGAAGTCCACCAGAATATCGCCGGCCACCTGATTGGTCGTCCCAATGACGGTCACGGGTGCGCCGCGCAGTTCTTCAAAGATGCTGAACGTCACCTGCGACTCTTCCGCCACGATGCGATACAGCGTCGAAGCCGGGACATCAGCCGCCGCCTCAGCAGTGGCTTCCGCGCTGGCTTCGGCTGGTGGCGCATCCACCGCCGCAGCAACGAAGCGGATTTCCAGCGGCACTTCGTCAGCCACATTGGCAACACCCGGCACGCTGGGGATTTGCAGGTTGAACTGAGCGCGGGTTACGGTGGTAGTGGCTGTGCCTTCCAACCGGTCAGCGGTGGCTGTGGCCGTCACCTCGAACGTCACCACCTGCACGATGTCGCGGATCTTGAGGTCGCCGGTGATCTGGAAGGTCACCGTCTCGCCCAGTCCCACCGACCCCGGCATCCCTTCGATAGCCGTCGGGGTGAAGTCGATGAACTCGTACTCATCGCGGGCGGACTCCAGAATCTCGCTGCGGATAGCCCGATTACGGAACTCGTTGTCAGTGGTCAGCGAACGGGCGTTGATGCGGATGATACCCACCCGTGAGGCTGCGGGATTGGCAAAGTCCACCAGAATATCGCCTGCGACCTGATTGGTCGTTCCTAGCACGGTCACCGGAGCGCCGCGCAGCTCTTCAAAGATGCTGAATGTCACCTGCGACTCTTCCGGCACGATGCGATACAGCGTCGCCGGTTGGGCGGACTGTGCCGCTGCCGGGGCAGTGGTCGGGGTTGGCGGGACTGGTGTGGCTGTCGGCGGTACCGGGGTCGGCGTCGGTGGAACGGGGGTGTTGGTCGGGAGTGGTGTCGCTGTATGAGTCGGCATGGCACTGGCGGTCGCGGCGACCATTGCAATAGAGGTCGCTTCGGCAACAGCGCCGGCGGCATCCACAACAGCAGTACTCATAGCGGCATTGACGGCTTCCAGGCTGGCAACCTGATCAGCGCCGCTAGCAACCAGGGCGCTCAACCCGTCGTTGGTCGCTTGCAGGACAGCCACCTGAGTTGAAGCCTCATCCAGAGCCGAGGTGTCCGGCGGCGCATTGACCTGGGTGCTGAGTGCGTCATTAGTCGCTTGCAGCGCTTCGCCCTGAGCCGAGAGTTCAGCCATCTGCGTGGCAGGGCCATTGGGCGTGGCGGTGGACAGATCAAGCGTCGGTGCGCTGATCGGTGCGCTGGCTTCGCCTGATCCGCCGGTGACAAAGGTGAAACCGACAACGCTGACGACAGAGGTGATCCCCATCAGGATCAGAATACCGAGAATATTCAGGTTACGACGTGACATTCGGCCTCCAGAATTATGCCTTCATGAAAAACCCCCTGCCACATGATAGCAGAGGGTTGAGTGAGGATGAGGACTGTTCTACACAATTCCTCAGCAAGTTCTTAGGGTATTCTCTACATACCGCCCACTGGAATGACGGCACCTTCATCGAGGATGAGCGCGCCTTCCGCGGTAATACCGTAGGTGTTAACGCTGACGAACATCTCACCGTCGGCATTGATCGCCAAGCCGTAGGGGAAGTTCAGTCCTTCAGCAATCGCTTCGACGCCATCAGCGCTGACCTCGACCACGCGCCCACCACTTTCCCAGCCGAAGTCACCAAAGCCAGCCGCGAATTCGACGGCGTAGATGGTGCCATCATCGGTCACTACGACATCGGTGACATAGGACAAGCCGGTGTAGGTTTCCTTCAGCTCGCCATCGGCGCTGTAACGTTCGATCACGGCGCTCTCTTTGGCGAAGGGGAAACCGCTGAGGAAGCCCACATAGACATCGCCATCTGGCCCAACCGAGACCGAAGTTGGTACGGCCTGGGCTGAACCTTCGGTTGGCACCCACACAGCGAATTCGCTCAGTCCATCGGCTTCTGTCCAGCTATACAGAGCGTTGCCGCTGGCATCAACGATATAGACCACGCCATCGGCGCTGACATCAATATCCGAGGGGTTCGCCACCAGCTCTTCGGTCTGGTCAGGATTGTTCTCGGTTTCATAAGCGCCGATGTCAATCACCGCGCCCACTTCTAGGGTTTCTTTATCATACTGTACCAGGGCTTCGACATGCTGGCCTTCACCAAGTTCCTGCGGGCCAATGCCCACAACCACCCAGTAGCTGTCATCGGTGACATAAACCGCCATTGGGCCTTCAATCTGACCGAAACCGGCGTCCAGACTGAGCAGGTTAGGGATCAGGACGGACTGTTCGCCTTCGGCTGAGACAACCGTGATCTGACCGGTTTCGCCAAACTTGGCCGCGCCAAAAGGACCGATGCCATCCGTATCGCCACCCTGTCCGGCTTCAGCGATATAGAGGTTACCATCGGCATCAAAACTGATGTGGCGCGGGTTGTTCAGTCCGGTGGCAATCGGCTCAGCATCCTGAGCGAAAGCGACCGATGACAGACTCAGCAGACCGACCAGAAGCAGTACCAGTCCTAGCAAACGACGATTCATAAATCGACTCCTCCATAAATATCCCAACGATTGTACACTTCCCATTCGGAAGTGAAATCAGGAGGAGTGTAACCCAGACGATCAGCGGTTGTATGAGAAAATAATGAATAGACGGTGAGAAACGGACGTTAGTCCGTATGGGTTGCGCCTGTGCGAAGCCCGATCAGCGCCAGTAGGATTAATCCGCCGCCCGTGATCTGCACAGCAGTCAGGGCTTCGCCCAGAAACAGCGCCGATCCACCCACACCGAACAGCGGGATAAGCGTCAGGAACAGAGCAGCGCGGGTGGCTGGCAAAACCTTGAGCGCGTTCAGATAGAGCAGGAAAGCCATCGCGTACTGCACCACGCCGGTCAGCAGCGACCAGCCCCAGGCCGAGAGCGGCACCTGGGCGATATGTGTCTGCTCCCCGCCCAGGGTCAATGCCCAGGGCAGCGCCAGCAAGGCCAGCAGCAAACCAAAACTCTGCTGCAAAGCGGCCAGCGGCAGCGGATCAAGACCCAATACACTCCTGCGACTGCTGATGACATACAGTGCGGCAAAACCTGTCCCCAACAGGATCAACAAATCACCCGGCAAGGATGTCTGGCCTGCGCCGCCGCTTTCCGCCCCAGTCACCAGAACCACACCGCACACCGCCAGCAGCATCAGCAGGCCGGCACGCCGGGTGATGCGTTCACGCAGCAGCACCCAGGCCAGCGCGGCGATCATGAAGGGTTCCATCGCGCTGATGAGCGAGGCGCTGCTGCTGCTGGTCATGGTTAAGCCGATCAGTCCCGCCAGATACGCCAGCCCCGGTTCCAGCACACCGGTCATTCCCTTGCGCAGTGTTCCCCAGCTCCACGTGATCGGCATCCGACGCAGCGCTGTCATCAGCCATAGTACGCTGACACTGGCGAGCAACTGAACCACCAGCAGCGTCACGGGCGGGACAGCGCTGACGGTATACTTGCTCATCACCATCCCCAGCCCCCAGCAGGCGGCAGAGGCGATCATGGCGAGGATGGCCTGGCGGATGACCACTGGCGAGAATTCACGAACAGCAACCATAACCCCTCATTGACATAACCAGCTAAATGCTTTTTACTGGTTATAAGCATAGTTGATTCGGGCTAACCTGTCAAATTGATTAAAGGGGTTATATTGATGGTCGGTGTTGAGACCTTTAAGTTTGCTGGCGGCAGTCTCTGCCTAGATTTTGTCAATACGCTCGAATGGGTGGATGGCGCGGTGGATGTCGAGTGGCTGGAAAGCGTCGAAGGGCTGCTGCTCTGGTCACGGCTGGCCGGTCTGATCCAACTGGATGAATTGGGGCGGATGATCGAACGGGCACACCAGCATCCGCAACGGGCTGTGGCAGCGCTGGACGAGATCAAAGGGCTGCGCAGCCTGTTGTATCGCATCTTCACGGCGCTTTCCGAACAGCGCCAACCGGATGCGGCTGATCTGGAACGTCTGAATGAGCTGGCACAGATCGCGCAAACCTGGCGCCGCCTGCTGCCAACGGCGACTGGCTTCGCCTGGGCATGGCTGAAACCGGATGATGACCTGACCTGGCTGGGCTGGCCGCTCCTGCAATCAGCCCTTGATCTGTTGACATCGCCGGCGCTCAAACAGCTTCGCCACTGCGCCAGCCCGGATTGTAGCTGGCTCTTCCTGGATACCAGCCGCAATCACAGCCGCCGCTGGTGCGATATGGAGGATTGTGGCAATCGCGCCAAAGCCCGCCGTCACTATGCCCGCGCCCGGTCTATGGGTTAGTGGTCGCAGAGCCACGTTTCTCGATCGGCACTCACTCCGGTGAAACGGGTTGGTTGGTTGAGGTGAAGGACGGCGGGCGGGTGCAGCAGCTTGCCACAGCCGCAATGTCTGCCAGAAGGTAGCCATCGATTGTGAGACTTCGGTCACTCACAGCGAAATGCAGATGCCGGCTGTAGCCCTGACCGCAGGCGGTGCGGTAACGGACGCGACGGTAAAGCTGCCCCAGCACCAGACCCTGCGGTACCGGCTGATCGAGCCAGCGCTCTCGTACCCGCTGTCCCAGTGTCACATGCAGATAATAGGTCGCTCGACCATCGGCATGAGTGATTTGCAGTAGGCTCTGATAGCCATCGCTGCACACCTCTTTCAACAAACCTGACTCGGCGGCCAGCACTGCATGGCTACCCTCCGGCTGTGGCTGGAAATCGAGCGCGTTGCCCTCGTGCCAACCCTGAATGGACCACCAGCTCTGTCCGGCGCGCCAGGGAAAGCGATAGCCTCCGGCTAAGGGCGGTGGAGTAGCCTCCAGGTTCACAAAATTACCTGGGACAGGGGGATTGTCGGCGCTGCCCATCAGCCACATCTGCCATCGGTCATCGGTCTGGCGCGCCAGCACCTCCACCCAGCGGTCGCGGTAATCCTCAACCCGCTGCCAGCCATTCTCGACCAATTCGGTAGGTGCTAAGGTGATCTTGGCCCAGCCATCGCGCTCGCGGAAGGCGGTCACTGTGAAGCGATACGCCGGGTAAAGCAGCGACTGATCGGCTTCCAGCGCTTGCCGCAGCGGTTCTCGCAGCTCCACCATCAGGCTGTAGACCGCCTCAAAGTCAATCTCCAGCGGCGGCAGCGTCGGGCTGGGGGTCGGCGTTAGGGTTAGGGTCGGGCTAGCAGTGGCTGTTGCGCTTAGAGCAGCGGTCAGGGTGGGCCGGGCCGAGGCGGTCGCTGTTGGGCTGGGGGGTGGGGGAGTCGGCGGATCAGTCGGCCGCACGGTGGCAACCGGCGAATTAACCGTCGGCAGCACGGCCTGCGTCGGCAGCACATCCTCTGGTGCAGCGCAGCCCAACAGCATGAGCAGGAACAGCCAGAAGAAATGCACTGGAAGTCGCATAAAAAAACCGGGGTGATAGTCCCCCGGTTCCGTGCCAGAAGGCGCTGGTTACGACTTGAACAATTCGCGCACGATGATGTTGCGCTGGATTTCGCTGGTGCCTTCGTAAATCTGGAAGATCTTTACATCACGCAGCAGCTTCTCCACCGGGTATTCCTTCATGAAGCCATAGCCGCCCAGGACCTGCACCGCATCGACGGCAGCGCGGGTCGCCATATCAGCGGCGAAGGCTTTGGCATAAGCGGCGATTTTGGCGTTGGCATGACCACTCTCGACCATCCAGGCCGCCTGCCACACCAGCAGCCGTGAGGCTTCGTAGTTGATCGCCATATCAGCAATCTTGTGACCGATGGCCTGATGCTGGTAGATCGGCACGCCGAAGGCTTCGCGCTCGCGGGCATACTTGACGCTCTCATCCAGCGCCCGGCGCTGCAACCCAACTGCTGCGGCGGCCACGCCCGGACGGCTGTAATCGAACACCTTCATCGCGGTGTAGAAACCCTGACCTTCCTTGCCCAGCAGATTCTCGACCGGCACTTCGACATTTTCAAAGACGATTTCAGCGGTGTCGCTGGCGCGCTGGCCCATCTTATCGAACTTCTTGCCGACGCTGACACCTGGCGTGTTGCGGTCGATCACGAAGGCGCTGATGCCACGATGCCCGGCATCCGGGTCGGTCTTGGCGAACACCGTGAAGAAGTTGGCATGGCTGGCGTTGGTGATGAAAATCTTGGAGCCATTGATGAGGTAGTAGCCATCCTTGCGCTCGGCGCGGGTCTGCATCCCGACCACGTTGGAACCGGCAGCCGCTTCAGTGACGCAATACGACACGAATTCGCCATTTTCCATCAGCCGTTCGCCCAGCCAGTACTGCTTCTGCTGATCGTTGCCGGAGAGGATGATGGGCAGTGAGCCGAGGTTGTTGGTGCTGATGCTGGTGCTGATGCCGGTGCAGCCATAGCCCAGTTCTTCCGCCACCAGGCATTCCTCGAATACTGATGCACCAACGCCGCCCACTTCTGCTGGAATGTTCATGTTCACCAGACCCAGCTCACGGGCTTTGTGGAAGATGTCCTCCGGGAATTTGGCGTGTTCGTCATATTCAGCGGCGACGGGGATGATCTCCTTCGCTGTGAATTCCCGCGCCATCTTCTGTAACATTTTTTGTTCGGCGCTCAGTTCAAAAGAAACCCCGGTCTGTTCCATCACACGGTCAACCATGATGTCCCTCTCCTCAATAATCAAATCTTGATTAGATTATTATAGCACAAAATAACCGTAGACAATTCAACTCTTGCCTTTCAATTCATCAGCGATAATGCGGGCGCGCTCAACAACCGATGGTGACGGGGCAAAGTCAGGCGAATAGTCTTTCGGCTGGCTGGTGATGATCTCTGGCAATGCAGAGCATCAGGATTCGGCTGTCTCCATCCCTTCGACCAGCCGCACCATATCCGGGCCAGAGGGCAGCGCCTCCTGCCACAACACATCCGGTGATAGCGCAAACCCCAGCAGCACCTGCGAGATCAGCCGTCCCTGCTCGTCACGCGGCAGCAGATGATAGTAGCCATCCTCGCCGCGCCCGTAGATCAGCGCGTCCTGACGCATGGGATCGAACAGCCAGTATTCCGGCACCCCGGCGGCTTCGTACTCGACGAACTTATCGCCCCGGTCACGAGCGTCGCTCTCCGGCGAGAGGACTTCGATCACAATATCAGCGATGCCATCGACATAGGTCGGGCGGATGCGCTCGATATGGGCGTTGAGGATGACCATCGAGTCTGGTTCACGGGCTGGTTTCTCGTCGCTGTACTTCATCGGCACATTGGCCTGAATCACCCGACCCAGGGCACGGCTGGTGACAAAATAGTGCAGCACGAACGAGAGCAGAAAGATGATGTTCTGGTGAAGGACGTTGTTGGTCATGGGGTAAAGCGCCACCTCTCCCGCCAGCCACTCGCTCTGGTTTCCTTCGCGGCTGCTGTACTGCTTCAGGTAGTCTTCAAAAGTGATTTGCTGACGTTCTTCAGCGGGCGGCGCGGCCAGGGTTTCGGCGCGCAGTGCGACCATCTTGGTTTCCCCTCTTCTCTTGACGGGCTTCCATGCTTCTACTATACTCGCGTTTATGATTACTGGCGACACGTTTTTGATGACGATGTGCAGCTTCCATTCGGACAGATTGGAGTAGGTGCCGCGCGTCATGGTCGCCCTGACCAGCAACAACCAACCGTCTGTCCCATATCGACAGGCGGTTTTTTATTTATGGCTCACGAAGACAGCATCACAGATGGGAACAGGTAGAGGATGACATCAATCGAGTTTCTGAAACGGCTCATCGCCGATCTGGATCGGGAGGATGTCTCGGCCATCGGGCTGACCGGCAGCCACGCGCGCGGCACCGCTTCCCCCTACAGTGATGTTGATATGCATGTCTTCGTCACGAATCTGCCGGAACGGGATGAGGATCACTATACCTTGCGGCGGGTGGATGAGCATCTGGTCAGCATCAGCGTCACCAGCATCAAAACCAAACGCGCCGAGATCACCCGACCGGAGACGCTGATCTGGGCGGTGCCGGGGCTGCGGCAGATGCGGGTGCTGCTGGACAAACGCGGCGAGTTGGCGGCGCTCAAACGTGATGTCGATCCCTTCAACTGGAAATTGTTTCAATCAGCCGCCGATGCCTATGCCAGCCGTGAGCTGATGGGGCTGGCGGAAGAAGCCCACAAGATCATGGGGGCGCTGCTGCGGAATGATCTCTCGGCGATGGCCTATGGCACGCTGGGGCTGGTGCTGGGGATCGCCCGCGTCGTCAGCGTGCAGCGCGGCTTGTTCATCGAGAGCGAGAACCGCTACTTCGCCCAGGTGCTCCAGCTTTTTGAGTCTCATGCCGACTGGACGCGCTGCTTTTGTGCCGCTAGCGGCCTGACCGTGACGATTGCCGGTGAGCCGGTCAGCGTCTCGATGCGCGCCTTCTTCGCGCTGAATCTGTATCTGTTGACGGCGCTGGAACTCCACGCCATTATCAACCCGGAACATCAGCCGGTCATCCGCGCGGCTATCGACCTGATCGAAGCGCAGCAGTATTTTTATCGTGATGCTGAAATTATGCCCGACGCCCAGCGTTCTTTACCCTGAAGGAGCTATCATGACGGACCCCAAATTCATCCATGTTTCGGTAGCCTGGCCTTATGCCAATGGCGATCTGCACGTCGGGCATCTGGCTGGCGCGTATCTCCCCGCCGACATCTTCGCCCGCTACCACCGCATGAAGGGCAACCACGTCCTGATGGTCTCCGGCTCGGATAGTCATGGTACGCCGATCTCGGTGGAAGCCGACAAGCGCGGCATCTCGGCGCGGCAGGTGTTCGAGCATTATCACGAACGATTCCTGCAAACCCAGCAGAAGATCGGCATCAGCTACGATCTGTTCACCCACACCGATACCGAGAGTCATCACCAAGTCTCACAGGATTTCTTCCTCAAGCTGCTGGAAAATGGCTGTCTGTATAAGGAACGGCAGCAGTTGATGTACAGCGAGCAGGAGAAGCGCTTCCTGCCCGATCGTTATGTCGAGGGCGAGTGCTATATCTGCCACTACGCCAACGCGCGCGGTGACCAGTGTGACAACTGCGGCAACCTGCTGGAGGCGACCCAGCTCATCAACCCGCGCAACCGCAACAATCCGACCGACAAGCTGATCGTGCGCGAGAGCGAACACTTCTTCCTCGATCTGGGTCGTTTCGAGCCGCAACTGCTGGAATATCTGGGCAAACATGAGGCGCAGTGGCGTGCCAACGTGGTGCGCTTCAGCCGCAATTTCGTCGCCGGTGGCTTGCAAGGGCGTCCCATCACCCGTGACATTGACTGGGGCGTTTCGGTGCCGCTGGAGGGCTGGGATGACAAGAAGCTCTATGTGTGGTTCGAGGCGGTCATCGGCTACTTCTCGGCCAGCGTCGAATGGGCGCGCAACATCGGTCAGCCGGATGCCTGGAAGCAGTGGTGGTATAACCCGCAGGCGGAAATCTACAACTTCATCGGCAAGGATAACATCCCGTTCCATACCATCATCTGGCAGGCCGAACTGCTGGGGGTGGATGGGCTGTACAACAGCGACGAGGATACCATCGGTCAGCGCGTTGAGGCACCGCTGCAACTGCCCTATGATGTTCCGGCCAACGAGTTCATGAATATCGAGGGGGATAAGTTCTCCAAGAGCCGCAACTGGGCCATCTGGCTGCCGGATATTCTGGAACGCTACCAGCCCGACGCCATCCGCTACTACACCGCCGCCACGTTCCCCGAAAGCGCGGACTCGGACTTCGCCTGGGAGGGGTTCTTCAACCGCGTCAACGGCGAGCTGCTGGCGGCCTGGGGCAACCTGGCGAACCGGATGCTGAGTTTTGCCTACAAGCGTTTTGAAGGCAAAGTGCCGCTGGTCAATCTGGCCGATCTGACGGATGAGGACAAGGCCATCCTGGCCCGCAGCGAGGACGCCTTCGAGGTCATCGGCAAGCTGCTGGATGGCGTCAAACTCAAAGAAGCGCTGGTGACAGCCATGACGCTGGTGCGCGATACCAATGCTTATCTGGATCGGCGCGCCCCCTGGAAGACCATCAAGGAGAATCCGGCGGATGCGGCGCTGGCGGTCTATACCGTGCTGCGAGTGATCGATAACCTCAAGGTGCTGCTCTCGCCGTATCTGCCGTTCACCTCGCAGAAGGTGCATGAGTTCCTGGGCTATGACGGTCAGTTGTTCGGCGACCTCAACATCGTCGAATACAGCGAAGCCAGTCGCAGCCACAAGGCGCTGGTCTATGATGGGCGCCCGGCGATTGGCAAGTGGGAGAAGAGTGCGCTGCAACCGGGTCAGGCGCTGCGCGAACCCGCGCCGCTGATCGTCAAGCTGGAGCCGGAGATCATCGAACAGGAACGGAGCAAGCTCGGTCAACCACGCGAGGAACGGGCGATTGAGTGAGGGGATTACCAGAAAGTCTGGGCTGAAGTCTGTTGTTGAATTCCTCAATCGGCTTATTCGGATTGCAGCCCTGGCTTCGTTAACGATCTCGATTGTGCTCATTGGCCTGACTGCGTTGTTTGGTCCGGCAAATGATCGCATACTCTATCCGATTGTCTTTACGCCGTTAGAATCACAGGTGCTTCTGGGTACATTTTGCTTATGGATTGTCAGCGGCGTCATGCTGTTCATCAACCTCATTGCAGCCGGGTACATCGCCGAAATGAAAACTGAACCCATCGAGGACATCATCGAGGACATGAATAAGGCGGTTAGGTCGATAACCATCATCATAGCTGCTATGGCAATACCTGCGGCAAATTGGTTGTCGTTTTGGTTCGTTCCAGAACGGTTTGGATCGCCGTTTGGTCGCTGGGCGGTTATTAGCGAAGTGGACTTCGACCAGAATCGATATCTCGTGGCTTATTACAACCATGATACGTCGGATTGGCAATTGATTGATTACTACCTCTATCGATGCGATTCGTTACGGCTGATGTGTACTGAAGTCTTTGAGGAAGCTGGCTTCACTTTGTCATCACAATTCGGTGGCTTCAAGGTTGATGCTCCTGTTTTACTCGCTGATACGAGCAGCAACGAAATCCACCAGGTGATTAACGACCTTGTGGCTTACAAATATCCGCCATGAGATCCGTGCGGGGCAGATAACATGGATACGATCCAGCTATCTGGCGTTGCAAATCTGTTTTTCCTTTAGAAAAGTGACCTTGACTGGCTGCGATGCTGTTCTGCCCGTGAACAGGCAAATCTGGCCTGAGTCGGCCATCTCCCCCGTGCTATAATGCGCCGGGTAACAGGAATGGGTTTGGGTGCAGCATCATGTCACTTCTGACGGGGACTCATCTCGGCAAGTCGTTCGGACCGGACGACATCTTCGACGACATCAATCTGGAAATTCCGCACCGGGCGCGCATCGCACTGGTTGGCCCGAATGGCGCGGGCAAAACAACGCTGCTCAACCTGCTGGTCGGGCTGGATACACCCAGCGCTGGCAATATCAGCCGGGCCAAAGGGCTGCGGATTGGCTTTCTGCCGCAACGCCCGGAACTGGCCGGCGATCACTCGATCTGGCAGGAGATGCTGAATGCCTTCAGCGAGCTGCGGCGCATCGAGAGCAAGCTCAAACAATTGGAAGAAGCGCTGGCCGATCCATCTCAACATGATGCGGCGCTGGCGCAGTATGGCGAACTCCAGCATCGCTACGAAGCGCAGGACGGCTATACCTATGAAAGCCGCATCAAGCAGGTGCTGCATGGCCTGGGCTTCACACCGCAGGATTATGACCGCTCCCTGACGCAGCTTTCCGGCGGCCAGCGAACGCGGGTGCTGTTGGGGCGGCTGCTGCTGGATGCGCCCGACCTGCTGGCGCTGGACGAACCGACCAATCACCTCGACATCAATGCCGTCGAGTGGTTGGAGAGCTTTCTGAAGGATTTCCCCGGCGCGGTGCTGGCCGTCAGCCATGATCGCTATTTCATGGATGAGTTCGCCTCGACCATCTGGGAACTGGACTTCGGCACGCTGGAAAGCTATCGCGGCAATTACAGCGCCTATGTCAACCAGCGCCAGGAGCGCTACGAACGACGGCTGACAGAGTACGAGACGCAGCAGGAATTTCTGGCGAAGGAGATGGAATACATCCGCCGCAACATCGCCGGGCAGAATACGCGCCAGGCCAAAGGCAAGCTGCGCCGGCTGGAGACGATGAAGAATAACGGGCGGCTGCTGACCCGTCCGCGCATCCGCCAGAATATGCGGCTGCAAATGGCCCAGACCAATCGCAGCGGCGACAAGGTGCTGATGACGCAAAACCTGCGCGTGGGTTATCCGGGCAAGCCGCTGTTCAGGTCGCCGGACATCACCCTGTGGCGCGGCGAAGTGGCGGCCTTGATTGGCCCCAATGGCGTTGGCAAAAGCACCTTCCTCAAAACCGTCATCGGCGATCTGCAACCGCTGGCCGGCGAGTCACGCATCGGTGCCTCGGTCAGGATCGGTTACTTCGCTCAGGCGCACGAACTGCTCAACCCGCGCAACAGCATCATCGACGAGATCACCAGCGCCAAAGCCATGACTCCGGCGGAAGCACGCAACTTTCTGGGGCCATTTCTGTTCCAGGGCGATGATGTCTTCCGCCCCATCGAGACGCTCTCCGGCGGCGAACGGGGGCGGGTGGCGCTGGCGAAGCTGGCGTTGAGCGGGGCCAATCTGCTGCTGCTGGATGAGCCGACCAACCACCTCGACATCGACAGCCAGGAGATTTTGCAGAATGTGCTGGCGAACTTCAACGGCACCATCCTGCTTGTCAGCCATGACCGCTATCTGGTGGAAGCGCTGGCGACACAGATCTGGGCGGCCAGCGCCGGCAAGATGGAGGTGTTTGAGGGGAGCTATAAGGAATTCCTGGCATCACGGATGAGCGCGGCGGCACCCCCGGCAGAAAAGGTCAGCGAGAGCGCGCCGGTTAGCAAGAATGGGAAAGCGGCGCCGGTCTCGCGCAAGAAGCATGGGCTGAACCCTTACCAGTTGGAGAAGCGCATCACCCAGTTGGAGAGCGATATTCACAACCTGGAAACGAAGCTCAAAGACCTGACGGCGCAGATCGAAAAGGCCAGCGCTGCCGGCGATGGGATGCGGGTGCACCAACTGGGCGAACAGTACACCGAAACCGAACTGGCGCTCGATGCGGCGATGGACGAGTGGGGGGCGCTGGCGGAGTGATACCCAATTTCATCTCAGGGCAGGGGAGTGTTAAAGATTGTTTAGGGGAGAGCAGAACGGGTATAGGGGGGTGAAGACTGATCGTAAAAGGTCCGGCATGATAAGCCAACACCCGCGTTACCAGCTAACAGGGCAGGGGAAAATATCCCAATTGGGATAGTTCAAGGGCAGCCTAAAAAACCTGCCTAAACTCTGTAAAGGATGCGCATCGCATGGATAAAGGGTGATACTCGTCAATGCATTCCACCGCCCATCCTGGCATACAATGGGGTGAAATACAGAATAGCTGAAACAGGGAGGTGGGCATGAACAAGATCGTCACCATCGAGCGGCATATTCTGGAAAAGCAGAAGAAGTATCCCGGTGCCACCGGCGTTTTTACCAATCTCCTCTACGATATGGCGCTGGCGGCCAAACTCATCTCACGCGAAATCCTGCGTGCCGGGCTGATCGACATCCTGGGCGCAGCCGGTGAAGAGAATGTCTATGGTGAGCAGCAGCAAAAGCTGGATGTCTTCGCCGATGAAACCATCTTCAAGCTGAATGACCACACCGGACGTCTGTGCGCCATGGCCTCGGAAGAACACGAGGATATCATCCAGATTCCACCCCATTTCGACAGCGGCAAATACATCCTGCTTTATGATCCACTGGATGGCTCATCGAATATCGATGTCGATGCGCCGGTGGGGACGATCTTCGCCATTCATCGCAAAATCACTGAGGGGCCGCATGGCACCATGACCGACATGTTGCAATCGGGGCGCAGTCTGGCGGCTGCCGGGTATGTGATTTATGGCTCCAGCACCATCATGGTCTACAGTACCGGCCAGGGGGTGCATGGCTTCACGCTTGATCGAACCGTAGGCGAATTCTTCCTCAGCCACGACAACATCCGCATCCCGGCGACGCCGACCTATTACAGTTGCAATCCGGGGTACGAGAAATACTGGACGCCCGGTGTGCGGCGTTACCATAAATGGCTCCAAGGGATCGAGGGTGAAGGGCGCAAACCGCTGGGTCAGCGCTATATCGGCACGATGGTGGCCGATTTTCATCGCAATCTTCTCAAAGGGGGCATCTATTTCTATCCTGGTGATCTACAGAACCCGGCCAAACCCCAGGGCAAGTTGCGGCTGATGTTCGAGGCGCAGGCGATGGCCTTCCTGGTGGAACAGGCCGGTGGGTATGCCTCGGACGGGCTGGGCAATATCCTGGATATTCGACCCCATGACCTGCATCAGCGGGTGCCGATGTTCATCGGCAATCGGGAACTGGTGGAACAAGCAGAGCAGTACATTCAACAATACGATCAGGAATGGTGCGACGCCTATCGGCCTATTCGCGACCGTCAACCCATGTTTACACCGTAATCTCAACCGGGGCGGGCGGTGGGGCTCGCCCATTCACGCTATCAATCGATCATCTCTTAACCGAATACTGTATGTGACTGTAGTATAGGCGGACGACATTCTCACGCCATCCGCCCAAAGTATGAACTTCATTGGCGCTGCTGTCCTACTCTCCCGCCAGTGTTTCCAGTTCCTCGCGCGTTACTGTCGAGAGCCAGCCGAGATCAGCCCGAATTGCCATATCAGTGAGAAGGGCATACACCCGTCCCGGCGCGGTCACATCCGGTGGATCAGGATTGGTCATTGTCAACTGGACGATTTGCTCTGGGGTGGCTTTGGGGGTGGCGAAGCTCACCAGGACAACATATCGCCCGGCCGCTTTGACCACTTCTACGTCAACAGCATCTACCTTGCGGTCTGCCAGCATCTCATTGAGGGGACGATTTTGGGCAAAGCTGATGTAACCACTGATGCGCTCTGGAAGCAGCCCAACAGCCTGTTTAGCATCGGCGTCGGATGAATAGACAAGGGCAATTCGTCCCACCTGATGGGTCTCGGTCACAATATCAGCGAATGCCAGCAGTTCATACTGGGGTAGTGTTTGAAAATCAGCATCCAGCAGGCGTCGGAAGATTTCACCCGCCTGATCGGGCGACAGGCGAGGATCGATAAAGGTAGGTTCCTTCATTTGCAGCAGCAGGTCGCCATCCCAGAAATAGGCTTGAAGCAGAACCCCCTGCTGACTGATGGCTTCGACTGCTGCCTGATACGGGGGCAACTCCGCTAGACTTCCCCTATTCTCATTCATGACGACGGCCTGAGCCTGCACATTGTCGATGCTGGCGGAACTGGCGATCATCCCATCTGCCAGCAGAATGGGTTGAGATCGTCCGATCTCACCGCCAAAGGGATTAGCTGGATTTCTATTCTCCATGTTGGTCATCATACCGTCATCACAACCGTCTGATCCACACCAGATCTCGCCAGCTAGATCCGGCTCCAGAGCATAATCCTGCATCTGTAAGGCCGCCCGAACCCGTTCCAGATCAAAGCGTCCTTCGAACTGGGTGATGGTGCCAGGTGGCTGACCCACATTCAATTCGCGGTCAATCTGAAAGAAATCGAAGCCGACGACAGCCGGCATATCCGTGTAAGCCTGAAAATTCCGCATCGTCAGCGATGAACGATAATTGATGAGCACGCGCCACCAGACCTCCAATGGGAACAAGTCTGGATCATCAGCCGCTTCCGGGCTTAAAAGGGCAAACTCATCCCAGTCCCCGGGCATCTGGGCCGGTGGATAGGCCAGGGCGATGGCCTGCCGATCATTGAAATAGATCTCGCCACGATTTTGTGGGATGTCCGGCGTCCGCGCCAGCATCCGCAGCAGCGGTGAGTCCGGTTGGGCGCTGACCCCGCCGGATAAGCCGAACGCCAGCATCAGACATACCAGGATCCACATGCATCGGGTCTTCATCAGACACTCCTGAACCAGTAAATGCTAGTCAGCATTATAGTCATATTGGGCATCATCACGCGAACGCTAAACCGAATCCCTGTATAATGAGTACCACATTCATCAATCAAAGGATGTGCTATGAACCTGACGATTGACAGCGCCACCCTGGCCTCGCTCCTCCAACTGGGTGGACAATACATGCTGCCGATAGCCGCGCTGCTGCGGGCGCTGTACAGCGGGTCGCAGGGCAAGCTCCCTGAAGGATTTTCCCAGATCGCAGTTGCGGCGGTATTCGCCGGTGCCAGCGCGGCTGTTAATGGACAACAGACCGATTTGCGCGCTATCATCACCGATGTCCTCAGCAATACGGTTTTCACCGCGGGGTTGCTGAGTTTCGTGGTGGTCTACCTGCTGCGGATGGAAAATTACGGGTTGGTGGTGGATGGCATCGTCGGCGCGGTCATCGGCGCGATCCTGTGGGCTTTCACCGTCTTTGTGTTGCAACAACCCTGGGAATGGTGGATGTTGCTGCTGGTGGTGCCGGCCTGTGCTGCTGGGTTCATCGCTCTGCGCTTTGCCCTGCGCCAGATATTCCGTGTGGTGCGGATTGCTATGTATTTCATCGTCATCGGTGGCATTCTGGTCTTGGGTGCCGGTGCTTTTTTGATCTTTCAAACGGTGACTCAGAGTTTGGCGGCTACACCCTAAACGAAGGTTATGGCGGCAATGCCAATTCGGCATGAGTGGGGTAATCCTGAACACACCATTATGCACATTATCTACTTCGGCGAATGGACATGGGACGACTATTATGCTTCAGTCGCTCAGGTATTTGCTGACATTGCGACAGAGCCTCATCGCGTGGATGTGATTGCTGATCTGCGTTCCAGCGGTTTACCCAAAGGTGGTCGAGTCATGGCACATGGCAATGCCACGCTGCGAACGCGCCCATCCAATTATGGTGTCCTGGTGGTCATCACCAATCCGCTGATTAAAGCCACGCTGGATATGTTCAGGTTGTTGAATAGTGATGCGCGAAAAATGATGTTCCCTGCCAGAAGCATGGAAGACGCTCGTGAGATAGTCGAACGCGCGCGCCAACCACGGTAGGCATGTGGTTTTGGGTGCCGCTGCCTTTTTGATCTATTAAACGGTAACGCTGAGTCTAGGGGCTGTTATGCACTTTTTAGCCCTCATCCCCCCCGCCCCTTCTCTCACTGGGAGAAGAGGCGATGTGGTTAACCTAGTGCTTTTAAGCCCCTCGCCCCGTGGGAGAGGGCTGCGTAGCGTGGGGTGAGGGCAATACGAGAGCGAAGTTCATAACACGCTCTAGGGGCTGTGTCATATAGGAAAGACGTTGTTCACATGCCAATTCATCACGAATGGGATAACCCGGAACGTACTATCATACGCATCTCCTATGAAGGGCGCTGGAGTTGGGATGAATATTTCGCTTCGGCCCGTCAGGTCTACGTTGAAATCGCTGAGCAGCCACATCGTGTTGATGTGATTGCTGATATGCGCACCAGCAGCCTGCCGGTTGGGGGAAGTGCACTATCGAGTGCCAGCGCCGCGCTGCGCAACCGTCCCGCCAATAATGGCCTCCTCGTGATTGTCACCAATCATTTCATCAAAGTCATGCTGGATATTTTCAAACAGATGAACACTGAAATGCGGACCATGATGTTCGGCGCGAAGAGTCTGGACGAAGCCTATCAGATCATTGAAAAGCAGCAGGAAATGTAAATGCCGATTACCGGGTGCTGGGATGACGAAGGGCAGACCATCTATCTCATAACGTTCAGCGGGAATTGGACCTGGAATGAGTTCGATCAGGCAATTCAGGATTGTTATGCGACTATCGCTGTGTTGCCCTATCCAGTGGACATCATTGCCGATACCCGCACCACCGAGCTACCGTCCGGCGGCGGAGCGATAACCCATGCCAATGCACTGCTTCGTGCCCGCCCAGCTAACTATGGCATTGCTGTCGTCATTGCCAGCACCTTCGTCCGTGTCATGGTTGATACGCTCAAGCAGATGAATCCGGAGAACCGTGATCGACTGTTCACCACTCAGACGCTTGACGAAGCTCGCGCAATCGTCCGTCAGCAGCGGCAGCGTTGAGGTGCTATTCATGCCCAAGTCACCCGCTTTCATCCGCATCAAGGCCGCAGTTCTGGCCGTTATTGAGGCTGTCCCGCCGGGACGGGTGACCTCCTTTCGTGCCATCGGCGTTCATCTGGATGTCATGCCCAGGCATGTAGCCTATATTCTGTCACAGCTCACTGACACGGAAAAGGAAGATATACCCTGGCATCGCGTGGTCAATGACCAGGGGAAGCTGGATCGAGTCCGCGCAACTGCTTCTGGTGCGACGCAGCGCGAGCTGTTGGAGGCGGAAGGGATTACTTTTACGCTCGACCATCGCCTTCAGGATTTTGACCGCCTTTTCTTCGTTGTCGATGAAACTACTACTGGCGTTGCTTCTGTGCCGCGCCAGCCCATCGAACCGCATTAGAGGAGAACCGCCTGCATGACAATGCCTGAGATCGAAACGGTGTATGCGGCCAACCGTCAGGAATGGCGCGCGTGGTTGCAAGCGAATCATGCCACTTCAGCTGGCATCTGGTTGATCTACTACAAGAAGGAAAGCGGCAAACCGCGCGTCAGTTATGATGAAGCGGTGGAAGAAGCGCTGTGCTTCGGCTGGGTGGACAGCCGCCCCAACGCGATTGATGACGAACGGTATATGCAGTTATTCTCGCCGCGCAAAGCTAAAAGCCCCTGGTCGAAGCTCAACAAGCAGCGGGTAGAGATGCTCATCCAGCAGGGCTTGATGACCCCCGCCGGCCTCGCCAAGATCGAAGCCGCCCAGCAGGATGGCTCGTGGACGGCTTATGATGCGATCGAAGAACTGGCGATGCCGGAGGATCTGGCGCTGGCGCTGGCCGCCAACGAAACCGCCCGCCAGCATTTCGAAGCCTTCCCGCCCTCCTCCAAGAAGAACATCCTGTGGTGGATCGAGAGCGCCAAACGCCCGGAAACCCGTGCCAAGCGGGTCGAAGAGACGGTGCGGCTGGCTGAGCAAAATATCAAAGCCAATCATTACCGGCAGTAGGGCCTATGTACCTCTCGATTGATTTTGGCGGGACGCGCACCCGCGTCGGCTGGTTCTCCGACTCGATGACGCTGCTGACGCGCGATGAAGGGCTGTCGCACACCGATGAAGCGCCAGAGGCCGTCATCCAGCGCTTGATTGATCTGGCGCGCCGCGTTGTCCCACCCGGTCAGAAACCCGCGGCCATTGGCATCTGTGCTCCTGGGCCACAGGCCTATACCGGCCTGATCCTCCACGCCAACACCCTGCCCGGCTGGGATCGGGTGCCGCTGGCGCAGCGCATCAGTGAAGCCTTCAGCAACGCCCCGACCCACATGGAGAATGATGCCAACCTGGCGGCGCTGGCCGAGTCGCAGATGGGGGCGGCGCGGGGTTGCGACCCGGCGCTCTACCTGACCATCAGCACCGGCATCGGCGGCGGGGCGATCCTCAACGGCCAGTTATTCACCGGCTGGCGTGGGCTGGCAATTGAACCCGGTCACATCAAGTTCATGGCGCTTGATGGGCGCTATTATAGCCTGGAGGCGCTGGCTTCCGGCACCGCCATCGGACGACAGGCGCGGGAACGGTTGGCGACCAGTGACATGCCATCAACGCTGCGAGGTCTGGCACTGGTGGATGGCAAAGCGGTAGGCGAAGCGGCGCAGGCCGGCGATGAACTGGCGCGGACGGTTGTACAGGAAGCCGGGCGCTGGCTCGGCCTGGGGCTGGTGGCGCTGGTGCACTGCTTCAACCCGCAGGTGGTGGTGATTGGCGGCAGCGTGACCAACCTGGGCGAACTGATCCTGGCTCCGGCGCGGGCAGTGCTGGCCGAGCTGCTGATCGACCCGGCCTTCAACCATCCCGACCTGCTCAAGCTGGCAG
Organism: Anaerolineae bacterium; assembly: GCA_022843385.1. Taxonomy (GTDB): domain Bacteria; phylum Chloroflexota; class Anaerolineae; order Aggregatilineales; family Phototrophicaceae; genus CFX2. Next base: position 76,263 of record JALHNT010000005.1, on the reverse strand, counting down.
CGCTGGGCGATGATGTGTGCCTGATCGGCGCAGCGCTCCAGGCCCGACGCAAATCGGTGGCTGCCGGGTGATGCCCCTCATCAAATCTTCAACTGATGCCGACGTTCCGTTGATACAGCCTGTGCTATACTTTTGAGTTAATCGCATCGTCCCGATTGAACTGGAGTCTACGTTGCTATTCTCAAGCCCGATGGACCTTCTTCTCCGCGCGATTGCCCTGCTAATCGCCATGACCATCCATGAATTCGCTCACGTCTATGTGGCCTACCGCATGGGCGACAACACTGGCGCGAGCCAGGGGCGTCTGACACTCAACCCGTTGGTGCATATCAACCCGATCGGCTTTCTGATGGGTGTGCTGATCGGCTTCGGTATTCTCGGCTCGGCACCGATCAACCCGTACCGGATGCGCAATCCGCGCTGGGGTTACTTCGCTGCTGTTGGCGCTGGCCCCTTCTCGAACCTGCTGGTAGCGGTGGTCTTCGCCATCTTCTTTCGCATCCTGACGCCCTCGCTCGGTTTCGATAGCGTGGTGTCTCAGTTATTGTTCACCATCATCTCGCTCAATGTGCTGCTGGCCTTCTTCAACATCATCCCGCTGTTCCCGCTGGATGGCTGGAGCATGGCGCTGGCCCTGCTGCCGCCTGATCTGGCGAGCTGGTGGCAGCGCAATCAGCAGACCAGCTATTATGTCTTCTGGGGTCTGATTCTGCTCAGTTTCGTCGCGCCGCCCAACCTGAACATTCTCAACATCCTGATCGGCGGGCCGGTGACATCGGTGCTGCGCTTCCTGTTGTTCTGATCGATGACCCTGGTGTATCGTCTTGGGCAAGGCGCGCGGGCGCTGCTGGCCTTCACCCAACCGGTGGAATTTGCGCTGGCCGAGCGTTATCTCAGCCCGCCGCTGATGGCGCTATTCCGGTCGATGCGGCGCGATGAACAGCTTCACAGCCTGAATGTGCTGCGCAGCGTCCTGACAGGGGGCGAACCCACGCCGGCGCTGGCCGTGGCGGCACTGCTGCATGATGTCGGCAAGACGCGCTATCCCATCGCGGTCTGGCAGAAGACGCTGGCCGTCACGCTCAAGACTCTATTGCCGGAACGCTATCGTCGCTGGAGCACTGGCGATCCGGCCCACCCCCTACAGCGTCCGTGTGTGGTCTATGTCCATCACCCCGCCTGGAGCGCTGAAATGCTGCGTCAGGCCGGGGCGGAGGACGCGGCGATCTGGCTGGTCGAGCATCATGCCGAGCCACTGGAACAATGGAGCAGACATCCCCTGTTCGCTCAGTTGGGGCGCTTGCGCCAGGCCGACGACGCCAATTAAGATGCTGCCGACCTCTTTTCGTCAGCGTGAATCCCATAAACGCTTAACGACCCGACGGTTAAACCTGATCGGGATGGTGTGCCCTGCCCAGCTCATTGATGAAGAATCAAAGTAGCCGTATTTATAACGGATCATAACAAGTGTGGAGAGTTGTAAACAGACCCTCCTTTAACTATCAACTGACAATTCTGAACTCGGAATGAGCAATGATGTCGGACACTTCAACGGCCTATCTGTCGCTCATTTGACTGCGTAATACCGTCGCATGGCCGGCAGCATGTCTAATCCAGCGATGACCACACCCAGCAGACCGAACAGTACCTGGAAGGGATGGAACTCGCGTAGCAGCGCATACTGCACCACAATCCATGCGACCAGCAGAATTCCGATCACAAACGTCGTCACCCAGGCAAAGTGCTCATGGGTACCCCTGGTGATGTCTGCCAATACCGTCCACTTCGGGCGCATCCACAGGGCATAGACAGCGACCAGACTGCCTACACCAAAGATCACAAACAAAAACAGGCCAGGGACAAGGTAGCTGCCGAAGGGTGTTCCTTGCAACCATGCCGACGGCATCTGCATAGCGCTGCCACTGGGATCAGCAATGAGGGATGCCCCACCGCCCAAAGCACCCATCGCCAGAAACAACAGGCAGCCAGTGAGGATATACAGGCTAAAGGGTCGGCGTACACGTTTCCTGCGGCTGGACATCATAACCTCCCATTTCAAGAATCACTTTATTGTCAGTGTGTCCTGTTCTGTATAGTGCTGATAGTTGCAGACGGTAGCGGGAAGACATGATGTTCGTCATATTGCGAGTCGCGCGACGGGATTCACCGACTCCGCGCCGCCTGCCACACCGGCAGCAATGCCTGACGCAGTTGGGTATACAAGGCATGGACGTGGGCATAAGCTGCCTGTCGTGCCGGGTCTGGCGTGTAGACCTGGGTCGGATCAGTCTGGGCAGCGACGGCAGCCCGGACGTTGGGGAAGTGACCGGCAGCGACAGCGGCCAGCAGCGCCGCGCCCTTCGCCCCGAACTCGCTGCCTTGCGGGACGATAACCCGCCGTCCGGTGCAATCCGCCACCAACTGACAGAAAAACGCACTTTTGGCTGCGCCACCCGACAGCCGGATTTCGTGAACCGGCGTGGGGATGACATCGTAGCCATCGCGAATCGAGAGCGCCAGTCCTTCGTAGACAGCCCGCAGCAGGTCGGCGCGGCTGTGCTCATGGGTCAGTCCGAAGAAATCGGCACGGGCCGCTGGCTCGGCGATGGGCGCGGTGATGCCCTGTGGGCTGAGATAGGGCAGATAAATGACCCCGCCTGCGCCGGCTTCGCTCTGCTGGACGAGCGCTTCCACCTGGGTGAATAACTCAGCCGTAGACTGCGCCGCCGCTTTTTCCGGCTGACAGAACTGCTCCACCGCCCAGTCGAGGCTGGTGGTGCCGGAGACGTTGATGGTGGCTTTGATCCAGTTGCCGCCGGGGATGCAGAACAACACGCCGACATCCGGCGGCTCGAACACCGGCTGGGGGGTAATCAGGCAATTGAGGAAATTCGTCCCCAGCAGCGAACAGGCCACTCCCGGCTCAACCGCCCCCACGCCGATGCAGGACGCCGGCACATCCCCTGCCCCGGCGATGACCGGCGTCCCAACCGCTAATCCCGTGAGCGCCGCTGCTTCCGCCTGAACTGTCCCGACGATCTGCTCGGAAGGCACGACTGGCGGGAAGAGGTGACGATACCTCTGAACGTCGATCAGTTCAAACATGGCATCGCTGAAGCCGCGCAGACGAGCGCTGCCGGGCAGCACCGAGGCCTCCGTCGGGTCCATCTGGAGCATCCCGGTCAGGTTGTAGATGAGCCAGTCCTTACAGCACAGGACATGACGGGCACGTTCCAGGCTGGCCGGCTCGTAATCCGCCAGCCAGCGCAGCACTGGCAGGGTGCAGCCCTGCTGCATCACGCTGCCCGACTCGGCGAAGATGCGCGACATAAAATCCGGCTGCTGCTGCATCATCTGATCGATGATGACCTGGCTGCGTCCATCTGCCCAGAGGATGGCGTCGCGCACTGGCTGCCCGGCCTCGTCGATCAGCCAGGCACCGACCATGTTGCCGGTGATACCGACGATGCTGATCTGGTCGCCGGTAATGCCCTGCTGCGCCAGCAGGTCGCCGATGGCGCTGACGGTCATCGCCCAGGTTTCGCTCATGCTGACTTCGGCCCAGGCGGGTTGGGGATTTTTCAGCGTGGTGCGGCGAGCCACTGCACCCAGTTCACGACCTTCGCCAGTGAAGAGCGCCGCTTTGACGACCGAGGTTCCGGCATCCAGGCCGAGGATGAAACGGCTCATGATGATGCGTACACCACGCGCCGCCCGGCCTCATCGCTCTCGCTGTGATAGGCGGCTGCATCAACAGTTGGCGTCACTGGGCAGCCCAGGCACAGCGCCGGGGCGTGTTTCAGCAGCCAATGGCGATAGGCATCCCACGTCCAGTCGATAGGCATCAGGGTCTGATACCGTCCGGCAGCGTCTACCGCCCCGGTCAGGATGAATTGTCCGTAGCGGTCAGTGAAGCGTCGCAGCAGGTCAGTGGTCAGGTGATGCGGTGGACAGAAAAAATGGCGCAACTGCCGGATGTCCTGCTGATATAAACCATCGCCGTAGATGGCGCGTCCGGCGGTTTGTTGGGCGTCGCCGAACTGAACCGCCTGTTCCAATTCGCTCCCTGTGACAAACGCGACATGCGCCCGCGCGGCCGTGATCTGGCGAAACAACCCGGCGGGATCGTGATGCAGCGCGAGGGTGAGCGAACTGCCGGTCAGCAGCGCGACCAGCAGCGGCAGCAGCCCGGTCATGCCACTCAGTCCAGTGCTGCTGAGGAGATTCTGATTGCCGCTGATGGCGTGTGCCTGGGCGACGGTTTGCGCCGCTTCGATCACATCCCGTTGGGTGAGCATATGACCTGCCAGCCGCAACGCCGGCGACTCCAGACTCGGTTCGGGTGCATCATTGAAGAAGGTGTTGGACAGGCGAGCTACCAGACTATCAAAGTGCCAGTCATCAACCGCTGCTCCGCCGATCTGTAACAGCGGCAAATCCGGCAACTGCGCCCGCAGGCGCGCTGTCCGTTCGGCTCCGCGCACGATGCCGACTGTGATAACCTCATCTCCAAGCCGCGAGACAACCTGTGCCTCATCATGCAGCGGCACCATCACAACCACCGCGCCGATCAGCCAGCAGGCCAGTAGGATCACCGCTACATCTGCCGCTTGGTCATCGATCAGTGCCAGCGTTTGGCCGGGCATCAGGCCACAGCCATCCTGCAACAGGTTAGCCGTCTGGTGGGCGCGGGCGTTCAGCTCGGCATAGCTGATGATCTGGGTTTCGCTGCCGGGCTGGTGAATCGCCAGAAATAGCTTTTCCGGCGAGGCTTTGGCCTGCATGGAGAGCAGTTGGCGGAGGTTGCGGAAAGGGATCATGGATGATGAATAGAGCTGGGGCGATGGATGAATCGCCCCGGTTCAATCAGTCTTTTTTCAGGCGCTTCAAACCCTGATACACCGGGTTGCCCTGCAATTCGCGGAACCGTTCCGCGCCGCTGTCGGTGTGCCACTCGACACAGAACAGGCCGTTGGCATCGGTATAAGCGAAGGCGGGGCGGATGAAGAGGATCTGGCGCATGACGCCGATCAGTTCCTTCACCTCGCGTCCGGCGCGCAGGATGAACCACTTGCCCGGCTGGAATTCGAATTCCACCGTCATCCCGTTCCAGATTCCTTCGAGCTTGATGGGAGTCGTATAGTGAGTGCAGGTCATCGAAAGACCTTGCAGGCGGTTGCGCCACAGGGTGTGGTTGACTCGTTCTTCGATGAAATACGGACGTGGTTCGGGCGTGGTATAGAACCAGGTCCGGGAATCCGTTGCCATAGGGCCTCCCGATTGTTCCGATTGTCACAGCCGCCTAAGTGTACACGAAAAGCGCCACAGGGTCGAGTAAGGCCTTGCAGCAATTTCGCCCCGGTTAATTCGAACGCCTCGCTTTAGCCCGAATGCGACTGGCGCAGGTCGTGAGCGAACCGCACCAGATCGGCCAGATCATCGCGGCCAATTGACCGGTAGCGGCGGATCGCCTCCGCCACTGGCACCACATGCACCGAGGCGATCTGCTCGGCACCGGCCGGGCTGGTTGGCTGACCGGTCAGGCGGACATCGCCATACCCCACCAGCCGGTAGAAATCCGGGTGCGGCATATGCGGGCGGTAGGGTTTGACCGCCAACGAGTGACATTTCCAGGCACCCATCGGCGTGAAGTTGATGTAGTCCGCCCCGGCTTCCTCGATCAATTCGCGCCGCAGCGTGTCGATGATCGGCTCATCCGGTTCGCGCGTGCCGCCGATGATCTCCCAACGGTCATCGGTCGTCAGCGTCAGGACGCACTGATCGCCGACGAAAGGGATGATATTGATGTTAGTGATAAGCGCGTCAGGCAGCGGCGCGGTCAGACGTTCAAACTGCGCCTGAATTGGCCCCCACTCCCAGAAGGTCGGGGCGAACAATACGGAATAACGTTCCAGGTCAGACATGTGCCCATTCCATTTTCAGAGAGGCGGATCAATGACGGTACTTACTGAGCCGACGATAGAAAACTAAACTCGGTGGAGTGACTACAAGGTCTGATAGAGTTTAGCAAGTTGCCGTTCACTCAGTATGATAGACTCGCTTGGATGATGGTATCAGTCTACCGGGGGCGGCTCGCCCGCGCCAGCCAAGTATGGCGACCGATCACCAGGCAAAAGGAGTGTCGGATGCTGGATACAACATGCTGGATGATCTCGTTGAACAGGTGATCCAGCTCCGTCATAACATGCTGAATGGGACCCCAGCCCACCGCGCAATCGAGGCGGCAATCGCCTGAAGAGTTGCTCGCAGTTCCGGCGGCTGAATGACCGTGAAGGGGCAACCCAGTCTGATGATGGTCAATGCCATTTCATGTAGATCGCGGATGGAGGCGCGCAGGCACACCTGGTCGCCATCCTGAACCAGTGTAGCCAGTGAGCGGGGGATCATCTGGCGGGCAGTCTCCAGCGGGGTCTCCAGCAGCACCTCAATAACCCACTCATCAGGGATGGCCTCAAACGAGTTGAGCATGTAGGTGAAAGCATCAAAGCTGGCTAGGGGCACAAACCGGCTCTCGGTCAGGGCGGCTTCCCGGATCCGATCTAGCCGGAAGACACGCAGCCCTTCCCGCAGATGACAGTAGCCCACGGTGTACCAGCGTTCCTGATGAAACAGCACCGCGTAGGAATCGAACAGGCGACTGGTTTCCCCTTCCCTGGAGTCATAGCGCAGCCGCACCTGTCGCGCTAGGCTGCTGGCGAGGCTCAGGGTGGTCAGAATGTCGCCCTCGACCTGAACAGCCTCGGCTGGCTCGTCCAGTCGCATCGAGTGGGTGAGGCCGCGCAGTCGGTCGCGCAGCGGGTGCGGCAACACACGCTCAATCTTCGCCAGGGCGCTTTCGACCGCGCTGGCGGCATCGGTCAGCGCCAACCGCCGCGCCAGCAACAGACCCAGCGTCAGCACCAACACTTCATCGTCGTTGAACATCAGCGGCGGCAGACGGAAACCTGGTCGCAGCGCATAGCCCCCATGCCGTCCAATCTCCGATTCAATGGGGATGCCGATGTCTTGTAGGGTGGTGATGTAGCGGCGAACGGTGCGAACATCGACCTCCAGGCGTCGGGCTAATTCGCGTCCGCTCAGATGCCCATGCGTTTGCAGAAGTTCAAGCACGGCCAACACTTTAGCGGTTGGGTGATAGACCATAGGATGACCTCGGCACTAGGCGTCAATAAACGAGGGCGGATTCTGCCCGCCTTTTGACTTATCGTCAAAGTAGATGGTGATTAGCGAAGGAGAATGGACTGATGAAGACGGTTACAAGCGCACAATGGCAAAAGGCAGCAGCTTTCCTGAAGAACGAAGCACATCCGCTGGAAGGGGCGCTGTATGCCTGGTTCTTTGAGGGCGGCCCAGCCGAACGGGTATGGACGGAACTGGCTCTGTTTCAAAACACAGATGGGGGTTTTGGTCATGGGTTGGAGGCCGATATTCGCCTGCCGGGGTCATCGGTCATCGCTACGACGGTGGCGTTCCAATGGTTGCGCCAACTGGATACACCGGCAGAGCATCCGCTGGTGGTGAACGGCTGCCGCTACCTGCGTGAGCAATACCACGCTGACCACCTCAACTGGCCGATTATTCCGCCGCACATTGACGATGCCCCCCACGCTCCTTGGTGGCAATACAATGGCGAGCTGATGGAGCAGCAGATTAACCCGCGTGTCGAGATACTGGGCTATGTCTACGACTATGCTGCCCATTTCCCGGCGGTGATGCGTGAGCAACTGACTGGGTCGGTAGTGACACACCTGCTGAGTCAGCCGGATGAAATGGAGATGCACGATCTGCTATGCTGTCTGCGATTGTTGGAGACTCAGTCGCTGTCGGAGGCGGTACGTGAGCCGTTGCTGGAGAAGCTGACAGCAGTCGTAAGTCATACGGTCGAGCGCAACCCGGATACTTGGCGCGGGTATGGGCTGCCGCCGTTGGGAGTCATCAAGTCACCGGAGTCTCTGTTCGCGGGATTGTTCACTGAGGTAATTCCGCTCAATCTGGATTTCCTGATCGAGCAACAGGGAGCGGATGGCACCTGGGGACCCGCCTGGAGTTGGGGGGATGTCTCGCCAGAGGCGTGGGCACAGGCCGAGCGTGAATGGCGCGGTACGCTGACGCTGGGGCATCTGCTGGTGCTGAAGGTCTTTGGGCGGGCCGGGAATCTTTGCTGAATCAGCTTTCTGGAATAGCCTGATTCATCGCCAGCCCGGCCACCCGCCGCCCGATCTCGACGGCGAAGTTGGTGCCACGATCCCAGGGATAGACCTGGCTCATGCTGGCCCAGAACACCCCCGGCAGTGGTGTCGCCAGCGGCGGGACATGCTGGCTGTGGTTGATCCCCGGCACCGGCTGGGCGTACGGCGCGCGCCATAACCAGGCCTTGCGAATCCACTCCCGTTTGAAGCCTGGGTTCACCTTCACCAGCGCCGGCATAAACCGTTCCAGCAGCTCTTCGGCGCTCATCCGCATATACTCGTGTTCCACCGGCACATAATCGCCACAGTAGACCAGGACATCGCCGCCATAATGCGCTTTATCCATGAAGTTGGTGTGTTCGACCAGCGCCAAAAACGGGAACTGGCTGCTGCGTTTATCCGGTGATGTCGCCGGTAGATTGAGCCAGTAGGTGCCATCGGTCAGCAGCGATTGTTTGAGCGCCAGCACCAGGCACAGCGCACCGATGCTCTTGAGCGCCGCCATCTGCTGACCATAGGGCGTGCCAGCCAGCGCCGGAGTCAGCCTGAGCATGAGCGAGGGTGAAGCCGTGCTGATGATCCGGTCGAAGGTGCGGGTCTCGCCGTTGATTATCAACTGCGGTTTTCCGCCTTCGAGGCTCACCCCCTGCACCGGACTGTTGAGGTGGATGTGTGCGCCTTTGGCAGTGATGGCCTGCGCCAGTGCTTCGAGAAAGGCCTGGAAGCCGCCCTGATAAATCCCCAGACGCAGGCTGCGGGTCTTGATCCGCGCCCACAGCCAGGCCATGTTGACCTCGGTATAGCGATCCGCGAACTTGCCGATCAATAGCGGACGCCACAGCCGGTTGTAGGCCTCCTCGCCCATATAGCGCCGCATCCAGACATCGGCGCTCTCGCGTTCGAGCGCCTGCCAGTCCTGGGTGATGAACTTCAGATAGACTCCGGCCAGCCCCATGCGGAAGAGCGCCAGTAGTGACAGTGGCAGCCGCAGCATCGAAGCATTCATCTCGGAACGATAGACCTGTCCATCGATCCAATAGCTGGTTTTGGGGCGGGGGAACAGCACCTTGTCGCGCTGACCGATTTCGTCCAGTAGCCGTAGAATATCCTGATCGGTCTCGAACCAGTGATGATAGAACTTCTCCATCGACCAGTCCCAGCCCTCGTCGCGGAAGCCCGCCGCCAACCCGCCGACGTTGCCTTCCGCCTCAAACAGATGCGCCTCATGCCCGGCGCGCGTCAAATCCCAGGCGGCAGCCATGCCCGCCACCCCCGCGCCAACGATGCCGACCTTCAATTGTTGTGCCATCCAACCCCACTATTCCCACGCAGCGAACCTAACCACTGCCTGATCATGATCTCTACATATGCTGAAGACTGAACTCACCACTTCATCAATATGCTTGACGCTGTTTGAGAGAATCTTTCTCGCGCAAGCTCTCAACCTAAATCCCCTCCTCTGGGCGAATGGGCTGGAGATGAGGACACCGGATCGCAGATAACTTCGCCCACAGCAACCGTCTTCTCATTGTACCGATCAATTGGCTCAATTCACCAGACGGGTTTACAATGACAGCACTCGATAAGATGGTGCGGTATGCCAGCGGGTATGCCTCATGAGGATGCGGCGTGTGAGCGAACAATCCCGAAACAGGTCGGGCTTCGGTGTGCTGGGGGTGGTGCTGCTGCTCCTGCTGGCGCTGACTGCCTGCCAGCCGGCTGAACAACAGGCGCTGGCTGAACCGCTGCCGACGCTGGCGAATGCGCAGGCGACAGCGCTGCCCTCGATTGAGAGCGCGGCCACGGCTGCTATCAACTTTCTGGAGAACTGGCGGCTGGGCGATTATCAGGCCATGTATAACCTGGTCAGCTTCTCCAGCCGGGAAGCCTCGCCATTTGAAACGTTCGCCGGCATCTATCAGCGTGCCGCGTCTGAGATGACGCTGGATGGCATCACGTATAGCCCCGGCAACTCGCTCTACCGTGACTCGAACCGCAGCGATGTCGTCATCTTCAATTACAATGTGGTGTTTCAGACGCGGCTGCTGGGCGAATTCGCCGACAACGGCCGCAATATGCAGTTGGTGTTTGATCCCCAGGCAGGCGATTGGCGCGTGGCCTGGACGCCCGGCGATATTCTGGCCGAGCTTTCCGGCGGCGCTGAACTGCGGCTGGACCTCAACCTGCCCAGCCGCGCCAATATCTATGACAAGAACGGCAAGGTGCTGGCCGACCAGAGCGGGCGAGTGGTGATCGTTAGCGCGGTCAAGCAGTCGATCCCGGATTGGGCGGCCTGCATCAATCTGCTGGCCTTCACCACCGGGCGCAGCCTCGAGGTTTTACAGGCCATCTACGATCAATCGGCATCAGACTGGAATGTCGATTTCGGTCAGATGGCAGCAGAAGTCTACAACCAGAACAGCACTCAACTGGAGATCACCTGCGGCGCGACCTTCCGGAGCTTCGCAGTGCGCCAGTATGTCAACTCGACTTCGGCGGCCAACATCGTCGGCACGGTCGGCTATCCCTCGCCGGAACAGGTGGCAACGGTCGAAGCCGCCGGTTTCAACAGCGACTCGATCATCGGCCAAAGCGGCATCGAACAAAGCTGGGATACCACGCTGCGTGGCAAGCCTGGCGGACGGCTGCTGATCGTCAGTCCGGGTGGGCAGGTGCTGCGCGAGGTGGCGCGGACGCCGGCTCAACCCGCGCAGAGCGTCTGGCTGACAATTGATGTCGATGTGCAGAACGCCATCCAGACGATCATTGCCCAGTATTATCAGCAGTTCCAGTTCGCGGAGTCGAAAGGTGCGTCGGTCGTCGTCATCGATGTCAAGACCGGCGCGATCCTGGCGATGGTCAGCTACCCGACTTATGACGCCAACGCCTTCGCGCCCTTCCCGATTATGGGTGCCAGCCAGGCCGCCGCGATGGTGGCCGAGTTGCAGGCCGACCCGCGCCGTCCGCTGCTCAACCGCCCGACCCAGGGCGCGTATCCGCTCGGCTCGGTGATGAAGATTGTCTCGACGCTGGCCGTCGCCGACTCCGGCGTCTATACCCTCGATCAGCCCTTCGTCTGTGGCGGTCAGTGGACGCGCGACATCGTGCGCCGTGACTGGCTGGCCGGTGGGCATGGCCGGGTGACGTTGGGGCAGGCGCTCACGCGCAGTTGCAACCCCTACTACTACGAAGTCGGTTATCAGATGAACCAGGTTGATCCGTACCTGCTGCCGGGTTATCAGCAGCGTTTCTTCGGCAGCGGCAGCGGCCTGACCGATCTGGCGGAGAATTCCGGCTTCATCCCGGACCCCGACTGGAAACGGCGAACGCTGGGCTATGACTGGACGTTCTCCGACGCGGTGAATATCTCGATTGGGCAGGGCGAAGTGCAGGTCACGCCGCTGCAAGTGGTGCGCATGGTGGCCGCTGTCGCCAATGGCGGCACGCTGCTGCGGCCGCAGTTAGTACAAAAGGCCGGCATTCTCGGCGAGGTGCCGGTGCATGAGATGGAAGTCGATGTGATGGGCGATATGGGCATCCGCGCCGAGGTGATTGCGGTGGCGCAGCAGGCCATGTGCGATGTCACTAGCACCCAGGCCGGTACCGCCGAGTACCAGTTCCGCAATGACCCTGAGCTGCAAAACATCGGTGTGTGTGGGAAGACCGGCACGGCGCAGGATGTGCCGCGTACCACCCATGCCTGGTTTGCCGCATATGCCCCGCGTGACAATCCCCAGATCGCTGTTGTCGTCATGGTCGAGAACAGTGGCGAAGGCTCTGGCGTGGCGGCACCGATCACCCGCGATGTGATGAATTTCTTCTTCTTCGGCAGGATGCCCCCACCGCCGGCAGCGCCGTAGGCTGTTGCAGGGAAAATGTTTAACCTCTGGTGGAAGGTTTTCTTCCCTCGGGGCGCAATATTGACCGTTGATTACTCAAATCGGCATTGTGATTTGCGAACCAACCGACACCCAACGGGGTGCCCCTACGAACGAACCGATGGGGTAGGGACGTGCCCGTTACACGTCCGCCACACTTCAATATTCCGCCCTACACGCCAATCTATGGGAGCATTGTTTCCCTGGAACAGCCTTGGTTTGATGGACTCGTGGTCTGTGACGGATCAGCCAAGGAGCGCTGTACCCGTCAGCAGATAGACGGCTGCGTTGAGCGCCAATCCCGCGCCGAACACAATCGCCAGCCACTTCATGATGCGCGGCATCCAGCGCTGCACCCCTTGATTGATGCGCTCGATGATCCCCGCCCACTGCTGGCGGAACAGCACGAAGATCAGCAGGAAGGCGAACAGCGGCAGGCTGAACACCAGATTATAGATCACCAGCGCCAGCAGGTTCTCCGGCAGCGCCATCTGCGCCTGGGCGATCTGCTCGATAGCGACGAAGTAGGGCAGGGCCGTCGTCACCTCGTTACCGATCACCACGATACCCAGCACGAAGCTGGCCCACAGCGTCAGCGACCGCGGCTTGCGCGCTTCGCCCAGCGGCGCGTCGGTCTTCAGCCACAAGCCGAACCCTAGAAAAAGCAGCCCCAGCGCCAGTTGCAGCCCATACAGCAGCGTCGGCGAGGCCTGCGCCAGCCCGTCACTGATGACAGCCCGCGCCCCGGTCAGGATCAGCACGCCGCCGATGAAGTAGGCCAGCACCCCGCCAGCGATGTAACTCAGCACGCGCGGCACCGGGCGCACCGTCGTCAGCAGATACAACTGGGCGATGAACAACGACGGATTGATGCTGTCCACCAGCCCGATCCCGACAATCGACAACAACAGTGTACCAGTCATCAGCGTGCCTCCAGCCAGTGCAGCAGTTCATTCAGCAAAGCACCTCGTTCATCGGAATCGCTGGCTTCCACGCCGATCAGCCGTTCCTGCCAGTACGAGTCGGTCGCCATGCGGATGACCCGCACCCGCGCCGCTGGCAGCCCGTCGCTCAGCAGCCGTTCCTGCCACATCTGATGGTCATCCTGCACCAGCCGCAGCAGGTTGGGATGTTCGCTGATCGAGGCGAACAACAGCAGCAGCAAATCCAGCGGCAGCGCCTCATCCTCCTCGAAAGTGGCGCGGATATACGCCCGCAGCCAGCGCCCGTTTCCTGCGGCTTCCTGTTCATAACAGGCTTGTACCTGCTGCTCAAAATCGGTGAAGAGCTGCCGCAGCAGCGCATCCATCAGCGCTTCCTTGTTGGGGAAATGATGCAGCAGCCCGCCCTTGCTGACTCCGCTGGCTTTCGCCACTGCGTCCAGCGTCAGATTGCTGGCTCCGTGCTGGCGCAAGGTGGCGAGCGCCGCCTCCACCAGATGGGCACGGGTTTGCGCCGCGGCCTGTTGTTTACTGTTCATTCCTGCTCCTGATGATAAACCGTCCAGACGGTTTATGTTATATCCTCAGTATACCGTCTAGCTGGTCGGTGTCAAGGGGTGAATGACACCCGGACGCACTACATGCATCAGCCCCGTCTGAAACCAAATGGTCATTGATCGCGGTCACTGCATTCGAGTAGACTCGACGCTTGATGGGGGAACTTATCGCAAGATCAGAGAAACCGATTGAATGCCCGCCGTATCTATTCACCTATCCGTGATGGCGGCCACGCGGACACCCCATTGGGTGTCCCTACACGGCAGGCACTTCGTAGGGACGTGCAACGGCACGTCCGAAAATCAGAGCAAGGTGAACAGATACTGCCCGCCCCAGAAAGCTGTTCACAACAGGTCATAGCCAGCATCAACAATGATGAACAGACCGGACTTGAACGAACAACTAACAACCAGGAACTAACAACTGCATTATGGATCAGGTCTGGATCGAATTGTCCAAAGTGATCAGCATTTTTGCCCTGGCTTTCTTCTCATTCTGGCCGGCCATTCCTGCCGGGTTGGCGTTGGGCTTAAGCCCGGTCATCGTCGTTCTCACCACCAGTCTGAGCTATAGCTGCGGGGTTGGCCTGACGCTGCTCATCGGTCAAAAGCTTCGCCAGCGCCTCCAGCGGCGTGCCGAGCAGTCCAATCATCGTCTGCGGGCGATTGCCAGCCGCTATGGCATCATCGGACTGGGATTGGCGTCGCCGATGACGGTTGGTGCACAGATCGGAGCCGGGCTGGGGATCGCGCTGAATGTGCCGCCGCGCCGTCTGTATCTGGGCATGTCGCTGGGGGCGCTGGTCTGGAGCATTTTACTGACAGCCGCCAGCTTGCTGGGCTGGGCCGGGTTACAGGCCGTCGCGGCTTGAGTGGAAGTGCGTTAACGGCGCTCAACATCACAGATATTTCTGGATGATGATCCACTCAACTGTCTCGACCTGTCACCGCCTCGGCGTCGGGCTGGGCGTGCCGGTTGCCAGCATCGCCTCCAACTCCGCTACCCGGTTGACGACAAACTCCGCCGGGTTATTCCCTGCCAGTTCCACATAACGCCGGTAGCTCGCCAGCGCCTCAATGTAGTCGCCCTGGTCATAGTAGATGTTGCCAAGTCCCCAGTATGGATTGGCAAGCTGTGGATTTAGCGCGATGGCACTGCTGAAGTCTGCGCTGGCTCGTTCGTATTGTTCGAGAATGCTATAGGCAAGACCGCGATTGATGAAATAGACGGGGTCATCGCTGTCCAGTGCAATCGCTTGTGAGTAGTCGGCAATGGCCTCATCATACTCCTGGAGCCGGAAATACGACTGACCACGCCCGTTGTAGCGATAAGCGGTAGGCTCCAGAGCAATCGCTGCGCCATAATCCGCAATCGCCAAGTCATACTGGCCCGAATAGCGATAGGCGTCTCCGCGATTCGTCAGATAGATCGGTTGGTCGGTTTCCATTGTAAGCGCTTGTGAGTAGTCAGCAATGGCCTTGTCATGCTCCACCAGTCCCACATACGATAAGCCACGTCGATTGTAACGCCCTGCCGTCGGCTGTATAGCAATGGCCGCACTATAATCTACAATCGCCAGCTCATATTGGCTGGAGAGCCTATAGGCATCCCCGCGATTGGTCAAATAGATAGGGTTATCACTGTGCTGTTCAATGGCCTGGGAATAGTCAGCGATGGCCTCCGCATACTGACCCAGATCGAGGTAGGCACCTCCACGATTGTTGTAGGCTTCGGGATAGTTACGTTTCAGCCTGATGGCCTGTGAGTAGTCAGCAATGGCGTCCTGGTACTGGCCCATACTGGCATAGGTAAGTCCGCGATTGAAGAAGGCAAGAGCATATCTGCGGTCGAGTTCGATGGCAGTGGTCAAGTCGGCGACGGCTTCCTCATATTGCTGCAAAACAAAGTGGGCAAACCCGCGATTGTTGTAGGCTTCGGCATAGTCGGGGTCCAGCCTGATGGCCCGTGAATAGTCAGTAATGGCGTCCGGGTACTGATCCATATTGGCATAAGCAAGGCCACGATTGAAGTAAGCAACAGCCATGTCGGGGTTCAATTCGATGGCACGAGTGAAGTCGGCAATTGCTTTCGTATATTCTTGGAGGACGAGATAGAAAGCGCCACGCAGATAGTAACCGTTCGCATTTGGGTTTATCTCAATGGCACGGGTCATGTCGCTAACCGCTAACCTGAATTCTCCCCGCAACTGATAAATGAATCCACGATTACCATAAGCAATAGCATTATTGGGATCGAGTTCAATGGCGCGGGTGTAGTCCGCAATGGCCTTGTCATAGTCCTCAAGTTGAGCGTAAGCAAATCCTCGACCCAGAAAAGAATCGTGATCCTCTGGATTGAATTCAATGGCGCGGGTGAATTCAGCAATTGCCTCATCATACTTGCCCAACCTCGAATACATTTCGCCGAGCTCGTAGTTGGTCAATCTAAAGGGGGCGAAAGTTGCTGTTGCTTCCCCTTGTGGCGTTACAGTGGCAGTCACTGTAATCATGATCTGCGTCGCTGTCGCTTGCAGCGCTTCGGCGTAGTTGCCCTGGCCCCAATTGTCTAAGCTGGCATCGCTATTGAGGACATTGATCGACGTTGGTGCCGCAAAGCCTGTAGCTGCCACTGCCAACATTCCCAGCACTCCCACCCAGATGACGCAGTTGGCTTTGATGAAGGCGTTGGTCAGACGGCGGACAAATTCGGCATCCTTGCGCGAATAGGAGATGAAGGCGTCGGACATCGCTGACTCCTGGGAGGACACTCGTATGCGGGTGGGTGATTACACTTTCGATCAGTATAGATGAAGTAAAGCAAGGCGCAACTATCCTGCTCCCTCAACCCCCATTTTCCCCAACCCTTCTCTAACCCCCCGCCGACAGCCTTAACCATCCCGCTCCCGCAGAATGGTTAGCGCTGGCTCGGCTTAAGTCGTACCAAAAAGTTTACCAAAAGTTCACCCGTTACGGGGTAATCGGGCATATGCTTGTCGTGGGGACAGTTCGCGAATCGCTCGCGCAATCGTTCGTCCCAATCGTTCTGAATCAGGATTGACCGAAATGTTCACAAAATGCACTTTTGACTTTGACGACTTTGACGACTTTGACGACTTTGACGAAGTTTACGCAGATTTGCTCTGCTTTCTCTCTGTGTTCTCTGCGTCCTCTGTGTTTGTCTTTCCGTCTTTGTCGGTGTCTGTCCGACGACGACGACGACACAAAACGGGTAGTTGCACAAAAAGGAGTTCTAACAGTTGCAACATTTCTAACTTTTGCAATATTTGAGGGAAAACGGGTCTCCATGATTCACGAATTGAAAAATGGAGTGATGCGAATCTGACGAATCTGACGAATCGTGTGAATCAGATTGGGGTGTTCAACTGACCGCGTAAAGAGGGCTGCTTATGAGATAGATGGGAAGTCGCCCTAAAGGGATGTGCCGGCATTGACAGCGATCAGCAGGGACACACGGCTGTGCGCCCCTGCCGAACAATACTCGCTAACGGTGAAGGAAAGGGTTAGCGCTTTACGGCGCGACGACGAACCACACCTCACCAACATTCTGTCCGGTGGCGTCGCCGGGGGCTTTGTCATCTTTCCAGAAGTACAGCGGCATCCCGTTATAGGTCACTTGCAGGCTGCCGTCATCGCGGGTGATAGTCGCCAGTTCGCCCTCGATGCCCATGCCAGCCACCAGCTTGTTGACCGCGCTGACGGTGTAGGCCGGCCAGTTCTCCAGGCATTCGCCGGCACAGTTGCTCACGCCTTCGGTGTCGCGGGTGAACATATAGAGCGTCATGCCATCCGCCGAGATCAGGAAATCGCCCAGCTCATCGCTGCTGCCCAGCGCCACCGTTTCCGGCGCGATCACATACCACACATCGCCGCGGCCTTCACCCGTCGCATCACCAATCGCCGCGTCATCTTTCCAGTAGTACAGCGGCATCCCGTTATAGGTCACCTGAAGCGTGCCATCGGTGCGTTCGGTGGTAGCGAAGGTCCCCGGCAGATTCACGCCTGGCACCAGGGCATCGGCGCTTTCGACCAACAGCGGCGGCCAGTTGGTAGCGCACTGGTCATAGCAGGCGCTAGTGTTCTCGGTATCGTTGGTGAACAGATACAGCGTCATACCTGTCGGTCCAACCAGGATGTTGCCCAGCTCTGGATGCGGCGCAATCGATACGGTGGCCGGCGGGACAACCCACCAGTTGCGTCCAACGCGGTGGCCGGTGGTATCGCCAACCGCTTCATCGCGGAACCAGTAGTACAGCGCCAGTCCGTTATAACTCACCTGGAGCGTGCCATCTTCGCGTTCGAACGTCCCCAGCACCCCGGGGATGCCCTCGGCGGCGGTCAGTTCGTCGGCGCTCTCGACCGTCAGCGGCGGCCAGGCTTCAGCGCAGCGCCCGGAACACACACTACCATTCAGCGGATCAGGGCTGAAAGTGTAGAGCGTCATGCCATTCGGCCCGACCAGAATATCACCGTAAGTTTCCGTGTTCATCAACCCAACCGTCGGGGCATCCTGCGCCAGCGCCGGGGTGACGAGCAAAGCCAGACATAACAGGATCACCAGATTTCGCAGCTTCAACATGCAATTCTCTCCTCATAAATATTGGTGATGAGAACGCGCGCGCATTCCATCTACAACCCTTATCGCTGACGACTCGGCATTTGGATTGCGATGATGAATTATGCTGTGAAATTGCGTGGGGATGGGCGCAGCGGGTCACATCCAATAAGGGTTCTGTGGAGGATTGCCCTCATGCTGTGATGACTGGGGCGAGTCAGGCCGTCACACCAACTCCTTGATCGATTGCGCGATCTCCTGCGTCACACCCCGCACCTGCATCAGGTCTTCTATCGACGCGCTGCGGATGGCATCAATCGAGTTGCCGAAGGCTTTGAGCAGGGCTTTGCGCCGCGTCGGGCCGATGCCCGGCACCTGCTCCAGCTTGCTCGCCATGCCCTGTTTGGTGCGCTGCTTGCGATGGCTGGTGATGGCGAAGCGGTGGGCTTCGTCGCGCACCCGCTGCACCAGAAACAGCGCCGGACTGCGACGGTTGAGGATCAGCGGGGTTGATTGTTCCGGGAAGTAAATCTCCTCGAATTGTTTCGCCAGCGACACCACCGGCACTTTGCCATACAGATCAAATTCCTTCAGCACTTCCACCGCAATACCCAGTTGTCCCTTGCCACCATCGATCATCAGCAGGTCGGGCAGCAACCGCCATGTCTCATCATGATCGGTCGCGCCGGGGGCGACCTGGGTCGGGTCTTCCAGCGATCCCTTCCAGCGGTTGAAACGGCGCGTCAGGGCTTCGCGCATCGACTGGAAATCATCCGGCCCGGCATGGCTGACGGTCTTGATATTAAAGCGGCGGTACTCGCTCTTGCGCGGTGCCCCCTGCACGAACACCACCCGGCTGGCGACGATGGCTGTCCCCTGGGTGGTGCTGATGTCGTAACACTCGATGCGGTTGGGCGGCGTGGTCAGATGCAGCTCGTTCTGCAGCGCTGCCAGCGCCTCTTCCTGCTTATGGGTATCCGCTTCCCACTGTTCGCGGATCATGCGCAGCCCTTCGCTGGCATTCTCCTGCGCCATCTTGATGAGGTCGCGCTTGTTGCCCCGCTGCGGCACCGTGATCTGCACCTTCTGCCCGCCGCGTTTGTCCTTTAACCACTGCTCGATGATGCGCGCGCCATCCACCTCGCTGGGCAGCATGATCTCCGCCGGCACTTCCGCGACATCGCTGTAGAACTGAGTGACGAACTGCTCCAGCACCACCTCGTCCGGCTCATCTTCCGCGCCGGTCAACATGCGGACATCGCTGCCGATCAGCTTGCCGTTGCGGATGAACAGGATTTGCACCGCCGTATCATTCTTATCCCGTGCCAACGCGATCACATCATGATCGGTCATGGTCGGGCTGACGGCTTTGTGGCGCTGGGTGATGTATTCGATGGCCCTGAGCTGGTCGCGGTACTGGGCGGCGCGCTCGAATTGCAGCGCTTCGGCGGCATCGTTCATCGCCTGGGTCATGCGCTTGATGACACTTTCGGATTTACCGTTCAGCACATCCATCAGTTCGCTGATCATGGCACGATAGTCATCTTTGCTGACGGCACCGATGCAGGGGCCGTTGCACAGCTTGATGTCGTAGAACAGACAGGCGCGCTCATCCTTGCCATCGATGACCCGGTCACAGCTCAGATAGGGGAAGGCACGGCGCAGCGTCCGCAGCGTGTTCTGCACCGCCCACATCGCCGCATACGGCCCGAAGTAGCGGCTGCCATCCTTGACCACCCGCCGAGTGGTTTCCACTTTGGGGTAATCATCCTGCCAGTTGATTTTGATATAGGGGTAATGTTTATCGTCTTTGAGGTTGATGTTATAGAAGGGCTGATGACGTTTGATGAGCGTCTCTTCAGTGATGAGCGCCTGCACCTCGGTCTCGGTGATGATGACTTCAATATCGACGATGTTCTCGCGCAGCCGCATCGTCTTGGCGTTGCCCTCGGCGCTGGAATTGAAGTAACTGCGGACGCGGTTGCGCAGCCGCTTGGCCTTGCCGACATAGATGATGCGTCCGGTCTTGTCCTTCATCAGGTAGCAGCCCGGCTTCATCGGCAGGCTGGCGAGGATGTGCTGGATGTGTTCGGAGGGTTGAAACGTCATCTGCATCACCTGTGCGCTTGGATGCCCAACGGAATAGATGTTCGGATTATAACAAAGGTGAGGTGGATGGGAAATACGCGGCTACCATGTGCCGGGACCTTCTGATTGACTGTGGGAGTTAATTCTCGTGTGTTCGGCGGGGGCGAGGCCCCAGTCTGGAAAGGGATTATTCATCCAATCGTGACAGCACTTCTGCGCCAGCGGCAGTAATCAGTACATTATCTTCCCAGCGTGCTCCGGCCTGTCCCTTGATATAGACGCCTGGTTCGACTGTCACCACCTGCCCCTGCGCCAGCACCGCCTCGCTGCGACGTCCCAGGAAAGGCGGCTCGTGATAGGCAAATCCCACGCCGTGACCGAGGTTGTGATGATAATATGGATTCAGATCGCCCAGTAGATCCCGCGCCGCCTGATCGGCTTCCTTGCCGATTATGCCAGGGCGCAGCGCTGCTACAGCCGCCGCTTGTGCTTCTCGTACTTTATCCAGCAGCCATTGATGGGGCGACGCGCCTACGCTGACCGTGCGGGTGATGTCCGACCAGTAGCCATCGACCACCGTCCCCAGTTCGATCACCACTAGATCGCCGGTCTGAAGCCGGTTGCTGCCGCTGATGCTGATCGTATCACCAGCCAGGGCGCTGTTGAGTCCGGCCTGGACGAAGCAGAACGCTCGCACCCGCTGCGAGTCCTCGTCGCCCAACTGCCCTTCGATCTCGGCCTCGATGCGCGCCGCAAGCTGGATTTCCTTGATGCCCGGTTGCAGCAGTGCCTCACATGCCCGCTGGATGCCGCGCAGGGCAAAGCGCTGTGATCGGCGGATTCTCTCGACCTGCGCTGGAGTCTTGATCGCGCGAAATGCCGCCAGCGCCGCGCTGCATTCCACGCCCTCGCCAACTGCCCTGGCATACCAGTCTTTCGGCGGCAGTCTCAGTTCGCCAGCAGTATTGTTGGCTGCCAGCGGGCCATAGGCGAAGTCGTGTCCTGCTCGTCCGGCTGGCAGATGCTCGCGCACCAGCCGAGCCAGCTCTGCCTCAGCATCGGGCACATATTCTGGTTCGAAGGTGAAGAGCTCGCCGCTGTATTCGGACGGGAGGAATTCCTGTTCGCGGCGGGGGATCACGAGCGTGACTCCCGTATGCGTCTGGATGGCACACGATAGCCCGGCTACCGGCCAGTATCCGGTTGTCGCCAACAGATTTTCGCCCAAACGCAGCACCAGCGAGTCGATCTGCTGTTGCTCAAGAAGTTGGTGCAGCCGTGGGGTGTCGATCAGCATCAGGTTCGTCGCTTTCGAGTAGTCGCCTTTGCAAATGCAGGGTGCCAATTACCCAACATCTGTCAGAAGGTTCTGAGATGAGTTGATGGGTCAACATTTCCATTCTACCTGATCCTGTCCGCAGAAACAGGCGCATTGGCATCGCTTCGTGAAACAAGAGTCGCACTTTTTGACTTGTATGATAGAAGCGATAGGGCGAATCAAAACGGGGCGTCAGATGTGAGCGCCCCGTCGTGGAAAGAAGTCGAACGATGGGTCAGGCGTTTTCGTTCTGACCGTTGCTGCTGACCGGCGCGTGTGAGGCGGCCTGGCTAATGGTCTGGGTGAACTGCTGCGCCAGCCCCATCAGTTCCATCGGGATGACGAATTTGGTCGAAGGGCTGCTGCCAACGGTGCGCAGCGTATCGAGATATTGCAGTGCCATTGTGCGCGTATCAGCATCCTTGGCCTGATCGTTGATGGCTTGCAGCGAGGCGGCAAAACCCTGCGCCCGCAGCAATTGCGCCTGCCGTTCACCTTCGGCTTCCAGCACCTTCGACTGGCGCAGACCTTCGGAACGGAGGATGGCGGACTGTTTCTCGCCTTCGGCCACGGCAATCGAGGCTTCGCGTTCACCACTGGCGCGAGTCACCATGGCGCGGCGTTCGCGCTCGGCGCTCATCTGGCGGTTCATGGCATCCTGCACTTCGCGCGGCGGCTTGATCTCGCGGATTTCGACGGTGGTCACTTTCATGCCCCAGCGCTCGGTGATCTCATCCAGCTTGATCCGCAGCGTGTCGTTGATCTGCTCGCGTTTCGCCAGCACATCATCCAGCGAGATGTCACCGATGACGGCGCGCAGGGTCGTCGTGGCGATGTTGACCGCCGCGCTGACCACGTTGTCGATTTGCAGCGTCGCCCGCATCGGGTCAACCACGCGATAGTACACCAGAAAGTCGATGTCAATCGGGGCGTTGTCTTTGGTGATGGCGGTCTGCGAGGGAATATCAAGGAAGCGCTCGCGAATATCGACCTTGCGCGCCTGCTCGATGACCGGCAGGATGATCACGATGCCCGGCCCGCGCGTTCCGGCGTAGCGTCCTAAAGACAGCACCACCAGCCGTTCGGTCTCTGGCACGATGCGGATCAGCCGCGACAGCACCCAGAACAGCACCAGGACGATCACCACCACCAGCAGCGCCGTCGTCTGCGTCCCCCCCAACAGTTCGCTCAGATTCTCCATTATGATCCCTCCATCTGTTCACGCGGCGTCTGCTTATGCTTGACGCTCTCCACAAATAACTGCAACCCTTCACGCTCGACCACCACCACCTCTTCGCCCATTTGTAGCGGATGATCGCTGTAGGCCGTCCATTGTTCGCCGCGCACATTGACGCTGCCGACGAACTCGTGACCGGCGGCGCTGGAGGCTTTGACCACGCGACCATAGGCCCCGACGAGCTGAGTGGTATCATCGATCACGGCCACCTGCTTTTTCGAGCGTTCCAGCACCGGCAGCAGCACCAACCGGTGATAGAGGATCGACAAGCCAACCGTGACACCGATCAGCAACCACGACACCTGCACCCCATGAAACAGGGTGAAGGCACCGGCCACCTGAAGCAGCAGACCGGCCTCGGCCACCCGCGCCCAGCGCTGACTGAGGAAGGGGATGAGCAGGAAGCTGAGGACACCCAGCATCAACAGGATCGCGCCGGCCCAGTTGGTCGGCATGTTCGCCAGGATGTAAACCGCAGCGCCGACCGCCACCAGCGCCACCACTTCAACGACACCGGTGCCAGGGATATAGGCCGCTGTCACCGCAATCCACAACCCGACCACTAACAGGAAATACACTACATTTGGGTCTACCACTGCACTGTACCTCACGACTCGCCTTATATGTTTGATTATACGACGGATTTGGTCGGCTTATACCCCCCATAGATTAGGGGCTGTGAAGCGAAAATCCGAGGCAGATCTGGAGTGGAAAGGGCAGTCATGACCAGCCTGTATGACGCGGCAGGTTGATCATGTTCGTAACAGACGTGCGCTTAATCCCGCTTCAGCTTGAACACCACCATGCCCAGCGGCGGGATGGTGATCTCCAGGCTGTGCGACCATTCGCGCCAGGGTTCCGGTTTGCTCAGCACACCACCGCTGTTACCGACGTTGCTCCCGCCATAGATGGCGGCATCGCTGTTGAGCAGTTCAGCATAATTACCCGGCTCCGGCACGCCGATGCGATAATGCTGGCGTGGGATGGGGGTGAAGTTCATCGCCACCAGCACAAAATCCTGCTTATCCTGGGCGAAGCGCATGTAGCTGAAAGTGCTGTTGTCGGCATCGTTGGCATCCACCCACTGGAATCCCTGCCAGTCCAGATCGCGTTCCCAGAAACACGGCTGTGACTTGTAGAAATGGTTCAGATCGCGCATCCAGCGCTGCGCCCCCTGATGCGTCGGCAGATCGAGCAGCGTCCAGTCCAGCCCGCGCGCCTCGCTCCATTCGCGCCACTGACCAAATTCCTGCCCCATGAAGTTGAGCTTCTTGCCGCTGTGGGTGTACTGATAGCCGAAGAGCAGCCGCAGCGTGGCGAACTTCTGCCACCAGTCGCCTGCCGCCTTGTTGATGAGCGAGCCTTTCATATGTACCACTTCATCATGCGACAGCGACAGGATGAAGTTCTCATTGAAGGCATAGAACATCGAGAAGGTAATCTGGTTGTGATGATAGCGACGGTAGATTGGATCTTTCTTGATGTACTCCAGCGTGTCGTGCATCCAGCCCATATCCCACTTGAAGGTGAATCCCAGACCGCCGACATAGGGTGGTCGCGACACCATCGGCCAGGAAGTGCTTTCCTCAGCGATCATGACCGTTCCGGGGAATTCGGTGTGGGTGACCTGGTTGACTTCGCGCAGGAAGTCGATGGCCTCCAGATTCTCCCGCCCGCCGTATTTGTTCGGCACCCACTGATCCGACTGGCGCGAGAAATCGAGATACAGCATGGAGGACACAGCATCGACGCGCAGTCCGTCAATGTGATACATCTTCATCCAGAACAGGGCATTGGTGACGAGGAAGTTGCGCACCTCGTTACGCCCGTAATTGAAGATCAGCGTCCCCCAGTCGGGGTGTTCGCCGCGTCGTCGATCTTCGTGTTCATACAGATGCGTGCCATCGAAGTAACTCAGGCCATGCCCATCCTTGGGGAAGTGGGCCGGAACCCAATCAACGATCACGCCGATATTGTTCTGATGACACTGATCGACGAAGTACATGAAGTCTTTAGGCGTGCCGAAGCGGCTGGTGGGGGCGAAGTATCCGGTCACCTGATAGCCCCACGACGCATCCAGCGGATGTTCGGCCACCGGCATCAGCTCGATATGGGTGAAGCCCATGTCGCGGACGTAGGCCACCAGCTCATCGGCCAGTTCGCGGTAGCTGCAGAATGTCCCGTCCTTGCGCCGTTTCCATGAGCCGAGATGAACTTCATAGATCGACATCGGCGAGAGCAGGGGGTTGCGCGCGGCCCGCCCCTCGATCCAGCCGGCATCGCCCCATTCATAGCCATTGATGTCATACACCACCGAGGCATTGCGCGGGCGCATCTCGCTGTAGAAGGCGTAGGGATCGGACTTTTCGATCTGAAAGTTGTTGAGGGTGGATTTGAGATGATAGCGGTAGATTTCGCCTTCGCCAATGCCGGGGATGAACAGTTCCCAGATGCCGCTTTCGCCCACTTTGCGCATCGGGTGCGTCCGCGCATCCCAGCCATTGAAGTTGCCGGTGACGCTGACGCGCAGCGCATTCGGTGCCCAGACGGCGAAGTTGACGCCGCTGACACCTTCCAGTGTGGTGACATGCGCCCCCAG
The DNA here is from genome assembly GCA_022843385.1 of Anaerolineae bacterium. Lineage (GTDB taxonomy): Bacteria > Chloroflexota > Anaerolineae > Aggregatilineales > Phototrophicaceae > CFX2. Next base: position 50,862 of record JALHNT010000005.1, on the reverse strand, counting down.
CTTCTCATAGCTGTAGAGATGCTTGCCTTCCCGCAGCAGGTAAATATCAAAGTCGGTCATCTGTGAGGCAAAGGCATAGGGATCGCCGAAGGTGATCTCCTGACCGTTGAAGGTGGTGCCAGCGAAGTAATAGTCATTGGGCTTCCACTCGCCGTCTAGCATCACTTCGAACAAGCCCTCGTCGCGCAGGCGTGTCATGCTGATACGGTCGCCGCTGGCGGTTTTGACCAACGCCACATTGACGGCGTTGGGGCGGAAGGCGCGAATGATGGTCTGTCCTGCGCCGGTCTTGTGTGGGCCGAGGATGTCGCCGGGTGCGCCATGCGAACCGCTCACCAGGGCATAGACCGAGTCTGCGTTCAGTGGCTTCATCTCAATCCCCTCACATCATCTACTGGGTTCCACTATCTTATTCTAAAGGATGATCGGGTTTTCACCCACTCCATATTGGCTTGCGTTTACTGGCGGCGCTTGCCCGAACCTTGATTGCCCTTTACAATTGAACCATTGTGAATTCTTTCCCCTCTTTATTGGGTGAGGCATGACCATTCAGCAGGATGTGACGATTCAGCTCAGCGATCAAATTCGCCTGATCTCGGCGGTTCTGTCGATCACCGATTGGCCGCAAAAAGCTCAGGAACGCCAACCACATGGGACGCATGCCCATGCCCGCGCCACGCGCAAGTTTCTTGAACCGATGAAAGCGCACCCTGCGGTACAGGGGATGCAGCATATTCTCGACCAGGGTGCACCGATGGAAGCGCTGTTCGATTTTGCCCTGCGCATGACCTGGCCGGGCCTGGAAATTGAGCAGATGCCTACCTGGGCGCCGCTGGGGTGGAATGCGCTGCTGCGTGACTTTTACAGCCAATCTGGTTTGGAGAAGCTGTGGAAGAATGAGGAATTTCAATGGCAGGCAGCGCTGGCCCAAGCCGAGCGCGCTTTCCGCGAAGTCTCCTACAAGCCAACCCTCAAGCCCTTCTTCGGCGAGGTGCAACAGGAACTCGTATTCGTCCCCAACATAACGTATCCCAGCGAGTCCGAAGTCACGCTGCTGTTCGACAATCGTATCATCTGTATTTCGCCGCCTCGCCTCGCCTGGGGGGACAGCCCTCCCTGGCCCTTCGACGAAGATCCGGCCTATATCCGGCGCGTCGCGCTCTCACAATACTGCAAAATCCTGATGATCGACTATCTGCGCCATCATGCCGAGAAGGTAGCACAGGCTTCCGAGACTCCACTGCCGGTCAGTGATCAGTTCCGTGCCCGTTATCCTACCTGGCAGGAGCAGTTCACCAACCTGTATATCGGCGCGATTTCAGCCATCTACCTTGAGGAGCGCGTGAGTAAGTCCGAAGCCAACGCTTATGTACTGATGGAGCGCAAGGCTGCTGGCAAGACCACGTTGCCGGGTATGATTAGCGTTCTCAAACGCTATCTGAACGATTACAACAGCGGACGCTATAAGGAGTTTGGTGATTTCCTGCCGCTGCTGCCCAAGCAGCTTAAGGTCGCTGCCAAGATCGTCGGACTGTAAGCATATCTACCTTCTCGGTTATTTGAGGAAACTGAAGCCCCGTCATCAACCCTAATCTCTTCAGCGTGAGGGCTGAAGAAGAAGGAGTTGAAGCTCCTCTCCAGTTCATTGGCGCTGGCGGCTTGTATTCAGCCCGCGACCTGGCATACAATCGACCCTTTAATCGAGCAACACAACAGGAAAGAAGGCAATCGGATGGAAGCAGGGCGCACATTTCTGGCGGCTAATGGCAAGCAGCCGGGCGTGGTGACGACGAAAAGCGGTTTGCAGTACAAGGTGCTGCGCGAGGGGCAGGGGAAGAAACCGTCCAGACAGAGCGAAGTGGAAGTCCATTACAAAGGCACGCTGATCGATGGCAAGGTGTTCGACAGCTCCTATGATCGGGGGCAAGCCATCTCGTTCTTTCTGACACAGGTCATCCCCGGCTGGTCGGAAGGTGTGCAGTTGATGAGCGAAGGGGCACACTACGAATTCTACATCCCGTTTGAACTGGCCTATGGGCCGCAGGGCATCCCCGGCGTCATCCCACCCTATGCGCCGCTGATCTTTCAGGTCGAGCTGATGAAGGTGCATTCGTAATCGTTCAATCGGGCGGGCCGGTTGTTCCACCCGCCCCCATTTCCACCTGATGATGCGCGCTTAGGCTCCGTAAAAGAATAACTTTCGGTTTTACCCTCATCCCCCAGCCCCTTCTCCCTCAGGGCGAAGGGGAGAAAAAGTCCCTCTCCATGAGGGAGAGGGATTTAGGGTGAGGGTTTTGGCGCAGCAGTAACTTATTCTTTTGCGGACCCTTAGACCGGTGCGGCACACGACCAGTAGACGGTATACCGCTGATGATGCAGGCAATAGAACGGAATGAGTTCGATCATTCCTACAGCATCCGCGTCCTGCAACCGGAAGGTCAGCGGCTCACCAGCGACTGGCTCGATGTGTGACAGGACGATTTGCGGCGTCCCGTTCAGACCTGGCACAGGCGGCGTCCGCAGGAAGTTGACGGCGGCGTTACGGGTGTTCGGGTCACGCACGTAAACATCGGGCATGTCCGCAGCGCCCAGCGCCCCGGCCAGTACAATTGGTCCATACAGGAATGACACGAGATGCGGCGCACCCGGCAGGCTCTCGCTGTGGAGCTGCATTGGCAGCCGCAGTTCGATCTGATCGCCGTTCTGCCATTCGCGTTCGAGCGGGATGATACTGCCTGGCTGGGCGTGGATGGTTTCGACTGCGCCGTTGATGGTCACCTGAGCCTCTTTCGCCCACGCCGGATAACGCAGGTTCAGTCGGAAGCGGCTCGGCTGACTCAGAGTCAGGGTAAGGCGTGTGGTATCGCTCTCCGGGAACCGAGTCTCCTGTCGCAACGCCAGCCCGCGTGCAGCCCAGTTCAGTTCTGAGGCAATGAACAGGTTGACATACAGGGCATCCTCGTCATGAAAGTAGATGCTCTCACCGTAGCGGGCGTGATTTTCGATGCCGGTGCCGGTGCAGCACCAAAACGACTCTTCCGGCGAGTTATAAACCTTGACATGCCCCGGCTTGAGTGAGGCAAAGTACAGCATCATGCCGGTGTGTGGGTCCTGCGAGGCCAGGATGTGATTGAACAGGCCGCGTTCGTAGAAATCCATCGCCTGCGCCGACGGTTCCCACTGGAAGATGTGGCGCGTCAGCCGGAGCATGTTGTAAGTGTTGCAGGTCTCGGCGCTGACCGAGCTGAGATGGTCGGCGAAGCGATCCAGCGGGAAGAAGAGTTCGTCGTCACTGTGACCGCCGATGACGTAGGAATGATGAAAAGCCACCCGTTCCCAGAAGAAGCGCGCCGCATCGCGCAGCCGGGTATCGTCCGTCAGTTCGTATTGCCGCGCCAGACCGATTAGCTTGGGAATCTGCGTGTTGGCATGCAGGCGGTTGAGGCGGTCTTCGCCGCGCATCAACGGCTCCAGCACCACTTCATCGTTGAAGGCCAGCGACAACCGCAGGTGGTCAGGGTTTTTCGTCACGCCATACAGGTTTGCCAGCACTTCATTCATGCCGCCGAACTCCATCAGCAGCGTGATCTGCATCTGCTCGTAGCTCAGCTTATCCACGCGAAACCGGACCCAGTCGGTCAGGTCTTCCAGCACCGGCAGCGCCTGGGGATTGCCGCAGTATAGATGAGCATCGAGCAGCCCGGCCATAATCTTGTGCAACGTGTAATAGGGTGCCCAGACCGGATTGCGGCCCTCGACCCGGTCAAAGAAGGATTCCGGGAAGGCTGACAGATAACCGGGATGATACCCCTGTGATGGCAGCGCCGCCTGACATTCAGCGAAACCGGCGACGAGCGCACCCACTCGCTCCTTGAAAACGGATTGGCCTGTGCTGGCATACATCAGGGCGCAGGCCGAGACATAATGCCCGACGAAATGACCACGCAGTTCACAATCCGGCGCTTCCCAGCCGCCGTAGGGTTTTCCTGTTGCTGGCAATCCGGCGTTCACCCGGAAGTTGTAGAGTAAACGCTCTGGCTCCAGTTGCAGTAGATACGCTGCGTCACGCTCCAGCGCCGCTTTGAACGGACCATCGAGCAGACGCACCTGGGAGAGATCAAAGGATTTCATACCCATCCCCACCTTTCAAGAACAATTTACTCCCACTGTAGCCAAAAGGTGGCACGGCGCACAGCAGGAGAGTCCCATCAATAGCCAGACGATTCCGACTCTTTGTGGCTGCAAACTGGGCTTCCAGCAGATCTGAAATGGTGTCGTCACCAAGTACCGGCTCGACGAATGCCGCTGGAAACCGTGAGTGGCTGCGCCAGGATGGGACGGTCAGTGTGTGCGGCGTGACCGATAATCTTCGGAATAACTATAGTGGGAGCAAAAACGATATTAGCTTGACTTTGCACATGACAATACTAATGGATAAACCGAAATGAACATGCCTAATCAATGCATCCCCACCCCTCCCCAATATACAAGGGGCTAAGACAGGTTATCAAACTACCAAAACCTATCAAGAATGGCTTCGCATGGCAACTACAATGGTACTAAAAATTTTGGCGAAGGTATTGATCCTCTAGTGCCATACTTTACTTTGTCCTTGCCGTGTGCGGAATGCTACGTTCAGGCATGAACATCATCCGAAAGGACTAAAGGTAAATCCCCCCGGCGAAGGATGTTTGGATGAGATCTAGGTCGTATACTGGTTATAAGCTCCCTTAAGGCTATAAACCACCATCGGTTAAGGTCGGGAGATCCGAAAGTCGCCAATTCCTCAATAAGTGTCGTGACGGTTCGGTACACCACTTAAAGCGACTGAAAAAACTTTTCCGAACCATCCTTTCAACAATCCTGTTTCAGGCATGTGCCATAAACATCCCTGACTTTCGAGAAAGTGAATCAACTATGACCAAGACCATTGTCGCACTGTACGATGACATTGCTGTGGCACGCCAGGTCGTCGAAGACCTGGTAAACGCCAATTTTGCACGCAGTTCAATCAGCCTGATCACAAACGATGCTCACAATCAGTACAGTCACTATCTGGACAAAGACTATGCTCCCAAAGAAGAGGCCGTTACAGCTGGCGAGGGTGCGCGCTTTGGATCGGTAGTCGGCGCATTGACGGGCTTGCTGGTTGGTGCAGCAGCGTTGACCATTCCAGGTATCGGGTTAGCCATAGCAGCCGGACCAATTGTAGGTGCGCTAACCGGTATAGTGGCCGGCGCAATTACAGGCGGCATCGCAGGTGCGCTCGTCAAGAGTGGCGTACCTGAAGACGAAGCTCCATATTATGCCGAGGGCATCCGACGCGGCGGGACACTGATCAGCATTCAGACTTCTGACACCCTGCGCGCTGAGGATATTATGAATCGCAATGGTTCAACTAACATACATGAGCGTATCAATCTGTGGCGGCTGGATGGATGGAAAGGTTTCGGTGCCGATCCTGTCGAAAACGAGGATACAGCCCAACCCCTTCCGGAGGATCTCTCCACTATTACCCGCAATACCAGGCCGATAACAGTCGTACCGGTGGTTGAGGAAGAACCTCAGTTTGATGATGAGGATACAGATGTGTCGCTTCCGATTGCGGTAACTATCCCTGCAACCGACACGAAAGTCCCCGTTACCGCAATTCCCGCTGCCCTAACTGGCGTGCCGGCCATGCTGGTGATTGAAAAAGAATCTGATCCTGAAGACAGGAATACTGGACTTGTAGGATATTAAATCGCCAATCGATGGTCCCAGCGAATAATCCATGCTGCGCTGCCAGGGAATAAATCCTTTGCGGATTTGGGGAAGTACAGACATGTGAAGAGGGTAGATATGCGACAAACGGGACGACCTGGGTGGTTAATTGTTGGAACTGCTGCCTGAACAACAACCATGATGATACCAGTCATGGCAGGGGCTGTTGACCGATGTTGGCGTCAGCATCGCTGGTACTTTTATCGGTAGAGAATGTGTAGTCAAGAATCAAAGGAGAATATTCTCATGTTGTGGACAATTGTTGTCATACTGTTGGTACTGTGGGCGTTGGGCCTCATTGGAAGCATCGGTGGTGGGTTGGTGCATATCCTGTTGGTAGTGGCGGTGATTATGATTGCGTTCAACCTGTTGAGCCGCGGTCGCGGCATCAACTGATGGGGCGCGAAGAGCAACATCTGCTCTCGCGTCATCAGTTTCACCTTTCGGGGAATGTCCTCCTTAGCTATCAAGCGAACGGGCAAACTCTATCTGCCTGTAAGATTTAGTCGATGAATGGAAAGGAAAATGATCATGGCAACAAACGGTAACTGGGACAAGGTCAGTGGTCAGTGGAAGCAATTCACGGGCGACCTGAAGAAAAAATGGGGCAAGTTGACCGATGATGAACTCCTGGAGGCCAACGGCAACCGTGAAATCCTGGCGGGCAAAATCCAGGAGAAGTACGGCATCACCAAGGATGAAGCCAACAAACAGATCCAGGAGTGGGCTGATAAACTGAAGACCTAGTTGCATCAGTTTCGTGGGACTGTCTCAACAGTTCAACCTGTATACTTGTCAGGATACAGTTGCAGGTCATCTGAAGAAGGTGACCTGCAAAAGACACCTTGAAATTCATCTGTAGACTGTGCAGGTAAAGACTCTGAGTCTCCCATAGTCAGTCGGGGGACTCAGAGAAGAAAGTCTCGACCAGATATAAATTCTACACCCCTTGTCAAGGCAGTCTACTGCCTGATTACAGCGATTGTTATCGATATTGTATGCAGAATTGAGCAAAAATATAGCCATACTCATCGTTGTAGCACGGACCAGCGTTCATCCTTTTCTGCTCCCTTAACCCTGATTTTTCTCAACCCTTCTCTAACCCTGCACCAACATCCTTAACCTACCTGTTCCCGCAGAAAGGTTAACGCCGACTCGCCTTAAGTCGTACCAAAAAGTTTACCAAAAGTTCACCCGTAACGGGGCGAATGGGCGTATGCTGAGGACAGGAAGTCGCCAGTCATCAGTCGTCAGTCAACAGAGGAAAGACTCATGATTCATTGCTCGTTGCTCGTTACTGACCAAACGCCAAATGTCACAAAATGCACGTTTGACTTTGACGAATTTGACGAATTTGACGAATTTTCGGCAATGTGTTCTCTCGGACTATTCTGATGACTGATGACTATCGACTGACGACTAACTCACAATCTGCAAAAAAACAGCTTTCGCAGTTGCAGCATTTGCAGAATCTTGTGCAGGCTCACTCCGTTTTCGCTCTGTGTCCTCTGTGTCCTCTGTGTTCGTCTTTCCGTCTTTGTCTGTCCGACGACGACGACGACACAAAATGCAGTTGCATAAAATGGGTCGAATGCAGTTGCAACACTTGCAACAGTTGCAACGTTTGAGGGAAAACAGTGGCACCAGATTCACGAATCGCAAAAAGGAGTGATGCGAATCTGACGAATCTGACGAATGTTGTGAATCAACGACGCGACATCACCTCTCTGAAACAGGTCGCGTTAACACCGGCGCATCGCTCCCGTCATTCCGCCACCCCCATTGTCGTTCCGCCGGCGGCAATAGGGCTCAGGAGTTCAAAGTGCTGAGTTGAAAGGAAAAGACCTCTGATTCCGCTCTGTGTTCTCTGCGCCTCTGTGGTGAAATCTTCTTCGTCTGTCGCTCAGGTGGCCGGCGCGGGACGTTTGCGGCTGCCGCGAATGCTGATGCCCAGCGCCAGGCCGGAAGCGATGATGCCTAGCACGGCGGCGGAGATGAAGATCAGGTGGTAATCCCCCAACAGATCGCGGAAGAACCCACCGGCATAGGCCGCGATGCCCGCGCCGATCATGTGCGAGCAGAAAATCCAGCCATAGAGTGTCCCCAGCGAGCCGCGCCCGAAGCGCTGCGCCGTCAGGTTGACGGTCGGCGGGACAGTTGCGACCCAGTCCAGGCCATAGACGATGGCGAAGATCAACATCCCCTGCATCTCCAGGATGAAGGGTAGCGCCGCCAGCGACAGGGCGCGGAAACCGTAATAGGTCGCCAGCAGCTTGCGATTATCAAAGCGGTCACTCAGCCAACCGGAGAGCGTGGTGCCGATGATGTTCATCAGACCCATAATGCCCAGCGCCCACGAGACATCGGCCTTGACGAAGCCATGCTCCAGCGTGTGCGGCAGCAGATGGGTGCCGATCAGTCCGTTGGTGGTGTAGCCACAGACGAAGAAGCTGGCCGCCAGCAGCCAGAAATCACGGGTGCGGATGGCCTCGCGCAGCGGGGTGGAACGGCTATCCACCTGCTGGGTTGCCAGGGTGGCTTCGCCCAGCGGTTTGAGGTTAACGTCTTCTGGACGGTTACGCATGAAGAACAGAGTTGGAATCAGGACGATGACCGCCAGCGCCGCCAGCAGGCCAATGACGGAACGCCAGCCCCCCAGCTCTTCCACCGCGATCAGTCCTGGCACAAAGATCAACTGCCCGGCAGCCGAGGCCGCGCCGAAGACGCCCACTGCGATGCCGCGATACTGGTTGAACCAGCGCAGCGCCACCGTCGCTCCCAGCGTCCCGGCCAGCGCACCGGTGCCGATGCCGACCACCACGCCCCAGAACACATAGAGCTGCCCCAGGTTATCGAGCAGCAGCAGCGGGGCCAGACCGAGCGCGATCAGCGTCATCCCGCCCAGCATCACCCGGCGCGGGCCGAAGCGGTCAATCAATGTGCCACCCAGCGGGCCGCCGAAGCCGAAGATGAACAGGCTGATGCCAATCGCCAGCGAAATGCTCTCACGTGACCAGCCGAATTCCCGTTCCAGCGGCTCGATGATGATGGTCGGGGCGGTGCGAACGCCAGCCGCGATCAATAGCACGAGGAACGTCACGATGACGATCAGCCAGCCGTAATGCATTTTTTTCATGGGCATTCGCCTTTGCGGTCGAGTCAATAAGCTGATGATTGCGGACAATAATATCGGCGTCAAGCGCCATCCCGCGCCACTCAGCGCAACCGCAAACCGTCGAGGATACCTTCGAAGGCAGTAATGGCATCCGTCAGCGCCCGTTCCGGGTCATCAGCCGAGGCGATCCACAGTGCTGCTTCGTTGAGCGCCCCATTCAACAGATGCACCAGGGCATCGGCGGGCAGCGGACGCAGACGCCCCTCATTCAGCAGCAGCGTGACGATGCTGTACAGCGTGGGCTGCCCATAGGCCTGATCGTTGGCGTGCCATGTTTCCCAGCCGATGACCGCCGGCGCGTCGATGAACAGGATGCGCTGGGCATCCGGGCGGGTGCTGAACCGCAGGAAGGCGCGGCAGCCCCGCACCAACTGCTCCCAGCTATCGGGGGTATCAGCGGCCTGCTCGATCTGCGTCACCAATTCCTGATTGAGGTGATCCAGCACGGCGCGGAACAAGCCTTCTTTGCTGCCGAAGTGATGATACAGCGCCCCGCGCGTCACCCCGGCTTCATGGACAATCGCCTCGGTGGCAGCATGGGCATAGCCATCGCGGGCGAAATGGGCGCGGGCGATCTCGATCAGCCGGGCGGTGGTGAAAGCGGTCTGTTCCACTTTCTTATTGACCATTCAGGTGTGCCTTCTTGAAAACATACAAATTGTATGTATCATAAACGTACAGACTGTTTGTATTGTAATGAATGGACTGCGATCTGTCGAATGGAGATGGACAACATGAAACTGGAAACCGAACGGCTGATTCTTCGCTCACTCACCGCTGCGGATGCCGAGCCGCTGCATCAACACCTGTACAGCAACCCGGCTGTCATGCAGCACTGGCCGGAACAAGAGCCGCAACCGCTGGAATACGTCCGGCAGGTCATTGATGTCTTGGGGAAGCAGGAGTGCGATTATGGCTATGGCATGTACGCTGTGCTGACCCGCGCCGAAGGAACAGTGATCGGTCTGTGTGGGATGCACCGGCTGGACGAAACGGGCGAGGTCGAACTGGCCTATGCCCTGGGGCAGCCCTACTGGGGCGGCGGTCTCATCACTGAAGCGGCACGGGCGGCGGTGCGATATGCCTTTGAGACGCTGCGCCTCGACGCGCTGGTGGCTGTCACCACGACTGAGAATGCCAGCTCGCAGCGCGTGATGGAGAAAATCGGCCTGCTGCACGACGGCCTGAGTGATCGTTATTATGGCGTGACGCTGGTTATCCACCGCTTGCGCCGCGATCAGTGGCAGCCTGACCTGAGCCAGTCGTATCGGCTGGTGGAGGGGACACGGTCAATGGGCTGAGTTCAGGTACCTTGCCATCTGTCAGCCGCACTGCTCAGAAAGTGACTGGTGTTAAGGTCTTCTTTCATACCTGAGTCGATATTGACGACAAGGCCGTTCTGACAGTACCTTCGTAGAGAAGCAGGACGAAGGATGATTTCATGCTGGTACGATTCTGGGTACGCTTGATGCTGGCGATCACTGCCGGCGTGATAATGGTCATCGGCAGCGCGATGATCGGAGGTCGCTCGATCCCGCTCGGCGAGCAGTTCACTTATACCGCGCCCTTCCCGCCACTGGATCAATTCAGTCGTGAAGGAGCAGTCTACACGGCTGATGCGGTGCGCGGTGTAGCAGCCCCAGTCATTCACGAGAATGTCAACGTCGCCTGGTCGCCTGATGGTCAGCGCATGGCTTACCTGACTTATGATGACCCGTTCGCCAATATCAACCCGTCATCGACCCGCCCGCCATTCATCGATGCCGCCAACGCCCTCGGCACGCTCTGGGTGGTGGAGGCGGACACGCTGACGACAAAAGCGGTTGCCGAGGATCGTCGCATCCGCCGCGTCGAATTGCCGTCGGTGGTCTGGTCACCGGATGGTCAGAAGATCGGCTTTCGCACCTACGGCGACGATGGCCTGCCTCAGACCGGCATCGCCGATCTGACTACCGGCCAGACCACTTATATCGCCATGTCCGGCTCGCGCATCAGCCGCACCATGTGGCTGCCGGATAGCAGCGGCTTCCTCTATCTGGCGCTGGATAGTGACCGCTATGGTGATCTGCGGGTTCAGCCGCTTAACCAGCGCTGTAACGACAAAGGCGACTGCCCCAATACCTCGGTCATCTTCACGCCCTTCAACCTCCAGGTCAACAGTCTGGTCTACTGGTCACCCGATGGTCAGCAGTTGATCTTCAGCGGCACACTCGATGGCCTGCAATCCGATGTCTTTCTGACGCGCTGGCGTTGCCTCACCGGCCCCGGTTGCCTGAACGGATTCACCAACCTGACCACCAGCACCTATGGCGATGAAGATGGCCCGGTCTGGTCGCCGGATGGGATGAAGATCGCCTATATCGCTGATAACATCCATGTTGATCTCTACGACGCTCAGACGGGGCAAATCACCCGTCTGGGAACGATGCGCGATCCATCCACCGTGCGGATTATGCGCCTGAACTGGTCATCCAGCGGCGGCTACCTGGTCGTCACTACGGTTGAGACGACCTATACCGGAGCCGGAGATTTCCATGTCTACCTGCTCGACGCGGCTACCGGTGTCTTCACTCGCATGACCGGCATTGGCGGTTCGTACTTCTTCCCCACCTGGCGACCCACCGGGCTGGAATGATGACCGGCTTGGTCAGGCGCATCATGCTGGCTTCCTGGTTGATCCTGCTCAGCGGGGTTGGCTGGGCAGCCGCCTGGGGCAGCCGACTCCCAATCCCGTCGCAGTTGGCCTACAGCGAGTTCAGACAGGCCAATCAGCGCGTCCGACTGATGGACTTCGAGCGGCGGCTGGCGGTAGCCCTGACCGGCTGGGAAGTGCTGGAGCTCAACCGCAGCCTGACCTTTTCACCCGATGGTCAAAGGCTGGCCTTCATGGCGCGCTCGCCTGAAGGGGAGAGTGAAATCGCGCTGCTCAACCTCAGCGATGGAACGCAGGAGCGGGTCAACGCGCCCTTGCTGCGTACCTCAGCCGCGCTGCGTTGGTCGCCGGATGGCGCATGGCTGGCAGCCCGCGCCCAGATCAACGGCAGCCCCAAGCTGGTGCTGACCGACCTGGCGAGTGAAACCCTGTTCGTCGCCAACCCAACCGGCGCTTCAGATAGCCCGCCCTTATGGTCGCCCGATAGCCGCTCGGTGTATTATCTCTCGTTCCGCGATGGCAGCCCCCGTCTCTATCGATTGGATGCCGCCTGCCGCCAACTACCGCGCGGCTGCCGCAGCAATGAAAGGTTGCTCCTGCCGACCGTCGTCGTGTATGATCTGCCGGTCTGGTCACCCGATGGCAACCGGCTGGCCTTCATCCGCTTCACCAACCGTCAGACCGATATCGTTGTGCTGAAGGCCGCCTGTTTTGATGAGCCCATCTGCTTTAGCGAGATGACCGCGTTGACGACCACACCCGAATTTGAAACGCTGCCGGTCTGGTCGCCGGACGGGGAGCAGATTGCCTTCGTCAGTGATCGTGAGCATATCGCTGTCCTCGACCTCGCCAGCGGGCAGCAGCGCCGCATCATCACGACGGGTATGACCGTGCGCAGCCTGTCCTGGTCGCCCGATAACCGATGGTTGATCTACAGCGGGGAAACCCCACGCGGTCCGGGGATCGAGCTGCTGGCGGTATTGCTGTCATCTGGAATACCGGAACGCCTGAGTGATCGTCTGTTGAATGATCCTGTGTGGAGGCCGGAGTGAAAGCCATCCTGGTTCTGGCAATCGGCAGTGCGGCGGGCTTCGGCTTGCTGATTCTCAGCCTGCTGCTCATCAGCCAGCAAACATCATCAGGCCGAATCGCTTACGCTTCGCAATACCGGCTCGCCACCCGGATCAATCTGTTCGATCTGCGCAATGGGCTGCGGCGCACCGTCGGTGCCGGCAATTACCCGGTCTGGTCGCCCGATGGCAACTGGCTGGCTTACGCCGGTGGACGACAATCCAATCGTGATATTTACCTGACCGATGCCCAGGGTCATACCACCTATAACCTGACGCCAGACAGTCCGCTGGATATTGCGCCGGTCTGGTCACCGGATAGTCGGGCGCTGCTGTTCGACTCGATGCGCGATGGTAACTGGGACATCTACCGCATTGACCTGGATTGTTATCTGCCCGGTCTGCTGGTGGGCTGGCTGCATCCGGCCTGTCACCCTCAGAATCTCACCCATCACCTCGAACTCGATTCAAACGGTGCCTGGTCGCCCGATGGCCGCGAAATTGCCTTCGTCTCCACCCGCGATGAGAAATCCGAGATTTACCGCATGGCGGCTGATGGCAGTCAGGTGCGCCGACTGACCACCAATGCCGATGTTGAACTGGGGCCACTGGCCTGGTCGCCCGATGGTCGCTATCTGGCCTACGTTGTGATCGTTTCAGCCGGCAACTGGGAAGTCTTTGTCATGAATGCCGATGGCAGCCATCCCCGTAACCTGACCCGCTATCCCGATCAGGACTCCAACCCGCGCTGGTCGCCGGATAGCAGTCGCCTGCTCATCTCATCGCGACGGAGTGGTAATTTTGAGGTCATTCTTCTCTCGCTGGAAGACGGAACCGCCACCAATTTATCCAATCATCCGGCAGAAGACCTGAACGCGCGCTGGTCGCCCGATGGCCGCCAGGTGATCTTCCAGTCTACCCGTGATGGCTTCAGCAGTCTCTACCTGATCGCAGCCGACTGCGACAGATGCAGTCCACAACGCTTGACGTTCATGCGCGAATCGAATCACAATCCCGATTGGGCTGACTAACCACATCAAAAGGACTTCACACATGACTCGCCATCGCTTCACCCCAACCCATTATTTCACCACCATCGGTTCGCATGACCCGGTGCTGCGGATCGCGCCCGGCGACAGCGTTCAGACCACCACCGTCGATGCCTGGGGCTTCGACGCCAGCAACACCCAGGTTGTTCAGCCGCCCAATCCGATGACCGGCCCGTTCGATGTCGAGGGCGCACAGCCCGGCGATACGCTGGTGGTGCGGCTGGATCGGCTGACGCCTAACCGCGATTCGGGTTGGGGACGCCCCGGCCTGGCGACCAATGTGGTGGACCCGGACTTTGTGCCGACGCTGCCTTCGCGCGATGATCTGCTCCACTGGCATATTGATGTCGCCGCCGAGACGGCTTCTCTGCGCGATGCCGAACCCAAACTGGGCAGCTTCAGCCTGCCGCTGCATCCGATGCTGGGCTGCTTCGGCGTCGCTCCGCTGGATGGTCAGGCCATCTCAACCGCCACCTCCGGCGAGCATGGCGGCAACATGGATTACAACGGCTTCGTTCAGGGCGTCACCGTCTACTTCCCGGTCTTCGTCCTTGGCGCACTGTTTCACCTGGGCGATGGTCATGCCTTGCAGGGCGATGGCGAGATGAGCGGCACCGGCATCGAGACCTCATTCGATGTGGAGTTCACCGTTGATCTGATCAAAGGCAAGCGCATCGGCTGGCCGCGCGGCGAAAACGCCACTCATATCTTCGCCGCTGGCAATGCCCGTCCTCTCGATCAGGCGACGCAGCATGCCACGACCGAGATGGTGCGCTGGTTGCAGGCCGATTATGGCCTCTCAATGCGCGAAGCCAACATCGTCATCGGTTACTGCGTCGAATACGATCTGGGCAATATGTTCGACCCGGCCTACACCATGATCTGCAAGATCGCCAAGCGCTGGCTAAGCAATAGGTAAAGCATATGACCGTTACACTGCGGGTACTGGTTGACGAACAGGTTCATGAGCTTCAGGTGGAGCCGGGGACCAATCTGCGGCGGGCGCTGCTGGAGGCTGGCTTCACGCCCTACACCGATATCACGCGGCGCGCCAATTGTGGCGGGCGCGGCTTGTGCGCGACGTGCGGCGTGTGGATCGAGACGGGTGAACTGGCACCGCAGCACTGGCATGACCGGATCGGGTCGGCTTTTGGCTATCCGCGCCTGTCGTGTCAGGTCACGATCAGCAGCGCTATGACCATTCGCATCCTGAGCGATAAGCGCATCTGGGGTGGTCCAGACTGGGCGCGGCGCTGGCGCAATTGATACGACGAATGTCCTGATTTTCCAGTCCATCTGTCACTTTATGCTCAACCTTTGACTCTCAGTACGATATTCTTCTGTTCCCGCTCAACTATTCTGGAGGGTCAGTCGATATGAAGAACGTTCTGCTCATTATGGTTGTCCTATTCGCCGGTCTAAACCTGGCGCTGGCACAGGAGTCGACATCGGAGGCATTGCCGACGCTGGCCGAAGTGGTTGTGGCCGCAACACAGGGCGAAGCCCCGGAATTCACCACGCTGCTGGCGGCGGTCGAAGCGGCAGACCCGACTGTGCTGGGTGTGTTGGCGAACCCGGCGCTTTCGCCGCGGGTCACGGTGTTTGCCCCCACCGATCAGGCATTTGCCGATCTGCAAGGGGCGATTGGCGAAGAAGCCTTCAACGCCATCCTGGCTGACCCGGCACAACTGACGGAAGTCCTGCTTTATCATGTCGCCCCTGGCTACGAAGATGCCCAGTGGATCAGCACCACCCTGATGACGCGCGGCGGGGCGTTCTCGCTGCCGACGACCAACGGTCAGCATCTTGATGTGGCATTGGATGGGGACAAGGTCATGGTCGATGGCGCAACCGTCATCACCACCGACATTCAGGCCAGCAATGGCGTTATCCATGTGATTGATCGGGTGATGCTGCCGGAACTGCGGACGATTGGTCAGATCCTCGGCGCGAAAGCCAATACCCCGCATTCACCGGAATTCACGACCCTGTTGACCGCGGTGGACTCGGCTGACCCGGCGGTGCTGGCGACGCTGGCCGACCCGGAAGCCTCGATCACCTTGTTCGCCCCGACTGACGCGGCGTTCGCAGCTTTCGATGCCACACGTTTGCAGGCGCTGCTGATGGATCGACGCAACCTGACCGAGATTTTGCTGTATCATGTGCTGCCACAGGAAGTCTCAACGGTGACGATCTATGATGAGCCGCTGCTGCTGGGCGAAGCCACAACGTCTGAAGGGACGTTTTTCAACACGGCTTATCCCGGCAACCGGGTGACGATTCACTTCATGTTGGATCGCGGGGGTTTTCGGGCGGATGTTAACCGCGCCAATATCCTGCGTTATGACATTGATGCCGTTAACGGGGTTATCCACATCATCGACACCGTACTGCGCCCGGACAGCGAGCGCTGATCGGATCTGAATTGATGGCCGGATGCCTGTGGATCCGGCCCTGGCTTACTTCCATTCCCAGACTTCTTCGCCCGCCAGCAGGCGGCGAATCTGAATCGGGAACTTATCGGCGTCGAGCGGCTTGCCCAGGAAACCGTTGAATCCGGCTTTCTTGGCGCGGCGCATCTGTTCTTCGCTGGCTTCAGCGGTCACGGCACAAACCACGGTGTCGCGGAGGCGGGCGTGGGCGCGCACTTTTTGCAGCGCCTGATAGCCGTCTTCATAGGGCAGGCGAATATCCATCAGGATCAGATCGACACGGGGCAGGGTATCAGCAAACTGCACCACCTGCCAGCCGGAGGTCTTCCATTCACAACGCTGCACACCCATAAACGCCAGCATACGGGCGATCAACACAAAGTTGGGGACATTATCTTCCACGACCAGCACGTGGGCTTCGCCCGGCTCAACCGGTGCGTTCGCTTTCAGGCCAGATTGTTGGGCTTCGCTCATCATCAGCGGCTCCTGATATACTGCATGACTTCATCGGCAATCTTGTCTACATCAATCGGTTTGCGGATGTAACCGTCACATCCCGCTTCCAGGGTTTTCTCTTTATCGCCCTGCATGGCATTCGCCGTCAGCGCCACAATGGGCACATCGTACAATTCAGGCATCTCACGAATCTTGCGCGTGGCGGTCAGCCCGTCCATCTCTGGCATACTGACATCCATGAGAATGAGATCGGGACGATTCGCCAGCGCCATCTCGATCCCCAAGAGAGCATTATCGGCTTCGCGGACATCAAACTCGTAATCGGAGGCCATCAGCACGCGCCGCAAAAGCATCCGATTATCACGATTGTCTTCGATATAGAGTACCGTTGCCATACCCTTCTCAGCTCCTCACCTGAACATCTGGGGCATTCATTTAACTCATGCCTGCCTGGCTATTGCATCTCAATTATAACACAAGCATTACCGACTCTATTCATGAAGGTTTATCTTTTTGATGTTTCTTCAGCCTGCTGTCGCCGGGAACGCGGTTTTCTGCTATGCTTGCGCCGGACAAAAGTCCTATCCCATTCTACCCGGTTTGAAAGGACTGGCAATATGCCTAAAAGCTATAGCAGCCCCCCCGCCATGCAGATTGATCCGACCAAATCCTATGTCGCGCACTTTAAAACCAGTCGTGGCGAATTTGATATTCAGCTTCATGCCAAAGAAGCGCCGATCACGGTCAACAACTTCGTGTTTCTGGCGAAAGAGCAGTTCTATGATGGGCTGAACTTCCACCGTGTCATCAAGAACCCACCGTTCATGATCCAGGGCGGCTGTCCGCTGGGGCGCGGCACCGGTGGCCCAGGTTACAAATGGAACGATGAACCTTCGGCACTGAAACTCAAGCACGATGGTCCTGGCACCTTGAGTATGGCGAACGCTGGCCCGAACACCAATGGCTCCCAGTTCTTCATCACCCACATCGCGACGCCCCACCTGGATGGCAAACATGCGGTGTTTGGTCACGTGATGGGCGACGGACAAAAAGTGGTGAACGCGGTTGAGCAGGGTGACAAGATCATCTCCGTCACCATCGTCGAAAGCTGATTTCCTGCGTATCGGGGCGGTTTTACCCCGCCCCAGCCTGAACCACCTTTTCATCATATGTCGAGTTCGCCGTACTGTCGCTTAAGGTTGTGTGGATATCTCAATGATTACTGTTCGTGCTGCTACCCCAGCCGATGCCGAGTCCATTGCAGTTGTTCATGTCAACAGTTGGCGCACCACCTACGGGGAACTGCTGCCCGCCGATTATCTGGCAGGTCTCTCGGTTGAAAGCCGAGCCACCCGCTGGCATGACTCGCTCATTCAGCTTGATCGTCCGATGGATGTGTTCGTCGCGCTCGATGGCGAGCAGATTGTCGGCTTTATCAGCGGCGGGCCAGAGCGGAGTGGGCATCCTCTGTACAAAAGCGAACTCTATGCCATCTATCTGCTGGCGAGCTATCAGGGGCAGGGTATCGGGCGTCGTCTGACTGGCGCCTTGGCGGAGCGGCTCCTGACACGCGGATTCATCACCCTGCTGTTGTGGGTGCTTCAAGGTAACCCAGCAGTTCGATTTTATGAAGCTCTGGGTGGTATCCGTGTCGGCGAGAAATTGATTGAGATCGGCGACACAACGCTGACTGAATGGGCGTATGGCTATGATGATCTCCGCCGTCTGATCGCCCCACGGATTCAGGGTAATGCTGACCTGTAAAAAGCGCTGACATCCTGCTTGAATTTCGCCAGCGCCTTCAGATCCAGGTAGAACATGTGACCGCCCTCGTAGTCTGCCACCTGAATGTTGTCGCGCAGCTTCGGCTCGATGTCCATGTGCGACAGGGTATAGACAGCGGCGAAATGCGGCGTCGCCAGGTCGTAATAACCCCGCGCCACCAGCACCTTCAGATAGGGATTCTTCGCCAGCGCACTGCGGAGCGCCTCGCTGGTATCCGGGTAGCGTCCGCGTTCCCACTCCCAACCCTGATTGACGGCGAAACTGAGCGCCTGATATTCCTGATCGTTCTCATACTTGAGCGTTTCGCGCACATATTGGTTGAGCATAGCGGTATAAGGCGGCAGGATGGCGGCATACGACGGATCGAACTCCGGCACTTCATTGACCGCCAGCGCGTCGATGCCGGTGAAGCGGCTGTCGAGTCGTCCGACAGTTTGTTTCTGCTGGCGCAGTAGCTCCTTGCAGAAACGCATGATGTGGATGCGCTGGTTGCTCTGATCGATGAAGCGCGCCTCCAGACCGGTGTAGTAGGCCAGTTTGTCATTGAGCGCCTGCTGCTCGGCTTCGCTCAGACGATTGCCCTTCATCAGCGCCAGCGTGTAATCGGTCTCCGCCCACTGCTCGACCTCCGACAGAACATCTGCCAGCGGTTTCTTTTGCAGCGCCTTCGGCAGCCGTTGGTGATACCAGGCTGTCGCCGCATAGGTTGGCAGGAACAGGGTATACGGCAGATCATTGCCGCGATCAAATTCGACCGTCTGGAAATTCCATATCGTGGAGATCATGGCGATGCCGTTGAAGGCGATGCCCTTCTCGATCAGATGACCGGCCAGCCCGGCGGCGCGGGTGGTGCCGTAGCTTTCGCCAGCCAGGAACAAGGGCGATGACCAGCGTCCGTAGCGTGTCAGATACAGGCGGATGAATTCGCCCACCGACTCCAGATCACCCTTCACGTTCCAGTATTTGGCGTTGAACTCCGGTTTGGCGGCGCGGCTGTAGCCGGTGCCGACCGGGTCGATGAACACCAGATCAGTTGCATCCAACCAGCTATGTTCGTTATCGATCAGCCGATAAGGTGGTGCTGGCATCCAGCCTTCGTCCTGCATCACCACGCGCTTCGGCCCCAGCGCACCCAGGTGCAGCCAGATTGATGATGAGCCCGGCCCGCCGTTGAAGACGAAGGTCAGTGGACGAGGATGATCGCTGCTTTTGCCCGGCACGGTATAAGCGACGAAGAAGATCGTGGCTTCGATTTCACCCGCCGTGTTCTTCAGCGGTATCAGGCCGGTGGTCGCCTGAAACTTGAGCGTCTTGCGCCCGAGCTTCAGCTCGTGTTCCGTGATGATCGGCGCGGGCGGTTCTGGTGGGGTAGTGGTTTCTGGCGCGGGGAGCGAGTCGTTCGCCATATGAGTGATCCTTTCCAGACAAGATGATTAATGTTCACGAGTCGTGGCAATAGCGGCGATAGTCACCAGGCCGATGCCCAGCCCTTCGGTCAATCCAATGTTCTCACTCAAAATCAATACGCCAATGACCGAAGCCACTACTGGCTCCAGCGCCAGCAGGAGACCGAACACGCGCGGCGACAGGCTGCGAATGGCGCGAAATTCCAGCCAGAAGGGGATCGCTGATGACAATAAGGCTACAACAATGGCTGTGATGATGAGCAGTGGATCATTTAATACTTTGATCGCGCCGCTACCGCCGAAAGGCATTGCCACCAGCGCTGCTATCAACATAGACAGGGCCAGTGCTGAGTTACCTGGTAGCAGATGGCTGACGCGCTTGGTCAGGATCACATAGGCCGCCCAGGCGATGGCAGTCAATACCGCCAGCAGAATACCTATTGGGTCGAGTGTCTCATTGGTGAAGGGCGAGAGCAGCAGCACCCCGATCCCGGCCAGCGCCACCCACAGCAAATCAACGGCTCGGCGAGATCCCAATACCGCCACGCCCAGTGGGCCAGCAAAGGCGACTGCTACAGTGACACCCAGCGGGATGCGGGAGATGGCAGCATAGAACAATAACATGTTAAAGGCGATGGTTGCCCCATAAATGGTGATGTAGAGCATGACGCGGCGGCTGTAACCCCGCAGCGCCGGACGCCAGGCGACGAAGAAGATGGCTGCACCCAGCGCTGTGCGCAGGAAGACAACGCCGCTGGGACCGACCGTATCGAACAGACTCTTGGCAACTGCTGCGCCGATTTGCACCGAGACGATGGCGATGATGACCAGTGCCCAGGCCGGAGTCCACTGAAGAAATCGCGCAGAGGCGGTGGGCAGGGTAGAGACTGGGTTGGACATCTATTCCCCATTCAACCAATTCGCCCCAGGTGATGGGGCGAATCGACGACCATACCTTCGATTGTAAGGGGCAAGCGGCAACCCGGCAACAGACCGTTCGGTGAGTGGTCTGATCCTAAACGAGGGTGTGCGACGCACCAGGGTCCAGCACAATCGGTTGGGCGGTCGTCTCGCTGTTGACACGATTGGCCCAGGCTCCGGCATCCTGATCGACAAAGCCAAAAGTCTTGTAATGCATCGGGATGACATAACGCGGACGAATGTAGCGGATGGCGAGCAACGAGTCTTCTGGCCCCATCGTAAAGTTGTCGCCGATGGGCAGGAACGCCAAATCAATGACCTGATCGCCGATCAACTGCATGTCGCTGAAGAGGGCGGTATCACCGGCATAGTACAGGCGTTTGCCCCCGCCCGTCAGGACGAAACCCACTGGATTGCCGCCATAGCTGCCATCGGGAAAGGATGAGCTGTGGTGTGCCACCACAAACTTGCAGTGGACGAAGTCGTGCTGCCAGCCGCCGCCAGTGTTTTGTGGATGAGTGTTACTAATGCCCTGATTGTTGAGCCACTGGCAGATTTCCCAGTTGGCGACCACTTTGGCACCGGTGCGCTGGGCGATGCCCAACAGATCACTGGTATGATCGCTGTGTGCGTGCGAGATGAAGATGATTTCCGGTTTCAGATCATCTGGGTTAGCCGCCGCTAACGGGTTTCCCGTCAAAAAGGGGTCGATCAAAATGGCGTGTCCATCGATATCCAACGCAAAGGTTGAATGCCCCAACCATGTGATCTTAATGCTCATAGCGCCCTCCATATTGTGTTGACGGGATGATACGCCACAAGTATATCCATTCAGGCCAACTCGACAACTGACTGTCACTCACCAAGTTATATCGGACAGATGTGGCTGGTCTGCTTCCCCCTCATGATTAGGGGTTTTTACGAATCTCAATCTTTCATAACCATAATCACGCTATGATAAGTGTTGAAGTGATTCGAGAAAATGTTTACGAGCGGTGCATGAAGCCTATCACAGTCATTTATATTGAAGACGAGCCCTTCGAAGCCGAGCTATTTGGCATGGGTTTGTCGCCACGTGGCATTAACGTATTACATATCCCGGATGCTGAGGTGCAATCGCTGCGAGTGCTGGAACAACCAGAGTACCAGGCAGCAAAAGCTATCTTCATTGATATGTGGATTGGTGGCATGAATGGCATGGAGATTGCCCGCCAGTTGCGCGAACGTGGCGATGAACGCCCCTTCTTTTTGTTAACGGCGGCGGATCGTCCCAAGCTCGATTCACTACGAGAATTGAACCTGAATTACATCCTAAAACCGGCCAATTATCGTGAGCTGGCCGAGAAGATCAGGGCTCTGGAATAAGAAATCCCACTTCGGGTGAGTGGGATTACAACTAGTCGGGGCGACGGGATTCGAACCCATGACCTCTTCGACCCGAACGAAGCACGCTACCAGGCTGCGCTACGCCCCGAACTGA
The DNA here is from genome assembly GCA_022843385.1 of Anaerolineae bacterium. Classification (GTDB taxonomy): domain Bacteria; phylum Chloroflexota; class Anaerolineae; order Aggregatilineales; family Phototrophicaceae; genus CFX2. Next base: position 28,672 of record JALHNT010000005.1, on the reverse strand, counting down.
AGATGAGTGTACTGGAAATAAACTGGCTTGGCAAGTCCAGCATTGACGTGCAACTGATTTCATTGCAGCTCCCTAATGTCTTCCTGTTGATCCACTCTCTATTTTAAGTGGCTGCTCCGCCGAAATTCCGTCGCTTACGAAAGTAACTCAATACTCCAATATATGTGAGCGAGCCTCTCCTTCATGGGCGGAAACGGTCTTGCAGCAGAGTGCCGATGCTGTCCAGCGGAATGGCAACCATGAAGCTGCCGGCAGCATATGCCGCGACCTGATAGGGCGGGAAGAATAAATACAGGTTCTCCGCGTCCAGCGCCCAATTGCGGTAATTATCTGGGTTCTCGCCCGTCCCTTCACTGATCCACGCGGCATCGGCGAATTCACCCAACTGCTCGGTCAGGTTGGCCTGAGTCACGGCAGAAAGAGTCGGCCAGACAGCGACATCGGTGCGCAGTACATCATCCAGCGTCAGCTCGCGACGGGCGCTCAGGTCAAAGGTGAAGGTTTTGAAATCGTGGTTGGGGTGCGCCCCCCCAGTATAGGTCGAGAAATAGAAGACCACGCTTATCACGGTGTCGGAGAAATCGTGGAGCGCATAATCAATGTCTAATGACCAGGAATTTGCATAAGACGAAAGCGGCTGGCTGAAGTCGATCTCGCTGAACCACGCGACCATATCGCTTTGGGTCTCCGCCAGGAATGTATCGATGCTGGCACGGGCGAAATCGTAGTCCGTCAGTTCCAGTGGATAGTTGATCTGAATGCTGATCCCTGCCTGGATCTGGCACTGGCTGGTCGCTGCATCCCAGTTGCCGCCGCGCTCGAAGCACCGATCTTCCGCCGTGCTGGATTGGGCCAGCGCTGTACTGGTCATCAGAGCGATCATCACCATAACGATTGTGAAGCGTTTCATAATTATCCTCCAATCCAACTGTGTGCTACCCAACGTATAGCACACAGCACAAACCTAAAGTCCATGATATGCTGGTAGGCGACCCAACGCCACTACAGGAGAAACATTGATGAACTGGTATCTGGAACCGCAGGGCTTTCTTGGCACCGGTGCCAGCCTGCTCGCGGATTTGACGCTGCTCGCCTATATCCTGCTGCTCGTCCCCGGCATGATCGCCGGCTTTGTCTTCGCCCGGCGCGGCCAGCATCGACCCCAGCACAAAACGGTCATGATCGGCATCACGCTGCTCAACTGGGTGCTGATTATCTTCCTGATGATTGTTGCCTATAACTTCGACGTGGTACAGAACATCGGGCAGCAGCCGGGCAACCCGCGTTACCTCATCCCGACTATTCATGGCGTTCTGGGCTTGGTGGCACAACTGCTGGCAACCTATGTGATCTACCGGATGCTGCGCGAAGACAGTCAGGTGGCGGCAGCGCAGAAACGGGGCGAGAAGGGCGATGCACTGCGTCGCTACTGGTTCCTGAGCGCCAAGCCGGTCATGCGCCTGACGCTGGCGCTCTGGCTCATCACTGCGCTGCTCGGTTTCTTCAATTATTTGATCCGCTATGAACTGCTGCCGAGCTTCGCCGGCAATCCCCCTGGTCGTCCGGTCACCACCGAAGAAGCGCCAGCTGCCACCCCGGAAATGACGATGACTGAAGACGTCATGATGACGGAAGAAGCGCCGGAAGCCACCGAATCGGTGTCGCCAGAAACACCTCAAGCCGCCACGACCGAAGATGCTCCCGCCATGACCGAAGAGGTACTTGCAGATGCATCGCCCGCGGTGACGCCTGAAGCCACGCCGTGACAGAGGTCGCCCCGGGGAATACCGGGGCGTGACCGATTGTTCCTGGGAGGGTTACGGCATTTAGATCAACTGGAACACTACCGCAACGAACGGGGTGATCGATAGACCGCCGAGGAAGAAGGCCAGCGCCACATTCTGCTCGTCGATGATCTCGCGCCGCATGTAGTGATACAGGCTTTCGCCTTTCTTCGGGCGCATGAAACGGTAGGCGATACTGAACAGAATGGCGGTGTAGGCCGCCGCCACCACCAGCCCGCCGATGATCCAGAAGGCACCTTCGATGAAGCTGGGGTCGGGTGAAAAGCCAGCGGACGCCATGATGCTGATGAAGATCGAGGCCGCCAGCGAGACGATGAAGAAACAGGCTCCCACTGCCGGATTCTGTACCTCAGCGATTTCTTCGGACAGCTTGCCCGGCGGCAGACCCAGCCACCACATCAGCAGGATGCTGGTCGCCTGAGAGACGATTACGGCGAACGTCATCCACAACAAAGCTGAGATAATCAACTCCAGCGACATATGCCCCCCTTAGGAACAATCGAGAGTAGAGCCGGTCTGTATATACACCCATCCTTCCGGCTGAGGATAGGTGTGCAAAGTCCACCATGTCAGGTGCGCTGTCTGTGCCTGCCAGCCGATGCGCGTCACTGGCTTCCGCCCGTCCACGCCTGGGAAGCGCACTTCCATGTGATAAGGACGGGCTTCATCTATCTGGGAGCTGAACCCCACCCGCACCTGATAACGTTCATCAGCGTAATCGGCTGTCTGCACCTGGTCAAACGGCTGCCAATGATGACACTCATCGGCTGTCAGCGGGATGCAGGCAAGGATTTCCTGAAAAACCAGTCTCCCATCATGTTCGACCCGCGCCACATGGCTTTCGCCGATGATGCGGAAGATGACACGCCATGCGCCCAGAATACACTCAGCTTGCTGCAAACAACGCAGCGGGTAGCCAATCTCAGTGCGGACAATCCCTAGCACTAGGTCGGTTGGACGCTGGTCAATCATCCCGGTCACAGTTTGCAGCACGGTGCGCTCCCATTCATCGGAATCACCCAAGTTATACTTGACGTGGCATCCCGGCGCAACTGCCTGTCGCGATAATCACACACGATCTTAACCCACTCACCACTTACCGCTCGCTCCACCCCCGCGTGAGCTGCCGCCTCCGCTGCGCCGGCTGCTGGAGGAAGATGAGTTGCTGGAACCGGATGAGCGGTTGGAGGATGACCAGGAGGAACTCCGTGAGCCAGACCATTCGCTATCGTCGTTGTCATCACTGGAACCGCTGCTGAAACCAGCCTGATGCAGCACCCAGTTGAGCAGGACGACCCCGCCGAATAACAGCACGATCACGATGATGAAACCGGCGTCGCCACTCCCCTCATCAGCCGCTGACTGGCTGGATGTGGTTGGGAAGGTAGTGGATGGCCGGGCAGTGGGGGCGATAGCATTAAGCTGGGGATTGGTGACCCGGCGGATGATCTCGGCTGTGCCATCCAGAATGCCCTGTTCATAGCGGTTATTGCGATAGGCCGGGCTGACCGTCTCATCCAGCACCACATCCATCCAGGCGTTCATGGCATCGCTGTAATTCGCACCCAGTTCGATGCGCATCTGCCGGTCATTGACCGCCGTCAGGAACAGGACGCCGTCGTTGGTCTGGACATCATCAATAGCCCAGCGGTTGAACAACCCCATCGCGAACGATTCGATGGACGAAGCGCGATAGTCCCGAAACGAGTCGATGGTGACTATCACCAGCTCGATACCCTGGTCAGACTGAAGATCAATCAGAGTCTGGCGCAATTCTGTTTCCTCATCTGCTGAAAGCAGGTCAGCGAAGTCGTTGACATGGGTATCTTCCTGAGTTGGATAGTTCACGCTCTGCGCCCGCGCCGGCGTCGCCAGCCCGACCACTAAGACCAGCCCCAGCAGCAATTGCCCCAATCTCACCGTCATGTCTTGCACTCCTCATCTAACCGGACTTAATATGACAGACATGCTTCACTATAGGGCAAATGCGATGGCAGGTGTCCCCAGAGATTGGGGGAATGAAGTCCTACTTCTGGCTGATTCGCATCTCGTTGGTTGGGACAAAACCGACCGCTTCATATAACTGTCGCCCTTCATGACTGGCGTGCAGCGTGATGGTGCGGATGTTGTTGTCCCAGCACCAGCGCAGGCAGTGCAGGATCAATTGCTTGCCCAACCCCTGCCGCCGGAAGTCCGGCTCGGTATAGACGTTCAGCACGTACCCGCGGTAGGGATTCTGTTCATACTGACCGGGCGGCCAATCCATCAGCCACAGGCCAGTGCCAGCGGCCACCCGCCCCGACACATCATCGATGGCGAACCAGTGGCGGTAGCGCTCCTGTCGCAGGCGTTCTTCCAGCCAGGGGCGGAAAGCCGCTTGCATCCGATCCAGCGCTTCGGCGTTGGACGTAGCCATATCCTCGTACATGCGACGGCGATGCGCTAAAATGAGCTCAAGATCATTCGCAGATGCGTCACGGATGGTGAAAGTCATGATGCTGCTCCCTGATGACCCTTCGCGGCTATGACTGTAACGACAACCGCTGCGATACACAACCATCACATCGAAGGATAGCCGTATGACCGATGATTTCCGTCCCTCGCCCCGCTATAAACCGGTGTCGTTATTCGTCACCTGCATCGTCGATATGATCTATCCCCAGACCGGCGTATCGGTGGTCAAAATCCTCGAACACCTGGGGATTGAAGTGCGCTTTCCATTGTCACAGACCTGCTGTGGGCAACCGGCCTTCAACTCCGGCTTCTGGGGCGATGCCCGCGATGTGGGGAGACAGTTCCTCACCGCCTTCGCCGATGCCGAGGTGATCGTCGCCCCTTCCGGGAGCTGCGCCTCGATGGTGCGCCATTATTATCCCGAACTGTTCAAGGACGAACCGGAATGGTTGGAGCGCGCCACCTGGGCCGCCAACATCACCTGGGAATTCACCGAGTATCTGGTGGATGGCCTGGGCATCACCGACATCGGTGCCAAACTGCCGCCGGCGCGGGTGGCCTTCCACGATGCCTGTCATGGCTTGCGGCTGATGCATCTGCACGATCAGGCGCGGACGCTGGTGGACAGTGTTGAAGGCGTCACGCTGACGGAATTGAAAGGCTGCGATCAGTGCTGCGGATTCGGAGGTTTGTTTTCTGTTAAGATGCCAGAGATCAGTAATGCCATGCTCAAGGATAAGGTCGAGAACATCCGCGCCGCCGAAGCCGATGTCGTACTGACCGGAGATGCCAGTTGTCTGACTCAGATCAACGGCGGCCTCAGCCGGAGCGCTGCCGACAAGCGGGTGCAGCATGTGGCTGATTGGCTGGCGCACGGATTAGAGTCTTAAGCCTTGTTGTCTGGCAGATGGCGAAATAATGGTAGAATAGCAATTAAATGGTGTGGTACCGGTTTATCAGGGCATGAAGACGTGAACGACAAACCCAACAAACCCGATATGGGCGGAATTGACCCCGACCTGTTGGTGCGGCGTAATGCCACACGCGGTCTGGGCAATACCGACTTTGAGGATAATGAGCCGCGTTGGGGTACAGCGCGCTTCAGCGAACGCAGCACACTGGTGGTGTATGTGCGCGGCGTAGAACAGCCGATGTTCTTTGACGCGACCACTGTCGAGGAACTGGTGATTGGCCGCCGTGACCCAGCGACCGGTGATATGCCCCACATTGATCTGGAACCCTATGGCGGGACCGAAAAGGGTGTTTCTCGTCGTCATGCCAGTATCGTGCGCGATGACGGCGGACTCCATCTGGTGGATGCCGGCAGTGCCAATGGCACCTATCTCAACGGCCAGCGCCTTGTCCCCAATCAGCCGCGCATCCTGCGCGATGGCGATGATGTCCGATTGGGTTATCTGGTGCTGCGCATCGAATTCCTCAAGCCGCGCTGATGGTGGATCGTAGCAACGAACAATGGCTGGCCGATTTGCGCGGCTCATCGGATGTGCAGGCCGATGCCCTCACCGATCTGCGCCAGCGGCTCCAGCGCGGTATCTATTATTACCTCAGCCGCGAACGCAGCGACCTCGCCAGCTTATCCTCGCAGGAAGTCAACCAGATGGCCGAAGACCTGGCCCAGGATGCGACCCTGCGCGTGCTGGAAAATCTGGAAAGTTTTCGCGGTGACAGCCGTTTTACCACCTGGGCCACCAAGATCGCCGTCCGCGTCGCCATCAGCGACCTGCGCCGCGCCCGCTATAAGGACTTCAGCCTGGAAGACATCACTGCCGACGGTGAACTGATGCCGGATGTTAAGGGTGTCGGTGGCTCGACGCCGGTTGTTCCCGAAAGTCAGACCGAACGGGAAGATGTCCTGCTTAAGGTTGACCATGCCCTGCGCGAAGCCCTGACCGAACGCCAGCGCCAGGCGCTCATCGCCGTCGCCGTGCAGGATATTCCGATGGACATCGTGGCCGAGCGCATGGGGACGAACCGCAATGCGCTCTACAAACTGGTGCATGACGCCCGGCGCAAGCTGCGCACTTATCTGGAGCAGCAGGGGCTTTCCACCAGCTACATGATCAATCTCTTTCAAGAGTAAGAATGGCGCGCGTTTCCTCGTCCGATGTGATGAGGCAGGTAGAAGGCAGCGAGCGTATGAATAAACACGACCCCCTGTACCGAAAGTTGATCCACCACATTTGCGGCTCCGACGATATGCCGGGGGGCGTGGATTGTGAGATTTGCGAACAGCAGTTTGACTGCCTGGCCGAGCGCGTCGTGGCTGGCGCAGACCTGCGCGATCTGTGGCCGGAATTTGCCGAGCATATCGGCGGCTGTAAGGATTGTGCTGAAATCTTCAACGCCATGCTGGCGATCCTGCGCGCTGAGGAAAGCGGCGAACTGACTCAGCAGCCCTGAACCCGTTGTTTACCCCTGTTCATCATGATGGACTGATCGAGGACTTTGAACCCATGAAACGCGAACGTGTTGTGATTATCGGCGCTGGCCCGGCGGGATTGACCGCCGCCATTTATACCGCCCGCGCCCAACTGAGTACCACCGTCATCACCGGCAAGCATCTCGGCGGGCAGATTTCGACTACCCACGAGGTTGAGAACTTCCCGGCTTTCCCGGATGGCACCACCGGCCCGGAACTGAGCGAACGCATGAAGCAGCAGGCCGAGAAGTTTGGCGCGAAGTTTGACTATGAATATGTGACCGAGGTTGATTTCAGCAGCGGTACGCCCTTCCGCGTCAAGACCGGCAGCGACGAATACCTGGCTGACAGCGTGATCGTCACCATCGGTGCCAATCCGCGCGAACTGCATATCCCCGGAGAGCGCGACTATGTTGGGCGCGGCGTCAGCTATTGCGCCACCTGCGATGGCTTCTTCTTCCGTGGCAAAGAGATCAGCGTGGTCGGCGGGGGTGACTCGGCCTTGCAGGAAGCCATCTTCCTGACCAAGTTCGGCACGGTCGTCAACATCATTCATCGCCGCGAAGAACTGCGCGCCAGCATCGCCCTGCAAACCCGCGCCAAAGCCAACCCCAAGATCAATTTCATCTACAACACCGTCGTGGATGAGGTGAAGGGCGAGAACGGCGTGGTCAAGTCGATGATGCTGCGCAATCTCAAGACCGGCGAAGTGACCGAGAAACCGACCGGCGGCGTCTTCATCTTCATCGGATACGATCCCAACAGCCAGCTCTTTAAAGGGCAGTTGGATCTGGATGACACTGGCTACATGAAGATCGACCACCTGATGCAGTCGAGCGTCGAAGGGGTGTTCGCTGCTGGCGAAATCCACGACAGCGTGTTCCGCCAGGCCATCACCGCATCGGGTGACGGTTGCAAGGCGGCATTGAGCGCCATCAAGTGGCTGGACGAGCGCGAAGACCAGCTTCAACCGCTGGATGCCGAGGCCGTCCCCAGCTAAATCCGGCTATGACCGAGGGCGACCACCCAGTCGCCCTCGATTGCAGCAAGTATTTCCTCATCGTAGCATGCCAGCTTTTGTGGATCGCGCCTGATGACTATGGATGAAGCGAGGCATCGGATTAGATTGTTTATTGATCCTTGCCTCGTCTCGTATCTTATCGGGCATAATTGGTGGTGCCCAAAGCCCGTGCCACATAGACTACGATGACCGCACCAAACGTGCCCACGATAAGACTACCAAGCACCTCGCCCAGATGGATGCCGACCATGCTGAGGATGATCGAGCCGATAACTCCACCGATTAACCCCAACAGTATGTCACCTATCGGACCGAAGCCGCGTCCGCGTATCATGCGTCCTGCGAACATACCCGCCAGCATCCACAACAAAGCTGGCAGCAGCAACGCCAGTGCGATCTTGAATACTGACGAAATCACGATCAAGGCCAGGAAAACCAGAATAAAGAACAACACAATAGGCATGGCATACTCCTCAACACTCATCGCTATGTCCTTTATTACGGTGACTGAGCTGTTGAGGTTGCGCCGGACGAATCCCCAATAATCAGGGGATGACCGGTCAGAATGATGGAATATTTGATAAGCCGCATGTTAAGCTATGATAAGTCAGAGGTGGGGCAGGAGATTTCTCCACAATGACTGATGTCCCTTGATCTACCACTATAGGCAGTAATTGAACGTCAGCAACATCCTGTAATCCATTACCCTTAACGATCCAATGAGTGTAGAAGCCGCCCCACATGTGGTAGAGTTGTCAGAAAGGAAGTGAGCGAGTTCAGCCATGAAACCTGTTGTTGGATTGCTTGTTCTGCTGCTGATCGCCGCCTGTTCTTCGCTGCCTGCCCCACCGCCCCAGGCCACCATCAGCACACCGGCTGCCGAGCTGCCGATGAGCGCGTCGTTTCATGAGTCTCAGGCCATCACGCCCGTGCCACAGACCATCATTGATGCGGCTGATGCCGAATACGCGCTGCTGATTAATGTATACGAACGCCTGGCTCCTTCAGTGGTCAACATTGAGGTTGCCGTGGAGATTCAAGGGACGCTTGATCTGGCGCGTGGATCGGGCTTCGTCTATGACCGCGAAGGCCATATCATCACCAACGCCCATGTCGCCAACGCCGCCAGCGATGTCCGTGTCACCTTCAGCGATGGCTATGTCACCTCGGCGCGGGTGATCGGCGTTGATCTCTTTAGCGATCTGGCGGTGCTGAAAGTCGATGTGGAGGGCGAACGCCTGCAACCGGTTACCTTCGCCGCCTATGAGGATATTCGTGTGGGTCAACGCGCCATCGCCATCGGCAATCCGTTTGGCCTCGCCAGTTCGATGACCGTCGGCATCGTCAGCGGGCTGGGACGTCAGTTGCCCTCTGCCGAGATGATTGATGCCGAGAATGTTGCGCGCGGCTTTCAAAACCCCTCGATCATCCAGGTTGATACTGACATCAATCCCGGCAATTCCGGCGGGCCATTGTTGAATTCACATGGCGAGGTGATCGGCGTCAACACCGCCATCCGCACCGAAAGCGGCGTGTTCGAAGGCGTCGGCTTCGCCGTGCCGGTCAACACCGTGCTGCGCGTCGTCCCGGAACTGATCGCCAACGGTCAGGTCAATTATGCCTGGCTGGGCATCAGCAGCGTCGCTGTGGAAGATGGTGGCGGGGTGGCCGCGCTATCCGAACCGCTGCGCCTGCCGGTGACCAGAGGGGTGCTGATCGATGGCATTAGCGAGAATTCCCCCGCTGCCAAAGCCGGTCTACAGGGCGGCAGCCAGATGCGCGAGATTCGTGAGACCCAGGTCTGCGCCGGCGGCGACATCATCGTGGCGATCAACAATGTCTACATCGCCAATATGGATGAACTGACGTCGTATCTGGTGGTCAACACCAAGCCGGGCGATACCGTCACCCTGCTGGTGGTGCGCGGCGACCAGACCTTCGAAGTGCCGGTGACGCTGGAAAGTCGTCCGGCCCAGGGCAGCTCGCTGCTGCGCTGTGAACGCTAACGATAGTTTTCGGACACAGCCTTCTGTGTCCTACTGAATGTGCAGGGGATCGTATGGCGCGAGTATCGGCTGCCCGGCTGCTGGAACGGGCGCGGCAGGAAGGGACGCCGCTGATCGACGGCGATCAGGTCACCTTCGTCTGGCAGGGCGAGGAAGCCCCCCGACTGATCGCGGATTTCACCAACTGGGAGTGGGGCGATCCGGTGCAGATGCAGCGGCAGAAGGCCGGGGTATGGACGCACACCATCACCCTGCCGCCGGATGCCTATATCGAGTACGCCTATGTCACCGAGGATGGGCGCTGGCGCGATCCGTTCAACCCCCATCTCATCACCAACGGCATGGGCAAGATGAACCACTACTTCACCATGCCGCAGGCGTCGCACACGCCACTGGTACGCTACCAACCCGGCGCGCTGCGCGGCACCCTGACGCAGCATAAGATCAGTGGCGGCTTCGCCATCGTCGGGGCGCAACGCCTGGTCTATACCTATCAACCGCCGACGCATGACCCCGCGCCGCTGTTGTTCGTGCTGGACGGCAAGGATTATGTCACCCGCGCCAAACTGGTGACGATTGTCGATAACCTGATCGCCGCCGGACGCATCCGCCCGATTGCGCTGGTCATGACCCAGCATGGCGGGCAGGCACGCTTTGTCGAGTATATGTGCAGCGACAGCACCCTGGCCTTTCTGCTGCGCGATGTTTTACCGCTGGCGCAGACGCATTGCAACCTGCTGGATGTGCGCCAGCATCCGGGCAGCTATGGCATCCTGGGGGCGTCGATGGGTGGGTTGATGGCGCTCTATGCCGGGCTGCGCTTGCCGGAGGTGTTCGGCAAGATCATCAGCCAATCCGGGGCGTTCAGCTTCGAGCTGATGGGGCGGGAGACCATCATCTACGATCTGGCGCGGCAGCTCACCCGGCGTCCGATCCGGGTGTGGATGGATGTTGGGCGCTACGAATGGCTGCTGGAGTCCAACCGCAAGATGCGCGGGGTGTTAACCGCCAAAGGCTACGACCCGATCTACCGCGAGTACAATGGCGGTCACAATTACACCTCCTGGCGCGACGAGGTGGTGTATGCCCTGGAAGCATTGTATGGGATATAAGTCCTGCCGTATGGAGTGCAGTCTGCCCGTTTGTTAACGTTTAGCCTATCGCAAGGCGCAAGGCCTAGCATCCAGCATGCAAGTAATCGATGTACCGTTAAGGGGATGCTATGGAACCGCTGGTCAGTATTATCGTCCTGAATTACAAGGGACGGGAAGACACGCTGGCCTGTCTTCGCTCACTCGAACACCTCACTTATCCCCATGTGCGCGTGATTGTGGTGGATAATCAATCGGGCGACGGCCTGGAAGATGCGGTGCGCGGCGCTCATCCCTCCATGACCTTCATCCAGACCGGGGCCAACCTGGGCTTCACCGGTGGCAACAACATCGGCATCCGGCAGGCGCTGGCGGATGGGGCGGATTACATTCTGCTGCTGAACAACGATACGATTGTCGCGCCGGATCTTGTTGATGTCATGGTTGAGGTGATGGAACAGGATCGTTCGATCAGCATCACCGGGCCGATGATTTATTATTACAATAACCCGGAGACCATCTGGTCGGCTGGCGGCGAGATCGACTGGTCACGTGGGACGACGCGCATGATCGGGCTGAACGAAGCCGACCTCTCACAATTTGGTCTTAGCCCACGCCCGGTGGATTTCGTCAGCGGGTGTGCCTTGATGGCACGGCGCGAGGTCTGGGAAAAAGTCGGACTGCTGGATGATCGCTTCTTCATGTATTACGAAGAGACCGAGTGGTGCGTCCGGGCGGCGCGCGCTGGATACGCCATTCGTCATGTGCCGGGGGCGATGATCTGGCACAAGATTTCGCTGGAAGAACGGCATTCATCGGTACATACACCCCTGTATTACTACTACATCACGCGCAACCGGCTGCTGTTTCTGCGCAAGACTCATGCTGGCTATGTCGCCTGGTTGCACATCCTGGGCGAATACATCCGCACCTTCCTGAGCTGGACGCTGCGACCCAAGTGGCAGGATCGCCGTTATCTGCGCAAGGTGATGCTGCATGCCATCGCTGATTATTCGCTGGGTCGTTTCGGAAAACTGACGCTGAATCCATGAACTCGATTCTCTTCATCTCGTGGTGGTGGCCTTACCCGGCCAATAACGGCGCGAAAATTCGCATTTACAATCTGTTGAACGTTCTGAGCCAGCGCTATGCGGTAACGCTGCTGGCGTTCGCTGAATCCGGCGAAGCCACGCCGGAGCAGGTGACGCATATGCAGACACTCTGCCAGCGGGTGGAAGTCGTTCCGAAACGCTGGTTCAATCCCGGCGGGGTCAAGTCGCTGCTTGGCTATCTCTCGCCCTGGCCACGCTCCCTGGTCGATACCTATAACCCACAGGCGGCTGAACGAATTGTGCAACTGCACCGCGAAACACCCTTCAAGGCGATAATCGCCTCCGAAATCGACACCATGCGCTATCTGGAGCTGCTGCCGGAGGTGCCAGCCATCCTGGAAGAAGTTGAGACGGCCGTCATCCGCGATGCAGTTCAGCAGGTCAGCAGTCTGACCAACCGGTTGCGGGCGGGGTTGACGGTGACCAAGCTCCAGTCGTCGCTGCGGCGGATGATGGACCGGGGTACGGCTGTAACCACCGTATCAGCCGATGAACAGGATTATCTAAGGCAGTTCGCCCCCAGCAGCACCCGCATCGAGGTCATCCCGAACGGGGTGGACAGCCGGGCCAATCACCCGGATTCGAGCATTACGCCACAACCCTTCAGCCTGATCTATTCCGGCGCGGTGACCTTTGACGCCAACCTGGATGCCGTATGCTACTTCATCAGCGAGGCGCTTCCCCTCATCCGGCAGCAGTATTCTCAGACGGTGTTCAGCGTAACCGGCGGCACAGGCAATATCGATGTGCGCGATCTGGCAGCGCAGCCCGGCGTGGTCTTCACCGGCTACCTGCCATCGGTAGCGGATGCGGTACGCCAGAGCTGGGCGCTAGTAGTGCCGCTGCGTAAGGGTGGCGGAACACGGCTGAAAATTCTGGAAGCGCTGGCGTTGGGAACGCCGGTCGTTGCGACGCGCAAGGGCGCGCAAGGTCTGAATGTCCGTGACGGCGAGTCGATCCTGCTGGCCGATACACCAACGGAACTGGCGGCTGCGGTGGGACGGCTGTTCACCGATGCGGCGCTGCGGCAGCGGCTGATACTTCAGGGACGGGCGCTGGTCGAACGGGAGTATGACTGGGCGGTGATCGGCGAACGACTGGCAGCGTTGATTGATGAGCACACTTTGCTCTGAAGTGTTGGGTGTATGTTAGGTTATCCCATCATCATCAAGGGGTATACGATCAACCTGAGTTATTTGGGAGCGTTTGGATGAAAGTCATGCCGATGATTTCGCGGCGCGAGTGGATCGCCCTTCTGATTGTGACGGCTGTGATGCTGGTCATCACCGGCATCCCCTATTTTTATGCCCAGCGCATCGCCCCGCCCGAAACTCATTTCATGGGCGTGGTGGTCAATATCCCCGATCATTTCCAGTATTTCTCCTGGATGCGCGAGTCGGAGACGAAGGTGCTGGTGCCGAACCAGATGACGCCGGAAGATAACTCGGCGCTGCTGTTCAACCTGTTGTGGTGGGTGCTGGGGCGGATTGAGGGCATCACCGGCCTGAGCTATATCACACTGTATCAGATCACGCGGCTGCTGGGCGGCGCGTTCACCCTGGTCGCCATCTATTTCTTCATGAGCGTAATCTTTACAAATGTTAGGAAGCGCTGGCTGGGTTTTCTGGTGGCGACGTTGGCGACCGGTGTTGGCTACATCTGGGTGATCGAAAAGGCCATTTCGGATCGGGCGGATGTGTTGTTCCCGTTCACGCTGTTCACGGCTGAACCGAACACCTTCTATACGACTATGGCTTTCCCCCATTTCACCATCGCCACCGGCCTCATCACCTTGATTTTTGCCTTGGTGCTGCTGGCACAGAAGGCGAAGAACCTGCACTTCGCCTGGGTCGCGGCGGCGGTCTCACTGCTGCTGGCGTTGCAGCACTCGTATGATATGTTCACCATCTACGGCGTGATCGGCATGTATGGCCTCTTCCTTTGGATACGCGACCGCAAGTTCCCGCTGTTTATGTTCAAAACCGGACTGATCATCGCCCTGATTTCGGTGTGGCCGGCGCTGCAAGCCTATCTGATTACCTCGCTCGACCCGGTGTGGCAGGGCGTGTTGTCGCAGTTTGATAATGCCGGAGCCTGGACGCCCGCGCCATATCTGCTGCCGATCCTGATGGGATTCGCCTGGCTGCTGGCGCTGTGGGCGTTGGACATCCGCACCCCCTGGCGCGAGCGCGATGATACCCACCTGTTTGTCCTGGCCTGGTTCCTGTCGCATTTCATCCTGATCTACATCCCGCTGAACTTCCAGATTCACCTATTGAGCGGCTGGCAGGTGGTCATCGGCGCACTCGCGGCTATCGGTCTGTATACCCGCGTCCTGCCCATCCTGGGCCGCTTCTTCAAGTCGATGCCACAGCCCCGGCTGGCGCTGCTGGCGAGCGCGGCGTTGGTACTACTGGTGGTGCCTGGCAACCTGTACCTGTATGCCCAGCGCTTCCTCGACCTGCGCCGGGCGGAGAATGTCGCGGTCACGGCACCAGCGGATCAGGCCGACCGCAGCGAAGGCAACATTTACTTCCTCAGCAACGGTGAATACGAAGCGATGCAGTTCCTCAACGGCAAGGTCACCGATCAGGATGTGGTGATCTCCAGCCTGAAGCTGGGGCAGTTCATCCCGGCGCTGACGGGCGGGCGGGCGATGCTGGCGCATTGGGCGCAGACGCTCGACTTCTATGGCAAGCGCGACACGGTGGCAGCCTTCTACAGTAGCGCGATGACCGATGCCGAGCGCGAGGCCCTCATCCGTCAGTATGGCATCCGCTATGTCATCTACAGCCCGATTGAAGCGGCGCTGGGTGATTATGATCTGGCGGCCTCACCGCTGCTGACCCCAGTACATGACCAGAACGGTGTCCTGGTCTACGAAGTTCGCCCGGAAGTGGCGTTGGTGTCGTCCGGTGGATAATCAGTAACACTATTTCGTGCATGAGAACAATAAGGGGGCAGACGCCCTCTTGTTGTTTACTGGCACTAATCAGGTGGCGCGATAGGCGGTAGACTCAGTCGGTAATTGTCGATTATTGAGGAGCATGAGCTATGAAGAAAGCATTGATCGTGCAGGGTGGCTGGGACGGGCATAAACCGGCGGTGGTGGCTGACATCCTGGCCGGGGCGCTGCGAAAACACAATGTTGAGGTGACGATTTCGGACACGCTGGATGCGTATAAGACGCTGCCGCTGGATAGCTTCAACCTAATCGTGCCGAACTGGACGATGGGGACAATCGCGCGGGATCAACTGCAACCGCTGCTGGATGCGGTGGCAGGGGGCGTGGGGCTGGGCGGATTGCACGGCGGGATGTGTGATAGCTTCCGCAATGAGACTGATTACCAGTTCATGACCGGCGGGCAGTGGGTGGCGCATCCTGGCAACGATGGTGTGACCTATACGGTGCAGATGGATGGCGAGCCGAGTCCACTGACCGAGGGCATCAGCGATTTCAGTGTGACCACTGAGCAGTATTATATGCATGTTGATCCGGGCAATCGTGTGCTGGCGACGACACGCTTCGGCGATGTGGTCATGCCGGTGGTCTGGACCAAGATGTGGGGCAAAGGGCGGGTGTATTATTGCAGCCTCGGTCACAGCCCGAATATCGTCGAGATGCCACCGGTGTTGGAACTGATGACACGGGGGATGCTCTGGGCAGCGCGGGATTGAAGGTCTCGACTCTACATATGTGGCTGGTGGGAAATACTACCGTTGATGTGTTTCTGTAGTCACATCAGGGATGATCGGCAGACCATCCCTGATGCAAAGGATTTCTAGCCACAGCCGCCGCTGGCCGGGCCACGTTTGATCGACAACACCACATGCGGCTCAAATTCCAGCGCGAAGCGATCCGCGTGGGGGGTGGCCGCCGGATGCTGCGCCCCATAGGCCAGGTCAAAGCGGTAGCCGAGCGCATCTGGCTCATGAGCCGCCAGAGTGGCAGCGGCTTTGAAGTCCGGTTCGCTGAAAGTCGCCAGCCAGTTGTTAACGCCGCCCTCCAGGATATAGACGTTCACCACATTTTCGGCCACCAGATATTTCCACGCTTTACTCGCCTGGGCTTCGTCGTTGCTCATGACGAACACCACCGCGTTATCCGGCAGGGCGTGGAATTTCTCGACGACAGTATCAAGCTGGTCAGGCGGCACATGACGGGCGTCGCGGATGTGGAACAGGTTATAATCGGCCTCGTCGCGCACATCCACCAACATCGTCACGATCTTACGATCATTCATGTATTGCAGCACTTCGCCCGGATGGACATAGACCTGCCGCGAGTCGATCAGTGGCTGTTTTTCCGCAGCAATTGCGTTCCAGCGATCGGCATTCGTCGGCTGACCGATCAACAGGACGCCCACCGCCAGTGCCAGACCGCCGCCGGCTGCAGCAAAGCGCCAGCGGGGCTGCGGATCGGTGCGCTTGCCGATCACGCGCTCGGCCAATTCAGAGGCAGCGAAGGCCGCCAGCGCCATCAGCATCACGGCCACAACAATCACGCCGGTATCGGCATTGAACAAATCCATCAGCGTGAAACGCCCCAGATAGGTCGAGTGCCAGAAGTCTTCGTACAGGCCGACAGTCTCGCCAAACAGGAAGATGCCGAAGAAGGTGCCGAGGGCGAAGATAATGCCGTCGATGCGAAGGGTGGCTGCGGAAACCAGTGAAGTGCCGGGGCAGAAGCCGCCGATGATGAACCCCAGCCCCATGATGAGGCCGCCGACGATGCCCGGCACCAAATAGGTTTCGTTGACATACACCAGATTGTAATCCAGCAGTCCCAGCCCGGAAGTCAGGAAGACCAGCGCCATCGCCGTGATGATGCCGGTGAACATCACCTTGAGGACGGTCATATCCTTGAAGTAGAACTGCGCTGCCAGTTTGGTCGAGATGCCGAAGCCGGCCATCTCCAGCACCGCGCCAAAGGCGATCCCGATGATCAGATAGACGAGAAAATACTGAGGCGAACCGAGCAGTTGGACGACATTCAGTGGAAAGGGTGTCATGATCTCGCCTCCTTAATTCCACAACTTGCGGATGAAATAGGCCAGCATGTAGGCACCGGCGAACACCGCCAGCATAAACGCCCAGCTCCCGACCGACAGCACCGCGCCACCACTGAGCGCCTGACCGCTGGTGCAGCCACGCGCCATACGAGCGCCGTAACCCATCAGCGCGCCACCGACGAAGGCCATCAGCCAACGGGTGCGCGTCGAAGTCTGGGGGCCTTTGACCGTCTCCAGCTTGATCCGTCCGTTGAGCCAGCCACTCAGGAAACCGCCGATCACGGTGCCGAAGGTGAGGAACACCACCCAGTTTTCCAGCGGATTGCGATCCCCGCCGGCCATCGAAATCAGATACGGTGTGCGGTCAATGTGCGCCGGGAAGAAGGCATCCTCAAACAGCACCACGATGCGGTTCATGCCGCCCGATGCCCCCAGCCCGTTGCCGGTGAAGAAGAAGGCTGCGAACAGCACCAGTCCCAGCAGGATACCGGCCGCATAGGGGTGCATATAGGGGCGCGCCACCCGTTTGCTGCGGGTTTGGCTCGCCGTGTTCAGCGATTGAGTTGAACTGTAAGTCGCCATAGATGTTTCCCTTAAGATTCGTTCGACAAACGGTTGTGGTAATCCTCATCACCGCCAGCCCCGTCTCTGTTGACGAGAAGGAGCTGGCGGGTAAGGTAATAGATCAGGTCGTCTTCGGCTGGGCTTCAGCCGCCGGCGGACTATCGACATCTTCATAGCCCATCACCATCGCTTGCAGATTCTCCAGCGGCGTGTGACCGGTGGTGGTCATGTAGACGTGGATAATGATGAACGTCACTAACAGCCAGGCGATCAGGGTATGGAAAGGCCCCAACACCGGCAACCCGCCCAGCGCCGTCCGCAGCGGTTGGAACTGTTCGATGCCCCACATCAAGGCACCGGTCAGGATTTGCAGCGGCAGCAGGACATTCAGCAGGATCAGGTAGCTCATCTGCTGGATCGGGTTCATCTTGTGGTCACGGTTCTTGGCGAAAGGATGCGGATCGCCACGGAAGATGCCGCGCAGATAGTAGAGTGCCTGCTCGATCATGTTGTCGAAGAACCCGTAGGGGCGCGGGATGAACTGCTTGATCTCGCCGCTCGCCAGATGATAGAACAGCGCCAGCGCCGCATTGATGACCAGCAAGGCCGCGAAGATGTTGTGGACATCCACCATCCAGGCGAAGCTGAACAGCGAGAAGTATTCCGGCTTATGGATGACCATGCCGGTGAAGGTCAGCCCGAAGATGACGAAGGTTTGCAGCCAGTGCCACTGACGTTCGTAGATGGTGTACATGTAGGCGCGCTGCCGTCCCGACTCGGTATGGCTGGTCGGGTGACGCCGGGCGCTGATGACGCGCAGGGCGGCATGGGCCGTCACAGCCAGCGAAGTCGCCACGACCAGCAGCACACCGAGCATGTCGATGAGCTGCACACTGTCACGCCCGAAGAGGTAGAGTGTGGCGACTGGAGTCTGGGTTTCTGGGGAGAAGGTCAGCGTCCCGGTGCTGTCTTGACTGACCGTGCCATTCCACTGCACCGTCCCATCGCTCTTCAAAGCCGGTGGACTACCGCCCGGCATCCGGTTGCCCAGCGGCATCATCGTCACCAGGCGTGACGATTCGCTGTGGCAGGACTGACACTCGCGCACGGCCCACTCGCCGCCGATGACGTTGTGATGGATGGCGTAGGGGATCACCTCGCCCACAATGCGTGGGTCGTCCAATCCCTGCGCCTTTAAGCGTTCCGTGATGAGCGCGACTTTGGCATCGGTGTCCAGCGCCAGTTCAGCAACAGTGAGCCCGCCATCACCGTCGGCATCAAAAGCCGCCGTGATCTCCGGCGCATAGCCATCCCCGGTGAGGTAGGCCGCACGCAGCATCTCACTGGATACGGGCTGGGCAGGATCACCCGCTACCCAGTACCAGACCGTCACCAGATTATAGGGAGCCAACGATTGGCTGCCGTCAGCATCGGTTTGTTGCAACAGTACCGGCTGATAACCGGTGATGAGCGTCGTCACCGGATCATCAGCCAGCGGTTTCAGACCACCATCGACACCGCGATACGTGTCAACCGGCGTACCATCCAGCCGGACCACTGTCGCATCGCGTTCGGCCAGCGCCGGGGCATAGAGATACGGCACATGGCAGCTTTCGCAGGCCAGTTGATCGGTGTGCTGTTCCCTGTAGGGCAGCCAGGTATGCGAAGCCTGAGCATTGTGGCATGAGTCGCAGGAGCGCATGGTATCGCTGCCAGCGGCGAACTCATGGGATGGGCGTTCCAGATAGTCGCCGAAGTCGGCGCGGCGCGGGTCAAACGCCAGATGTTCCGGCGCAGCAGCGGCATTCGGTTGGGCGAAGATCGGATTATTGAGCGAGTAGTGGCAATCGACACAGTTCAGCACGCGCTCGGCATGGACATCCCAGGTGCGCGTCAGATCGCTGCGTCCGCTGATATTTGAGCCGCTGTTGGTTATGCGCTGCGGCGAAATCACCTGCCCGGTGCTGAAGGTGCGCCAGGCCCGTTCATCCCCAAGCGGGATTGAGAGAGGAACCTGATTATCCAGATGCGCCAATCCATGACACGCGCCGCAGTTGTCGCTGCGCGGGTCCTGAATGGTGATGTATTCGGGCTTGAGGGCACCGGCGGCATCGAAGGCATCCGGATTATAGCTGTAGCCCGTCACTGTTTGTTGCACAATGCCGGTATTCGTAAGGGTAGCTGTGTTAGCCCACTCGCCCTGACCGGCGTCCAGCGCTGCCAATCGCGCCGCGTTATTGGGCGCAGTGGTGTGACAGAGGAAACAATTCATCTCGACATCAGTCGTCGCCAGTTGATCAGGCGGGAGCACGCCGGCTGCGGTTCGCCCTCCATCGCCGTGCAGCGTGTGCTGGGTGATGAAGGTCGTGTCGTGGCAGTTTCCACAGGTGTTCAGGGTGGAGATCGGATTGCCGGAGGTCGTCACGGGCTGCCCCTCGGCATCCAGCAGTGGGAAGACCGGGTGCAGTGGTGATTCCTGTGCCAGCACATAGATGGCAGCGCCGAACCAGACAATCGATAGCAGGATGAGCAGGAAGATGATGCGTTTCATGGTGTGCGCCCTCCCCAGACCATTGGGTCACCAGGATAGCCCAACGCCTGCCAGTCCAATCGCCCGACCTCGCCATGACAATCGGTACAGGTCAGCGCCAATTCCGCCGGGCGAACCATATGCGTCTGCTTCCAGTACATATCGGTTTCGGCAAAACCGTATTCACCGCTGTAGGGCAGCCCTGCCGCCTGTGCCCCGATGGCGATGGCTGAGTCCCAATCGAAAGTCGTCCAGTAGCCATCTTCGCCAGTGGTGTGCGGTGGCAGCAGGATGTTGTTGACCGTATCATAGGGTTGCCGCGCCAGATGGATCTTGAAGGGGTAGATCAGCGCGCTCAATTGATTGATGTCGCCCTGCGGATAATTGATGTGAGTGACCTGTGCCGGATCAATCACATCCCCCAGCAAGTAGCGGCTGACGGTGCCGTCATACCAGGCATACTCCGGCACGTAGTTATTCTGATAAACGAACGCGCCTTTGATCTTCAGATAGACATGCGGGTCATCCTCGCGTCCATCCTGACCCGCCTGTGACCAGTCCCAGACCACTTTGGTCGGGTCACGCAAGGCGGTGGCCGGAACATGACAGGTCTGGCAGGCGACGGTATCCAGATGTTCGGTGATGCGGGCATCGCTGTGGAGGGTGGTTGTTTCATGGCAGTCGGTGCAGGCGATACCATCGGTGTTCTGGGCGCTGACGCTGATGGCCCGTCCGCCGATCTGGTGATCGGTGGTCTGATGACAATCGACGCACAGGAAGTCATGCTCGCCCATGTGGACATCGACGCTTTCCGGCGGATAGTACAGACTCTCATCCAGATCACCGTGCTTGACACCATTGCCGCCGCCTCCATCGAAGTGACAGCCGCCGCAGTTCTGGCGCGAGGGTGTACTGACGTTCTGTGCCACATTGACCAGATCAACGCCTTCAGCCGGTTGTCCGGCAGCCGCCTTGACATAGGTGCCGGTGTTGTCGTGGCACACCAGACAGTCCACATTCTCGGTATTGGTGAAATCATAGTCGGCGCTTGACCAGCCGTAGCCGGCATGGCAGCGGGTGCAGCCCGTCCAGTTGGATTGTACGCCGATGCAAAAGTTGTTGATGAGGTTGGCTTTGCCGATCTGTTGCGGGTCATCACGTCCGGGGATGGCTTCCGGCTCACTGAGCCAGGTGAAGTGTGAGGTGTGGATGACCTGATCGCCAGCCTCTTCATGACAGCTCAGGCAGGCGCGGGTGACATCGCTGCCGGTGGTGAAGGGGCCTTTGAGCAGCGTGCTGTGATCGAGCGGCGGGGTGGTGCGGTCCGGCAGACGAGTCCAGGGGTCAGCCGCTACAACCGGGGGTTCAAGCGTGAACAGGTAAATGGGGAAGGCGATGAGGATGAGGGTGATCCCCAGCCCCATCAGCCAGATATATTTGGAATCGCGCATGGTATTACTCCATCAGCACGTCTTCCTCCAACGTCGTTGCCTGACGGGCAATCACCGTTCTGAGGATGGCGCGCATTGAATCAATAACGTCGATGATGTCCGGCACGGCCAGACGATAGATGATGCTGGTCCCCTCGCGGGTGGTGTTGACCATGCCGCTTTCGCGCAGCACCCCCAGGTGACGGGAGATGGTCGGTTGCGGGCTTTCCAATGCCTCGGCCAGCGCGCCCACACTCAGCGGGCTGTCGGCCAGTGCATACAGAATCTGGATGCGCTTGGGGTCGCCCACAGCGCGGCACATCTTGGCGTGCAGCAAAGTCACTTCATCAAGGGATAGGGTATGGGTCAGTTCGTTCATTCGTTTATCCGAATAGAGTTTACCTATCCTGAGTCTATGCTGACTGGCGGGGTAGCTGATATTCAGAATGACAGGGGTTTCTTGTGACATTTGTCACGATTGGTTACGGAGCGCGAATCAAAAACCCCTCAATACGGGTCGAGGGGTTTTGTCGGGACAATTCAAGTCGATGACTTATACGCAGATTCGCAGTTCGTTGGTCGAGCCGAAGCCCAGCGCCTCATAAATCGGGCGGCCTTCCGGGCTGGCGTGCATACTGATGGTGTGAATGTCGTGCGCCGCGCACCAGTTGACGATGGTGGCGACGAGCTGCTTTGCCAGGCCGCGCTTACGGTAGGCCGGGTTGGTGTAGACATTCATGACATAGCCGCGAAACGGTGCTCCCACATCCATCATCTGCGGCGGCCATTCGACCAGCCACAGACCGGCCCCGGCGGCAATATCGCCGTTCTCATGCACAGCCAACCAGTTGTGGTAACGTCCGTCACCAAAACGGTCAACCAGCCAATGGGCAAATTCGTTTTCCAGGGCGTGGAACTTGGCGGGGTCGGTGTACCCCATATCCAGGTACATCTGACGGCGTTGCTCGACGATGGTCGAGATGTCGTTCAGGCTGGCTTCACGAATGAGATAGACCTCACGAGGAGCCAACCGTACAGTAGACGCGATTTCATCTTGCGGGTTCATCTGGTTGAACCGTCACCTCTTTCTCATGCTAGACATCTGACGAAACGAGGACGCGGTTGCCCCGTGTCCTCATCATTGATTCTATACCCTCTATACGTCAATTGCCTAGATCGAGTTGCATTAAGATTTCCATCTTTCGACGGATTGCCGCTTCCGCCTGTCCATGTTATGGTTGACAGCATGAACCGAACTTAACCAGGGACTATTGCCGATGTCAGTCTTCACTTTCACTGCTGATCCTGTTCCAGCGAGAGCCGGGATATTGCGCTGCCCCACGTTCTGATTTAAGCCAATCCCACTCCTTCTCCCAACAGCCTCTCTGAGCCTGTTGTGGCTGCTCTCGCTCAGGTCGAATCCGCTGTTTCAGACCCATTTCTTAATCGCGCCTGATGCAGGCAAGGCTGCCTAACGCTGGCGCTCCATCACAGCGAGAGTGACTCTTCATGTTTACCTGGTATGCTTCCAAATGGGATGCCCGCCGCCTGTATCAACTCATGTCGGGCGGGACATCGTTCTTCTTCGCGCTGGTCTTCGGCGTCAACATGGTTTATCAGGCGCAAACACTCGGCCTGACCCCGCTGCAACTGGTGCTGGTCGGGACGACGTTGGAACTCGCCATCTTCTTGTTCGAGGTACCAACCGGCATCGTGGCGGATGTTCGCAGCCGCCGCCTGTCGATCATCATCGGCTATGGGCTGATCGGGGTCGGCTTCGTCATCGAAGGCGCGATCCCCAGTTTCGGCGCGGTGCTGCTGGCCCAGCTTCTCTGGGGACTGGGCTACACCTTCACCAGCGGCGCCACCCAGGCCTGGATCACCGATGAGGTGGGGGAAGAGCAGGTCGGGCCGGTCTTCGTGCGGGCTGCCCAGATCGGCAACCTGGCGGGTATCGCTGGCACGCTGCTGGCGCTCCTGCTCGGCAGCCTGCTCATCAATCTACCCATCATCCTGGGCGGGCTGTGCTTCATCGCCCTGGCAGTCTTCCTGATCGCCGTGATGCCGGAGACAGGCTTCAAACCCACCCTGTCGCAAGATCGCTCCAGTTGGGGGCAGATGGCGCACACGCTACGTGGCGGCCTGTGGCTGATCCGGCTGCGCCCGACTCTGCTAACGATCTTCGCCATTGGTCTGTTCATTGGCCTGTACAGCGAGGGCTTTGACCGCCTCAACACGGCGCATCTGCTCTCCTTCCCCCTGCCGACCGGGTTGGGGTTGCAGCCGGTGGTCTGGATCGGTCTCATCGGCATCGTCGGGCAGGCGCTCTCGGCGTTGGCGCTGCGACTGCTGGAGAAGCGGCTGGACATGACCAACAGCCGGGCGCTGGCGCGAGCATCGCTGGTCATCAACGGCCTGCTGGTGGCGTCACTGGTCGGCTTCGCCCTGGCCGGAGCGTTCTGGGTGGCAGTCATCGCCCGCTGGCTGGTCGCCATCATTCGCACCGTACAGGAACCGGTGCAATCAACCTGGATGAACCAGCACATCGACTCGGAGGTGCGGGCAACCGTCCTCTCGATAAGTGGTCAGGTCGATGCCATCGGTCAGCTCGCCGGTGGGCCGCCGTTGGGGTGGGTTGGCAGCACTTTTGGTATCCGTGCTGCCCTGCTCGCCAGCGCCGCCATCCTGTCGCCGGTGGTGCTGCTCTATGGGCGGCTCATTCGCCAGCCAGGGCCATCCGTCGGAGAACCTGGCAGGTAATCAACATCAGTCTGACCACCCGATGATATCAGACTGAGCTATGGGGTAAGACACAGGGGCTTGAACGATACGCCCCTGTGAAACCGAGTGCCACTACCTGGGCAAACCGGCAGTAATCATTGTCTGACAATCAATACCCAGCTGTGCATATTTGGTATGCACTTGTCGTTTGATGAAAGTGATCTTTGCTGGGTAGAATCCAACCATTCATGGACACCGTTGAGTGACTAGAGAATCGTCAGCAGATAACCACGGACTGGCTGACGAGGTTACATAAACGGTGGATTCACCTTTTAACCATAGAAACAGGGAAAGAAAATGGCAATCAAGATCGCGATGATAGGGGCGGGGTCGATTGGCTTTACGCGACGGTTGCTGGGCGATATTCTGGCGGTGCCGGAACTGGGCGATACGACTTTTGCCTTTATGGATGTTTCCCAGCGAAACCTGGATATGGTGACGCAGCTTTGCCAGCGCGATATCGCGGCTAACCGGCTGCCAGCGCGCATTGAAGCGACCACTGACCAGCGGGCGGCTATCGCCGGGGCTGATTACATCATCTCCACTATCCGGCAGGGCGGGCTGGAAGCTTTCCAGATGGATGTCGATATTCCGCTGAAATATGGTGTCGATCAGTGTGTGGGCGACACCCTGTGCGCCGGCGGTCTGATGTATGCCCAACGGACGATCCCAGCACTGCTCAGCATGTGTCAGGATATTCGAGAGGTCGCCAGCCCAGACGCGCTCTTCCTCAACTACAGCAACCCGATGGCGATGAACACCTGGGCCTGTAACCAGTACGGCGGTGTGCGGACGATAGGATTGTGTCATGGGGTGCAGGGGGCACACTGGCAGATCACCTCGTGTATCGAACACTGGGCCAAGCGCGAAGGGCTGATCGGGCCGGATGAAAAGCTGCACCGTCGAGAGGTTCCGGTGATTGCCGCGGGCATCAATCACCAGACCTGGTTCATCCAGGTCGAATGGCGCGGAATGGATATGATCCCCCGGTTGCTGGAGTTGTTTGAAGCGCATCCGGATTACCCAACTACCGAGAAAGTGCGCATTGATGTGCTGCGGCGCTTCGGCTACTACAGCACCGAGAGCAACGGTCATCTGAGCGAATATCTTCCCTGGTATCGCAAACGTACCGATGAAATCCCCCAGTGGATTGATCTCTCTCACTGGATCAATGGCGAGACCGGTGGCTACCTGCGCGTCTGTACCGAGGCGCGTAACTGGTTCGAGACTGATTTCCCCAACTGGATGACTGAAGAACCGCCGGTATTCTCATCCGACAAGCGCAGCGAGGAACATGGCTCGTACATCATCGAAGCGCTGGAGACCGGCCGCACCTATCGTGGGCACTTCAACGTCATCAATCAGGGGCATATCACCAACCTGCCGGATGCCTGTGCCATCGAAATTCCTGGTTATGTGGATAAGACTGGTATCAACATGCCTGTCATCGGGGATTTATCGCTGGCCTGTGCGGCGACCTGCTCTGCAAGCGTGCGCGTGCAGCAGATGGGGATGGAAGCCGCCGTGAAGGGCGATGTCACACTCCTGAAACAAGCCATGCTGCATGACCCGCTGGTGGGAGCTGTCTGCAACCCGGAAGAGGTCTGGCAGATGACCGACGAGATGCTGGTGGCTCAGGCACAATGGCTGCCACAATATGCTGACCAGATTCCGGCAGCCAGTGAACGATTGGCAACGGCAGAACGCAACGGCACGCGGGTCAGGCTGCGGCAGACGCAGGGGGCAGCGCGCCTGCATACCAAATCAATTGATGAAATGGCACAGGCGGCGGCAGAAGCGCGGGCGAACGCAGCCGCGGCTGACAAGGGCAAGATGACCCGTGAAGCAGCCCACTGAGGGCTGTGGTTGATACTCCCGACATCGCCAATGCTGCGGTGCATCGTTTTGAAGTTGTCGTGTGGGAAGATGATGCCAGAGAACAGGCAAAGGCTGCTGGTGCGGCTCGATCATCAGGTAGATGAACTGCTGCGCTTCTATCGCAAGCTGCCGGATGCAAACCGCATGGTTTACGAGTTATGGACTGCTCAGGATGTGCTGGCGCATCTTACCTTCTGGCATGAGAGTTTTGCCCGCAACGTAAGTGATCTGGCACGAAATATCCAACCTACGCCCCTGAAAGGCAGACTGAGCGATCTAAATCAGGCCGGGGTGGAGGCGATGCGGACTGAGGCGCTGGCGACAGTCATCGGGCGCTTTGAAGCAGCTCATCAGCGGCTACAGGCCAACATTCTCGATCAAAGTATCACCCTGATTCCCTATCGCAAAGGCTCGCGTGATTACAGCGCGGAAGAACATCTTGGGATTGTATGCGACCATATCGCCAGACACTTGCAGGATGTCGTCAACGCCTGCGGGGAGTAATGGTGGGCAGCTCCATTCGGGGCCGCCCACCGCTGACCGACATGGGTGTTGAAAATCGGCCAGGCACTGTTATCAAGCCCAGTTGCCGGTTTAGCCTTCTGATCTAGCGGCTGAGGAAATTGAGGACGATGCTGTTGAACATCTCTGGCGTGGCGAACATGGCAAAATGACCGACGCCAGGCATCAGCGTGAGTTCCGCGCCAGGGATCAGCTCGGCCATTTTGACGACATGGGCGATGACGATGGCTTCCTCTTCCTTACCGTCCAGAATGAGGGTGGGAACTGTGATGTCTCCCAGCACATCCTCGGTGAAGGTTGGTTCTGTCGCCCACATATTGCCGATGTTGGCGAGGAAAGCATCGACATTCTCCGGGGCAGGCGAGAGTTCAGCGTAGTCTGCCAGCGCCTGTTCGATATAGGCATTAAAGATTTCGCTCTCGCCAATATCGGCGCGCACGCCGGAAGGATCATAATTCGCGCCATAGGCCACCAGCTTCTTGAGCCGGTCAGGGTGGTTGATGGCAATATCGAGGCCAATAATGCCACCATCGCTCCAACCCACCAGATGAGCCGACTCGATCTTCAGATAATCCATCAGCGCCAGCACATCCGAGGCCATCAGCGAGTAGCCGATAGGGGTTTCAGTGACGGTGGAGCGCCCATGTCCGCGGCTGTCTACCGCGATCACGCGATAGGATTCAGCGAAAGCCGGAATCTGATTGGCGAAGTAATCAGCATTGCCCAGCCCGCCATGCAGCAGGATCAGCGGGTCGCCTTCTCCGTAAATGGCATAATACATCTGAATATCGTTAACCGGTGCCAGTCCCGTCTCATCCGGCACTGGTACTGCCCCCAGAACCACCGGCCCATCCTGTGCCAGTACCTGCCCACCGAGGGTCAGGCACAGCAGCACTACCACCCACACCCACCAGCGGCGCATCTCATTCATGGCGACTTCCTTTCGTACAGTCCAGCGGAAGCGAAAACTATAGCCGGAGGGGAGGAGGACTGTCAAATGCTCAAGCGATCTGTGCCGGTGAGACATAAGAACCTTGATTCGTCAGATTCGCATTACTCTTTTTGCGCTTCGTGAATCAGTCGTCAGTCATCAGTCGATAGTCATCAGTCGATAGTCATCAGTCGATAGTCATCAGTCGATAGTCATCAGTCGATAGTCGTTAGAAAGAACGCTCAAGAATTTGTGCTGCTGATTGACCCTACCCCCCTTTGCTGCTGATTTTGCTGTTTCAAAGACATAAAAACCAACACAGAGGACACTGAGAACACAGAGCGAAAACGGAGTGATGATTCACACGATTCGTCAGATTCGTCAGATTCGCATCAGTCCTTTTTTCAATTCGTGAATCATGGACACTAGTTTTCCCTCAAACGTTGCAAGTGTTGCATCTAGTCAATAGTCATCAGTCGATAGTCGTCAGAAAAAAGCTTGGATTACTGTGCTGATGAGTTTGCTGATAAGAGCCATTAGCCTTCCGCTATCGACTATTGACTATAGACTGTTGGAGCAACTCCGTTTTGTGTCGTCGTCGTCGTCGGACGACATACCGACAGAACGACAATGACATAAAACCAACAGAGAGGACACAGAGAACACATTGCGAGTCTTTCACTTTCAACTTTGCTCTCAGCACTTTCAACTCGAAAAGTCGTCAAAGTCGTCAAAGTCAAAAGTGCCTTTTGTGAACATTTCGGTCCGTAACGAGTGACGAGGCATGAGCTTTTCCTCTGTTGACTGACGACTGATGACTATCGACTGACAGCTACCTTGTGGTGGCGGCGGCGGCACTGGCGGCAGTCGATGGTGTGGCAGCGCTGCCAGTGGGCTGTAGGGGCGATTCGCGAATCGCCCCTACACCCAGACTACCCGAAATACCGCTGTTATGGGTGAACTTTTGGTAAACTTTTTGGTACGACTTAAGGCGAGTCGGCGTTAACCGTTTTGCGGGAGGACGAGGGTTAAGGCTGTCGGCGTGGGGTTAGAGAACGGTTGGGAAAAATCTGGGTTGAGGGAGCGCGATTGGCA
>JALHNT010000004.1:172606-207194 GCA_022843385.1 Anaerolineae bacterium | reverse complement strand
ACCCATCTGGCCCCCAACACGACCAGCCAGATCATCAGCAAGTCGATCAGCAAGGACGGCGGGCGCGCCAGCTATCGCGGCCTGCTGAAGGTGGTCGAAGGGGCGGATAACGTCAAAAGCAATGTCGCCTGCGACGCCCTGCTGCTGGATGACAAGAGCCGTTCCGACACCTACCCGTACATCGAAATCGATGCCAAGAATGTGACGATGGGGCATGAAGCCTCGGTCAGCAAGATTGGGGCGGATCAGCTCTTCTATGCCATGAGCCGCGGTCTGAGCGAAGACGAAGCCAACGCCATGATCGTCAACGGGTTCATCGAGCCATTGGTGAAAGAGCTTCCGATGGAATACGCGCTGGAAATGAATCGCCTGATCCAGATCCAACTCGAAGGCACCATCGGCTAACACCCGATTTGTCCGGGGCGTTCACAAGCGTGAATGCCCCCTACCCCTACTTGAGGAGAAGCAACCTGTGGCAGTGATTGTCAAGCGGCGCTCGTCTGCGCCTGATGCCCCCAGCTATACCCGCGCCGATGTCGAAGCCATGAGTGCGCGTAACCAGGAACCAAAATGGCTGAAAGAAAGCCGGCTGGCGGCCTGGGAACTCTATGAACATATGCCGATGCCAACTCAACAGGACGAGGAATGGCGTCGGACCGATTACCGCCATATTCGCTGGAATGAGGCTGAATCGCTCATCACGCCGAATGGCGCGACCTACGAGACCATCCCGGCTTCCAACCGCGAACCCTTGATTGGCGAGCAACAGGGTGGCCTGATCGCTTTTGTTGACGGCAAAGTGGTTCATCATGAGCTGGCTGAGTCGCTGAAGCAGGAAGGCGTGATCTTCACCGATCTGCTGACTGCCTGCCGCGACCGTGAAGACCTGGTACGCGCCAACCTGATGACCAAAGCCGTGCTGCCGGGCGAAGGCAAGTTCGCCGCCCTCCATGCGGCACTGTGGACGCATGGGGTATTTGTGTATATTCCGGCGGGGAAGGCCATCGAGCTGCCGCTGCATGTCGTGATGCACAACACCCACGATGGTGCATCGATGGGCCATATGCTGGTGGTGACCGAGGAAAATGCCCAGGCGACGGTGCTGGTCGATTATTCTTCGACCGACAGCGAGAAGCAGTCCGCCTATGTCGGCGCAACTGAACTGCTGGTCGGCGCGGCTGCCAACCTGCGCTATGTGGCGCTGCAAGACTGGAATCGCCAGACCTACGAATTCAGCCACCAGCGGGCGCGCGTTGGACGCGATGCCAATCTGGACTGGATCGTTGGCACAATGGGCGGACGGCTGGTGAAAGCCTATCTGGAAATCGAGCTGGATGGCAACGGCAGTCACGGGCGCATGTCCGGCTTCTTCTTTGCCGATGGTGAGCAGCTCTTCGACCATGACACCCAGCAGAATCATAACGCCCCTTTGACGGTCTCCGACCTGCTGTTCAAGGGCGCGGCCAAAGACACGGCGCGTACCGTCTGGCAGGGCATGATTAAGTCGCTGCCCAATATGCAGAAGATTGACGGTTATCAGGCCAGTCGCAACCTGATCCTGAGCGAGGATGCGCGCATGGATGGCATCCCCGGTCTGGAAATCGAAGCCGATGATGTGGCCTGCTCACATGCTGCCACCTTCGGCACAATTGAAGCCGAGCCGGTGTTTTACCTGATGAGCCGGGGCATCGAGCGCTCGACGGCTGAACTGATGGTGATTGATGGCTTCTTCGATGAACTGCTGGAACGCATTCCCTTCGAACGGGTGCGGGAACGCCTGAAGGCATCGATGGAAGCGAAAATCGTCGGTTAAGGCAGGCGCGATTCGCTGTCCAGGCACAGGCGCGTCCGGTCATTCTGGCGCGCCTTTTTGTTAAAATTGACCTGAGAAGGAAAGACAGGTTTTGCCATGACGACCCACGCGCCCCCTTATGATCTGAGCCAAGTGCGCGCCGATTTCCCAATCCTGCATCAGGAACATCACACCGGTACGCCGCTGATTTATCTGGATAATGCCGCCTCCAGCCAGAAGCCGCTGCGCGTGATCGAGGCGCTGGACGATTATTACCGTCGCTATAATGCCAATGTGCATCGGGGCATTCATAAGTTGAGCGAGGCCGCTACCGCCGCCTACGAGGAGTCGCGGGTGAAGGTCAAGCGCTTCATCAACGCCCGCAACAAGCGCGAGATCATCTTCACGCGCGGCACGACCGAGAGCATCAATCTGGTGGCGCAAACCTGGGGGCGCGCCAATCTGACCAGTGGTGATGTAGTCGTTTCAACGGTCATGGAACATCACGCCAACATTGTCCCCTGGCAAATCCTGGCCGCTGAAAAAGGGTTCACCCTGCGCTTCGTCCCGGTGCTGGCGGATGGCACACTCGACATGGAGGCGCTGCGCCGGCTGCTGCGCGATGAGCCGGTCAAGCTGGTCACAGTGATGCACGTCTCGAATGTGTTGGGGACGGTCAACCCAGTGGAGATGATTATTCAGGAAGCCCACCAGGCCGGGGCAAAAGTGCTGATCGACGGGGCGCAAAGCGTGCCGCATATGCCGGTGGATGTGCAGGCGATGGACTGCGACTTCTTCGCCTTCAGCGGACACAAGATGGTCGGGCCGACCGGTGTGGGCGTGCTATACGGCAAGCGCGAACTGCTGGAAGCGATGCCCCCCTGGATGGGCGGTGGCGACATGATCGCTTCGGTGAAGCTGGAAGGCAGCACGTGGAACGACCTGCCCTACAAGTTTGAAGCCGGAACCCCGGCTATCGCCGAAGTCATCGGGCTGGGTCAGGCGGTGGATTACCTGACCGAACTCGGAATGGATAACATCCATGCCCATGAACAGGCCATGACCGAATATGCGCTGGAGCGGCTGGCGGAAGTCCCTGGATTGACGATTTATGGGCCGGAGGCATCCCAGAAGGGTGCGGTGGCGGCTTTCACGTATGCCGATATTCATCCGCACGATGTAGCGCAACTGCTGGATGCGGAAGGGATCGCGGTACGGGCAGGTCATCACTGCGCCATGCCGCTGCACACCCATCTGAAGCTAAACGCAACTGCCCGCGCCAGCTTCTATCTGTATAATACGCCGCAAGAGGTGGACGCGCTGATCGAGGCGCTGCTGAAGGCGCGAGCGGTGTTCGCCTGAGGAGCAAGCTGATGGACGACTTTTATCGTGAGAACATCCTCGACCATGCCCGGCATCCGCGTTTCCCCGGCATTCTGAATCCGGCGGATGTCGATCATCAGGAGCTGAATCCCCTGTGTGGTGACCGGCTGCGGCTGACGCTGCGCGTGAACGATCAGGGTGTCATCACCGAAGTTGCCTGGGACGGCGAAGGCTGCGCCATCAGTCAGGCGGCTGCTTCGATGTTGGGCGAAGAAATCCTGGGGAAAACGATTGAGGAAGTCCGTCTGATTACGAAGGATACCATTTTTGAGCTGGTCGGCATTCCGCTGACCATCAACCGCGTCAAATGTGCGCTGCTGTCGTTGAAGACGTTGATTGTCGGTACACACGGTCTGGCCGAGTGGCAAGTTGTCGATGAAAAGGATGAAACATGAGAACAAGCGAGAAGCAAGTGGGGTTTGTGACGGTTGCAACCCTTGATGAACTCAATCCGGGGGATCGGATGGTGGTCGAATATGGGCGGAAGTGGGTGGCCCTCTTCAATGTGGATGGCAAGATTTATGCCATCGAAGACATCTGCACCCATGACGATGGCCCGCTGGCCGAAGGCACCCTGACCGGCTGCGCGATTGAATGCCCGCGTCATGGGGCCCAATTCGACATCACCACCGGCAAAGTATTAAGCGCCCCGGCGCTGGTGGATGTACCGGTGTATCAGGTTCAGATTGAAGGCAGCGCGATTCAGATCGCCCCAAAGTCGTAATCTCCTCTACCATCCTCGGTCAGCCTGTCGGGTGATGGGCTGAGGGGTTGTATATCATTTCAATCCGATTAAATCGTTGTAACAGATTTGCGGGAATAGTGGCAAGCGGGTATCGTAGGGTGGCAAGCCAAATGAGCCACAGGAGAGTCCATGCTGCCACTGGAGAACATCTATCAGGGACGGACGCTGGTGATCGGGCATCGGGGAGCCAGCGCCTATGCGCCGATGAATACCCTGCCAGCTTTTGAACTGGCGCTGCAACAGGGCGCACATGGCATTGAACTGGATACCCATTTATCCAAAGATGGTCACCTGATTGTCCTGCACGATTTCACCGTCGATCACACCACCGACGGCAGCGGCGCAGCCAAAAACATGACGCTGGCAGAATTAAAGGCGTTGGACGCCGGGAGCAAGTTCGGCGCGCAGTTCGCCGGGACGCGCATCCCGACACTCGATGAAGTCTTCGAGAGCGTGGGGGGCAAGCTGTTCATCAATGTTGAAATCAAGAGCGAAAGCACCGAAACCGATGGCGTTGAGCAGGCGGTAGCCGAGTGCATTGCTCGACACCATCTGATGACCAGCGTGATTGTGTCGTCGTTCAATCCGTTGGCCTTGCAGCGTTTCCGGTCAATCCTGCCCACAGTCGCCATTGGGTATCTCTATCACCCTCAGTGGACGTTCGCGCCCGAAGTGATGGATGCCCTGCCCCACGAGGCACGCCATCCACACCACAGCATGATCGATGCCGCCTACATGGAACAAGCGCGGGCGCACGGCTGGCGGGTGAACACCTGGACTGTCAATGATGTGGACGAGGCACGGCGATTGCACGGGCTGGGTGTGGACGCGATCATCACCGATCAACCGGATGTGATGATTGAGGCGCTGAAGAACTGAATGCGTCCCGGCGACTTGTGGTGGAAGTTGGTGAGGTTTGGTTTTCGCCTGCTTTACAACGAGATGGCCTTCACCTACGACGCCGTGAGTTATGGGGTGTCATTGGGGGCATGGCGCTGTTGGCAGCGGGCAGCCCTCAAGCATCTGGAGGGGCCGAGCACCGGCCTGATCCTGGAGCTGGCGCACGGCACCGGCAATCTGCAACTGGATTTGCTGAATGCCGGGTATCAGACGATTGGTTATGACCTGTCGCCTTACATGGGTCGCATCGCCGCCGCCAAGCTGCGACGACAGGGGCGTACTCCACAACTGGCACGGGGGATGGCTCAGTCCTTGCCCTTTGCCGGTGGGCAGTTCAGCGCGGTCGTCAGCACCTTTCCAACCAACTTTATCGTCGATCCCGCCACCTTGCGCGAAGTCCATCGGGTGTTGCAGCCCGGCGGTCGCCTCATCATTGTGCCGAATGGCATTCTCACTGGAGGCGGCGTGGCGCGAGCCGGGCTGGAATGGCTGTATTGGATCACCGGGCAGCGCGAAGGCAGCAGCGAGAGCGACCCTATCAGCGCTTTCTTCGCCGGACACGGGTTTAAGGCGCGGCTGGTTCAGGAAGCCTGTCCACGCAGCGTCGCCCAGGTCATTGTGGCGGAAAAAGTGTGAACGGGTGCAATTCAATGGGGGCTGCTCAGGATGCTAATACAGCTTGGCCTAAATGACCCTAGTGTTTGCCCTCACCCCCACGTTCGCTTGAGTCGCTCACAGCCTCTCCCACGGGGCGAGGGGAGAAAAACAACTCTGGGTGCATTTGAGCCTCGCTGTACTAGGGGTTACCTGTTTCGTTCGAGCTGGGTTAGAAGTGATTAGAACTGGGATAGAAACATAACGAGTTTTTGTAATGCCATTTGTCACATTACCTGTTCTTGCCTGTTTATCAGGTTCATTTTGAAAGAGGGGCTGGATTTCAATCCAGAGCCATGCTAAACTTTGTCACGATATGGTGGCTATAGCTCAGCTGGTTAGAGCGTCTGGTTGTGGCCCAGAAGGCCGTGGGTTCAAATCCCACTAGCCACCCCACGAGCGCTTCGCACATGAAGCGCTTTTTTATTGTGAGAAGCGATGATGCGAAAACGGCTGCTATCGCGTGAAAACCTGCTGGCCCTCAGCCTGTGCCTGTTGGTGATACTCCTGCTAATCGTCACCACCGACAGCGCTCCCCAGTGGATTTACCAGGGATTCTAGCGCGTGGAACTCAGCGCGATTCTCATCTTCATCGTCGCAGCGCTCATCATCGCTCTGCTTGTGCCAGGGCGCTGGCGCAGTTGGGCGCTGATGATCGTCAGCCTCATCGCCATCTATGCCTTACAACCGACCCTCGCCATCCCCTGGCTCGATTACAGCCTGCCAACTGCTACCCTGCTCATCATCATCGCGGTCTGGTTATTCACCCGCCCACAACAACCCTTCGCCGTGGAAGACAAGGTGGCGTTGGGCATCAGCGTGGTGTTGGCGCTGCTCCTCACCCTGCCCCGCTATGTGACTCTGCCATTTGAAGTCACATCCAGACCACCCGACACCCTGCAAGCGGCACTCATCATCAGCCTGACGCTCATCCTGATTGGGGCAGCCTATCGCTTTGTCCCATCCATGAAAGCGCTGGTTATCACCAGTCTGCTTGGGCTGGTCGCGCTGTTCGTCGTCCTCAAGACAGAACCGTTGACCATCCTGCTGAGCACCTTCCTGCGGCAGCAAGCTGGGCGAGATGTGACGCTGGCGAGCGCGATTGATCTCAACTGGTTGGGATTCTCCTATGTGGCCTTCCGCCTGATCCACACACTGCGCGACTGGCAAACGGGCCTGCTCCCGGCGCTGACTCTGCGCGAGTACCTGAACTATGTCATCTTCTTCCCGGCCTACACCGCTGGCCCGATTGACCGCGTCGAACGCTTCCTTCAGGACGAACGCGGGTTAGCAACACAGAATGGACAGGATGCTGCGCGCATCCTGGAAGGATTTCAGCGCATCGGGCAGGGATTGTTCAAGAAGTTCGTCATCGCCGATAGCCTGGCACTCTTCAGCCTGAACCCGACGATGGCACAGCAGGCCGACTCAACCGGTGGCCTGTGGGTCATGCTTTACGCCTATGCTTTCCGCTTACTGTTCGATTTCAGCGGTTACACCGACATCGCCATCGGCATCGGGCTGCTGCTCGGCATTCGACTGCCGGAGAATTTTGATCGGCCTTACCTCAAGAACACCATCACGGCCTTCTGGCAAAGCTGGCATATGACCTTGAGCAACTGGGTGCGCTTCTATGTTTATTCGCCGCTGACCCGCAATCTCCTGCGTCGCAAGCACAAGCCATCCAACAACATCATCATCCTGTTGGGAACGCTGGCGACCATGGTCGTCATCGGGTTGTGGCATGGCGTCACCATCCCTTTCCTCATCTGGGGGTTATGGCATGGGACAGGGTTATTCGTCCACAAAATCTGGAGTGACCATACGCGACGCTGGTATCGCGGCTTGAATGAAGCCACAAAACGAGCCTGGACCGTCGGCGGAGTGGTCATCACCTTTCATTTCGTCGCTCTGGGGTGGGTGTGGTTCGTCATTCCGGATGTTGGCATGGCCGCGCAGGTTCTATTGCGGCTCCTGGGAGGTACGCCATGAACCACCCGCCAGTGGGTTGGGCATTCGGCGGAAGGGTGCTGCTCAAGGCAAGCGGGCTGTTCATTTTGTTCAACCTGATGTTTGCCCTGGCGGAGCCACTGCCCCTAATCGGTCAACTTTCCGTGTACAACCGACTGGTTCCAGGCCGCGAACGACTACCCTATGGTGAGAATCCTGCATCGTATAACCTGAGCCTGAACAGCCTGGACGCCATGTTCGCCTCTCATGTCGTCACAGCGGCAAAACCAGCCGATGAGTTTCGGGTGCTGGTGCTGGGCGACTCATCCGTCTGGGGCATTCTGCTCCGTCCAGACGAAACCGTGAGCACCAATCTGAATGCTGAGGATTACCGCATTGATGGGAAACCCGTGCGGGCTTACAACATCGGCCATCCGATCATGTCGGTGACCAAGGACCTGCTCCTGCTCGATTATGCCCGTCGCTATGAACCCGATCTGATCGTCTGGCTGGTTACGCTGGAGTCACTCCCCTACTCTAGACAAATCGAGACACCGCTGGTGCAGCAGAACGCCGCGCGCATCCGGCCCCTGATCGACCAATACGACCTCAACCTGGATAGAGATGATCCACGCTTTGTCGATCCGGATTGGATCGGGCGCACGATTGTTGGGCAGCGCCGGGCGCTGGCTGACTGGTGGCGGTTACAACTGTACGGCTTCGCCTGGTCGAACACCGGCATTGACCAGGTCTATGGCGAATACACCCCGCGCAGTAATGATTTTGAGGTCGATGTATCATGGCAGGATTACGTCGAACCCGTCGCCCTGACCGAGGCTGATCTGGCTTTCGACGTGATTCGCACGGCACACACGATGGTGGACGAGACGCCGCTAGTGCTGGTCAATGAGCCGATCTACCGCGCCGATGGCAGGAACAGCGACCTGCGCTACAATTTCTGGTATCCGCAGTGGGCATACGACCAGTACCGAGCGCTTCTGGCCGAAATGGCTGAACGAGAAGGATGGTCGTATCTGGATGCCTGGGATGCGATCCCGCCCGGTGAATTCACCGACAGTCCGGTGCATCTGACTCCTGCCGGATCGCAGCAGCTCAGTCAAGTTATCGGACGTTTTATTGTAAGCGAGATCACCCAACATGAATGAAACTATCGTGCGCGAGAAGCTGCGCGAGTTTATCCTCAAAGAACTCATCCGCGATTCGAAGTATCCGCTCACCAACGAAGAAGGCATCATCACCGGCGGATTGATTGACTCATTCGCCCTGGCGCAGATTGGCGTCTATGCCGAGCAGGAGTTTAACGTTTACATCCCTGATCCCGATCTGACGGTCGCCAAAATGGATACGCTGGATCGAATGGTGGCGCGAGTTATGCGAGACCTGACCTGATGCTGCGGTTGGCAACTCGATCCGATTACCACAGTCTGCTGGATGCAGCCGTGCTTAGGCACACCGATGACCAGCGTCCAGCGGTGATTTACGTCGAAACCAATCAGACGCCCGTTGTTGTCAGCCGGGCGATGTTTCATCAGCGGGTTATTGACTACGCGAATGCGCTCCATCAACTCGGTATCGGAGCGAAAGACCTGGTCATCATCGCCCATACCCAAAACCTGGAGTGCGTCTATGCCTTCTGGGGGGCGCTGGTAGCGGGTGCCATCCCCTCCATGTTTCCTGTTCTGACAGAGAAGCTCGATCCGGCGGTTTACTTCCACGAGATGCGCGAACTGGTACGACTATCACAGGTTCGCGCCCTTCTCACCAGCGATGACTTCGCCCCAGTCTTGGCGGAGCAGGTCAATTGTCCGGTGTATGGGTCGGCGGCGCTTCATGCGGCTGTCACCAGCAGCCATCCGATTACGAAAGTCTTCGATCAACCCTTCGATGCCGAAGCCACCGCCTTCCTGCAACACTCCAGCGGGACAACTGGCCTGCAAAAAGGGGTGGCGCTGTCACACCGCGCCGTCCTCAACCAGCTCGCCAGTTATGCCGATGCGTTGGATTTGAATGAGCAGGATGTGATCGTCAGTTGGCTGCCGCTGTACCACGATATGGGACTGATCGCCGGATTCATGCAGCCATTGGTTCAAGGCGTTCCGCTGGTATTGATGTCGCCGTTTGACTGGGTGCGACATCCTGGGCTGCTTCTGCACGCCATACATGAGTTTCGCGCGACGCTCTGCTGGTTGCCCAATTTCGCCTTTAATCACCTGGCCCGCAGCGTCCGCCAACGTGATAGCGCCGGACTTGATCTATCCTGCATGAGAGCCTTCATCAACTGCTCCGAACCGGTGCGGCACGACAGTCATCAATTGTTTCTCGACCGTTTTGCTGCCAACGGCATCCGCGCTGAGATGCTGACCGTCAGCTATGCGATGGCCGAAAACACCTTCGCCGTCACGCAGACCCCGATGGGGCAATATCCTCGACTGGATTGGGTTGACCGAGAGAAACTGCAAACGCAACAGCTCGCCGCGCCGGCAATTGACGAGAGCCACGCCGAGCGAGTGGTGTCGTGTGGCAAAGCGATAGCCCATACCCAGATCAAGATTGTTGATGAAGCGGGTCAGGTACGCCCAGAGCGTCAGGTGGGCGAAGTGATGGTCAGGAGCGACTGCATGTTGACCGGTTATTATCGTCGGCCGGATTTGCAGCCCTTCGATGACGAGGGTTGGTATCGCACGGGCGATCGCGGCTATTTTGCCGACGGTGAACTCTACATCGTCGGACGCAGCAAAGACCTCATCATCAATGCCGGCAAGAACATCTATCCACAGGACATCGAAGCCATCGTCAATACCGTCAGCGGTGTTCATCCAGGGAGGGCCGTAGTCTTCGGGGTCGCCGATGAGCGCGAAGGGACCGAGTTGATCGCGGTCATCGCCGAAGTGGATGCGCCTGAGGATACGCAGCGTAGCCACATCATTAAGGATATTCGGCAGACGGTCGGACGCAGCACCGATGTGACCGTCAGTTATGTGACGCTGGTCGAAAAGGCTGGCTGATCAAGACATCGAGCGGCAAGATCGCGCGTGGCAAAAATCGTGATAAATGGCTGGCCGAACGCGCCAGAAATGAGTGAGATGCTGATGAAATATGTCTGGACGCTGGCAGCGAGTCTGATCCTGATCGGGCAGATCAGCGCGGCCAACCCGCTGCCGACGGTGACCGCGTATGAGAACATCCTGGTTTTCGCCGGCCCCAGCGAGACCTTCCGCCAGGTCGGCAGGCTGAACGCCGGAATTGAAGCGACCATCGTTGAACGCAACCGCAGCGGCATATGGGTGCGAGTCCAGCGAGCCGATGACCAGGGAACTGTCGTGCTGGATGGCTGGGTGATTTCCGGGTATCTGAATCGTGATGCCGACCTGCTCTTCAGTCAGATTCCGGTGAGCGAAGGCATTGCCGAAGCCGATCCCAGTACGGTTGACAGCCAGTCGATGGGGCAGCTATATGCCCGTCCCGTCATCCCGACGATCAGCGATAGCATGGTGGATGTCTATGAACAAGGACAGTATCTGGGCAATGATCCCCAGTCGGTCACCAAAGTGGGCGATAGCCTGAGCGCATCGTCACTCTATCTGAATCTGTTCAGTCAGGACGACTATGTGCTGGGGCCGTATGATTATCTGCGTGGTACGCTGCTCTACTATGGCAAATCCACTGCATCCGAGAGTGTGGCGGCGCGGATTGGCATGACCACCTACACCATCTTTGACCCGATGTGGGCGGACAAAACCCTGTGCAACCCCGGCGAGACGCCGCTCGATTGCGAATTTCGGCTAAAGAATCCCTCTGTCGCATTCATCCTGTTCGGCCCCAACGATGTGCGCCACATGAAGGAAGATCAGTATGCGGCGCAAATGCGGCTGATGATCGAAGAGAGCTTGCAGCGCGGCATTATCCCGGTGCTAGCGACCTTCAGCGCACACCCCGATGAGCAGTTCTTCTGGCAATCGATCAACTTCAACCTGCAATTGCTGAACCTGAGCGATGAATACCAGATTCCGCTCGTCAACCTTTGGGCAGCGGCGCGGATACTGCCGGATTACGGTCTCGATCAGGATGATATTCATCTCAAGAACAGTGGCTTTACCTTCTTGAAGTATGATACCGGGCATGAGGCCTTCTACGGCGTCAGCCTGCATAATCTGTTGTCGTTAGTGACGCTGGATGAAATCCGGCGCAAGTTAGAGGTGAGATGATGCGATACATCGGCCTGATGGTATTGTTGGTTGTCCTGTCTGGCTGTGGTGGTACAAGCAGCACTGCTGGTGATCCGGGTGATACCGTTGAGCGCTATCTGACGGCAAAAGTAGCCGGCGAGCGCGAAACACTGCAACAACTGTTGTGCGCCACCATGGAAGCGGATCTGGATCGGGAAGCGCTGTCCTTTGCCGGAGTCGAGGCCACGATCGAGGACATGGACTGCCAGCGCGATGGCGAGACCAACACCGTCACCTGCACCGGCGAGATCCAGGCCATCTATGGCGCGGAAACGACTTCATTCCCGCTGGGGAAATATAGCGTGGTGCAGGAGGACAGTCAGTGGAAGTGGTGCGGCGAAACGCGCTGATGTCAAATCTGCTACAATACACGTGTTAACCAAAAGCAAGACACTGAACCCATCCCGGACGATAAGCCGATGCCCATGTCCCCGGCGTTTGAGAATCGCATAGCGGGCCGCCTGCGCCACATCGCCGACCACTTCGGCACTCCCTTTCACCTCTACGATGAACAGGGCATTCGGGATACGGGGGAGCAGCTCAAGCAGGTGTTTGCCAACGTCGCGGGATTTCGGGAATACTTTGCCGTCAAAGCGCTGCCCAATCCGCATATTCTGCGTATCTTGCGCAACCTGGGTTTTGGCTTTGATTGCAGTTCCATCGCCGAGCTGGTGTTGAGCCGCAGCATCGGCGCCCAAGCCGACGATATCATGTTCACTTCAAATAACACCAGCGCTGAAGAGTTCACAGCCGCGCTGGGTGATGGCGGTTGTCTACTCAATCTGGATGACATCTCGCTGATCGACAAGCTGCCCTGCGTTACCGAAACCATCTGTTTTCGTTACAACCCGGGCGAACGACGAGTGGGTAACAGCATCATCGGCAACCCGCTGGAAGCCAAATATGGCATCACCCATGAACAGGTTATCCCGGCTTACCAGCGGATGCAGAGGCTCGGCGTCAAGCAGTTTGGTCTGCACAGCATGATCGTGTCGAATGAACGCGATTATCGCTCGATGGTGGAAACAGCCCAGATGCTGCTGGAGTGGGCAGAAGCACTGAACCATAAGCTGGGCATCCGTCTGTCGTTCATCAACATCGGCGGCGGCCTGGGCATACCTTACCGGCCGGATGACACACCCTTGAACGTTAAGGTGCTGGGCAATGACATCTGCAGACTGATGCAGATGTTCCAGCGGCGAATGGGATACGCCCCTGCCCTGCACATGGAAAGCGGGCGCTTCATCACCGGGCCACATGGGGTGCTGGTGACGCGAGCGATCAACCACAAGCATACCTATCGCCACTACATTGGCGTGGATGCCTCAATGTCGGCGCTGATGCGTCCCGCAATGTATGGCGCATATCATCACATCACCGTCTATGGGAAAAGCAGACCAGCCGATCAGACCGTTGACATTGTTGGATCACTATGCGAAAACAATGACAAGTTCGCCGTGCAGCGTTTACTCCCCCAGATTGATGAGGGCGATCTGCTGCTGATCCACGACACCGGCGCACATGGACACGCGATGGGTTTCAATTACAATGGCCGCTTGCGCCCGCAAGAGCTGCTGCTGTGCGCCGATGGTCGGGTCGAACGCATCCGCCGGGCAGAGACATTAGACGATTATTTCTCGACTTTGCAGTGTACAGTCGATACGCTATCACCCCCAATTGTGCAGGAAGTTAACCAGTAAGCTATGGCACGTCTAGACGCTACTCCTGAAGTCATCGAAAACATTCTCAGCCGCATTCCCGAAGGATTTATCCGCTATGACTTCCTATGTCAGCGGGTGAAGCTGGAACGGAACATGATTCCAGAGTTGATTGGCGGCATCATCGCCCGCGATGGCGACTGGTGGTACGACTCATCGCGCCTGACACAGGAACAAGTACAGCAACAGCGCGAGTGGGCGAAGCCGTACTTCCCCGATATGGACAGTCGCGGTCAATTCGCCGAACCGCCCATTGCCGAGCGCCAGATCACTCGTGATGTGCGAATCGATTACTCGACCCATGCGGCAGCCTGTCGCCGGATAATCGCTCACCTGGCCGAAACACGCGGCTATGCGCTCAAGAGCGATCTGGCGCAATCTGAAGGGGATGAAGCAGCCCTTGAAGAACTGGTCATGAACGGCGACCTCAGGATGCAGGGCAATTATGCTTATGATCCCCTGCGCATCAGCCAGCGCACAATCAAGCAGATCGCCGATTACGAAAATCTGATCCCGGTGCGCGATGCCGTCATCAAACTGTTGGAAGAACGCCCCGGTCAGACTGCTACTCAGGCAGAGCTGAACATGCAATTCGGCAGCGGCGCGATCAATCAACTGCTACAGTTCACGGATCTGAAACTTTATCACATCGAAACTGAAATGCGCCCGTATTCCATCGCCTGGATACGGCTCGCCTCAGTTGATCCTGAGGTAGCACGCCAGGTTGCCAGCGAAGAAAGCCAGCAATCCTGGGACAAAACGTTGGCGAAATGCGGCGCAGTGCTGCGTCCCGGTGCCAAAGACGGCAAAACAGCGCGGATGCAGGTGCTGGCGCGTTCATACACGGTCAGCGGAGCAGCCCAACGGCTCGGCATCCGGCAGGTGACCATTCAGAAAGCGATTGACGAAGACCGTATTCCCGGTTTTGATGACCCGGAAGGCAAGACGCGCATCCCAGCGGAGGCCATCGAAGCGATCAGCGCCAACCCGGAATATGCCGAACACATCACCGCCTATGAGACGATCACCCCACATGATCTGGCGCTGGCGCTGGGACAAACCTACAGTCAGGTGCGGCGACGCTTGCAGAAGATCGGCATCCGGCGGCATGATCCACGCTGGGGCGATGTGCGAGGGCAGTTCGATCTGCCGGAGACCTTCAAGGAATTCCGCGACCTTTTGAAAGAACGAGCCGAAGACTTCAAGGCGAGGCGCGACGCGGAACGACGGGAAAAGCAGCGTGTCCTTGAAGAAGAGCGCACGGTCGAACGAGAGCAGCGGGCAGAGCTACGGGCAAAACTGGTGGCGGCTTTTCCGGCCTGGCAGCATGAAGGCCGTATCGACCAGATGGTGCGGCTGCACGTCGGCCCACCCAACAGCGGCAAAACGCATGAGGCGCTGGAGGCCTTGACACAGGCTGGCAGTGGGTGGTATCTGGCACCGCTGCGTCTACTGGCTTTTGAGATATTTGACCGGCTGAACCAGCGTGGCATCCTGTGCAATCTGTTGACCGGTGAAGAACACATCCCGATTCCGGGAGCGACCATTACCGCGGCCACCGTCGAAATGTTCAACCCGCACGAAAGCGGCGAATGCGTCGTCATCGATGAAGCGCAGATGCTGGCCGATGTGGATCGTGGTTGGGCCTGGACGCGGGCGTTTATGGAAGCGCAGTCCCCTGACATCCGCATCATCGGGCCAGAAACCGTCCGCAACCTGATTGAGCGCATGGCGAGCGCGGCAGCGGTTCCGCTGGAGATCATCCCCCACGAACGTCTGGCACCGATCCAAGTCGCAGATCATCACTGGCCGCTGCACGACCTGCCAGCGCGTACAATTCTGGTGGCCTTCTCCCGGCAGATGGTGCTTCATCTCAAGACCGAACTGGAACGGATGAAACGAACGGTCTCGGTGGTGTATGGTAATCTGCCACCTGAAGTCCGGCGCAAGCAAGCCGATCGGTTCGCCAGCAGCGAAACCGAAATCTGTGTGGCGACCGATGCGGTCGGTATGGGGTTGAATCTTCCAGCCGATTACGTGTGCTTCTACGAAATCGAAAAGTTCGATGGCCGCGAAATCCGAATGTTGACACCGGCTGAAATCCAGCAGATCGGCGGACGCGCCGGACGGTATGGCCTTTCAACGGTAGGCGAAGTTGGCACCACCAGCAAACGCGACCTCAAGATGATTCGCACCCTGTTCGTCCAAGCAGCACAAGAATTGACCCATGCCCGCGTCGCACCAACAGTGCAGGATTTGGAGATCATCCCTGGGACACTCGCCAGCAAGCTGACTCAATGGGCGCAGTTGCAAAGCA
Source organism: Anaerolineae bacterium (assembly GCA_022843385.1). Lineage (GTDB taxonomy): Bacteria > Chloroflexota > Anaerolineae > Aggregatilineales > Phototrophicaceae > CFX2. The sequence continues at coordinate 191,488 of JALHNT010000004.1, read as the reverse complement.
TCCCGGAGTCGCTGCGCGGCGTGATCCAGACCGCAGACATGAGCGAACGCATCGAACTCGCCAGTATGCTGACCGATCGTGAGGTCAAGCTGCTGGGGCTAGAAGCGGCGCTCAAGCTGGTGAACGCCCCCACACGACAGAACACCCGTGAATACTGGTACAACGCTGCCCGCGCCATCCTGACCGACAAAGAGATCGCTTTGCCGCCGGTTGCCCCCAAAGAGATCACCAACTCGATTGAACTGGAGAGCATCGAATACTGCGTCGCCTGTGCCGACATCTATCTCTGGCTGTCGCAGCGCCGCGAATTCGCGCCATATGCCACCTATGAGCCGGATGTGCGAGAGATGCGCGCCGACTGGTCAATGCGGATAGACCGGGCGCTCCTACGAAAAATCAGCACCGTCAAACGCTGCGCCCGTTGCGGCAAACTGCTCTCGATCAAGCATCGCTTCACCATCTGTGACGACTGTTTTTATGGTCGCGGGCGCCACAACGACGAACTGGATGAACTGGCATGACAGGGTGATTTTGATTACACGGTCTCGCCGACCATCTCCAGATATTCCATTCGCACGATATCGCTGGTCGGGATTCCGAGAATGGTCAGCATCTCTTTGATACGATCAGCCTTATTGGCCGCGTCGGTGGCCGACCAGGTGCGGCTCTTGATTTCAATGAACGATTGCGGCAGCTCCGGCTTCTCGAAACGATCCAGATTGACGTAAAACAACACGCCCTGGTAGTGAATGTGCCAGCGACGGCGATCCTTCACAAATTCACGCTGTTCCTGGGGCTGGAAGTATTCACGATAGAAACGGAGCGGACGATCCGCTTTGGCGATGAAGCGCGAACGCGAGAGCAGCACTGCCGAATGGAAGTCGCGTTCTTTGGTGGGTGTGGTATAGGTCAGGCGGCTGCGCACCGACAGCACCTCACCCTTCTCATCCAGCATATCATCCTCACGATAGCGCACCCGCCCGGCATCCGGATCATCAAAGATGAAGTAGGTATCATACTGGCGGTAGTGAATCGATTTGATAAGCTCGACATCGCTGTGTTGCAGCAGCTTATCAATCGTCGAGTCCTTGGCGACGGTGGCCTTAACCTGCACTTCATAACTTTCGCCTTGCTCCAACCCACCGATTGCAAGCAATTTACGCAGAATATCTTTCTCACGGGCTGCCAGGAATGCATCAACTTTCACTGCATACTCCGCGGCCTCGCGCAACAGCATCCCCTCATCCAGCGTGAGCAGATCACGATCGCGCATCAGCCAGCGCCCATTGACCATCACATCGCGAACATCGCTGCTCTTGGAGGCATAGACCAGCCGTGAATATACCAGGTTTGGATCGCGCTGGAACTGCGGCATATTGTGCGACGGTTCAGCGTTGATGGTGATGACGTCGGCCAGCTTACCAACTTCCAGGCTGCCGGTCTGATCGCCCATGTACAGGGCCGCCGCCCCCTGCCGGGTCGCCATCAGGAATGCCTGACGTGCCGGTAAAGCGGTCGGGTCGTTGGCAGCCGTCTTCGCCAGAATCGCCGCCAAACGAACCTCTTCAAACATATCCAGGTCGTTATTGCTGGCCGGCCCATCCGTGCCGATACCAACCACCAGATTCTGTTGCAGCATTTGCACCACCGGCGCGATGCCAGAAGCCAGCTTCAGATTGCTGGTGGGGCAATGCGCCACCGTCGCGTTATGCTCGCGCAGAATACGCATCTCGCCGCCGTTGATATGGACGCAGTGCGCCGCTACCACCTTCGCTCGCAACAGACCGGCTTCCTGTACCCAGGGGACAACGGACTTGCCATAAAGACTTTGGCTGTCATCCTGCTCCAACTTCATCTCAGCGATGTGGATCAGAATCGGCACGTCGTGCGCCAGCGCCAGTTCAGCGCATTCCCGCAGTATCCCCTGGGTGGTGGAATAGGGCGCATGGGGCGCAATCGCCGGGGTAATCAGCGGATGCGCTTTCCATTCCTCGATGAACTGCGCGCAGTAATCCAGGCTGTGTTCATAGGATTCGGCATCCGGAGCTGGAAATTTCAGGACCGTCTGCCCCAGCACACCACGCATCCCCGCCGCAGCCGTCGCCGCAGCCACATCGCGCTCGTAGTAATACATATCGGCAAAGGTCGTAATCCCGCTGCGGATCATCTCGGCACAGGCCAGCCCTGTACCCAGGCGGCAGAACTCCGGCGTGACAAATTCACGCTCAGTCGGCATACAGTACCCCATCAGCCATACGTCGAGCCGCAAATCGTCGGCCAGGCCACGCAGCAGCGTCATCGGGGCATGGGTATGGGTGTTGATGAGGCCAGGGGTCACATACTGACCTGTACAATCGACAACATCATCCGACTCATAAGCGGCCAGAATAGCTGCACGGGTTCCAACTGCAACGATGCGGGCATCACGAACAGCAATCGCGCCATCGTGTATAATATCGAACGATTGATTCATGGTGACGATGGTGCCACCGCTGAGAATGGTGTTAACTCGTTCCATGTCAGCCTCCTGCTGAGAAATTTGCGGGATTATAGCGCCGGAGTACACTTTGTCCAGAACCACACACCGTAGGAGCCATCATGCGTAATCGCCTGCGCTTACGCTTATCGCACTTCATCCTGATCGAAGCTGTTCTGGTCGGGTTCTTCTTCATCAGCGCGACCCGTTTCCTGATCGGTCATCTCTACAGCCGCTCCGGCGGCGCGTCAATCGTATTCAGCCTCGACCCAGCCCTCATCCCTGCAGGATCGCCCGGCGTCATTGATGCGGCTACGCTCACCAACGAAATCAGTTTTCTGGTATACATGCTGGTACTGCCCCTGATCACGCTGCTGCTGGGACGCATTCGGTGGATCGCAGTGGTCGCAGTCATCCTGGTAGCCCTCGGACGCGGGCTGATGGTAGCCGAAACCGCCGTCACACCGATCATCGCCAGCGCGCTCGTCTTCGGCGGTGGGATGCTCTACATCGCGCAACTGGTGCGTTATCGGGCGCAGGCGCTGCCCTACTTCTTCGTTGTTGGCATCGCTTTTGACCAACTGGTGCGCGCCCTGGGCAACACACTGGATCCCACCTGGTCGGGCAGTACAGTTGTCCTGGCTTTGGAAGGCGGCACCATCCCCTTTTTGAATGTTCAGATCGGTCTATCGGTATTGATGGTCATTCTGAGTCTGGCAACGATCTGGAGCCAGCAGCGCGAAGAAGATCGCCGCCCGCGTGAAAGCCGTGTCACGCCGGATTGGGGATTGATGCCGTTCTGGGGTGGCATTGGCCTGGGTGCGCTGCTCTTCCTTCAGCTCGCCTTTCTTGGCACTGCCAATGCGCTGGCTGGACGCAGTGGCTCTGACTACACGAATTTCGCCCCACTGGTCACACTGGCGACGCTGCTGCCGATCATCCCCTGGGTGCGGGGGCAGGTCGCCGCCTTTGTTGCCGCTTTCGACCGTACCGCGCGCGGTTGGCTGTGGATGTTGGTCATCGCCCTGCTGATTGTCTTCGGCACACGCTTCCAGGGACTCATTGCTGGCGCTGCGCTGGTACTGGCGCAGTTCGCCACCAGTCTGTTGTGGTGGTGGCTGGTGCGTCCGCGCACCGAGAAAGAACGACAGGTAACCGGACTGTGGCTGGTCGTTGCTGTGCTGATCTTCGTGCTGCTGGCTGCCGCCGATAACATGACCTATGAATATGCTTATGTCGGGTTGCTGCCGCCCGAACTGGCCTTTCTGAATGAGACCATTCCGCCCTTCCTGCGCGCGTTTCGCGGTTTAGGATTAGGTGTTATTCTGCTGAGCGTCTTTCTGGCGGCGCTACCGATGGTGCAGACCCAGCGGCGCATCCCCTGGGTTGATGGTCAGGAGAAAAGGCGGCTCTTCGGAGTCGGCGCACTGGTGGCTGCTGCCTTCAGTATTGGCGTAGCGGTGGCCGTGCGCCCACCGGTGATCGCTGGGGTGCGCGGCGTCGATACCCTGCGCATCGGGACGTACAACATACACGGGGGGTTTAACGAGTTCTACCACTTCGACCTGGAAGCCATCGCCCGCACCATCCAGCAAAGCGGTGCCGATGTGGTGCTGTTGCAGCAAGTGGAAACGGGAAGGCTGACCAGCTTCAGCGTCAACCAGTCGTTATGGCTGGCGCGGCGGCTGGGTATGGATACTCGCTTCTTCCCGGCCAATGAGGGGTTACAAGGTCTGGCCGTACTCTCACGAGTCGAAATCAGCCAGGATGAAGGCTATCTGTTGACCAGTCCAACTTATCAGACCGGATTGCAGCGGGTGCAAATCCGCCCAGATGATGGCGTACTGACGCTCTATAACACCCGGTTGGAATATCTTCAGGAACTCGGTGACGGGCGCACGCTGGAACAACAAGAACAGGATCAGCAGCTTCAGTTGAACGAGGTTTTTGCCATCATCAGCCGCTTGCATCCCGATGGGAATCTGGGGCGAACGATTGTGGGTGGGACTTTCAACAACATCCCGGACTCGCCGCTGAGCGACCAAATGCGGGCAGCCGGATTCATTGACCCCTTCGCTGGCTTGCCGGTCGAACTGGCGGCGACTCTGGTGCGCACGGGCTATCCCCAGGTACAGTTGGATTACCTGTGGGTGTGGCGACGCTCGATCCTTCCAGTCGGCGCGAACACCATAAACGCCCTACCCTATGCTTCCGATCATCGCATGGCTGTGATTGCCGCGCAGATCAGAGAGCCGTCTTCCTGAGCGCATCGGTTTGAAACTCACCGGACTCGATGCGGCGCAGCGCGTCCCGGGCTGCTGCCTGTGCCGCTACCTGTTTGCTGCGTCCGATGCCCTGACCCGCCACCTGATCACCAATCCGTACCTCGATCACAAATTCCTTCTGATGATCGGGGCCACTAGCCGAGAGCGTTGTGTAGGCCGGAGTGAGACCCAACTCAGCCTGACTCCATTCCTGAAGTCCGCTGCGCGCATCCCGATCCAGCGCCTCGCGTAATATTTGTTCCAGCAGATTATCCAGCCGCGGCATCACAAAACTGCGCACTGCATCTAATCCCTGATCGAGATACAACGCGCCCACCAGCGCTTCGAATGAGGCACATAGATTGGTGATCCGTTCGCGCCCACCGCTGGCATCCTCACCCTTGCCCATCCGCAGCGCTTCACCCAGGCCAACTTGCCGCGCTAATCCTGCCAGTGAATCAGTACGTACCAACGCCGCCCGCAGGCGAGTCAAGTCGCCTTCGGGCATCTCTGGATACTTCTGATACAACATGTCCCCGACCATGAAGTCGAGAACGGCATCACCCAGAAACTCCAGTCGCTCATTGTCGCCCACATCCACGACACCCTGTTCATTAATGAACGAACGGTGCGTCAAGGCTTGCAGCAGCAGCGCCTCATTGCGGAAGGTCAGTTGCAATTGGGTCTGAATCGGCTTGATACTCATTTAGCTAAATGACTTAAATATCAGCGACACATTGTGGCCGCCGAAACCAAACGAATTGCTCATCACACAATCGATCTTCATTTCACGAGCGACATTCGGCACATAATCCAGATCGCACTCAGGATCCGGTTCGTTCAGGTTAATGGTCGGAGGCGCAATCTGGTCACGCATCGCCAGGATCGAGAAGATAGCTTCGATAGCAGCCGTTGCCCCCATGCCATGTCCGGTCATGCTCTTGGTTGAACTCATTGGAACACGATAGGCGTGGTCGCCAAAGACCCGCTTCACCGCTTTCGTTTCAGTCACATCATTCAACTGCGTCGCCGTACCATGCGCACTGATGTAATCAATGTCCTGCGGGGTCAGGCGAGCATCTTCGAGAGCCAGTTCAATGGCCGCGCTCGCCCCCAGTCCTTCGGGATGTGGCGCGGTCACATGGAATGCATCGGATGTTGAGCCGTAGCCGACCAGCTCGGCCAGGATGATCGCGCCGCGCTTGCGGGCAAATTCCAGTTCCTCCAGCACCAGCACTCCCGCCCCTTCACAGAAGACAAGGCCCGTGCGATGTTTGTCAAACGGACGGGATGCCTGGTGCGGCGTTTCATTCATGCGCGAGACGGCCCCCACCCGGTCAAAGGCCGCAACACCAATCGGGATGATGGGCGCGTCGGCACAACCGGCGAAGGCTACGTCCAGCCGCCCGGCGCGAATCATGTCGAATGCCATGCCGATACAATCGGCACCGGTAGCGCAGGCCGAAATCGGCGTGGCTGAAATCCCGACTGTACCGTACTCGATGCTAACCAGATCGCTGCCACCATTAACCATCAGCATCGGAATCCCAAATGGTGTGATGCGACGCGGATCCTGAGTCTCGAAGAGCAGATTAGCCTGCTCATAGTAGCTGCCCACCCCTCCAACTGCCGACCCAATGATGCAGCCCACACGACGCCGATTGGCATCCGTTACTTCAATGCCGGATTGGGACACTGCCTCTCTGGCGGCTGGCATCATGAGATGCTGGTAGCGATCCCGCCGACGAACTTCCTTATGTGGCACATGCTGCGCCGGGTCAAAGTCCTTGACCTCGGCGGCAATCTTGACCAGGTAATGGCTGGCATCAAACAGGGTGATGGGGCCAACCCCGCTCTTACCGGCCTTGATGCCTTCCCAGGTTGCTTCAACCGTGTGACCCAGCGGGGTAATCATCCCTATGCCTGTTACTACCACCCGTCGTGTCATGAGTTACGCTCCAATTCAATGATTATTCCCAAGAATAATGCCTATTCCTGGCCCGCAGATCCCTGGCGATCGGCTGTTGTCGGCAGGTAATCCCCCTCAACCCACGACTCGCCATCGGGCCTGACTTCTTTTTTCCAGACCGGAACGATTTCTTTTAAGCGGTCAATGCCATAACGCGCTGCCTCAAAACAGCCCTGATCGCGGTGTCCGGATGAACAGGCAATCAGGATGGTGTTCTGTCCCACTTCTAACCGCCCCACCCGCTGAATGATGGCAATGCCCTGCACCAACGGCCATTGATCGCGGATTTCCTGGGCTACCTGTCGCATCTTGGCGAGGGCCATCGGTTCATAGGCTTCGTATTCGAGATGTTCCGTCTGGCGCAACGCCCCTTCATCGCGCGTTTCGCCGCGCACCATGCCGCTGAAGACACAGACTGCCCCTGTCGCCGCTACCGTGATCGACTGGACGACCGCATCCAGATCAAGGGGTTCACTGGCTAGCTGGCAAATCTCCGGGTAGCCGCTGCCACCGCTGACCGGCGGGAAAAACGCCACCTGGTCACCATCACGAACCACATCGGTTGCGAAGGCATATTCCTCATTGACCGCCGCAATGGCCGCATCCAGATTGGCTTTCAGGCGCGGATGCTGCGCCACCAGCGCGATCTTGACCTGAGCAACAGTCGTTTCTGAACCTCCCAGCGTCAGGTTCAGTCTGGCCGTCCCAGCCAGATCCTTAAGCGTCGCAAACAAGAGAATGTGGATTTGCATCACCCCTCACTCGCAACATAATCGCCATGCTGTCCGCCGTGCTTTTCCAGAAGGCGTATCTCGCCAATCCTCATGGCGCGGTCTACCGCCTTTGCCATATCATACACGGTTAATGCCGCAACGCTAACCGCCGTGAGCGCTTCCATCTCGACCCCTGTCTTGCCGATTGTCCGGGCAGTAGCCTGAATCCGCACCGCGCACGCCGCCTCATCCAGAGTCAGTTCGACCTCAATTTTGGTCAATGCAATCGGGTGGCAGAGGGGTATCAGCTCGCTGGTTTTCTTGGCGGCCATGATGCCAGCCACTTTAGCAATCGACAGCACATCGCCTTTTTTCAGCAACCCATCCTCAATCAACCGCAGCGTCTCCGGTTGCATGGTGATTATACCGGCTGCAATTGCGACCCGTTCGCTGTCAGGCTTGCTTCCAACATCCACCATCTGCGCTGCGCCATCAGCATTCAGATGAGTCAACTGTTTGTTCATCGCCCTTTTCCCTTGTGGTCTACAATTATAGCGGATCGTCATGTACAATTTTAGCGACAATTGCGTTACCCTATCCTCTGGAGTTCAGCCCTTGAGTATTTTCCGCAGTGGTCTCTCAAAAACCCGCCAGTCGTTCTTCGGGCGCATCGCTCAGATGCTGGGAAACACCGAAATCGAAGAAGAAACCTGGGATGATATCGAGGCAGTTCTCATCCAGGCGGATATGGGCGTACCGACCACACAAAAGGTTCTGGCCGACCTGAAGGGACGGGTTAAGCGCGAGGGAATTACCCGCAGCGATCAGCTCAACAAAGCGCTGCGCGAAGAATTGCGTTCGCTGCTGGAAGCCCCACCGACACCCAACATCAGCGGACGACCGCTCTCCATCATCCTGATCGTCGGCGTGAACGGTTCCGGCAAAACCACCACCATCGCCAAACTCGCCAACCGGCTGAATAACAATGGTCGTAAGGTGATGCTGGCGGCGGGTGATACGTTTCGTGCAGCAGCCATCGAGCAATTGCAGACCTGGGGCAATCGCATCGGTGTGCCAGTCATTGCCAACAAACCCGGTTCTGACCCGGCGGCGGTTGTGTTTGATGCGGTCACGGCAGCCCACGCGCGCGGCACTGACATTCTGCTCGTCGATACGGCTGGCCGGCTGCATACCAACTTCAACCTGATGGGTGAACTCGCCAAGATCAAGGCGACTGCCAGCAAAGTCATCCCTGATGCGCCACACGAAGTCTGGCTGGTTCTGGATGGCACCACCGGACAGAACGCTCTACAGCAGGCGCAGAAATTCAGAGAAATGGTCGATGTGACCGGGATCATCGTCACCAAGCTGGATGGGACCGCCAAAGGGGGTATGGTGTTCTCGATCTTCAATGAGTTAAAATTACCGGTACATTACATCGGGTTAGGCGAAGGCGTGACCAATCTGGTGTTTTTCGACCCCGACAACTTCGTGAACAGCCTGTTTGACGAGAACTAATCCGGAGGAACCTTCAAAAGTTAATGGACAATTTGATCAGCCTGTTGAAAGACATGAAGAGCCGGATTGATGGGCTGATGGAGCGCCTGGACATCGCGGACAAACTGGAACAGATCCGCGAGCTGGAAGTGCTGGCGGGCGCTGCCGATTTCTGGAACAATCCCGACGCCGCACAAAAGGTGATGCAGGAAATCGCCAAACTGAAGGCGATTGTAGACCGCTGGCATAGTGTAGCTCATCGACTGAATGATGCGCTGGAACTGGCGCAATTGGGCGACCCAAGCCTACAGGATGAATTGACGAGGGAAGTCGATTCACTGCTGGAAATCGTCACCCGTCTGGAAATGCAGACCCTGCTCTCCGGCATGTATGACAATGAGAATGCCATCATTGCCATCCATGCGGGCGAAGGCGGTACCGAATCGCAGGACTGGGCACAAATGCTGGAACGGATGTACCTGCGCTGGGCCGAGCAGAATGGTTACAAAGCTGAAATCCTGGAGCGAAGTGAAGGCGAAGAAGCCGGAATCAAGAGCATCATGATGAGCATCGCCGGCGAATATGCCTATGGATTTTTGCAGAGCGAACAAGGTGTTCATCGTCTCGTCCGCCTCAGCCCCTTTGACTCGGCTCACCGCCGCCACACATCGTTCGCCAAGGTCGAATTGTGGCCGGATATTCAGGGCGACATCGATATTCAGGTCAACGAGAAAGACTTGCGGATCGAAACCTATCGCGCTGGCGGAGCGGGAGGACAAAACGTACAGAAGAACGATACCGCCGTCCGCATCATCTATATCCCGCTGAATCTGGTGGTGCAGTGCCAGAACGAACGCAGCCAGAAGCAGAACCGCGAACGCGCCATGCAGATCCTGAAGGCGCGCTTATTTGAAATCGAGCGCAAGAAACAGGAAGCCCAGTTGGCAATGCTCAAAGGTGGCAATGTCGATGCTGGGTTCGGCAGCCAGATTCGGTCGTATGTCCTGCATCCCTACAAGATGGTCAAGGATTTACGCACCAGCCACGAAACCGGCAACACCACTGCCGTGCTGGACGGGCGGCTGAACGACTTCATGGATGCCTACCTGCGCTGGCGTGTATCCGAACCAGCGCTCTAGCCAACTTATCCGCATCCGGCGAACCGGTTGACTCATGCCAACTTCCGAAGGAAAACTACGCATCGGCGTGCTGGGCTGTGGGCCGATAGCCCAGGCCGCCCACTTCGATGCCTGTCGCAAGGCTCACAACGCCGAGCTTTACGCCGTCTGTGATCGTGCCGCTGATCTGCTGGAACAGATGGCGGCTACTCATCGCCCTGTCGTCACCTTTACCGATTATAAGGCGATGCTGGCTGATCCACAGGTCGATGCAGTCATCATTGCCACTGCCGATGCGTTTCATGTGCCGTTGGCCCAACAAGCGCTGGCAGCGGGCAAGCATGTGTTGGTCGAAAAGCCGCTGGGGGTCACGATCGATGAGTGCATTCCACTGACGCAGCAAGTCAGGGAAAGCGGACTGATCTTCCAGATTGGTCATAACAAGCGCTTTGATCCAGGTATCGCTTTCGCAGCGCGATTCGCTCGTGAAGAACTGGGTCAGTTGATGGCGCTTAAAGCCTGGTACTGCGACTCGGTGTATCGCTATAGCATGACCGACAACCTTCAGCCCATCATGCAAGTGAGCCAGCAATCTGTTCGTCCATCTGAGAACCCCAAAGCGGACAAACGTCGCTACTATTTGCTGACACATGGCAGTCACCTGATTGATACCGCTCAACTGTTGGGAGGCACAATCAGCAAGGTGCAGGCGCGGCTGCTGGAACGCTTCGGTGCCCATGCCTGGTTCATCGCAGTCGAGTTCGCCGATGATAGCCTGGGGCATCTCGATCTGGTCGTTGCAATTCGCGGCGATTGGGAAGAAGGGTTTCAGGTATATGGCGAACACGGGAGCATCAAGGGCAAGGTCTTTCTACCCTGGTTTCATAAGTCAAGCGAGGTCGAATGCTTCTCGACCAAGACCGGACTGTATCAGCGCCCGTTAGGTGCGGATGCCTACACCTATAAATTACAGATCGAGGGTTTCGCCGATACCATCCTGAATGGAACGCCACAGCACGGAGCAACCATCCAGGATGGGCTATCCACCATGCGCGCCATGACAGCCATCGCCCGCTCCGCCGAGTCCGGCGCATGGGTGAATCTGGCGAATGTCACTGGGGGGCCGTAGTGGAGATCGGCATCTTCGCCAAGACCTTCAGCCGACCCGATCTGGAAAGCGTACTGGACACGGTGCAGGAGCATGGCCTGCGCTGGATCCAGTTCAACCTCAGCAGCGCCGGCTTGCCCACATTGCCGGACAATCTGGATGACAGCACGACTACTCGAATTCGAGAGGCGCTGCATAATCGTGGTTTACATATGGCTGCCATCTCTGGCACATTCAATATGGCCCATCCCGATGAGGCAGAACGACAAAACGGATTAGCGCGATTGCGTGTGCTGGCACGGCACTGCGCCGACATGGGAACACGGCTGATCACGCTCTGCACCGGCAGCCGCGACCCAAACAATATGTGGCGACGGCATCCAGACAACGACAGCATCCAGGCCTGGGCTGATATGCGCGATTGCGTCGAGCAAGCTGTCGTGATTGCCGAAGCCCATGAGGTGACGTTAGGCATTGAACCAGAAGTCTCCAACATCGTGGACACCGCAAGGAAAGCTCGCCGCTTGTTGGACGAGATCGCTTCCCCCCATCTGAAGGTCGTCATGGATGGAGCCAATCTGTTTCACAGTGGTCAACTCCCACATATGCAGCAGGTATTGGATGACGCCTTCGATCTGCTAAGGTCGGATATTGTACTGGCTCATGCTAAAGACCTGAGTCGAGATGGCGAGGCCGGACACGAAGCTGCCGGGACGGGACTGCTAGACTATGACCGCTATTTGTCCCTGCTCCGCCAGGCTGCTTACGACGGCCCACTGATCTTGCACAGCCTGAGTGAAACGCAGGTCGCTGCCAGCGTTGGCTTCTTACGGGACAAATTGGCACAATTCCAGTAGATGGTAAAATAACCCTCGATCAGGCACTCAACACAAAACACTAAACGAAAACCGGGACATGACCCATATTGCTTGACGAAACACGTCAATCGTCAAGGTAGATATTTGATTCACGATCCAGAGCAATCGCTGTGAGGGAGACATAACAGAAGGGGGTAAAGGGTTGTGCCAAACAAGCTTTACCAAGATATGGTGCGGCAAGAAGTCATTCTCTTCAGGCTTTTAACTCTAGATATGAATGAAAGGGAGTATTGATTTTGAACCTCTCTTGATTTGTTTGTTTCGATACTTTTCTTGCCTGAATGCGTCTTTGTTTCAATCGATCATCATAGATAAAAACAAACTGATTTAGATCACACTCCAAGCCAAGAAATCCAGCTTCGCAGAGCAAATCAACTATTTCGTCAAATTTTCTCTTTGATATTCCAGCCTCTTCTATGAAGCTTTCAATTTCTACACGAGAGAGAATGGCAGATTCTTTTGTCAGCAGATCCAAGAACTTATCTATTCCTGGAAACTGAGTTTCAGTTTCTGCCAGAAGAGTTACCCAGCCATGGTAGGAATAGTCTTGCACAGCTAGAAGTAAATCTTCCTTCTCAATTCGTGAATGACCATGATTGATCGCATGATATAATGCCTGTTTACACAAGAATATTATATCACGAGGTCTAGGGAGAATATGATCTATGATGAATTCCTTTACTGGTACACCATCGATATCTTCCGGGAAATAGTTGCTCCATATCTCTTCAGATGTTTCAATACCATTGAGAGAATTTCGAAATCGTTCTTCGATCACCCTCAACAGGATTTGGGGATTATTCCAAATAATGGGAATTGATTTCAGCTTATCTCTTTCACGTGCATTTGGAGGGATATATGAGAAAATGTCCCCTCGAATAAACACAAGAATCACCAAATCGACTTTCTTTTTTCTAGAGTCGCTTTGATGAAATTCTACTGAGATTCGTTCACCAATCTTCAACAAACCAAATAAAAACTCAGATAGTGTGGAAAGTTCATCGCGCTTTTGCCAGGCTTTGTCTAAATTATCGATCAAGATGAACACTTTCTCTTTATCAGACAATATATTTCCCAACATAATTCGCAATTGAGATATAACTTGATTATGCAAGATTTCACTGACTTTTTGACGATGCTCGACAATTGAATTAGACAAATCAATTTGACATAAATCCTTTATCGCGTGTTCCATGCGGACAGTAAAATCTGCCAAGAGGAACTCATGGCAGCTTACATAGTTCACAAATTGCACTTCTATTGGCGATAACATAGCCTGAGGCTTTGAGATAATGGTCTTATAACTGTCAAGCGCTAATTCTGTATAGATCAAGTATTTCCATAAACTCTCTATCAAATGCCCCTTTTCTGCTCTACCAAATACTAAATTGAAAAGCTGAAATACGCCTTCAATGTCATAATGCACTGGCTTTATCAAGCAGACCTGGGTTGCCAAAGAGCTGTTTTGTACTAGTTCCTGTGCAATTTGATAAAAGTTGGCAGTCTTTCCACTACCTTTCCGTCCAACAAAAATCATGTAATTCGTTGTTTGTAATGCTGCATTAAATGCTGCAGTGCGAAGAAAATACTTGCTTAGTTGTTCTTTTTCCCCTTCAGCTTCGTATTCTCCAAGGTTTATTCGGTTTAATGCTTCGAGTGCGCTCTGTTTCTTTTGAAACTCATCAAAACGCTTCTTATATTTTCCAAACTGATCCTTGATTTCAATCAGCCAAACATCAACGTGATCTAAGCACTGTTTGGGATTTTGATGAACAAACATCAAATCTCGATAATCGATTGCAGGTTTGTACGGAGCATGAGCAAGCATTAGAGGCTTTATGCTTAACCCATAGCCGATTCCGCATATCAAGGAATATTTCGCGCTGCGGGCGTCTTGATCACCTGAAGAGAAATGAGCTATCAAACCAAAAGAGCTGCTTAAAATATCAATGTATTCTTCCAATGGGCGACTGTGTGTTTCTAAAGGATCATCAGTAACCAAAGGAACGCCAGACTTAAGAAGAAGGCGTGTCAATTCGCTTGATTCACGTGTGTTCTTCGCAGCTTTTAAGTAAAGCACCTTAGGGGACTTGCTAAATCGCTTACTTGATCTCATCTTCTTGTTGAACAGCGTATTGCTTATATCATTGTACGGTTGCTCATTTAGGAAATATCCACTCAAATCACGTTCATTGTGATATCCACAATATCCAATGGTGGTTAGAAGACCTAGTTCTTCATACAACTTCTCCTTATCATGCAAGTCTTTGTTGATCGATATCCATATTCTCTTGTTGTTTGCAATAGCATAACCCAATTCAAATAGTACATTAGCATTGATGTATGTAAGGTCGCACAAGAAAACATCAGAGTCGTCTATTTCACCGCAAACCTCATCCAGAATAAATTTTCCGCCGCTTGAGAGTGTTTGCCAATCACGGGCACGAATTTCGAATCCTGAATTATTGATTAAGTGAATCGCATTTTGTATTGAGTAGACAATTGAGGGGTATTGTGATGGGTATGCATAGAATGCCTTTTTCATTGTCAATTATTCTTCCTTGAACTAATAAGTATCACGATTGATAAACAACTCTATCGAACAAGTATAACACACCCTGCTTTATCCTGGATAACAAAACACCTAAAATCCCAAGAAGGATATCAAAACATTTCATGTCCCAAGACGTGTAGGAGACAGAGCATACAATTACTTTTCTTCGCTTTCGCGTATTGACTTCATGCCTGAATATTCATATAATGAGCGATTACCGATAATTTCATACCCAAAATCACCCGGACAGCCTGAGGCTTGTTTTCATGGCTGTCTTTGCATGCAACGAATCACCCTCACCCTCGTTCGGTTTAGCGCAGAGGAGCAACCACTTGGAAGCAAAGGATTTCAGCGCACTGCGGATCAGCTTGGCTTCACCGGAACACATTCGCTCGTGGTCGTACGGCGAAGTGACCAAACCGGAGACCATCAACTACCGCCGCCTGCGCCCTGAAAAAGACGGTCTCTTTTGTGAAGCCATCTTCGGCCCCACCAAGGACTGGCAGTGCTATTGCGGCAAGTACAAGAACGTTCGTTATCGGGGTATTGTGTGTGACAAGTGCGGTGTTGAAGTAACCCGTGCGTCGGTACGGCGTGAACGTATGGGTCACATCGAGTTAGCCGCGCCCGTCGCCCACGTCTGGTATACCCGTCGTGTTCCCAGCTATCTCGGTCTGCTGCTCGATATCAGCCGCCGCAACCTGGATCGCGTCCTGTATTTTGCCCAGTACGTCATCACCAAAGTGGATGAAGATGCCCGGCAGAAGGCGCTGGCGCGCATCGAGAAGGAATTATCACAGAAGGAAATGCTGCTCGGTGGCGACATCGAAGAACAGATGGAGAGTATCCGTCAGCAGCGCGACACCACACTCGGCCAGTTTGAAGAGCGCGTCCAGGGCATTCAGAGTCATTTCGACAACGAGATCAGCCGTCTGAGCGATCAGATCATGGCGGAAGCCCAAAACGTCCAGTCGCGGTTGGAGTCACTGATGGGGCAAAATGCGCCCGCTGATGTTGACCTACCGTCGGCTAAGGCTGTTATCGTGGCGCGTGGCGAACAGATCACCAACGAAAGCCTCACGCGGATGCAGAGCATCGTGAATGGCTACCTGAGCGATTTGCAATCCGAAGTCGAAGACATGCGTCAGGACGAATTGAACAAGCTGGATCGCGAAGTCGATGCGATCTCGTCGGATGCCGCCCAAACGATTGATGAACATCGTTCCGAGCTGGACTCGCGGATGTTGCAAGTGCGCCAGGCCGCTGAGAAAGCGCGTCAGGAGCTTCAGGATTTGCACATCCTGCAATTCCTGCCGGAACCGCGCTACCGTGAACTGCGTGCCCGTTATGGACAGGTCTTCCAGGCGGATATGGGCGCTGAAGCCTTCTATGACATCCTCCAGACGATGAACATGGATAAGCTGGCGGTGGAACTGTGGCACGAAGTCCGCAACACCCGCTCTAAACAGCGCAAGAAGAAGGCCACCAAGCGTCTGCGCGTGGTCGAAAGCCTGCGAAAGAGCAACAACCGTCCCGAATGGATGATCCTGACAGTGCTGCCGGTCATCCCACCCGATCTGCGGCCGATGGTGCAGTTGGATGGCGGACGGTTCGCCACCAGCGATCTGAATGACCTGTATCGCCGCGTCATCAACCGCAATAACCGCCTCAAGCATCTGCTGGAGCTGGGTGCGCCGGATGTCATCGTCCGCAACGAAAAGCGTATGCTTCAGGAAGCGGTGGACAGCCTGATCGACAACAGCCAGCGTGGCAAAGCCCTCAGCCGTCGCGGTCGCCGTGAGCTGAAGTCTCTGAGCGATATGCTCAAAGGCAAGAAGGGGCGCTTCCGCCGCAACCTGCTAGGCAAGCGCGTAGACTACTCTGGACGTTCGGTCATCGTGATCGGCCCCAAGCTCAAGCTGCACCAGTGCGGCCTGCCCAAGACGATGGCGCTGGAACTCTATCGCCCGTTCGTCATCAGCCGGCTGGTTCGTTACAACTACGCCAGCAATGTTAAGGGTGCCAAGCGCATTATCGAGCGCGAGAAGCCCGAAGTCTGGGAAGTGCTGGAAGAGGTCATCAAGGAACGTCCTGTTCTGCTCAACCGCGCTCCTACCCTGCACCGGCTGGGTATCCAGGCTTTCGAGCCGCAGTTGGTCGAAGGCAAAGCCATCCAGATTCACCCGCTGGTCTGTTCGGCCTTCAATGCCGACTTCGACGGCGACCAGATGGCGGTTCACGTCCCACTGAGCGATAAAGCCGTTCAGGAAGCGCGTGATCTGATGCTCAGCACCAAGAACCTGCTCAAGCCAGCCGATGGTCAGCCCATCGTCGGCCCGTCTAAGGATATGGTGCTGGGGAATTACTATCTGACGATGGACCCAACGGTGGAAATCATCGCCCTCAAGGAACGCGCTGATGAATTCCGCATGGTGAGCGCGTTGGATGGAACAAAGAAGATCGGCGTCGCCTATCGCTCCAATGGCTACTACTTCCTCCAACAGAATCCGCTGCCAGGCGTGGTGCTGTTCGAAGATAGCATCGAGATTGATGAAAATGGTCGCGCCAAAGTCACCGAAAAGGCGATTGACCGCACCATCCGCGCCGTGATGGAGGGCGAAGTTGACTGCTTCCTCGCCAACACCATCGAGATGCGGAAGCTGATGAAGAAGAAGAAAGACTATGGCGACAGGCTCGCCATCTGCAACCTCAACGAACGCCGCAAGGTGGTCGATATGGACGAGGTCGAGTACCTCTACAATATGGGCATCGTTGATTTGCATACCGGCATCCTGCTGGGCAACGTATATGACGACCGTTCGCCTCAAGATGAGCCAGAACCCACCACGGTTGGGCGCGCCATCTTCAACCGAATCCTGCCCGATGAACTGCGCTATGTGCAGGAGACGATGGGCAAGAAGCAGCTCCAGGATCTGGTTGCCAAGTCCTACCAGCGCATCGGTGGCGAACGCACGACCGATGTCGTTGATGCCATCAAGAATCTCGGCTTCCACTATGCCACCATCTCTGGCACGACCATCGCCGTCTCTGACCTGACGGTGCCGGATGAGCGCCGCGATGTGCTGTCACAGGCAGAAGGCGTGGTTGATCGCGCTGAACGCGATTTCCGTCGTGGGTTGTTGACCGAAGACGAACGCTATCAGATCACGATTGATGAGTGGACGCGCGCCAAAGATCGCTTGCAAGATATGATTAAGCAGGCGCTCGATCCCTATGGTCCCATCGCCATCATGGCGATCTCTGGCTCGACCAAAGGCGGTTTCGGCCCAATCACTCAGTTGGCTGGTATGCGCGGTCTGATGGCTGACCCATCGGGTCGCATCATCGACCTTCCGATCCGCAGTCACTTCCGCGAAGGGCTGACGGCGCTGGAATACTTCATCTCGACGCATGGTGCGCGTAAAGGTCTGGCCGATACGGCGCTTCGTACCGCCGATGCCGGTTATCTCACCCGCCGGTTGGTGGATGTGGCGCAGGATGTCATCGTCAATCGTATGGACTGCGGCACCGACGCCGGGCTGTGGATTCGTCGCGCCGACGACATCGCGGGTCAGACATTATACGAACGCATCATCGGGCGCTGCGCCGCCAGCGATCACTTCGATCCCGATACTGGCGATCTGATCGTCGCTCGCAACGCCATGATTGACGAAGAAGTCAGCGAGCGCCTGCAAAACACGCCCAAGATCGACAAGGTGCATGTCCGCAGCCCAATGACCTGTGCGCTCATTCACGGCATCTGTGCGCTGTGCTATGGTCGCGACCTGGGTCGCGGTGACATGGTGGAAATCGGTGCTGCCGTCGGCATTGTGGCCGCCCAGTCCATCGGTGAACCTGGTACGCAGTTGACGCTCCGCACCTTCCACAGCGGTGGTACGGCCCAGGCCGCAGGCGACATCACCAGCGGTCTCCCGCGCGTTGAAGAGCTGTTCGAAGCGCGCAAGAAGCCAAAGGGTGAAGCCGTCGTCACCGACATCAGCGGCACACTGCGCCTGAGCAAACGTGATGGCGTGCGTATCGCCAGCGTCATCGACAGCGAAGCCTTCAGCGAACAGCATGAAATCCCGGTTGGATGGGATATTCATGTCGAGGACGAGGCCGAAGTTAAGGAAGGCGATGTCATCGCCCAGGAAGTCGGCGGCGAAGACAAAATCCTCGCCAAGATGCACGGCCTGGTGCATATCGAGGGCCACATCGTTTATGTGCGCTACGAGCGCCGGCAGGAAGAGGAATATGAGCTGCCACAGAACGCCCGTCTGGTGCCGGAAGCCTTCGATGGCGCAC
>JALHNT010000004.1:42661-172596 GCA_022843385.1 Anaerolineae bacterium | reverse complement strand
GCCGGTCAGCAGTTGACAGAAGGTGCGAAGAACCCGCACCGCATCCTGCGTATTCTGGGACAGGAACAAACCCAGATCTACCTGCTTACTGAGGTGCAGAAGGTCTATCGTAATCAGGGTGTGAACATCGCCGACAAGCACTTCGAAATCGTGATTCGCAAGATGCTCTCGCGTGTTCAGATCACTCGCAGCGGTGACGGCACCTACCTGCCCGGCGAGCTGGTTGACCGGTTGATGCTGCTCAATCTGAACGAGAAGCTGATCGGCGACAGCAAAGAGCCGGCTGCCGGTGCGCCAATTCTACTGGGCATCACCAAAGCGGCGCTCAGTACCGAGAGCTTCCTCTCAGCTTCCAGCTTCCAGCATACCATCAAGGTGCTGGCAGGCGCAGCTATTGAGGGCAAAACCGACAATCTGTACGGGTTGAAGGAAAATGTCATCATCGGTAAGCTGATCCCGGCGGGTACGGGCTTCCATACCTATCAGGATCGTGAATTGGTCGCACCCAATATCACACTCGAAGCGCAGGGGGCACTGGATGCGAGTGCACCCGATGACAGCTACGACGACAGCGACGCGATGGAAGAAGCGGGGATGGACAACTAACGCCCAATTCTAGCGACCATCGATAACAAGAAAGCGCGAGGGATAACCCTCGCGCTTTTGAGTCACGGACTTGGTTGACCCACAACTAATTGCCGGCTGGACACACCGCATACGAGGTCAATTGTTCTTCCGGACGCACCGCGTCATGGATCATCCAGTAAGCGGCACGTTCTCGCGGCACCTCCCGCGGGATAATCAGGCTGTAGGCCGCCATCTCATCCTTATTGGCGACCGTGACCTCATTGGCTACATTCAGATTCCAGATGATGAACGGCCCCATGAAGTCCTGTGATTGGGCGATCTGAACAGCTTGAATGAGATACTGTCCCTGCTGGCATTCGGTGATGTAATCCATCCAGGGCTGCGGAGGTGGTGGCGGAAATCCATCCCAGGTGGCATAGCCGAACTCGGTCACAAACATGCGCTGCTCGGCGTGACCATTGTTGACCATAATGGCGCGCATATCATCGACATTGTTCTTGTAGAAGAAATGTGGATTATCATCCCACCCTCGTCCTTCCACCGCATCACAGCACGGTTGATCGGGTGGATTACCCCAGCTATAGGGGTGTACGCCGACGAAGATATCGCGATACTGTCCCAGCCCTGCCCCATACATTTCCTGCAAGAAGGTGCGGTCATCTCGCGAACCCAATTCTGGATTATCGCCGGTTGGAGCCAGTCCAGCCGTGATAATGTACAGCGGCGTGGTTCGCGGCGTCACCGGATCATTGACCATAGTCTGGGCGTAAGTGGTGATGACATTGTAGGATGGAACGAACAACTGCATGTAGCCTGCGCCATTAAACGGCAGTGCGCCGCGCCACTCGCGCGCCAGATTGGGCTCGTTCCAGATTTCGATTGCATCAATCGATGTGCCGAGTTCGCGCAAAATCAAGCTGATGAAGTTAGCCAGCGCCTGCGGATCATCAGGCGGGCCATCCTCAGCCTGATTAGTCGGACGCGCCCAGGCGGGTGCCTTCGCCACACTCACCAGGATGTCGAGGCCGCTGTTGAAGGCTGTCTCCAGATAAATCTCCAGCCGACGGAAATCCTCGCTAATCTCGTCCGGGCCATTCGGCTGAAGTTGCTTCCATGAGACCTGAACCTTCAGCCACTTCACACCAAGTTGTTGAATATCAGCGACAGCCCGGTTCCAATCCTGCTGGTCAAGGGTTGGGTCAAGCTGGATGCCCAACCGCGTCCCATCCAGATTGGGCATTCCCCCCACCGACGGCGCAATCGTTCCCGGCAGAGCAGTCGGTTGCTCTGGCTGTGTAGGCGCCGGGGGCTGAGTTGGCCCTTCAGTAGGTGGCAATGGCGTGTTGGTCGGCACCTGCGTAGAAGTTGGCGGCAGCACATAACCCGGATTCAGCACCGACCCGACAAAAGTAACCGTTGGCGAAACCGTACCGAGTACCAGCGTCTCGCTGGGAAGCGGCGTCGCAGTCGGTGTCGCGGATGCCGTTGGGCTCTCAGTTGGTGTCGGTGGTACTATCGTACTCACAGGAGAGGAAACCGCCTCGGACACCGCAGCCGGTGTCGGCGTCACCACGACGATAAGCGGCGCAGAACCCGAACACGATGTCAGGATAAGCAGCGCTGCCAACAGGGACAACAGGGTGAGAAAGGGTTTAGTTGTTATCATAGCGAGCATCCTATCACAAAACTTCTGGCCGATGCTATAAGAAATACCTGAGAATAGGGCAAGCGTTGGTTTGCATTTTGCGTTATAATAGAACTGATGTTCACGATTTGACATGACAAAATTCGATCCCTAGAATGGGAACACATACCAGAGCAATGAAATGATGCAGGAAACCCACATGACAATTGGAAACGTCCGCCAGGTCAACATCGGCCAGGAAATGCGCGACGCCTATCTCGACTATGCCATGAGCGTGATCGTGGCGCGCGCCCTGCCCGATGCCCGCGATGGTCTGAAGCCCGTTCAGCGCCGTATACTGTATGCCATGTACGACATGGGCTTGCGTTCCGACACGCCTTTCAAGAAGAGCGCTCGTATCGTCGGCGAGGTGCTGGGCAAGTATCATCCGCATGGCGATGCTGCCGTCTATGAAGCGATGGTGCGGCTGGCGCAGGACTTCTCGATGCGCAACCAGCTCATTGATGGTCAGGGAAACTTCGGCAGCATTGACGGCGATGGCGCAGCGGCAATGCGTTACACCGAAGCCCGTATGGCCCAGATTGGCGAAGAACTGCTAATCGATATCGACAAGGAAACGGTAGACTTCGGCGACAACTTTGACGGCAGCCTGACCGAACCCCTGGTGCTGCCCTCCAGTTTCCCCAATCTGCTGGTCAATGGTTCATCTGGCATCGCCGTCGGCATGTCCACCAATATCCCCCCACACAATCTGGGCGAAGTGTGTGATGCCCTGGGTTACATGCTGAAGAACTGGGATAAGTACGAAGACCTCACCGTTGAAGATCTGATGAAGTTTGTTAAGGGTCCGGACTTCCCCACTGGCGGGCTGGTCTATCGTCACATTGATGGTCTGGACACCGAAGAGGATACGTTGGTATCGGCTTATGCCACCGGCCGCGGAAAGATCACCATCCGTGCCAAAGTTCATGTGGAGGAAATGGGACGTGGCAAATCACGCATCATTGTCAGCGAACTCCCCTATCAGACTAATAAATCGGCTCTGATCGAACGCATCGCGACACTGGCGCGCGATGGCAAGCTGGAAGGCATCGCCGATATGCGTGACGAGTCCGATCGCCAGGGTTTGCGCCTGGTCATCGAATTGCAGCGTGGAGCCGAGGCGACGCCGGTGCTCGCCAGTTTGTTCAAGCTCACCCCGCTACAAGAGACCTTCAGCATCATTGTGCTGGCGCTGGTCGACAATGAACCGCGCACGTTGAGCCTGAAGCAGGCACTCAAGGTCTATCTCGATCACCGGCTGGAAGTGGTACGTCGGCGCAGTGACTATGATCTCAGACGCGCCCGTGATCGCGCCCACATCCTCGAAGCGCTGCTCAAAGCGCTCGACGCAATGGACGAAGTGATTGCTACGATACGCAAATCACAAACCCCAGATACAGCCCGAACCAACCTCATGCGCCTGCTGAAGATTGATGAGGTTCAGGCACAGGCCATTTTGGACATGCAGTTGCGCCGGTTGGCTGCCCTGGAACGTAAAAAGATTCAGGATGAATATGAGGAAAAACGCAAGCTAATCGCTTACCTGGAAGAGCTACTCGGCAGCGCCAAGATGATGCGCGATGTCATCGGCGAAGAACTGCGCACGATCAAGCAAGCCTATGGCGATCGTCGCCGCACCATGATCGTCGATGGCACCGCTACAGCCGTGATCCAGGCCAGCGATATGCTCATGCCATCAGAAGACACCTGGGTGACACTGACCGTCACTGGCAAGATTGGCCGCAGTCAGGAAAATGTGATGCCCAAAGTGACACCCAAGCACCGCGACCCGGCGCGCTTCATCATCGAAAGTAACTCAGCCGATGCCCTTTATCTGATCACCTCAGATGGTCAATGTGCCACCATCCCGGTACATCAACTGCCACAGGTGGCCGAAGCAGAAGAAGGCGTGGACTTCAACACACTCTGCGGGCTGCCGGGCAAGTCGGAGCTTGTGGCAGTGTTGAGTCTGCCTCCCGCGTTGGAACAGGGTTTTCTTTTCCTGGCGACCCGCCATGCTGAAGTCAAACGCTTACGCATCGAAGACCTGCCCGGCATAAGCGCCAACACGTTCAAAATCATGAATGTCGAGCCAGATGACCGTTTAGGCTGGGTGATGGTGACAGACGGCAACCGTGAAGTCTTGCTGACAACTGCCCAGGCACAGGCTATTCGCTTCAGCGAAAACGATGTCCGTCCAACCGGACTCCAGGCTGGCGGGATGCGCGGCATCAAGCTGGCGGAAGATGCCCCCGATCAGGTGGTTGCTGCTGATGTGGTGATCCCCGATCAATTTGTCTGGAGTGTGACGGATGATGGGGTCGCCAAAATCTCTCCGATCAGCGAGTATCCTTCTCAAGGGCGGGCGGGCAGCGGAGTGATCGCCATGCGCCTGCCCAAAAGCAGCAAGGCGCTAGTTGGAGCGACGATTGGTTCACTGGACAAGATCTTCTATGCGCTGACAACTACGCAGGTGGCAATGGAAGTGAAGCTAGGAGATGCCCCGCTGGTCATTCGTGGCCGCAATGGAGGGGATATGCGAGTCGCGCTGACCACCATCGATCAGTTGGATCGGATCGTGGAATACCAGCGAAAACTCATTCTTGCTGAACCCGTACCAGCAGTCTGAACACCACTACAGGGGAGAAAAGTCGTTATTTCTCCCCTGTATGTCACGATGAAAGAACGATTCTGATCGTTTGTGGGACATGACTTCGAATATTGGCCGCTAAATCCTGCAACCATTGTGCGGGCGATATACCCAGAGTATCAGCTAATGCACGTTCCAGGTTGTTGTATACATCCAGCGCCCGTTCTGGTTGACCAAGTTCCACGTACAGGGTCATGATGCTGCCAGCGACATCTTCGCGCTGGGGATTGGTGGCAGTTGCCCGCAGATACAGTCCCAGCGCTCGCTCTCGTTCACCTTCTTGCTGATACAGTTTTGCCAGTGCGATCAGCGCTTCGCCATAGAGCTGGTTCAGTTCATCGCGGCGCTGCTGGACCCATACATTATCGGCCAGAAGCTGCGCCAGAAATGGACCCCGATAGGCGTTGATCGCCCGCAAGAGCAGCGGTTTGGCTTCGGCTGGTGGCAGAACCGCGCTATTCACCACTGCATCGCGGAACATCAACACATCGTAGCGAACGTCAATCTCCGGCGAAATACGATAGAAATTCGACGAATAGGTTGTCAGATCGACCCCTAACACTTCGCTGATCTTACGCTTTGTCACATGAAACACGTTGGTTGCTTCTTTGATGGGGAGGTTCGGCCAGAACGCTTCAAAGATTTCATTGCGTGTCGCCATTGCACGATCAACCAGAAAGAAAAACAGATCACGGGGTAGCGCGCCATCCCAATTCAATACTGGACGCCCATTCAGGATCACCTGGTTACTCCCCAATGCCCGCACTTCCAACAATGTGGATTGCCCACTTGTTGTTGCATCACGTCCGAGGAAGCCCACACCACCTTGTGGGACAATCCGGGACTGCTGTCTCAATTCGGGATTCTCGAAGAGACAAGCAGGCATGTGACGGCTGAAAATCACCAGCAAAGCGCCGGGTGCTTCCCTGCGCAAGTGAAGCAGTAGCAATTCCAGTTGTTCATGCGGAAGCACATCCACCTGATCCAGGATGATTGTGGTCGATTGCGGCAATTGTTCATCATGAAGCTGCTCCTCCAATGAGGTGTCAATGCGCTCCAATATACGTTCCATCACCACATCAACAGGTTGAAAACAGACATATAAGCAGGTCGAATCGCCAAGAAACAATGACAGAATTGGCGCAGACGACGTAAACTCTGGGTGAATACAGGCAATCTTGATGGATTGGGAGCGCACTGAAGACAAGTCATGAGCAATTTGCTGGGTCAGGTCTGCCATGAAACCACATCCTATAGCACCGAAAAGTGTGAAGAGGTCAGGAGCGCTAGCAAACAGCAACAAAGATGGAATAATAACGATTTTTTAACGGAATAGCAACCAATAGAAAACGGAATGATCTTCGCGAGAGTTAAGGTCTTTCTGGATTATGCCCCCTTCTTGCGCCGTGCCTCAATCACATTTTGTATGTGCTCCATCTTGTTAAGAATTCGGGTTAATTGAGGGAAATTAGCTATTTCCATCGTCAGGTGAATGGTAGCCATGTTCTGTCGAGTGGTCACCGCGACTTTCGTCATATTGACCTTTTCATCCGCCACGACACCGCTGATGTCGCGTAACAGTCCGTCGCGGTCATACGCGATAATCTCAATTGGTACGCTGTAGAATTCTTCAATGTCCGGGACAATACCCCATGACACTTCGACCAACCGTTCTGGCTCATTGTGGCTACGGATGTTGCCACAATCCTGCCGATGCACTGTTACACCGCGCCCCCGTGTGATATAGCCAACAATCGGGTCGCCACGCATAGGGCTGCAACAATGAGCCAGAGTCACCAGCATGCCTCCGAATCCATCGATGCTGATGCCATTCGACTCGACACGAATTTGTGACGGCACGGCCTTCTGTGGCTCGGCGGCCAGTGTCTCAATCAGGCTTTTCTGCTGTTCACGCCGTTCCATCTCAAGGATGCGGGTAGAAATCTGCGGCCCGGTGATATCACCTGCCCCAACCGCTGCCAGGAAATCTTCTAACCGTTCATGAGAAAACAATTTGGCTACATCGTCAAAAGCCATCTGCTCAATGCCCAGACGTTTGAGTTCGTGTTCCAATAATTCACGACCACTGGTGATGTGCTTTTCACGATCCTGTTTGCGGAACCAGACCCGAATTTTGTCACGGGCACGGGGCGTCCTCACGTAGCCGAGATCAGCATTCAGCCAATCCAGGCTCGGGCCACCGCGCTTGGACGTCAGAATCTCGACCTGTTCGCCAGTTTGCAGGTTGTAATTCAGCGATACCAATCGTCCCTGTACTTTCGCTCCACGACAGCGGTGCCCAATGTCGGTATGCACATAATAGGCAAAATCCACTGGTGTTGAACCGGTGGGCAGATCAATGATGTCACCCTTCGGAGTGAAGACATAGACCCGATCCTGAAAGACCTCGGTCTTGACAGCATCAATGAAATCCTCGGCATCATCTTTTGGCCCAAATTCCATTAGGCGGCGCAGGTAGCTGATACGATTCTCAAATGCCTCATCACGCTTCTTCTGATTACCTTCCTTGTAGCGCCAGTGCGCCGCAATCCCGTACTCAGCATTCTCGTGCATTTCCCAGGTGCGAATTTGTACCTCAACGGTCTTTCCCTGATGATCGACAACCGCAGTATGTAGACTGCGGTAGAAGTTGTCCTTTGGTGCGGCAATGTAGTCATCGAACTCGCCCGGAATGGGTCGCCAAAGATTGTGGACGATTCCCAATACCTGATAACACTGGATCACATCATCAACAATCACGCGCACGGCCCTTACGTCATAGATTTGCGACAGTGGGACGTTCTTGCGCTCCATTTTCTTGTAGATGCTGTAGATATGTTTGGGTCGCCCGGAGATAGCAGCATGAGACAGCCCATGCTCCACTAACGCTTTTCGAAGCGTGTGAATGACCGTCGATACATACGATTCGCGGTCATGACGCCGCTCATCTAGTTCTTTCGCGATTGATTTGAAGCGCTCGGCATCCAGGTAGCGCAGGCTCAGATCTTCCAATTCCCATTTGATCTGCCAGATACCAAGGCGGTTTGCCAGCGGCGCGAATATGTCCAGCGTTTCCTGAGCCTTCTGCCGCTGCTTGTCTGGCGGCATGTAATGAAGTGTACGCATGTTGTGCAAGCGATCAGCCAGCTTGACCAGCACAATGCGCACATCATCGCCCATCGCCAGAAACATTTTGCGAAAGTATTCCAGTTCCTTATCAGCCGCCTTGCCAGTTTTATGCTTATCCACCTTGAGTGGTAAATTCTTGAGTTTGCTCACACCATCAACGATTCGGGCAATATTCTTGCCAAATTCGTTCTGGACTTCCTCCACCGTCACGTTACAATCTTCGACCAGATCATGCATTAGCCCCGCAGCGACAGTCTCAGCATCCAATTTCATCTCGGCAAGGATAGAGGCAACAGCCACACAGTGAGTGAAGTAAGGTTCACCCGATTTGCGAAATTGTCCGGCATGGGCGCGTTCAGCCTTTAGATAAGCGCGCTCTACCATCAGGCGATCATCAACGGTCAGATCCGGCAACTGGCTCAGAATGGACTGGAGATTTAATGTCGCAACAGGCTGGGTAATCAAGGGCGGCACCTTAGACGATAACTTACGCTTAATCTGCGGCTATCATCCTTAATTATAGTCATGAATGATAGAAAGACGCTAACACAACATAGCAGATACAGTCATTTGAGCGAGAGGCTCGGAGCAATCATTAACAGCAACTATCTCTGAAACTGCTCAACTGCTACGTACTTCTTATGCCTTGGGCACTTGTTCATCCAGCATGTAAACTGATCTCAGGTTGTCAGATTTGTCACGATCTTCACACAGGCATTTTGGAAGTGAGTTGATATAATTCATGCAGGTTATCAAAATCGAGTTGTTGTATTGTGGCTGATCTGCTGAATGTTGATGTGGCGTTGGATCGTGTCCTGCAATCCATCGCAACCCTTTCAACCGAAACTCTACCCTTGTCCGAAGCATTCGGGCGTGTGCTGGCCGAACCCATCATTAGCGATGTCAATCTCCCACCCTTCCCCGCTTCAACCATGGATGGTTTTGCGCTGTTGGCTGAGGACACCCAGTATGTTAGCCCGTCACAGCCCGCCACTCTTCGGGTGGTAATGGACATCCCGGCTGGTCACTATCCAGAAAGGCGGTTGCACGCAGGTCAGGCCGCCCGCATCATGACGGGTGCGCCGATCCCAGATGGTGCCAATGCCGTTATTCCGGTTGAACAAACCGATGCCCAGTGGGTGAAAGGCGAGAGCACACCACCACCTGAATCAATCCGCGTGTTTCGCGCCATGTCTCCCGGAGCGTACATCTATCGCCAGGGTGAAGATGTCAGCATCGGACAGACTGTGATGGTTCCTGGACATCTCCTGCGGGCTGCCGAGATAGGTGTGCTGGCAGGGTTGGGGCACGCCCAGGTAGTGGTGCAGCGACAGCCCCGGGTTGCGCTCATCTCGACAGGTGACGAATTGGTTGATCTGGACGAACCCCTGACGCCTGGCAAAATCCGCGATAGCAACAGCTACACGCTCACAGCATTGATTCACTCCTATGGCGGAATACCGATCCGCATTCCTACAGCACGCGATACGCTTGAAGATGTGCGACGTTGCTTTCGGCAGGCGCTGGACAGTCACCTTGATCTCATGTTGAGTTCAGCGGGTGTGTCGGTTGGTGCCTTCGATGTCGTCCAGGAAGTCCTGAGAGAATATGGTCAGGTCGACTTCTGGCGCATCAATCTTCGCCCAGGCAAACCGTTGGCATTCGGACACGTTGGCGGAATCCCATTCTTCGGACTACCTGGCAATCCGGTATCGGCCATGGTCACTTTCGATGTCTTCGTTCGCCCGGCTCTGCTCAAGATGGGCGGGCGACCTTACCATACACCGACTATACAGGCCGCAGCAGGTGAAGACATTCGCTCCGATGGGAGGCGCAGTTATCTGCGTGTCCGCCTGACCCGCGAAGATCAGCAATGGGTCGCGCGACTGACTGGCACTCAGACCTCAGGCGCATTAACATCGATGCTGCTAGCAGATGGGTTGATGATCGTTCCAGAAGAGGTTCAGCATGTCGCAGCCGGTACGGTCTTGCCCGTCCGATTGCTGCGCGATTTACCAAATGGTTAAAGGGGATTCAACAATGTCATCGACTGCAATGAATCGGGATCAAGTTACAACAACAATTCAGTCACGCAACTGGTCGTTCTGGCTTTCGCTGGTACTGGTGGTCATTGGCATCGGCATCAGCGGCTATCTGAGCTATGTCAAACTGACTGATGTCCCAATGCAATGTGTCCAGGGGAGTGTCTTCAACTGCGATGCCGTGCAGAACAGCGCCTATTCCCGCATGTTCGGCATTCCGATTGCCTACATGGGACTGGCAACCTATCTTCTGATCGGCGCACTGCTGCTGCTGCATGATCGCGTTGGATTTCTGCGTGACTTCGGTGTGATGATCGAATTCGGCGTCATCCTGTTCGCATTCTTGTTTTCGGTGTGGCTGGTCTACGTCCAGGTATTCATCCTGGAAGCGCTCTGCGTGTGGTGCCTGGCGCACGAGATCAACATGACGGCGCTGTTCGTCGTCGCCATTCTACGGCTCAGAAAGGCGCTGGCTGCCAGTTAGCCTGACGGCACAAACAAAAGAGGGGCAACTAAGGCCCCTCTGGATTGTGTCCACATTACTTGTTATGGCTGCGCAGCGTGCGCGCGATAACATCCTCGCGTTCCTGCATTATACGATCGCGACGATCACGGTCGCGACGATCACGACGATCACGATCATCACGCTTTCCGCCAGTCATCGCCTCACGCAGTGCCAGTTCCATGGCCGTTGGCATATCGTCGTCCTCAGGCGAGGCTTCGATTTGCGGTTTCGGTTCCGGTGGCGACTTCAGGCTCATATCGATCTGACGCTTCTTCTTATCCAGTTTGATGATCCTCGCCTGCACCACGTCACCCATCTTGACAACATCGCCAGGAGAAGTAACGTAGTTGTCCGACAGTTCCGAAACATGGATCATGGCTGGGCGTTCGGCACCGATGTCGATGAACACCCCATAGCCCTCGATGCGCACCACCTTACCTGGAATGATCTGACCTTCGTTCAGATCGTTCCACGTAAAGTCTGGCGGTTTCACCATAGAGAGCGCGATACGACCACCCTCTGCGTCGACCTTAACCACATAAACCGTGATCTCGTCGCCAACCTTGACCACATCTTCCACATTGCGCACATTCGGCTGGCCCAACTGGGAAATATGGAGCAGTCCATCCTGACCGACCCCTAGATCAACGAATGCGCCGAACAATTCTATGCGTTTGACGGTGCCCTTAAGCGCCATCTTCGGCATAACTTCACCCACTGATTGGGGGGTGCTTAAGCTAATTTCATCTGTCATCAGGATCGCTCCTCGCTCTCACTTAGTGCTTGTGTATTACCGGCCTCATTGACCAGATGTTGCTTCAGGTGTCGCTTCTTCAGCCGCAGGGGCTGCCCCGGCTTCACCGGTCGGTGTCAGCGTAACACTCTGTGTCCGAACATAATCGGGGTTTTCACCTTCAGGTGAATAGGCGCTGAACGGTTGATAGCCCTTCCACGCGAAAAGATTGCTCAGATCAAGGGTCAACGCCATCCGTTCCGGCGTGGTGTAAAACACACCAATGATCTCGCTATCCGCGCTCAAAGCACCTTCAGTAGCGCCAGCCACAAAAGCAAAAACAATCATTGATTGTTCTGGGTAGAAGAGATTAATGATTGCCTGGTCTTCCGTTCCCGGTGTCCCCAGCACATATTCCGGTTCACCGCGCTCCTGAATTAACTGGCGCACCGTCATATCGGGTGCCAATTGAAGGAACATGGTCGTCACGGTATCACCATCAATTGAAGCCATCTGACAGCATAGATCGCCATTAGTGGCATTCCACTGTGCGCCTACCGACGGACCATTTTCAATTGTCTGGGTCTGTGGATCATCCAGATCAGTCGCATCCTGAATGATTACCAGCGCATCCGCCCATTTCGTGACGCCAGGCGTTATGCCACGCCAACACGGTGCGTCACACTCTTCGTTGGCAATAATGAGACTGTTATCTTTGAGGAACCGTTCGTTGCGAAGTTGGGGAGCAGGGCCACAGGCAGCCAATAACGCTAACGCCAGACACCCTAGCACTAACAGGCGCAGATTTCTCATTCAGGTACTCTTTGGCATTTCATAACAAAAAGGGGCAGTCGTATCACTGCCCCTCCTATTGTACCGATCAGATCGGTTAATTCAATCGAAGAGTCAGTCGATAGTCTCCGGCAGTTACCCCATACCGACCACCGAAGTGCGTGGCTATGATAATGTACCGTCCACTTTCTGACAAGGTGAATTCGTTGATCAGTGAATTGGTTGTGTCGCGAGAGGCATCGTCATTCTGTGCGACCTGAACGCCGTTCGGATCGATCAGGAACAGCACCGGGTCGAGCGTACCACTTAAGGCTTCCATGCTCACACTGACCCGCTGTCCAGCTTCACCGTCAAAGCCATACAATACATACTTGCGCTCCAGGCGAATGCCTCCGGTCACAGTCTGATTGCTGGTCATGGTTACCGCACCAGCAAATTCTCCCGACAAATCGCCAAATGTCGTCGAGTCTGGCCGCTGCACCGTTCCAAATATGCCGCTCTCGCCGGCAGTAACAGCGTTATTCAGGTCGATGTTGAAACTGCCAACATAGCGCTGTCCCAGTCGAATCTGTTGGCTATTCGTGGTAATCAGCTCGCCATTTGCCACCACACTCAACACAAAAGTTACCGGTGTCGTGTCGCCGCACTCGCTCTGGAACTGCACCTCAATCTCGTAAGGACCAGCGGTTGGCAAGCGACCTTCCGGCCAATAAATGTATGACAGCGGGCTACCACTGACCGCTGGCACGCAGTTGACATTGCCATTCGCGCCCAACGTTCCACCGCTGGCGATGGATGGGCTGTCGTCATAGACAGCATCGCCCTGTGGGTCACGCACCAGCAGTTGCAAATCGGCATTGGTGCTCCACTGCAAACTGACCTCGACTGACCCGACTGGCAAATCTGCCAGACCTGGCACCGCCGTCAAATCAGCCCCAACCGGCAGCACCGCTGCTGTTGCGCCTGTCAGCGTCAGGCTGTAATTCCCTTCCGTACCACCGATCGCCTGACCATAGCGGGTGGCGATCACCGTGTATGTACCATCCACCAGCAGACGATAATTCGCAATCGCAGCGTTGGTGATACCGCGCTCGCGATCATCATTCGAGATCAGCGTTGCACCGTCTGGACCCAACAGGAACAGCAACGTGTCCAGACTACCTGATGTCGCTGACATGTCCAGCGTGATGACCTCCCCGGCCTGACCAGAGAAGGTGTAGACATTGAAGACCTGTTCATCAGTGATGGCGCTGCTGGCTGGCACACCCACGGGCAAGCTGATCGTTTCGGCACCGCCAATGTTAGGCGCAACCGGCGGATCAATTTTGATGCCGTTCAGCCCCGATGTCAGGTTGCCATCTGTGGCAACCCGGAAGCTTGTGATGAATACCTGATTGGGTTGCAGCGTGCCTTCTACCGGGGCAACCGCCTGTCCATCAACGATCGCACTGATGGTGAAGGTAACTGGATCGTTGGTCGGGCAATTCGGCACCGGTTGGTAATAGACCAACAACTCATAGCTACCTGTCGGGATGACGCCAGACGGCCACGAAACTCGTTCAGTAGGATTATCCGCCGTCACCGTTTCGCAGGCGGCATTCACATTGACGCCGAAACTCCCGCCACTGGTCACGCCAGGTCGATCCCAAAACAGGCTACCCCCTACCGGGTCGCGCACTTCGAGGTCGAGGTTGGCGGTGGAATTCCACGCCAGCTCGATTTGCAGACCCGTGGTCGTCAGGTATTGTCCCGGCAGAGTGAATTCGATGCCGGTCGCAATTGACTGGACGAGCGTCAACTCGAAGGTAGCCGCCTGTTCCAGGACACCGTCACCCGATAGCACCGATACATAATAGGTGCCATCAGCATTGAGCGGAACATCATCCAGCACTACGCCCCCGCCAGCCTCGGTGGCGCTCGCCTGAGCCAGCGACAAACCGGCTGAATCCGTCAAAGCCAAAACCAACCGCACCGGATCAGAGGTTGTAGCCGAAAGGCCGACTATCTGACCGGACACCCCGGAAAAAGTGTAAACCTGCACCAGATTGGTCGTATCAAGCGTACCACTTACGGGTATGCTGGAGGTCAGTTCACGTGAAACGGTGTCTTGCGCCAACGATGCCGACATCGCGCCAAGCAGCACCAACAGGATGAGCATGATCGATTTCCATTGAGAGGACATGATTGTCCCTCCTTCCCAGTATCGTGTCCGATGAATCGCCGTCTGAGTGTAGCCCATGACTGCTGGCTGTGCTATGCGCTTAGGCTACGACTGCCCAACGCTAGGGCGGCGCAAGTGTCGCTTCAGCGGCTGGAACCGGCGTCACATCCAGCGCTAACTCCGCAAAACTGGTCATTCCTTCCGACACAGTGACAAGCTCAGTCACGGGAATACCATCGATGTTCGTCACCACTTCATAACGCCCTGCTGGAATATCCGCAAAGACGAAAGTCTCCTGCCACAGCGGATCGGAATTCACATCCGAGCCGTTATCCAGAAAGATATAGGTGGTGGTTGACTGCACCACCAGGCCGGTACGAAAATCGCGCACTGTCACCGTTTGATCCTGCAACAGATTGCCGCGTGGCCCCACCACACGCCCGGCGATCACGCCATGATTAACATACGGCACCATCCAGAGCAGCGGGTTGTACGTCGCGCGATAGCGGTTCTCGCCCAACCGTACTTCGAAATGGACATGTGGGCCGCTCACCCGCCCCGTATTCCCAACCAGGCCAATCGGATCGCCCGCGTTCACGAATTGCCCCGGCGCAGCCAGCACTGCCGACAAATGAGCATACAAAGTGAACAATGGCTGTCCTTTGTAGCCGAAATCATGCTGGATTACCACCACATTACCATAACTGGCTGAATCCTGGAAACCCTGCCCAGCCCAGATCACAGCGCCCGACCCAGCCGCGCGCACCGTCTGGCCGATGGGGTTAGGCATATCAATGCCATGATGCACACGCCAAGGATTCTCCTGCTGTGGACCATCCGAGCCATACGAATAAGAGAACAAAGCGAAGTTCGTCGCATTCGAATCAACGGGACGAATGAACCAGTAATGATCGCGACCCAGCGGATCACGCGAAATCGGCGGGATCAGAGGAGGCGGGTTCCAGTCTGACGGAGGCCGAGTGACCACCTGCTCCGTGACCGGGATAGCCGTTGTCAAAAAGGTCGCGGTCGCCAGCGGACGAGTTGGTGTCACCGCCCCGCCCTGACTCGGTTGATCGCCTCCCCCAACCTGGGCTGCGGGGATGGGCGTAAGATTAGTATCGCCGCTGGCGGGTAACGTCGGTGGTGCGAATGACGCTGTTGGGATCGCGATGGTTGCGGGTGCGGTCGCATCGCTGCCAAAACCCTCGCGCAGAATGGCCTGCCACGATTGCGGGTTTTCGGTTGGTCGTGCTTCGGTCGGGATAATGATGCTGCGCGGCGCTTCAGCCGGACGCGCGTTAATCCACACCACTAGGCCAAATAATCCCGTTGCTAAAGCCACCAGGATAAAGGTCGGAAACCCGCTGCGCTGTTGTCGTACCATTATTCACGAACCTGCTGTTTGCGGAACAGCGGTGGGTGCGAAGCCGCCCAATTGGGCATCGGTATAGAGCTGGCGCATCGCCTGATACCAGTCCAGCGCATCCGTCTTTTCGAACAACCAGTAATTGATGGCATTAAAGTTGGCACGCCAGTCATTGCCGGTTGGTGCACGCAACCAGCCATAATCTGCTGCTAGTTGGGTGAAATCGATGTAATACCCACTCGGAACCTGCGACTTCAGACGGCCTCCCTGATCATACGCCTGGACATCGCCACTGTTCCGACTAAGCATGTCCCAGGGCATCCGGCGCAACGGCTCGCCCAACCCGCCCGATTGCTCATCCTCAGATACACGCACATACAGTCGCCAGTAGGTCTCGACACCAACATCCTCGCGCACCAGCTCGATGCGAGAGGGAAAGCCGGCCGTGAGATTTCGGTTGATGCCAAAAGCGCGCCCGGTCATATACCAGCTACGCCGTTCCTCGCCCGGTTCAGGCAGTCGATTCAAATCCCAGAACGCATCATCTAACTGACCCAGAAAATCCCAACCTGCATTAGTCAATGTGCGCTCGCGCAGCGCATTGAATGAGTCATTCACCTGATCACTCAGATAAGGGCTGGAACGGGAAACATCCACGCTGAACAATGTACCCAGCCGAAACAGGCCGTTCTCATCGGTGGTACTAACCTGTTCGATGAACAACGGTTGCGCCGCCCCAGCGGGCAAACCACCAGTATTGACGAGTGCCAGAGGGAGTGGCCGCCCTGACCAGGTCGGACGGGAGCCAGAACCATTGACGCCCACGACCAGCGTCGCCACGCCGGCATCGGCAAATGGCACGGCGACGAACTGCGTGCCTTCCAACGAGTCGACCGCATAAATGATGCTTGCCCCATCAGGCGACCAGGCTGGCTCACATCCCTGTCCGATCACATGCGCCGGTGATTGAACATTGTCCGTTGCCTTGACGAATACTTTCTCCAAACCTTCATCCAGCGCACAATAGGCGAGGAAGCGTCCATCAGGGCTCCAGGCTGGGTAGTCCTCCTGACGAGTGGGGGTATTGGTCAGATTGACCGAGTCGGCGTCGCGCGGGTTATCCAGTGAAAAAACATAGACATCCTGATTGCCATCGCGCCACGATACAAAGGCGATGCGACGACCATCCGGGGACCAGACGCCAGAAAAGTCCGGTGCAGGATGGTTAGTTACCCGCTGAGCTGGCTGTGAGCCATCAATTGGCACCACATACACATCGAGATTGTCGCCCTGATAGCTCTCGTATACCAGATTCAAACCATCCGGACTCCAATGCGGGGCGCCCTGAAACGACAAATCATAGGTCATACGGGTGACATTGCCCGTTGGCGTATCGTAGATGTAGAGTTCCCAGTTGCCATCCTGCCGCGAAGCAAAGGCTAATCGTTGACCATCGGGTGACCATGAGGGGTCGCGATCATCTTCAACGCTGTTGGTGAGGCGCAGTGGTGTCCGATTGCCAATGTTGAGCGCCCAGATATCATCCTGCCCATTCTCACGTGCAACGTAGGCAATGCTGCCACGAGCTTCCAGAACCGATGGCAGCAGTGTCGCAGTCGGAACCGCAGTACTCAGCAAAGGCGGCGCAGTCGGATTCAGAGTTGCATTTGGTACAACAAAACTCAACCCGCTGGTTACGGCTTGCCCGGCATCGATTGAACGTCCGGGGTTGGTGGCCCACAAGACGACACTGATCAAGGCTACCAGTGTGAGAAGAAACAACGCGCTCAAGAGACGGTTCTGGGTCCGCAGCGGATCTTCGACCACGCGCACATCAGCGATCATATCTTCGCGCGCATCCTGTGATGCCCGGCGTGCCATTCTCGCACCCGAGACCTGTTGTGCGGAGCCTGATACCTGTCTGCCAGCCACAACAGCAGAACGAGTAAAGACGCGCAATACTGCTGCAAAAAGAGAGAGCACCCCGCGCAACAGTCTGGCAATAATCCCCAGCACTACGCCAATGACTGCCAGCAGCAGGGATAGCACCCGCCCCACGGCATCGAGGACAATTCCGACCCCACGAGCCGAATAGGCACCAAAAGCACCTGTACTCTTGAGGAGCACAACACCGAATTTATCCGTTAACCGATATGTCCGAGCAAGCATGGACTACACTCATAACTAAGTAACGAGACCTATTGTATAGATCATCGGGCAATCCGGCAATTTGCGCCTCAGGTTAATTGCCCATCAAGGCATTTTGATGTAAGGTTAATAAACAGTCCAACACTACCATTTCAGGAGACAAGGTCGCATGGGACGCCACCATCACCACCTCGCCACGCTGCTTGTATTTGTGGTTCTCACCATCTTTGTAGTGCCGCTCTATGCACAGGATACAAGCAATCAGACCATTCACACCGTTCAGCGCGGCGATACACTCTATCGCATTGCGGTTCGCTATGGCGTCAGCATGGATGCTATCGCTGAAGCCAATGGTATCACCAACCGTAGCCGCATTCTGGCCGGGCAACAACTCGTTATCCCCAATTATGACCCTAGCCCAACCGAGGTTGATAATCCATTGGTTGCGGGTACGCCAATATATCATACGGTTACGGGAGGCGATACACTTGGCTCG
The DNA here is from genome assembly GCA_022843385.1 of Anaerolineae bacterium. GTDB lineage: Bacteria > Chloroflexota > Anaerolineae > Aggregatilineales > Phototrophicaceae > CFX2. The sequence goes on along the minus strand of JALHNT010000004.1, from coordinate 154,296 downwards.
ATTGCCAATCGCTACGGCATGACCATCAGCCAGCTCATGCGCCTCAACAACATTGCTGATCCAAATGTGATTTATCGGGGACAGCAGTTAGCTGTATGGTCCACGACCGATGCTGAGCCGAACGAGGCAAGTGTGTCCGGCGCACCAAACGAGCCAGCAGCAACCGTCGCGGAACCGCCCGCCGCCGCGCCTAGCACCACCTATACGGTACAGCCTGGTGACCACCTGGCATTGATTGCCCGGCGCTTTGGGGTAAGCTGGTCAGAATTGGCACAGGCCAATAATTTATCGAACCCCAATCAGATTTATTCCGGTCAGACTCTCATCATCCCGTCAGGCGGTGACAGCGCTGACCTCGGCATTATCGCTCCGCCTGCGCCACAATATGATGTACCTTCTCCCACCATCAGTGTCGGACGTCAGGTAGTTGTTGATCTCAGTGATCAGATGCTCTATGCCTTTGAAGATGGAGTACTGCTGCGCTCGGTGCTGGTATCGACCGGCCTACCCGCAACGCCAACGGTCTTGGGTGATTACAATGTCTACTGGATTCTCGAGTCGCAGACAATGAGCGGGCCAGGCTACTACCTGCCCGATGTTCCTTATGTCATGTACTTCTACCAGGGGTATGGCTTGCACGGCACATATTGGCATAGCAATTTCGGCAATCCGATGAGTCATGGGTGCGTCAACCTACCCACGCCCGAAGCCGAGTGGCTCTATCGCAATTTCGTTCAGATCGGGACGCCTGTCCACGTCAAGATGTAAACACGAACATCATTTACCAGTGGGTCATTGCCTGATCCACTGGTAGACCCTCTCTTCAAACTGGTTGCCCAGCAAGCCCCAATTCTTCGGCGCGATCCTGCATGGCCTTCAGCACCAGTGGGACATGAAATTCCCACAAATCAACGCCGAGGAGTTGCGCACCCTGCTCCACATCTTCTCTATTCACGCCCCGCGCAAAGGCCTTGTCACGCCACTTCTTGCGGATAGACTGGACTTCAACATCACGAACGTTCTTCGATGGTCGCACCAAAGCTGCCGCTGTGATGAGGCCGGTCAGTTCATCGACGGCGAATAGCGCCTTATCACGCAAAGTCGTTCGGTCATGCGCTGCCAATGGCCCATGACTGAGAATGGTGCGAATGTCTTCTTCACTCAGACCCCGTTCACGCAGTATCGGTGCGCCATCCATCGGGTGTTGTTGCAACGTCGGGTGAACTTCCCAGTCAAAATCGTGAAGCAAACCAACCAGTCCCCAGCTATCACGATCTTCACCATAATGCTGGGCATAAGCGCGCATTGCGAACTCAACCGAAAGCATATGCTTGCGCAGGCTGTCCGACTGCACAAACTCACATACGATTTCCCAGGCCTGGCTGCGATCCATCATTTCTCCTCATCAGCAAGCGGCACAAAACAGATCGGGCAACAGGCTGCACTAGAGACTGTCACACGTACGATTCTATTGCAATCGAATTAAGCTTATCCAAAGACATTTACACTAATCGTCAGGGGTTCACCAATCTGTATCTGTCCCGGCGTACGCAATTCCCAAATACCCTGTAAGGGAGTCCCACCTCCACCACGTGCGGGAGTACGTCCCTCGAGAACAAAGCGACCCATCTGACCTGGAGGTGTGGTTTCCTGCAGGAAGACACGCGGCCCTGCCCCAAAATCTTCACCACTTCCCGGACGGAAAACCAGCGCCGTGCCAATTTCCCAACCACACGTTCCTGTGTTCTGAAGCGTGATCTCGCGGCGATAGGGGCGATTCACTGCTACATCGGTACCATCTTCCGGATCTTGGGCGAAAATCGCATAACTCCAACGGCAAGCCATTGTAGTAGCAGTTTGATCAAGGGAAGATTGAGTGGCTGCACCTAATGTCGCAGTGAGGTTTGGAGTAGGCATCAGAGTTGGTGTAAAAGTCGCGGTGAAGGTCGGCGCAATGACTGTTGGCACCCGAGCGATGCTCTCAATCACACGCATCGCTTCGATCTGAACCCATCCGGTGAGTCCGTTTGCTAGCGACACCCGCAGCCACAACTGATCTTCACTGACGCCGCTGATGGTGAGTGTATCACCGGCTCGGGTATCTCCAATTCGGCTGTATTGATTACCTGGACCTGAACGAATCAATACATTCTGTCGCACTTCAGCCTGCGGCAATGGCACTGCAGTCGCTGTCAGTGTGAGGGTGTAGGTAGCAGTGAATGTAGGTGTAGGTGTAGGTGAAGCAGTACGCGTGTGGGTCGGCGTATGGGTGTCAGTCTGCGTCAAGGTGGGGCTGAAAGAAGGCGATAGTGTCGCTGTTGTCGTGAGGGTGGCTGTGTCAGTAGCAGAAGGAAGTGCTGTCGTCGGTTCGGGTGTGGGGCTGGGTTCGTCAGTCACAGCAGCTAGGCTAAGTGCGGTCTCACTCGCGTTCACTGCAACCTGAGCATCAACCGTCGGCGTACTATCCAGCGGCACAATTCGGATGATGCCGGTAACCAGCCCGGCTGTGACTAAACCGACAATCAACGCGACCAGAAAGAATACAAACAACCGCCAGATATTCAGTGAAGGCTTCGGTGGCATCTCGACTTTCGGCAGCGTTTTACTCTCCAATTCCAGTATGGGGATTGAGGGCTCATTTGAAGGAGCAATACGCACCGTATCTGTCCAGCGCCTTTTGTCCGGGTGAGTGCTAAGGTCATCGATTGGATTTGCGGGAAGCAAATTATTGCCACCAGGTGGCGGGCCAAAAAGCTGTTGCTCAAGCTGATCCAGATCTTCAATGAACTGATTGGCCGTCTGATAACGATCGCTGGCATCCTTGGCAATCGCCTTCTGAATGAAGGGCTCGACAAATTCCGGAAGTGCAGGATTAAACCCCCGCGCCATCGGCGTTGGTGAGTTGAGGTGTTTTAGAATGATCGCGAGCGGTGTATCCGCGTCATACGGCAGTCGCCCTGCCATCAATTGGAATAGAATGATACCGAGGGAGTACAGATCCGATCGTTCATCACCAGCCTGCCCCAATCCCTGTTCAGGAGCCATATAGGCAGGCGTACCAACCATCCCGCCGCTGGCAGTGAACTGTGCCCCTGTCACGATCTTGGCAATGCCGAAATCGGTCAGCACGACACGGTCATCGTGGTCAAACATCAGGTTAGCTGGCTTGACATCGCGATGAATCATGCTGCGGCTGTGAGCATAAGCTAGTGCACTGGCCGCCTCACGCACGATACGGATCGTTTCTTTCATCGGGAAAAGTTCGCCGCGCTCCGTGAATTGATTGATGCGATCCTTTAAGGTCACGCCATCGATCAACTCCATCACCATGTAATAGCTTTCGGCCTCCGTATCATACTCAAAATCGTAGACCTGAACTATATTCGGATGCTTGAGCTTGGCAATATTCTGTGCCTCACGTTCGAAGCGCGACTTGAACTCCGGGTCGTCCGCAAGGAAAGCATGCAGAACCTTGATAGCCACGTAGCGATCAAGGCTGTTCTGGTAGGCACGGTAGACTTCCGCCATGCCCCCACGCCCCATCCGTTCAATGATTTCGTACTTGCCGATTTTTCTGGTGGACACTGATATAGGCCCAAACGATGAAATGATGATAGAAAACAGCAGGATGCGATTATACTCAATGCCAACCGCATCCCACAATCATATAACGAAATGCTCAAGAATGGCGTTTAGCCGCCACCGCCACCCGTGCCTTGTATACCACCCTCAGTCATTTTGCGGGCGTCCAGCGCTTTGGCCGCATCTTCATCGGTCATGTAACCCAAATCGACCACGATCTCGCGGATGCTGCGGTTTTCCGCCAGTGATTTCTTGGCGACTTCCGCACCCTTCAGATATCCAATGATCGGGTTGAGCGCGGTCACCAGAATCGGGTTCTTGGCGAGCCAACCTTCTGCATTGGCGCGATTGACGATCAGGCCAACCACACACTTGTCAGTGAAAGCGCGCACCGCCCCAATAATCACGTGTTCTGCTTCAAAAAGATTGTGAGCAATGATCGGCATCATCACGTTCAATTCAAGCTGCCCCGCCTGCCCCGCCAGCATCACCGTCAGGTCATTGCCCATGATATGGAACATCGCCTGATTGAGCATTTCGGCCAGTACCGGATTGACTTTGCCTGGCATAATCGACGAACCGGGCTGCACCGGCGGGCACGTGATCTCGGCAAGACCAGTCGTGGGACCACTGGCGAGCAGACGAATGTCATTCGCGATGCGGGTGAAATCTTGAGCAGTGGCGCGAATGGCTCCAGAAAAGAATACTGCATCGCCCATCGATTGCATCGACTCGAACAGGTCGTCCGACTCGTATAACTTCAATCCGCTCAGTTTGCTCAATTTGGCGACCATCCGGCTGTGATATTCTGGATGAGCATTCAGGCCAGTGCCATTGGCTGTTCCACCAATGCCGAGCCGACGCAATCCTTCTGCCGCCAGATTCAGCTTCTCGATATTGCGCTCAATCGCTTTAGCCCAGGCACCCACTTCCTGTCCCAGACGGATTGGCACAGCATCCTGCAAGTGCGTGCGACCACTCTTGACCACATCATCCCACTCTTTGGCCTTGTCCTTGAAGGCATTCGCACAGTGCTGGAGGGTATCGACCAGCTCCTGCAACCGCCACAGCGCCCCCAGGCGAATCGCCGTCGGGATAGTATCATTCGTACTTTGCGCCATGTTGACGTGATCGTTGGGGTTGACCGGCTTCTTCGGGTCATCCAACTTGTAGCCCAGGATTTCGTTGGCGCGGTTGGCGATCACTTCGTTCACATTCATATTGTGGCTGGTACCGGCACCGGCCTGGAACGGATCCACCACGAACTGAGCGTTCAGTTTGCCCGCCAACACTTCGTCGCCAGCCTGCATGATGGCTTTGGCAGTCGCTTCTTCCATCAGCCCAAGATCAAGATGAACTTCCGCCGCCGCTCGCTTGATAAGCGCCATCGACCAGATGAAGGCCGGATAAGGTTTCAGACCGCTGACCGGGAAGTTATCCACCGCGCGTTGCGTCTGCGCGCCGTAGTAAGCATTGATCGGGACATTCACTGGGCCCAGTGAGTCCTTCTCGACACGAAATTCAGTCATCCGAAAAACTCCCTTACACTATGAAACAAAAAGGCGCTACCTATTGTAACGCCTTTCACGAACGACTGCGATTATTAGTTGGCTATTTTCCTGCCGCGTAATGCTTTCCCACGGCATCCCAGTCGACCACATTCCACCAGGCAGCGATGTAGTCCGGCCGGCGATTCTGATAATTCAGATAATAGGCATGTTCCCAGACATCCAGGCCGAGGATCGGAGTCTTGTGTTCCATCAGCGGGGTGTCCTGATTCGGGGTCGAGGTGATGGTTAGTGCACCGCCCTTTTCCACCACCAGCCAGGCCCAACCGGAGCCGAAGCGCCCAGTTCCAGCCGCAGCAAACTTTTCCTTGAATGAAGCAAAGCTACCAAAGGCCGCATTGATTGCTGCTGCCAGCTCGCCGGTTGGTTCTCCGCCCTTGCCGGGTCCCATCAGATTCCAGAACATAGTGTGGTTGATATGCCCACCACCATTGTTACGGACAGCAGTGCGGATCGCTTCGGGAATCTGATCGATCATGCCGACCAGTTCTTCAATCGACTTGCTCTGGAGATCGGGATAGTTTTCCAGTGCCTTGTTCAGATTGGTGACGTAGGCATTGTGATGTTTGCCGTGATGGATTTCCATCGTACGGGTGTCGATATGAGGTTCGAGAGCATTGGTCGCATAGGGCAACGGAGGCAGTTCAAAGGCCATGATAATCTCCTTGTTGGAAGAATCAAACAGATGCCAGTTTAGGCGGATGAGCGCGAAGGAACATTGACCTTTCGTACAGAAGTGGTACTAGCCTGTCGCGCGCAGATTGAAGTATGCTACAAGAGTCGCATTAACAACATCAGTTTTATCTGAATGATTGATGAGAAATATCGGGGCGAGCGTCCGCTCGTCCTGGTTTGCGCTGAGTATCCACTATGATCGACGCTGCACCCCAGGCCAAAGCACCGCTGCAAGCCTACCTCATCATCGGAGTAGGCATTCTTGCCATCTCCCTGGCATCCATCTTCATAAAATTCGCGCAACAGGAACAGGTGCCATCACTGCTCATCGCCGCTGCCCGCATGACAATTGCCACACTTATCCTGACACCCTTCACTCTCCAGAGACATTGGGCTGATCTCCAGACCATTACGCGCTCGGAATTCGGCTTCGCAGCGCTTTCCGGGTTGTTCCTCGCCATCCACTTTGCCACCTGGATTCTATCGTTCGAATACACCAGCGTCCTGGTGAGCGTGGCTTTGGTGACAACGAATCCCCTGTGGGCCGCCCTGCTAGAGTTGATTTTCCTGCGGACTCGGCTCAACCGTTGGGTAGGTCTGGCACTGATTATCGGCATGATCGGCAGCATCATTGTCGCCATCCCTCCCACTGGTGCGCTAACGTTTGGCAACAATCCCCTGATCGGCAGCCTGCTGGCATTGACCGGCGCGATTGCGGTTGCCGTCTATTTCGTCATCGGGCGCAAACTCCGCGCTCGACTGCCACTTCTGCCCTACATCTGGTTGGTCTATGGTTTCGCCGCCCTGTTTCTCATCATTGTCGTGATTGCGCAGGGACTTCCAATCGTCGGATACTCTCCAACCGCCTATCTCGCTCTCCTGGCGATGGCGCTGGTGCCACAGCTCATTGGTCATTCCTCTTTCAACTATGCTCTCAAGTTCTTCCCAGCATCCTACGTCGGGGTCGCCGGTCAGATGGAACCGGTCCTCAGTTCCATCATGGCCCTCTTCATCTTCCGGGAAGTACCACTGCCTGTTCAGGTCATTGGCGGCTTCATCATCCTCGCCGGGGTCATCCTGGCAAGTCTGGGACAAACCAAATCAGGACAAAACACCTGACCCATGTCATGGATCCAAGCCATCAAGGCGCGCACCAGTACGCCGTTACAATTACAGCTCCTGCTCCTGCTGGGAACATTCGTCGGGGCCTGGGCTTCCATTTTCGGGCGAATTGCGCAACACGAGGGTGTACCCACCACAGTCATCATCGCTTTTCGCATGACGCTCGGGACGCTGGCATTGACACCTATCGTCCTGCACTATTACCGACCCCAATTGAGCGCGCTCAGCCGCCGTGATCTGTTCATCTGCGCAAGCAGCGGTCTCTGGATGTCAGTCCATCTGCTGACAGGCTTCGCGGCACTGGAACACACCACTATCCTCATTAGCGGCATTATCGGCGGCACACTACCGATCTGGGTCGCCCTGCTCGAAGTCTATATCCTGCATACACGCCTCAGCCTGAAGGTGTGGATTGGTCTGGGGATCACCCTGGCCGGAGGCGCACTGATGACATTGGCCGGAAACGGCGATGCCCAACTGGGTAATGATCCTCTCCTGGGGGGCTTCCTGTCGCTGTTGGCCGCGCTCACCGGTGCCATCTATGCCATCATCGGGCGCAGTGTGCGTGACAAGATACCCTTTGTCCCCTACATGTGGCTGATTTTTGGCTTCGGTGCCATCTTCTGCAATGTCATCATCCTAACACGCCAAGAGACCTACACCGGATATAGTGCCAATGGCTATTTTGCCCTGCTGATGCTCACACTGCTGCCGCAGCTCATCGGTCATGGTGTCTATAACTACGTGCTGCGACGCCTGCCTGCCACCTTTGCCAGCCTGGTCGGTCAGTTTGGCATCGTCATCAGCGCCGTCCTAGCCTATATCTTCTTCCGCGAAGCTCCCGGTTGGCTGCAAATCCCCGGCAGCATCGCCATGATCGCGGGCATCACCCTTGTCAATTTCGCCCGTCCAGAAAAGGAATAAACCCTCAGCATGATCTCGGTTCAATCCATCCGCCCATCCGCAACCAATGCCTGGCAGTTCTACAGCATCATGTTCTTCGGCATCTTCATCGGCTCCTGGGCAGCCATTCTGGGACGTTTCGCCCAGGCTGAAGGCATCTCAACGCCAGTCATTGTGGCCTCCCGCATGGGTCTGGGAACGCTGGTGCTGACCCCAATTGTTCTCCGGTACTATTTACCCCAGCTACGCCAAATGACGTGGCGCGATTGGGTTCTGGCATCATTCGGCGGCTTCTGGATTACCGGGGCATTGCTGGGTATGTTCTATTCACTGGAACACACGACCGTTCTGATCACCAATATCATTGGCAGCACCGGGCCAATCTGGGTCGCGCTTATGGAGAAATTCATCCTGCGCACCCGGCTCAACCGCATGGTATACATCGGTCTGGTGATTACACTGGTGGGTGGCATCAGCATCACGCTGGCAGCGCAGAACACGGCCAGCATCGGTCACAATCCGCTGCTGGGTGGGGGGCTGGCGCTGGCTTCAGCCGTCATGGGATCAATCTACACCATCGTCGGACGCAGCGCCCGTGATAAGGTTCCCTTAGTCCCGTATCTCTGGTTGATGAATGTCGCCGGGATGACGGTGAGCTTTGCCCTGGTCTGGGGGCGTGGTGATAGCTTTTTGGGCTATAGTCCACGTGGCTACGGCGCGATCCTGCTGCTGACGTTGACCGCGCAACTGATCGGTCATGGCATCCACAATTATGTCCTGCGCCGGTTATCCGCCACAACCGTTGCCATCACCAGCCAGCTTGGGACAGTCATCAGCCTGATTCTAGCTTTCGTTTTCTTCCATGAACTGCCCAATGAGCTGCAAATTCCGGGCATGATCGCCATGATTGTGGGCGTCACATTTGTGAATCTCGTCCGATCACGGCCTGCCGAGCATCAACCGAGTCTGTAGCCCATGAAGTCCGAAACGCCGGGCCAGATATCGAAAGCAGGAATGTCGCCGGGAAGCATAACCGGCGTTAACAACGCCTGCCACTGCCCGCTACGTGCCAACTCCTGAAGGGTGTATTCGACCAGCAAGCGGAAATCCAGGTCATTGCGCGGCACACCGATCCCCACATAAACGCGGCTGTACCAGGGATCAGCGCTGTTGCCGCGCGTGGTGATGCGCAACTGGTCAGGATTAGCCTGTGCCAGGGGGATAAGTTTCAGGCTGTCGCCGAACATGACGCGGATATTGTTATTGGTCAGCATTTCCGCCGGGACATCCTGTTCGCGGGCGATGGCAAAATTCCGCACACCCGATTGAGCGCTGGCAGCAATCTCACGGATGCGGTCCGCGGCACCTTCTTCGCTGCTGAAAATGCCAACGACCTGCCCCCGCAGATCACGGAATACTTCCAGCGTCTCCGCCGAACGGACCATTAGACGCTCGCCATGCAGCAGATAGGGCGCGGTCAAATCGACCCGGTCAATCCAGGACCAATCCAGTTGCAGCCCCACCGCCAGGTCGGCCTGTCCACTCGCCACCAGATCAGCCGCATTGCCGATGCTGTTGGGAATGAACTCCACCCGCACACCCCAGCGCGTTGCCAGGGCTTCGGCTATAGCACGGTTGAGGGCATCCAGGCGGCGCTGGCTCTCCGGCGCATCTGCTGGCAGATCAACGACGCCGGCAACGCGCACGACGCCGGCCTGCTGGATACGAGGCATAGCGTACTGCGGTGGGAACGGCACATCATCCGGGAACTGATCGGGCTTGGGTGCTTCATCACCCAACCCACTCCAGATCGGAATCAGATCAAGCGGATACGGCACATTGGGGAAATAGGTGCGCTGAATTTCGGCCATGCGTCCGCTGCGCGCCAGAAATTGCAGTGTCTTGTTGATGAGATTGCGCCAGTTCACGTCCTGACGGCGCACCACAATGGCGAAGGGTTCGGGACCAACATTCTCTTCCAGAATTTTGATCGTACCCGTCTGCTGCTGCACCAGTCGCTGTAACTGAATGCGGCTCTCCACCACCCCATCGATGTCATTTCGTCCCAACGCGGCCACAGCCTGATCGAGTGTCAGAAACGATTCAACCGTAATGCCGATGCCGGCTCGCTGCTGCCAGAGAAAAATCGCTTCGCTGCTGGTTGAACCTAAAACATACCCGATGCGCCGGTTCGCCATATCGCTCAGGCGGGCAGCCCCGTCATCGCCTCGCACCAGCATCGATTGTGCACCGGGGAAATAGGTCAGGCTGAATTCGACGGCGGTATCCAGATCGCGCCGGTGCACCTGCGCCGCCACCAGCATATCGACTTGACCACTGTTCAGGATTTGCTGGGCGTTCTGACGGTTGACCTGCACCGCCTCGAAGGTGACGCCCCAGGCTTCGGCCATGCTGCGCGCCAGATCAGCATCATAGCCGCTGACCTCACCCTGGATGTTCAACTCGCCGAAGGGCGGCGCATTGAACAGTAACCCAACGCGCACCACGCCATCCCGCTTCACCCGCGCCAGCGCTGACTCATTCAGCAGGGTATCACCGATACCGGCGTCCAGTGTGGGGACGAGGGTCGGCGGCACCAGCGTCGGAACCGGTTGAGCCAGAGAGCGGCCATCCACCGCCAGTGCCAACCCTGCCAGCGCCAGCAGCATACCAAACAAACTGAAACGCAATAGCCAACGGTTCATGAGCGACCCATCACATACAATCGATGTTCGACAATATAATCGAGAACCCGCTCAGGGACAAGATAGCGGATGCTCTGTCCCTGAGCGACCCGCGCCGCAATTTCGGTGGAGGAGATAGTGATAAAGGGAGTGTCGATAATGCGAACGCGCTCCGCCAGACCTGGCAGAATGGCATCGTGCATATTGGGTTGGACGTCCGCGCCATGCCGCCGCATCACCGCCAGATGACAGCGTTGAATGAACTCGTCCGGGCGATTCCATTTTGGCAGATCGCGCAGCGAATCCGCTCCCATGACGAAATGGAGTTCCGCCTCAGGATCCTGCTCCTGAGTAATGCGCACCATGTCAACCGAGTAATGCGGCCCTGGGCGCTCAATATCGACGCGCGACAAATGGAACCGTTGATTGCTGGCGAGCGCCAGTTGCAACATATTCAGACGGTGTTCTACCGGTGTTTTGGCCTGTGTGCGTTTATGGGGCGGGTCAGCGGCCGGGACGAAGTACAGTCGATCGAGTCCCAGCGCATCCGCGGCGAATTCAGCCAGAATCAGATGTCCAATGTGGGGTGGGTCAAATGTCCCACCCAGCAGGCCAATCCTCAAACTCACTCGGACCATTCCAGTTCGTAATCGCCGATAAAGACCGTATCGCCGACTCGAACCCCCGCTTCTTCCAGCGCCTTTGAAATGCCCAGCGTCTCCAGAATATCCTGGAAGCGCAGAATCGCATCGTCATAATCCCAGTGAGTCATGGCGGCAGCGCGCTCGATGCGGCGTCCGACCACCCGGTAGGCCCCGCCCTCTTCGCGGATGATCTTGAAGATCACCTCTTCCTCTGGCAGTTCATACGTCGGCATCTCGACAACCGGTGTCCGCTGTTCAGGCGGCAAGGAGTCCATCGTTTGGAAAACCCGTTGAATGAGCTGCTTCACGTTAAGCTGAGTTGCGCCGGAGATTGCCATCGGTTCGACACCGCGTGCCCGGAGGGCTTTCTCGACTTCCGGCCAGGCTGCCTGTGCTTCCGGCAAGTCCATCTTGTTGAACACCACAATCTGCGGTTTCCCACCCAGCTTATCATCGTAGAGCGCCAGCTCCGTGTTGATCTGGCTGTAGTCGGCGAGCGGGTTTTCGCTGGCTCCATTCAGTAGATGCACCAACAGGCGCGTCCGCTGGATATGACGCAGGAAAGAATGCCCCAATCCAACGCCCATATGCGCCCCTTCGATCAAACCGGGAATGTCGGCGACCACCATATCGCGGTCATCGTAGGCAACAACTCCCAGATTCGGTTCGAGAGTAGTAAAGGGGTAATCAGCAATTTTCGGGCGGGCATTGCTGACTATCGAAAGCAGCGTCGATTTGCCAGCATTGGGAACGCCGACAATGCCCACATCGGCGATGAGCTTCAGTTCCAGGATCAGCCAATGCTCCTGTCCCGGCTCGCCCTTCTCGGCCACGCGCGGTGCCTGATTCGACGGCGTAGCAAAATGCTGATTACCACGTCCGCCGCGCCCCCCTTTGAACAAAACGACGCGATCATCGCCGCGCACCAAATCGGCCAGCACGGCACCCGTCTCAGCATCCTTGACAACTGTACCAGGCGGAACCTGAACCACCGTGTCGGCCCCGCTCAGGCCGCTCATATTCTTGGCACCACCAGGCTTACCATCCTGTGCCTTGAAATGAATACCCTTCTGGAAAGCCGCCAGGGTATTCATTTTGGGATTCACCTGAAAGACAACATTTCCCCCGCGTCCGCCATCTCCACCAGCCGGACCACCACGAGGCATAAACTTCTCACGCAAAAAAGCGACGATACCATCGCCGCCATTGCCGCTGCGGACATAGATTTTGACTTCATCAAACATGGGTTTACAACCTACACACAATCCAATTCAGACCAATGATCGGGGCATCCAGCGCGATACCAGGCGATAGTCTTGCGCGCACCTTCTTCAAACGGCGTCGGCACAAAACCCAACTCGCGCTTCGCCTTATCACTTGAAACGCGCCAGTTATTATACACATAAGAGCGCAAGTTCATCGGCCAGAATGGCTCAGTCCGGGTAATCGCTGAGACAGCTTCCAAAAAACGTGCTGTGTTGATGCCTAACCAACCGGGAATCGGCAGACGCGGCCAGGGGATTTTGGCCTCACGACACACAATGTCAAATGCTTCACGGTGCGAAATCCAATCGCCACAAATGTTGTAGACTTCTCCCAGACGCGCTTGCTCCAGCCCTTTCATCACGCCCTGCACCACATCGGCAATATAAGCCGGGAAGATGATATAGCTGCCGCCGTTGATCTGCATGATGATGCCACGCATCGGATCGCGGAAGAACAACCGATTGAAGGCGTATTCGCCCAGCGGGCCATAATAGGCACCCGGACGCAGCACCACCACCGGCAAGCCATCGTCCCGGTGCGCCTGCATAACCGCCTGCTCGGCGCGCCACTTGCTGCGCTGATACGGGTCTGCCGGCTGCGGGGGATAACTTTCGTCGATGATGTGACGCGGATCGGGTTGACCGATCACCGCAACCGTGCTGATGTGGATCAGACGCTCAATCCCAGATCCCTTGAGCGCTGCCAGCAAATTCTCAGTGCCAATAGCGTTGGTCGCCTGGAAAGCCGCTTCATCACCCCAGAAGCGGAACATCCCGCCGGCATGAATCACATACTGGCAACCGACCACCGCCCGACGCAACACGTCGCCATCCAATAGATCACCTTGAATGACCTCGGTTCGAGGATAACGATTTAGCCAGGCATAGTGATCGGGATGACGAGACAACAGGCGAAGCTGATAACCGGCACGACACAGTGTGGGCAGCAGATGGCGCCCCAGAAAACCAGTACCGCCTGTGATGAAGATCGTCTGATCGGCCATGGTTAATTCAACCATGCATGGCCGGAAGCGGCTGGCAGATTGATATAGAGGCGCACCCGTGCCGCCGGCTGTTCTCTCCAACCAGGAGGCAGCTCCTGAATGAAAGAGGCGATCTTCCAGCGGTGAGCAAGCCGGTCATAGACCATGCGATAGACCACCACCCCATCGCCCAGATCCTGGGTCTGCACATGCTCATCAAGTCGCACATCATAGGTTTCCATGCGCCGTTCGGTCTGAGAGTCCACCACCAGGCAGGTCAACCCATCTTCCGAGAATTGCCTGACCTGAACGTGATGGCGCACGTCCAGAATGCCGACAAATCCACGCCTCGGTTCGCCATTCAGGAGCGGCAGCAAGGTCTGAAAACGACGCAGATAATTTCCACTGAGATAATGATCGCAGAGATGCAAGCTCTCGCCCAACGAGGCTTCGGCCAGCCAGGTCATCGCCGCCAAATAGTCCTGCTTGACCTGATCGACAACCGCCTCCGACGCCATCCACTCCGCTCGGCGGGCTGATCCGGCGCTCACGCGACGTAATCCTTCCGACCAACGCACAGTATCGCTACTGCTCAGGACGAAGATAATCATCATCAGAAACAGAATTAACAGGAGCAGCGCTGGGATCACGACAGCACCTCATGAACTCGCTCAGATTGAATGTACCTGCCCGGTGGGGGAAACGCAATGCTAAATCCGATTACGCAGCAGCATCCAGATGTTGTGGCGCAGACGGGCGCGGCTGACCGGTTTCACGAGATAAATATCGACCTTTGCCACCGTGAGCGCCAGTGACTGTTCGCTCGGAGCGGCATTTTCCGAAATGACAATGACCGGCATCTGGCGCAGTTCGGTGATCTCTTTCAGTTTAGCCAGAAATTCCCAGCCATGCATGTCTGGCAGATCCAGACTCATGATGAGCAAATCATTATGCCCATCTTCCAGAAGACTTAGGGCCTCGTTCCCGCTGGCTGTGGCCTGAACACGCATCTCCAGTTCATCACACAATTCGCGCACGAACTGCTGATCATCTTTGGCATCCAGCGCCACGACCACGTGCTTGCCAGCCGTCAGCGAAGTATCGGTTTGAGCGGCAATGATCGTCCTGAGATCGCCAGCACCTTCATCCAGCTCATGCACCAGTTGATTTTGTTCTGGAGCAATGTCGGCGAAGGCGACCACAGCCTGCTTGAAGATATCGGGCGATAGCGAGTTCAGATGATCTAATAACGCCGCTGCTGCATCAAAATGGGCGAAAAACATGCCGTCCAGCGCCAGAATGATGATCTGCTCATGGCGACTATCCAGGGTCAGCCGTTCAAGAAAGTTGGCGCGCTCCAGCACCGCCTTCAGTTGAGCTAGGCGCGAATAGGGCAGGAATGTCTGGACGTAGAAGACGCGGAAAACATGATCGTCGTCAGGGTCAGCCTGTAACGTCGGGTCAGTGACATGGGGTTCAGGCATCCCATAAACCCACACATAACTGCGTGTGTAATGCTCCACCCGTCCGGCGGCTTTCAATTGATCCAGTTCAGGATCGGTTACAGGGCGATTCTGCTGCATATCAGCAATCTCGACGAAATGCCCTGTCAGCATATCCTGCCAGTGTTTGCCGGTCAGTTGAACGACAAAATCACCAGAACCCGTCACCATCACGAAATAACGCGGCACCGCAGTGCCATTGTGTAGCTTTACCACAAACGGTTAACCTGTGGCAATTAGAGCTTCACAAAGTAAGCAGAGGCGGCACGATCCAGTAATTCTTTCGTCAAAGCCGGTTTCTGCCCCATATAGGAGGCAATATCGAGAAGCTGGGCGATAATGTCACGCGGATGAACATTACGCAGCGGGCGGTCGTGGTTGATGTACCACTCCTTCAAGAGATAGGCCAGCGCCTGATCGTCGTATTCCACCCCCTTGGCATAGCACACCCGCTTAAAGATTTCACGGAAATCATCAAAACTGGGATTGGTCACTTCGATCTTGTGACGAATACGGCGCAGGAACGCTTCATCCACCAGTTCGCGCGGGTCAAGGTTGGTCGAGAAAACGATCAGGACAAAGAACGGCATCTCGATCTTGCGGCCTGTCGCCAGCGTCAGGAAGTCGACTCGCTTTTCCAGCGGCACGATCCAGCGGTTCAACAGATCGCGCGGACGCACCTGTTGGCGACCAAAGTCGTCGATCAGAAACATGCCGCCATTCGATTTGACCTGAAACGGCGCCTCGTAATACTTGTTGATGTCATCATAAACCAGGTCGAGACCTGCCAGAGTTAATTCACCACCGACCATAATCATCGGGCGTTTGATCCGCAGCCAGCGCGGGTCCGATACCACACCGGTGCTTTGCTTCACCGAGCCACCCTTGTCCGACAGCACATGATTGACATCATCAAAGACGCGGATCACCTGACCGTCAACATCAATCGCATAGGGAATCCACAAGTCATCGCCGAGGATCAGGCTGCCGATCACTTCAGCAATCGTCGTCTTACCATTACCGGGCGGGCCATATAGGAAAATTGAGCTACCGGAATTGATTGCCGGTCCAATCCGACCCAACATTTCGTCCGCCATCACCAGCTTTTGCAGCGCCGGACGCAAATCCGCTTCCTGCACCTGAAGGCGTTCCCGGTTCTGTGCCTTCATGGCAAAAACATAATCATTGAGTGGTACTGGGGCGGGACCGGCGTATTGCGTCCGCTCCATTGCTTCGCGGGCTTTCTCTGAACCCTTTGATGAAATGATGTACTGCCAGCCGGCCTCGCCAAAACCACCCGCGCCGCGCACTTCAACAAATTTCTCCTTCTTGAGAAACTCGAAGGCTGTATCCAGCACACCGGTATAGGGTAGCTTGACAATCTCCGCCACCTCATGCCCGGCCATCACGCCGCCCAGGTAGAGCACTTTCAGCACCAGGTCAGAAATCGTCAACTGGTTCAGCCCTGTGTCCTCAATGCGGGTCAGAGGCGGCGGAGTCCAGCTTTCTCTGGAGGCCAATGCAGACGCAGCGCCACCCCCACCGGCAAGTTTCTTGATCTGCTGGCGCGGCAAGGCGACATTCCGGTTCGTCTGGTCACTCATTCGGATCCTCCAGTAGACAGGTACTCATCACGAAAGCCAAACACGCTCTCGAAGTATTGCTTCTTCTGGGTTAGATTATAGTACAGTCGGAACTAAACACAAACACACCACTTGCGTCAACTATCATGATCGACCAGATACGCTGGCTGGGACACAGCAGCTTTTTCATCCAGGGACCGCCCCTGATCTACATCAATCCGCGACGCATCGTTCGCAGCACTTTTCACGCCGATGTCATCCTGATCGGAACTGCCGACGAAGAACACTGTTCACCGGCTGATATTCAAAAGCTACGCGGTGACAAAACCCGTATCCTGGGCAATGCGGCTGTTGCCAATGAAGTCGAAGGTTGCGAAATTCTGCGCCCCTGGCAGAGCACACAGGTGGATCGCGCGGGTATCAAAGCCATTCCCGCCTACTCCCCACGAAGCCTACAGAATCCGCAGGACAAAGGCGGCCTGGGATTCGTCATCTCCCTCAATTATTACGATATTTATTATACTGGTGAAACACAGCAGATCCCGGAGATGGAACGCATTGTCCCGGATATTGTTCTCCTGCCGATTGATGGCTCTGGCACTCTGACTGTCATGGAAGCGGTAGAAGTGGTCAAGCTGATACGTCCCCGCTGGGTCATCCCCTACAACTGGGAACCGGGGCAAGAAGCAGAAGCGCGCCGCTTCAAACGGGAGGTCGGTGACCGCTCAACGGTCATTCTGCCAGCTATCGCGGAGTAAACAAAAAGCCGGGTTTCCCCGGCTTTCCACAGTCCTATTGCACACTATGCCGCCGATGTCACATGCCCGTCGGCCGACCATTCCAGCTTTGCATCGGTATTGGTGAAGATATGCGGCTGGCGCAGACCATTGATGACATCCGCATCCACCACCACACGGTGAATATCGTCTCGCCCAGGAATTTCAAACATCACATCCAGCAGGCGGCTCTCGATGATCGAACGCAGTCCGCGCGCCCCAGTGCCACGACTCATCGCCAGGTCGGCAGCAGCTTCCAGCGCCGACGGTTCAAAAATCAGTTCAACATCATCCAGGTCGAGCAAGTGCCGATACTGACGGGTCAGGGCATTCTTCGGCTCAACCAGGATGCGCACCAGCGCATCGCGACTCAGCGGGTCAACATTCACCATCACCGGAAGACGACCGACGAATTCCGGGATCAGCCCGTAACCCATCAGGTCTTCAGGATTAACCTCGTGCAGCAAGTTGACGCGCTCGGTGCTGACGCCCTTACCATCCAGGTGAAAGCCAAGCGTACCGGTCTTGCCCATGCGCTTGCTAATGCGCTCTTCAATCCCTTCAAACGTACCGCCGCAGATGAACAGGATGTCTGAGGTATTGATCTGCAGGAACTCCTGGTGTGGATGCTTGCGCCCACCCTGAGGCGGCACATTCGCCACAGTTCCTTCCAGGATTTTCAGAAGCGCCTGCTGCACCCCTTCGCCCGAAACGTCACGGGTGATCGACGGATTATCCTGTGACTTGCGGGCGATCTTGTCGATCTCATCGATATAGATGATACCTTTTTCGGCGCGGGCGATGTCCCCGTCTGCCGCTTGAATCAGGCGCAGCAGAATGTTCTCGACATCTTCACCCACGTAGCCGGCTTCGGTCAGCGCGGTAGCATCGGCAATGCAGAACGGCACATCCAGAATTCGAGCCAGCGTCTGCGCCAGCAACGTCTTGCCGCTGCCAGTCGGCCCAACGATAAGGATGTTACTCTTTTGCAGCTCTACGCCGTCCTCAGTGCGCCCGGACTGGATACGTTTGTAATGGTTATATACTGCCACGCTCAAGGCGCGCTTGGCCTGTTCCTGCCCCACCACATATTCATCCAGATGCGCCATGATCTCTCGTGGCGCAAGCAGGCGCTCGAACTGGAACTCTTCTTCGTTCCCGGCGTCTCCATAACTGGCAATCCCGCCTGCTTCCATCAGGGTGATCCGGCAGCGCTCGACGCAGCGGTTGCAAATGTAGACGCCATTCGGCCCTGCCAGCAAATGCTCCACTTCGAGGTCGCTGCGGCCACAGAAAGAACAGCGGTGACTCCCAGGTATGTAGCTCACGACTTTCCATCCTCCTTGCCGTTGTCGGTCAGTCCCAACACCGAGTCAATCAGGCCATATTCGACGGCCTGCTTGGCAGTGAAATAGATGTCGCGGTCGGTGTCGCGCTCCAGCACTTCGCGGTCGCGTCCCGTGTGCTTGACGAAGATGTTATTCAGGCTGTCTTTCAGGCGCATGATTTCATTCGCCTGGATGACAATATCGGTCGCCTGCCCCTGCGCCCCGCCCAACGGTTGATGCATGTGGATGGTGGCATTCGGCAGCGCATGGCGCATGCTCTTTTCGCCAGCCGTCAACAACACCGTACCGAAGCTGGCCGTCAGACCAATGGCAACCGTGCTGACCGGCGGGGTGATCTGCTGCATCGCGTCATAAATCGCCATGCCCGCATACACCACACCACCTGGCGAATTGATATACATATCAATCTTGCGTTCGCCATCTTCCTGCTGAAGATAAAGCAACTGGGCGACTGTCAGATTGGCAACCTGGTCATTGATCGGCGTGCCGAGCAGCACAATACGATTGCGCAGCAGCAGCGAAAAAATGTCATACGCGCGTTCGCCACGCGCCCCTTGCTCAATCACCATTGGAATTACGTTGTGGACATTCATTCGGTGGGTTCTCCTTCAACCGATTGTTCAGTAGGGGTGGTCTCGTCGCCGGTGGAAGCAGGCAGCTCAGGCGCGTCGCCGCGGGCAATCGCAATGATGCGATCGCGCGTCGCCTTCTCCAGCATATCATTCAATATGTTGAAGCGCATCTGCGGGGTGTCGAGTGACGAACGGAGCATTTCGGCCTGTGGGCCAAATTGCTCCAGCATCTTGTTGATCTCGCCATCAACAGCGGTCGGATCGACTTCAACCTTCTCTGCCGCACGAATTTCGCGCAGGACGACAGCGCGTTTGATCTGGGCTGTGGCAACTTCGCGATAGTCATCTTTCAGTTGTTCGCGTGTCTTGTTAGTGATACGCATGTAGTCTTCCAGAGTCAGCTTTTGCCGGCGGAATTCCTGGTCGAGCGACTTCAGATAGGAATCGAGTTGATCCTGAAGCATCAGGTCTGGGTAGACCACTGTCGCTTTTTCAACCATCGCTTCCAACGCTTCATCAGCAAAGGCAGATCTGGCGCGTTCTTCCGCTGCTTTCTCAATGCTCTCCCGCAGCCGCATGCGCAGTTCCAGCAAGGTAAGCTGTTTCTCTTCTTTCTCGGTCACACGGGCAGCAAAGTCATCATTCACCACCGGCAGAGTCATGGTCTCAATCTTGCTGATCTTGACCTTGAAGCGGGCTTTCTTGCCGGCCATATCTTCATATTCATCAGTGTTGTCAGGATAAGTCAGTTCAAAGATCTTCTCATCGCCAACGTTCAGACCAACCAACTGATCGCGGAAGCCCGGGGCTGGTTCTTCATGATCGGCATCCAGCACTAACGTCGCGTTATGCTCGTGGATGAATTCATCATCCCCCAGACCATGATTGTGGTCATGGTCATGATCATCATCATGGTCGTGATCCTCATCATGATCATGATCGTCAACCTCATCATGGTCGTGGTCAAGAGACGCTTCCGGCTCGTCATGCTCTACCGCAGCTTCAGCTTCGGCATCATCATCGTCATCTGACTCTTCGGCATCGATCACCGAAGCATAAAGCTCCATCGAGACACGATTGCCCAGGGCGACTGGCTGACGACTTTCTTCAATGACTGCCCGCCCTTCCTGCAACTGGCGCATCGCCCGATCAACCTGATCGTCATTGGTTTCAGGGGCAACATACGCCAAGCGCACCGAGCGGTAATCGCCGAGGTCTGCCGTTGGCTCTAGCGGCGTCGTAAAAACAAACGTCGGTTCCGGCTCCGCCTTGAAGTTCTCGAACGAACCTGGCCCATACGGGTCAAGGTCAGTCTGATCCAGCGATTATTTATATATATCGTTGAAGATCAATTCGATGGCCTGTTCAACAATCGACTCTTCACCGACGAATTGGACGAGGTAACGATACGGCACCTTACCCTTGCGAAAGCCAGGGATATTGATGCGTTGACCGATTTTTCGCGCCGCCTGCTGCTTGGCCGCGTCAAAACGCGCCGGTTCAATCTGAACCGTCAGGCGGGCGATTTGATTTTCGAGGCGTTCCGTTTGGACGTTCAAGGGTCTTTCCTTACCGAGGTTAAAATCGAGTTAATTATAGCACGACCCACAAAGGGTATCCGTAAAACTTATATTAGATATTTGAAAAAGGCGCATGAGTGCGCCGGGTGAAAGTCATGGGGAAGGCGGGACTCGAACCCGCAAGGCCGAAGCCACATGATCCTAAGTCATGCGCGTATGCCAATTCCGCCACTTCCCCGCAATGCGCGGATTATATGCGACGAAAAAATCCCTCACAAGGGCTAATCAGTGCGGTTCGCTGCTGGAAGGCGGGTGTGAGTCTTCTTCGTGGGCTTTCCCAAGAATGCTGGTAATCATCATCTGGGCAAAACGAAACAGGCTTTGCATGGCTTCGATGCGCTCGATATACAATTTTGCCAACTGCTGGTCGCCCTCGGACATGGTCGATAACGCCCCGGAAAGCCGAGCGATGCTCTCATCCATCACGTTTAATGCCCGATCAACATCGCGCATTTCGCGGCCAGCCAGCACGTTCGAGATAATCTGCCAGAAGTCCGTTTCAGCCTCATAATACTTGCGTCTGCCGCTCGATCCCCGCACCCAGACCTGACGCACCATGCCCATATGCTCCAGCGTCCGTAAATTCATGCTGACGCTGGCCTTTGATATATCAAGCAGCACGACCAGATCATCAAGGCTGAGGGGTTCGCCGCTCAACAAGAGTGCACCGAAAAGCTGCCCCATCACTTTGCTGAAGCCAAAATAGGAAGCGAGTTGTCCTAACCCATCCAGCATACTGGACTGAGCAGCCACCAGATTCGGGTCATGCTGTTGTTGCCCGTTAGCGCTTGGCCGGGTCATGAACTACCTCAATTCAAGAACGATGAACTCACTGAGCTGTGCCGAAGAATATTATGACTATCGTAACCTTGTTAAAGGTATTTGACAACTGTCTACTCGTAGCGTAGCGCCTCAATCGGGTTGAGTGATGCCGCTCTATTGGCCGGATAAATGCCAAAAAAGATGCCAATCGAAAGCGAAATCAGCGTTGCCAGCAAAATACTGGAAAGCTGTACGCTCGCCTCCAGATCCGGAAAGAACGCACTCAGCAGCAGAGTCCCACTCACGGCCAATGTGATGCCAATGGCCCCACCAATCAGCGCCAACGAAGCAGCCTCCACCAGGAATTGAGTGAGAATATCCGCCTTTTGTGCGCCCAGCGCTTTACGCAGCCCGATCTCGCGGGTGCGCTCCGTCACGGTCACGAGCATGATGTTCATGATGCCGATGCCACCCACAATCAGCGATATTCCCGCGATGACCGCCAGAAACACCGTCAGCAGTCCGGTGATGTTGCCCAAGCTGGAGAGCAGATCGGTCTGGGTGAAAATCTGAAAGGTGTCCTCATCGCGGAAGCTGATGCCTCGTTCTTCGCGCAGGGTCTGGCGAATCTGCTGCGCCACCAGCGGCACAGTGGTTTCATCGAGCGCCTGCACCAGAATGTTTGTCAGCGGACGATTACCGCTCAGATCGCGCTCACCCGTCAGCCGCGTAAGCACCGTTGTCAGCGGCGCGAAGATCGCATCGTCATCATTTGGTCCGAAGCCAGCCCCGCCGATACGGTTCAACACGCCCTCGACACGAAAACTGATGTTCTGGATTCGAATCGTCTTGCCAATCGGGTTCACACCATCCGGGAACAGACGGCGTACCGTCTCCTGCCCGATGATGGCGATGCGCGCCTGCGAGTCAAATTCTTCGCGATCAAAGAACCGCCCCGACACCACCGTGCGATTGCGGACTTCCAGATAATCCGTCGTCACACCAATCACCCGTGAGGTAATCTGCCGGTCTTCAAAGTTGATGTCGCGGTTGACCACCCGCTGCGGCATCACCAGCAGCGCATCCGGCACCCGAAACGGATCAGCCAGTGCGCGGGCCTCACCCAACGTCAGCGATTGGGTCACGCCCTCTTCATCTGCCCGCGGAAAAACGATGACCAGATTGGTGCCAACGGCTTCGAACTGCTGGCGCACAAAGCCATCAACCGCTTGCCCCAACGAGACCAGCAGGATGACCGATGCCACCCCGATGGTGATGCCCAACATAGTCAGAGCCGAACGCAGCTTATTGCTGGTCAACCCCAGAAATGCCATCCGTATGTTTTCAATCATGGCTATTCAAACCGTAATGCATCGATTGGGCGCATCCGCGCGGCGCGACTGGCCGGATACAGGCCAAAAAAGATACCCACCAGACTGCTGACGACGGTCGCCAGAATGATCGCATCAGCGCTGATGCCCAACGGCAGATCAGGAACCAGCGCTGAGCCAATGAGCGTACCGACCCAGCCTAGCCCGACGCCGATCAATCCGCCAATGATCGAGAGCGTCAGACTTTCGACAAGGAATTGCAGCAGAATATCCTGCCCACGCGCCCCCAACGCTTTGCGCAGGCCGATCTCGCGTGTTCGTTCCGTGACCGAAACCAGCATAATGTTCATGATACCAATGCCCCCCACCAGCAGCGATACGCTGGCGATCAACCCCAGAAAAACGGTGAGGACGCCCGTAATTCGCCCCAGCGAGTCAAGCAAGTCCGCCTGGTTGATGACGCTGAAATCCTGTTCACCCTGAAACTGAATCTTGTGTGCGTCCGTCAGATACGCTTCAATTTCCTGTGTTGCCGAGTCCATCTGACGCTCCGAGACAGCCTGGACATGGAACACATCCACCCGGTAGCCGCCATCCTTCGTGCGCGCCGAGTCCAATCGCGTCTGTGCCGTCGTCAACGGGACAAATACCACATCATTCTCATCACCAAAGAAACCATTGGCACGTTCTTCCAGGATGCCAATGATGGTGAACACCCGGTCATTGATCCGAATCTCCGCCCCAACCGGGTTCAGTTCCTTGTCACCGAACAAGCGATCCACAATCGTCGTCCCCAGCACCGCTACTCGCGCCGCCGAATCGAGATCGGATTGTGACAGAAAATCCCCTTCGCGCAGCACCCAGTTGCGCACCTCTTGAAAGTTCGGTGTGACGCCGCTGACCGCCACCCGGGTTCGCTCCCCGGCAGCGATCACTGTGCCAAACACCTGCATCTCCATCGCCACCTGTCGAATGCTCGGCGCGATAGCTGGGTTTGCCAGCGCCGCGCCCTCGCGCGTGGTCAAGGGCTGAATAGTGGTGCGTGTGCCGCCAGCCGGGGGGCTGGAGAAAACAAATAGCACGTTCGATCCTAAAGCCTGAAACTGCCCGGCGACATAGGCTTCTACGCCCCGCCCCAGACTGACCAGCGCGATCACAGCTCCCACCCCGATGATGATGCCCAACGTCGTCAGCATGGCGCGCAACCGGTTGATGCTGAGTGAGACAAAGGCAATTGAGATCGTTTCAAACAGGTTCACGATGTCGGTATCCAGCTCGGCTCATTGTCGTTATAGGGGTTATTGGTGACATTTTCCCAGTCACTAGTTTCAGAATTGAGGATGTAAATCTCACGGTTACCGCTGCGATCAGAGACAAACGACAGCCGTCCATCGGGCAGCCAGGCCGGGTTAAATTCGGCGCTGCGCGGGCTTTGTGTCATATTGGTTTCAACCAGGGTGATCGGGTCAATGATATACACTTCGGCATTCATGTCGCGCGTCGTCGCAAAGGCCAGTTGACCATCATGAGAACAGGCCGCATTGTAATCCGGGGCCGGGTCATAAGTCAGTCGTTGTAACACGCCGGATTCTGTGTTCAGCAGGTACAGATCCATGATGCTGTCGCGATCAGAAGCAAATACCAGTTCCTCTTGCCCTAACCAGCATGGGTCGCGGTTGACGCCTGGCCCACTAACGACGACTGTAGGAGCATCTCCCGGTACCGTCAGGATGAGAATATCCATGGGCAAGAGAAATCGGACATAAGAGAGTCGCCCATCCATCAGCCAGCGCGGTGTATTCTCAGGTTCCGCCGTCGTCTCCACTGCCGTTTGTGTGAGTCCGCTACTCACGTCAAGGATGGCAATGTCAAAGGATCGCGTTGCCCGGAGAAAAGTGTATGCCAACTTCCAATCGGGTGACCACTCCGGCTCATAGGCGTTCCGAGTCGCATCAGTGACTTGCCTTTCGATGCCACGCTGCGCATCACGAACATAAATCGATGACACATCACCCCGCAGCGATTCGTAGGCCAGGATCGCATCGGTTCGCGCCCAGCTACGGGTTGACACAATGACCAGCGTCAACAATAGCGAGAGTGCGCTGGCATACATGATCACTGCCCGTAACATACCGCCGCTCTCAGGTATATTCCTCTTTAGCGCCGCCGTAGTAGGCTTCCTTGAACAGGCCTTCCATCTCCGCTGCTTCCGAAGGACGTTCGTTCTCACCGGCGATGAGCGGGTTAGCGATCTCACGGTCAGCGATGATTTTGCCATCGCGCAGCATGATAACGCGCTGGGTATGTCGCGCTATCCAGGGATCGTGCGTCACAAAAATGGTCGTGATGCCCTGTTCCCGGTTCAAGCGTTGAAAGATCTGCATGACTTCTGTGCCGCTGCGCGAATCCAGGTTCCCCGTTGGCTCATCCGCCAGGATCATGGCCGGTTCATTCACCAGCGCCCGCGCGATGGCAACACGCTGCTGCTGCCCCCCCGAAAGCTCGCTTGGTAAATGATCGAGGCGTTGCCCCAACCCCACCGATTCCAGGGCGGTCTTGGCTCGTTTGCCGCGCCCGGTTACGCCAGCGTAAACCAGAGGTAGCTCCACCTGGCGCACGGCTGTCGTACGCTTGAGCAGATTGAAACTCTGAAAGACAAAACCGATCTTCTTGTTTCGCACCCGCGCCAGATCGCGTTCACTCAACTTACTGACATCCTGCCCATCCAGGAAATACGACCCGTTCGTGGGCTGATCGAGGCAGCCCAGGATGTTCATCAAAGTACTCTTGCCGCTGCCGCTTGGCCCCATGATCGAGAGAAACTCGCCTTCATGGATTTGCAGCGAAACGCCGCGCAGCGCATGAACTTCGATGTCGCCCATCTTGTACATCTTGGTGATGTCATGGATGTCGATGACAACCTTGCGCTCCACTTCTTTGGGCGTGCTGCCATTGCTGTGTTTGCCATTCTGCCGAAACCAGGAAAACATAGGTCGCCTATTCTATTGGGTTAAAGGCTTCGCGTGGCACCAGCACCACAACCTGCCCCTCAACCAAACCACTGACGATTTCGGTCTCCGTCTCATTTCGAACGCCCAACGTGACCGGCACATCCGTTATTGTGCCATCGTCCTGCTGCACCGAAACAAAGGCCTGCTGCGTTGTCCGATCAATGCGAATGAAGCGGTTGGGGACAACCAGCGCATTCGGCAGTTCGCGCACTGTAATTGAGACCGTGGCGGTCATCCCGATGCGAATCGGGGCATCGGTTGGGTCAATCGCCACCCGCACTGTGTAAGTCACCAATTGCCCGGCGCGCGTCGGTGTCACGGCCACTCGGCTGACAACCCCGGTCACATCGGCGTCTGGCACAGCATCAAAGCGCAGCGACACAACCTGGCCGACCTGCATATCGACAATATCAGTCTCGTCAACCGCGACATCGACAAAGAAGTTGCCGGTATCGATCAGTTGCATCGCCGCGCCCTGCGGCGGCAGTTCGCCGATCACCAGATTGTTGCGCGCCACTACCCCATCGAACGGCGCGATTAGCGTGGCACGTTGAAGCTGCGCCTGTGCCTGATCCACCGCCAGTTGAGCGATCTGAAGCTGGGTCTCGGTGATGCGTAGCTGCATCTCGGTTGGGCCATTGAGCAAGCGGTCGAGCTGAACCTGCGCCGCCACGATCTGGGCATTGGCCGACGCCAGCGCCGCCACATCCGCCGGACGATTCTGGGCGGCTTCAATATTCGTATCAGCAATCTGAACGCCGAATTCAGCTGAATTCATTTGCGCGGTGACATTATCCGCCGCATTACCCACCGGTTGAACCGGAATGCCCCGTGCAGCAGCAGCATCAGCGGCCTGCTGCGCCTGAGCAAAGACCAGACCATTCTGGAGTTGCGCCTGCCACAACTGATTACGGGCAATCTCGGCCTGCAAGCGAGCGATCTCCACCTGGGTCGCATCCGCACCCAGCGACGCTGCGCCAGCCTGTGCCTGTGCCACGGTCAAGGCTGCTTCGGCAGCAGCAATATCGACGTCGCGCGGCGGAGCAATCAGTGCATCATAGGATGCCTGCTGGGCCGCCAGCGTCACCTGCGCGTTGGTAATCGAAGCTTCCAGATCAGCCGTGTCCAGCACCGCCAGCACATCACCGGCTTTCACCACCTGCCCTTCCCGCGCCAGAATTTCGCGGACAGGAGCGGAGAACTCAAATGACAGGTTGAGCTGCCGATTAGGTGCCAGCGCCCCCGTGCCACTGACTGTCACCAGCAAACTATCGCTAATCACCGTGATCGACTCTTCAACTTCGCTCGATGGCACCTGCTGGGCGGCGCTCACGGTACCGCGATACTGTACGAACAGCACAATCCCCAGCGTTACGGCTGAGGCCACCATGACCGTTAGGAAAATGCGAACGATGCGCATCGAGTTAACCTCCGAAAATCCCGAGCTGGTCACCACCGAGATCAATCGCCAGCACATCGCCCGCTTTCAATCCACTGATGACTTCGCTCTCGACATCGCCCACCAATCCCAGCGTCACTTCGATTTCCTGAAGCTGGCCTTCGGCGCTGACGATATTGACGAATGCCTGATCGGTACGGCGATCCAGGCGGATGTATTCATTCGGCACTACCAGCACATCGCGTTGATCTTCTACAACCACCGACGCTTCAGCCGTCATGCCGGTTCGTACGCGAGGATCGCTGCTATCCAGTCGCACCCGTACATCATAATTGATGATGCCGTTATTGTTCGTCCCGACCAGCGCAATCTGCTCAATCGTCGCTGGCAGCGTGACACCCGGCAGCGCATCCAGTTCAACCCGCGCCGGCATCAATTCCTGCACCTGACGTATATCGATTTCATCAATCTGCACCAGCACATGCAGCGGGGACACATTGGTCAACTGGACTGCTGGCAATGCCGGGGAAACCAGGCTGCCGACTTCGACGTTCAGCAGCGAGACGACACCATCAAACGGCGCAACCAACACCGTCAACCCCAGAGCGCGTCCCGCCTGATCCACCTGGATTTGCGCCTGCTGAATGGCGATGTCCGCCTGGTCAATCTGAGCCTGGGTGGGGCCAGCCTGCACCCGCTCCAATTCGCTCTGCGCTTGCAGGACGCGAGCATAGGCGGCATTCAAAGCGCCCCGATTGCCGGCGCGAAGGTCTTCCAGTTGCAGCCGCGCGATCTCCGCATTGAATGAGGCCGCCCCGATCTGAGCATCGAGAATGGTGTAATACTCTTCTGGCTGCCCACCCTGCGGTGGGTTGTTGCGGGTATCAATCGCATCTACATAAGCCTGCTGTGCCTGCTGATAGCGCAATTCTGCCGCCTGAATCTGCTCTGGCGTGACCGCGTTTTGCAAGCCAGTATAGGCACCCCAGGCGCTGTTGACATTGGCTTCAGCGACACGGATTTGTCCTTCATCTGGCCCGTCTACCAGGTCCTGCTTTTGCAGATCAGCCAATTGCAGCGATAACACCGCTCGATCATAAGCGATCTGCTCGGCATCGTTGGACAATCGCAGCAACGGTTCCCCTGCCTGCACACTGTCGCCTGCCTGCACCAGGACCTCGGCAACTCGTCCGGTGCGGGTGAAGCTCAAATCAGCCACAGCCTCGGCTTCAATTCGACCTATTCCTGTCACATTGAGTTCAACGCTGCCACTGCGGACGGCATAAAACTGGAGGTTGGTTTCCGGTTGGCTTTGCGTCAACTGCGATGCGCGCGAATAAAACGCGCACAGCGGCAGTGTAACCATGAGAAAAGCCAGTACAATGAGCGAACGACGAACCGACATAATCCCCTTCAGCAACAGCTATCGAATGTCTCCACTCCCGATCATAGCACAGATTTCTCCCGTTGAATGTAGTGGGTCAGGCGAAAGCTAATCTAGCGTTAAGAACTTAACGATGGTAATATTAAGCTGTGTTATCTTTCACAATACACAGTGGGCGGAGCGACGACCCCTATGACGGCTAACATTCCAGATATTGTGATCGGGCGCCTGCCTGTGTATTTGCGTGCGTTGACCAGACTGGCACAGGAAGGGCAAGAGGTCACGTCATCGCACGAGCTCGGTCAGCGCCTCGGCATCAGTTCGGCCCAGATTCGTAAAGACCTTTCTCATTTTGGCGGCTTCGGCAAACAGGGAACTGGCTATCAGATTCATTACCTGATTGAACAATTACAACAGGTCCTCAAGGTCAATCAGGAGTGGGAAGTGGTCTTGGTCGGAGCCGGTGATCTGGGTAGTGCATTGGCACATTATCGCGGCTTCACCGAACGCGGTTTTCGTATCGCCTGCGTCTTTGATAACTCGCCCACCAAAATTGGAAAACAGGTCGGCGGATTTGCGGTGATGTCCCTGGATAACATGCAGGAAATCATCCGCGAACGAGCCATCAAGATCGCCATGATCGCTGTACCTGCGGAAAAAGCCCAGGAAGTGGCGGATCGACTCATCGAGGCCGGGGTACGGGCCATCCTCAACTATGCGCCGATGAACCTGAATGTGCCAACAGATGTCCATGTTCAGTACATTGACCCTGTGGTGCAGCTTCAGCGGATGACCTACTACCTCAGCTAGAATTGACCTAATCGACGCAGGATCGCCGCGTCTTCCATCGCCCGCCCTGCCCCCACGGCCACAGCAATCATTGGGTTTTCAGCGCGATAGACCGGGACGCCGGTCTCGCGCGTCAGAAACTGATCCATCCCCCGCAGCAGCGCCCCACCCCCTGTCAGAACGATGCCGCGATCAATAATGTCGGATGCCAGTTCCGGTGGTGTGTTCCCCAGCACCGCCTTGACCACCGCCACAATCTGGGCTAACGGCTCTTGCAACGCCTCGACCACCTCGCCGGTTGAAATCGTGATCGTGCGTGGCAGCCCGCTGACATTGTCGCGCCCCTGGATTTCCATCGTGAGCGGCTCCGGCAGGTCAATCGCTGACCCCACCTGTATCTTGATCGACTCAGCAGTCGGCTGACCCACCGTTAAATTATACTTTCGACGAACATAACTGATGATGGCATCATCCTGCCGCAGCCCGCCAACCCGGCCACTCTCGGCGCGGACGATGTTGTTCATCGTGATGACCGCGGCTTCAGTTATCCCGCCGCCAATGTTCACCACCATATCACCGGCGGGTGTACTGACCGGCAAACCTGCCCCGATGGCAGCCGCCAATGGCTCCGGGATCAACAGGGCTTTGCGCGCACCCGCATCCAGCGCCGCTTCCTGCACCGCGCGACGCTCAACGCTGGTAACCCCATAGGGTACCGACACCATCACAATTGGTTTGAACAGACGGACTCGACCTGACACTCTGTCAAAGAAGTATCCCAGCATTCGCGCAGCCACATCATAATCGGCGATCACACCGTTGGTCAAAGGCCGGACGATCTGAATATCCTCATCATCTACGCGCCCATACATTTCGCGCGCTGGTTGCCCGATCTCAAGGATAGAAACCACACCCTCGAGGTCCTCCTCGGCTGCAACAGCCACTAATGATGGCTCTTGCAACACGATCTGACCATTCTCGTAAATCAGGCAATTCACTGTGCCGAGATCAACGCCAAGCTGTTTCTGGAAAAGTCCCATGCGCCGACTTCCTTGTGGGTGCTAATCCGGTCAACTATACCATATTGACTGCTTCGAATGTAGTTAGGGAAAGGTAGTTGCCGCTTGCAAGTGCTCAGCCCCTTAAGGGTGTCGGCATTCAGTTCAGGAGTAACATTAACTCGCACAACGTCAATCTGTAGAAAGCTGTAATTCAGTGCCGACTAAAACCTATTGGTACATTGACAAACGAATCATGGTTCAGGTTTATGGAGTAAGCCTGTCACTGGACGATCTATCAGCAGCAAACCGTGTCTTTCTGGCCTTCATCGAAGACGGTATTCCCCTGGTTCATTGCATCGCCGACCTGAAGGACTTGAAACAGTATCCCACCAACATCAAGGCGATGCGCGAAGTCATGTTGAGCATCAATCACGAAGGGATGGGCTGGATTGTCATCTTCGGTGCGAACAATCCACTTGTCCGTTTTCTCAGCTCAATGGTGCTGCAATTCTTGTTTCCCCAATTGCGGCTGAAGTTCACCGATTCGTTCGAGAGCGCGTACACCTTCCTGCTTGACCGCGACCCATCGTTGGTCAGCCTGCCAGTGACACCGAACCCGGACTTTTCCCTGTCATCCGAAGCGTAAAAGAAAAGCCCATCAGGTTAGATGGGCTAGTCTTATCATCGATTTTCGTGAGCGATCCTATTCTTCGTCGCTCACTTCGACAATGCGCAGCACAGAACTGCCACGGCTCTTCATCTTGTTCTTGATCTTCAACGCCATCTCGGCCCGGCGCAGCTCGAGCGCTGCCGCCCGGTTCTGTTCCGGCGGGACGCCTTCCTTCATCATCTGCGAAGCACGATTGCGCGCCTCTTCGATCTTCTGCTCATCCAGCGCAAACGACGACTCAGCCAGATAGGCCAGAACGACCACTTTGTCCGGGCGCACATCGACCACCCCACCATAGATGGCGAAGCGCTCTTCGCGATTCCCCTTGCGGATGACCAGCTCGCCAAAGCCCATCGTGGTTAGCACCGGCGCGTGATGCGGCAGTACGCCCATCTCGCCTTCCGAACCCGGCACCAGCACCATATCGGCTTCCCGTTCCTCGAAAACCTTCTTTTCCTGGGTGACGACCTCTACATGAATCGGCATAGTGTGCCTCCGTCGCTATTTCTGCGACTGTTCGTAACGCTCGAGGACATCCTCAATCGGGCCAGCCATATAGAACATCTGCTCGGAGACATAATCCAGATCGCCGTTCAGGATCATGCGGAAGCCGCGAACGGTGTCCTTGACCTTCACATAACGACCTTCACGACCGGTGAACTGTGTCGCCACGAAGAACGGCTGGCTGAGGAACAACTCGATCTTACGGGCGCGGGCGACCAACAGCTTGTCATCATCCGACAATTCATCGATACCCAGAATGGCGATGATGTCCTGCAGATCCTTATAGCGCTGCAGAACTTTCTGCACTTCACGCGCCGTCTGATAATGCTCATCGCCGACAATCAGCGGGTCCAGAATCTTGCTGGTGCTCGCCAGCGGATCAACTGCCGGGAAGATACCGCGCGCGGCAATCGAACGCTCCAGCGCAATCGTACCATCCAGATGGGTGAACACGGCCACTGGCGCAGGGTCAGAATAATCGTCAGCTGGCACATAGACCGCCTGCATCGAGGTGATCGAACCCGTCTTGGTGGAGGTGATGCGTTCCTGAAGCTGACCCATCTCATCCGCCAATGTCGGCTGATAACCGACCGCGGAAGGCATACGACCCAGCAGCGCCGAAACTTCCGAACCGGCTAGCGAGTAACGGAAGATGTTGTCGATGAACAGCAGCACATCACGGCCTTCATCGCGGAAGTGTTCCGCCATCGTCAGACCGGAAAGCGCCACGCGCAGACGCACGCCCGGCGGCTCGTTCATCTGACCGAAGACCATCGCCAGCTTGTCCAGCACGCCCGCCTCGTCCATTTCATGATAGAGCGCAGTACCCTCGCGGGTGCGCTCGCCCACGCCAGCAAACACCGATAAGCCCGAGTGCTGCGTGGCAATCGAGTTAATCAATTCCTGGATGGTGACCGTCTTGCCGACACCGGCACCACCAAAGATACCGACCTTGCCACCCTTCGACATCGGAGCGACCAGATCGATAACCTTCATACCCGTCTCAAACACCTCGATCTTGGTCGATTGTTCTTCAAAGTTCGGGGCGCTGGCATGGATCGGACGGCGTGGCGCACTGCTTGGGACCGCTTCGCCGCCATCAATCGGCTTGCCCAACACATTGAACACACGACCCAGCGAGGCCGGGCCAACCGGCACGCTGATCGCTGTTCCGACTGAATAGGCCGGCACATTGCGCTGCAAGCCGTCGGTCGTGTCCATCGCCACCGTACGCACTGAGCTGTCGCCCAGCAGCGTCTGGACTTCCAGGATCAGATCATCCTGACCATCGCGCGGAACACGAACGGCCTCGAAAATATCAGGCAACTGACCGGGGGGGAATTCAACATCAACCACCGCGCCCAGCACCTGTGAAACCCGTCCTTGAACTTCTGCCATTGTTTACTTTCTCCTCAAGTGAATGCTGAAGCGGTGAGTTAGTCTTCCCGTCCGCCAGAGAGTGTATCCTGATAAGCTTTCAATCCATCCCAATCGCCCCGCGCAGCGAAAGCCGCCTGCTTGGCCCAGGTTGGAATGCTCGGTGCAAACCGCAATCCGGCTGCTTCAATCGCCTTTTGTATCTGGTCTTCGCTGGATGCAGCCAGTTCCGCGAAGGTGCCTATGCCCGCCGCGATCAGGGCCGCTTCCATCTTTGGCCCAATGCCTTCGATCACTTTCAGATCATCAGCTTTAGCGACACTCTTCTTTGGGCTGGAAGCGCGAGAGACTGCTGCTGGAGCAACCGCATGTCCATTCGTCGACGGCACGGCGATGACTGGCATCTTGACAGCGCTTGCCATAATCTCATCAGTCAGACTATCCATCGACGCTTGCAGCGCTTCTGCACCACCCACGATGTCCAGGATTTCCGCCGTGATCGCCGCCTGACGTGCCTTGTTATAGACCAGCGTCAGATCGCCCATCAACTGCGTCGCGTTGTCCGAGGCATTGCGCATCGCTACCATACGCGCCGAGTGTTCGCTGGCCTGGCTTTCCAGAACCGCCTGGTACAACTGGAGTTCGGTAAAGCGCGGCACGATTTCGTCCAGAATCGCCTGAGCATTCGGCTCGTACTCATAGTCCGAGCTGCCGGCGGTCACGGCCGGGATACCCTTCAGCGATTCTTTCAGCACATTGTCTTCGGTCGAGAATGGCAGCAGCGGCAGCCAGCTCAAGACCACCGGGCGCTGCGCCAGCGTATTGATGAAATCGGTATAGGCGATGAACACGTCATCGACTGTCCCGCTCAGGAATTCTTCAATCGCCAACTGCGCCACTGGCTTGATGTCGGCTACCATAGGATCAGACGACAGACTGCCGAATTCAGCGATCACGTTCTGACCGGCGCGAATAAGCGAGTCGCGCCCCTTCTTGCCAACCGTGATCCAGCGCACCGGCTTGCCCAACCGATGGGCAAAGCGCATGGCAACGCGGATGATGTTACTGTTGAACGCGCCAGCCAACCCACGATCGGAGGTGACCAGCACGATAATGACCTGCTTGATCTCATCGCGCGCCGTCAGCAGAGGATGCAGCGGCACCCCCTTGACACTGGTACTCTGTACATTCAGCAGGATTTCCCAGGCTTTTTCAGCGAAGGCGCGGCTGGCTAACACCCGTGCCTGTGCCTTACGCACGCGGGAAGCCGATACGGCCTCCAGGGCGCGGGTTATCTGCGAGATATTCTTGACGCTGCGAATACGTTTCTTGACTTCGCGTGCTGTAGCCATTGATGTCTCCTTGTTAAGTCCACACTCGCCGCTGGGCAGCGAGTCAGACGTTTAGCTCCAGCTCGCGTTGAAGGTATTCAGCGCATCCTTGAGCTGCGCTTCCTGCTCATCATTCAGCGTCTTGTTATCGCCAATGCTGGCAGACAGCGCGGCAAACTGCGTGTTGAAGGCGCGGATGAACCCGGCTTGCCACTCCTTCACCCGATCAACCGTCGCATTGTCAAGATAGCCTTTGGTACCTGCATAAATCAACGCCACCTGTTCAGCCAGCGGCAGCGGCCTGTACTGCGGCTGCTTCAACAGTTCGGTCAGGCGGAGACCACGATCCAACTGCTGCTGTGTCGCCTTGTCCAGGTCAGAACCGAACTGGGCGAACGCCGCCAGCGAACGGAACTGCGCCAGGTCCAGGCGCAGACCACCGGCGATCTTCTTCATGGCTTTGGTCTGGGCATCGCCACCGACGCGGCTGACCGAGATACCGACGTTGATGGCCGGGCGAACGCCAGCATAGAACAATTCCGGTTCCAGATAAATCTGACCATCGGTAATCGAGATTACGTTGGTTGGCACGTAGGCCGACACATCGCCCAGCAGCGTTTCAATGACCGGCAGCGCTGTCAGACTGCCACCCCCACGCGCGTCGCTCAACTGAGCCGCGCGTTCCAGCAAACGGCTGTGGAGGTAGAACACATCGCCCGGATAGGCTTCGCGTCCCGGCGGACGACGCATCAGCAGTGAGACCTGACGATACGCCCAGGCATGTTTCGACAGATCATCATAGACGACCAGCGCATCCTTGCCGTTTTCCATGAACCACTCGCCGATGGCACAGCCGGAGTAAGGCGCAATATAGTTCATCGCTGCCGGGTCCGACGCCGATGCCACGACCACAGTGGTGTATTCCAGCGCACCGTATTCTTCCAGCAGCGCCACGATACGCCGCACCTCGCCACGCCGCTTGCCAATCGCGACGTAGATGCAGTACATATCCTTGCCCTTCTGGTTCAGGATGGTGTCCAGCGCAATGGCAGTCTTGCCCGTCTGACGGTCACCGATAATCAGCTCACGCTGACCACGACCAATCGGGATCATCGAGTCGATGGCGACGATACCGGTCTGCACCGGACGGTTAACGTTCTTACGTTCAATCACGCCAGGGGCAATCCGTTCAATGTTGTAATAATCAGCTGCCGCAATCGGACCCTTGCCATCGACCGGGTTACCCAGCGCATCGACCACGCGCCCGACCATGCCCATGCCGACTGGCACCGAGGCGATACGACCCAGCGGACGGACTTCATCGCCTTCCTGAATGGTGTCATATTCACCCATGATGATGACACCGACGTTGTCTTTTTCCAGGTTGAACGCGATGCCTGGCGTACCATTGGTGAAGCGTACCAGCTCGCTGAACCGGATATTCTCCATACCGGAAACGCGGGCGATACCATCACCCACTTCGGTCACACGCCCGACTTCGACGGACTCAATCTTGGTGCTGAAGTCGCCGATCTGCTTAAGTAACGATTCATAAATATCGTTGGAGATCGTTGCCATTAAGGCCTCCTCTGTTGAAGATAGATTCTGCTAACAGCGCATTGGCTGGATAGTCTAATGGGAATCAAGATTCGGTCAGCATAACAGCGCACGATTGTAGCGGAAAGTGTGTCATCTGTCCACTTTTTCACAAATGATAGATTGATGAAAAAGACCGTCCGCCGACGCTTCAGCGATCACTATCCAGCGAGTCCGGGTTGCGCACCGGTGTTCCCCCGCCCAACGACACCGAGCGCTGATAAGCCGCCCACACCGCCCGCGACACCACCGTTCGCAGCCCGCCTTTTTCCAGATGATACAGCGCTTCGGCTGTCGTCCCACCCGGGCTGGTCACCTGATTACGCAGCTCCGCCGGGTGCAGGCCAGACTGCTCGGCATATTCCAGCGATCCACGCATGGTCTGCATCACCAGTTCCTGAGCGATGCGCCGTGAGAAGCCCATATGCACACCGACATCGATCAGCGCTTCCATGAACATGAAGATGTAAGCCGGGCCAGTGCCACTGAGCGCCGTCGCCATATCGAGGTAGCGCTCGTCATCGACGAAGATCTGTTCCCCCAGCGCACCGAGCAGCGCCTCAGTCTGAAGCCGCTGTTCCGGCAGCACATCGGCGGTCGCCGTCCAGACGGTGATCCCCTGCCCGATCTGCCCC
Organism: Anaerolineae bacterium; assembly: GCA_022843385.1. Taxonomy (GTDB): domain Bacteria; phylum Chloroflexota; class Anaerolineae; order Aggregatilineales; family Phototrophicaceae; genus CFX2. The sequence goes on along the minus strand of JALHNT010000004.1, from coordinate 117,718 downwards.
GGCGTGTTGGGCATGGCGCGCACCACGCTGGCATTCGCCACCCCATCGACAATCGTCTTGATCTTCGCCCCGGCGATAATGCTCAACACCAGCTTGGACGAATGCGTTCCATGCCGCACATCCGGCATTACCTCGCCCAACACCTGTGGCTTAACCGACAGTACCACCACATCGGCTTTGGCTGCCGCTTCATCATTATGCGTCGTGCCAACCAGCCCATACATCCGCGCCAGTTCTTCGACCCGCTCCGAGCGCGTGTCGGCTGCCACGATCTGCCCCGGCGGGATCAGCCCTTTGTTGAGCAGCCCTTTAATCATGGCCTCGGCCATGACGCCGCTGCCGATGAACGCAACCCGTGTGTTGCCTAATGGCATGATGGTTTCCCTTTGTGGTGATCGCTGTGGTCAAGTGTGCGAGCATTATGCCGCAGTCGAGGCATCAACGCGAGGCTGGAAGTTAATAGTCAACCATCTGAAGGACGAATTGCTGCCTAAAAAACAGAAAAAGCACGACATTGGCTCCCCTTCTCCCAGTGGGAGAAGGGGGCGGGGGATGAGGGCAACTACGCCAGTTTTTTCACTTGTAACGGGAACTTCTGGCTACGACCCGTTCACAATCGCCATCACCGCATCGTACAGCTTGCCATTGGTGCCGATGGCCTCGCCGCCCCAGATGGTGGCATTCCCCTTGAAGTCGGTGAAGGTGCCGCCGGCCTCTTCCACGATGACCAGCAGCGGCCCACAGTCCCAGGTCTTCATCCAGGCATCGACCATGATCTCCGCCCGACCGGTCGCCAGCAGCGCATAACCATACGAGTCGCCCCAGGTGCGGTGGAAATAGGTCGTCTTCTGCAACTGCTTCCAGATGCGCTCCTTGTCACCATAGGCGCTGAAGTCGATCTCGCTCCCCAGCAGCACCGCGTCCTTCAAATCACTGACGTTCGAGGCATGGGTGCGCCGCCCATTCCAATAGGTTCCCATCCCCTGCGAGGCGTAGATCATCTCGTTGAGCGCCGGATAATTGGCGACGCCGACAAGCGGACGGCGCGAGGCATCGACCACCGAAATCAGGTTGGAATAGATCGGCACGCCCTGCACAAACGACTTGGTGCCGTCAATCGGGTCAACCGTCCAGGTGTACTCGCTCGTCCCGGCCTGCTCGCCATACTCCTCGCCGATGATGCCATGGTCGGGCCAGTAACGCTGGATCAGTTCGCGCAGCTTCTCCTCCGCCAGCTTATCGGCAATCGTCACCGGCGAGTCGTCGGACTTGCGATCCGCGCTCACGCCATTCTGAAAGTAACTGAGGGTGATCTTCCCGGCCTGATAAGCCGCATCAATGGCGAACTCCAGCAGCGTCGAAAGTGAAGGTTTGGTTGTCATCCTTTTGTCCTTATGAGATTTGTTCCCTCTCATGTTGCCAGCCATAGCTCCCCTCTCCCAGCCGTACTCGGCGAATCGGGAGAGGCTGCGAGCGCCGCAAGCGAGCGAGGGGGTGAGGGCTAATGACCCCCTCAGTATGCCCATTGCGACCGGTTTCTGCCAATGCGCGGTATAATCCCCGTCACCTGTTCGTCTTGTCACATCACAGGATCACCCATGAAAATCCGTGCCGCCCTGCTCCTGGCCGCTCACCAACCGTTCGTCATCGACGAGGTTGAACTGGATGACCCCCGCGCCGGCGAGGTGCTGGTCAAGATCGCCGCCAGCGGAGTCTGCCACAGCGATTATCACCTGATCTCCGGCGCGACCAACCACCCCATGCCGGTCATCGCCGGACATGAAGGCGCGGGCGTGGTGCAGTCGGTCGGGTCGGGCGTCACCCGCGTCAAGCCCGGCGATCACGTCAGCCTCAACTGGGCACCGGACTGCGGTCACTGCTTCTACTGTCTGCACGGCAAACCCAACCTCTGCGAAACCTACGTCGGCCCGATCTGGGCAGGGACGATGCTGGATGGCACCACCCGGCTGCGCTGGAAAGATCAGACTGTCTATCACTTCTCCGGCCTCGCCACCTTCGCCGAGTACGCTGTCGTCCCCCAGGAAAGCTGCGTCGTCATCCGCCAGGATGTCCCGTTGAAAGTGGCGGCGTTGGTCGGCTGTGCTGTCTCGACCGGCGTCGGCGCGGCGCTCTACACCGCCCAGGTCAAGGCCGGCGAGAGCGCGGTGATCTTCGGTTGCGGCGGCGTTGGACTTAACATCATTCAGGGGGCGGCGCTGTGTGGCGCGGAGAAGATCATCGCCGTTGATACCAACCCGACCAAGATGGAGATCGCCCGGCAGTTCGGCGCGACCCATACCCTCCTCTCCAGCGATGACCCCATCCAACACATTCGCGCCCTGACCAACGGACGCGGCGCGGATCACAGCTTTGAAGCGGTTGGCCTTCCGGCATTACAGGAACTGGCCTTCGAGGCCGTTCGACCCGGCGGGACGCTGACGCTGGCCGGACTCTCGGCGATGGGCAGCGGCACCAACCTGCCCGGCGCGGTCATCACCCGTCAGGAGAAGGTCATCAAAGGCAGCTACTACGGCACCGTTAACGCCAGCCGCGACTTCCCCCTGCTGCTCGATCTGTATGTCGCCGGCAAGCTCAAGCTGGATGAACTGATCTCGCAGGAATACACCCTCGACCAGATCAACCACGCCTATGATGTCATGCTCAGTGGCACCACCGCTCGCGGGGTGATTGTGTTTTGAAGTCGCTTGCCCGACTGATGCAGGTCAGGCATAATAAGATCACCCTATAAGCCCTGTTATACTCAGCGTGACAGACCATGCCGAAAATCTTCATCTCCTATCGCCGCGCCGACAGCCGCAAAGATGCTGGACGACTGTATGATCGTTTGGTCAGCGAATTCAGCAAAGATCATGTTTTCAAGGATGTCGACAGCATCCCGATGGGTAAGGACTTTCGCGGTGTCCTCAAGCGCGCCGTCGCCGATTGTGATGTGCTGTTGGCAATCATCGGCAAGCAGTGGTTGACTATTGCTGACGAACATGGCAACCGCCGTCTCGATAACCCAAATGATTTCGTGCGGATCGAGATTGAGTCGGCCTTGCAGATGGATGACTGTCTGGTTGTGCCGCTGCTGGTTGACAATGCCGCTGCGCCTCCGTCTGCCGAGCTACCGCCTGATTTGCGCCAACTGGCTTTCAACAACGCCCGTGTGGTCCGCGATGACCCCGATTTTCACCGCGACGTTGACAAACTGATCGCCGAACTGCATCAGTATTTTGGCAGCGCCCCTGCCCCTCAAGTGACCACTAACCAACCGCCATATGATGTCCATGCCGCCATCAGCCAGTTTTACCGGTTGTTCGATGAAAGACATTGGGAAGCCGCTCGTGAATGTCTGGCAGGCATCCGTAACAGTGGCAAAGCGCCAAGAGTCTTCAAAGTCGATACTCATGAGCAGGAGATCTGGAAAGCCCTCGAAGCCGAGGCACGTGAACGAGAATATGATGTGCTTCGTCTGATGGTGACAGCTCACCGGAGTCCAACAACAATATGGGAAGCAGCTCAAGTCTTCTGGCAGAGTTTTCCAGATCATGATCCCGACAACTTAGCACGCTTCAATCCGGCTCTTGCTAAACCAGTCCGCTCCACAGCGCTGTCGCTCCTACCCAAACCCTTCGAATGGATATCTATCCCCGCTGGGCGCGTGACGTTGGTTAACATCTGGGCCGATGACGAAACATACATTGGAAAAAAGGGTGAAAAGAAGACCCTTCCTGTTGCCGTCTTCTCTATCGCCAAGTATCCCTTGACCAACGACCAGTTCAGGTTATTCATCGAAGCGAAAGGCTATGACAATCAGCAGTGGTGGACACAGGCAGGCTGGGAAGTTCGCCAAAAAGAAGATTGGAAGGAACCACGCTTCTGGCGTAACTCAAAATGGAATGGCGATGAATTTCCAATTGTTGGGGTATCGTGGTACGAAGCGATAGCTTACTGCCGCTGGTTGAGTGCGGTCACGGGCGACGTTATCACCCTGCCCACCGAGCAGCAGTGGCAGCGAGCTGCCCAGGGTGATGGCGGACAAGCCTTTCCTTGGGGTGACAAATGGGATGCCAGTCGCTGCAACAATAATGTAGACGGAAATGGTATTGGCAAGACCACCCCAGTGCGAAGTTATGAAGGCAAAGGCGATAGCTCGTTTGACGTAGTAGATATGGCTGGAAATATTTGGGAATGGTGTTTGAACGACTATCAAAGTGGAGACACAAACGTAAGCGGAACAGGAGGTAGGGTGCTTCGCGGTGGTTCGTGGAACTTCAACTATGCGGGCTGGTTTCGGTGCACTACCCGTAATTGGGACAGTCCCGACAGCAGAGACGGTGGCAGGGGCTTTCGGCTTGCCCTATCTTGAACCCATTCTGATTTTCTGGAAATCCTTACACAAGCGCAGCGAGCCGTCTCTTTACCGACAATCCAACGGTCGGGACATCACCTACTCCTACCCCACTCCCTCTTAACGCCACGTCCGCTATCAACCCGCGATTTCCCTGCATTTGTCTTTTCTAACCCTTTCTCTACCTGCTCAACCCGATTTCTCCCGTATTTGGGTTAGCGAACTCGTCGCTTAAGTCGTACCTTTTGGTAACCCGTTCATCGAAAACCTGTGCTATGCTGATCTCAGCAGTGAGCAGGGTTGAGGATCGGTGGGACGATGTGGGACTTGAAAGATCACTCTAATAACGCGGTACAGAATCTTGTGAATCGGGTTAAAAATCATCAATTCTTGATCAAAATTCGAGGACATGAAGCAGTGTTTTCTCTCAACGACTCTGTGTTTTCTGGGTTTCAAAGACCCCAATCAGCAAAATCAGCAGCAACTCCCCCTGCTGATCGACTGCACGGGAGCGTGTCACCATTTGATGTGGACGCGCTCCCTCAGAGTCGTCAGGAAGATTCACAAATTGCAAATAGAACTGATGCGAATCTGACGAATCTGACGAATTTTGTGAATCAAAACGCAGGAGTTCAACGTGCCAAGTGCCAAGTTCAAAGTCAAAGACTCTGCTTTCTCTCTGTGTCCTCTGTGTTCTCTGTGATTCAATTCTTCGTCTTTTTCTTGGCGGACTTGGCGTCTTAGCGGTGAATTCTTCTGGCGGTGGATGGTGGCGGATCGCTCCCGTCGATCCACCACCGCAATCTCGATCCGCCGGCGGCAATCAAGCCGAGTCCGGTACGCCGGGCAACTCACGGGAGCAGTTGGCCGCCGCCGTTCAGCCGGATGCGTTATCCGGGTAACAGTAACGATTGAACCACTTCACCATCTCGGTCAGGCTGGCGACGCGATGTTCCGGCTCACCGCTGCGGCTCATCTCATGCCCGTCGCGTGGGAACCGCAGGAGTTTCACCGTCCCGCCGCTGCGTTTGACGTAGGTGAACAACTGCTCGCCTTCCGCAATCGGGACGCGATAATCGGCCTCGCTGTGGATGATGAGCAGCGGGGTCTTGATCTTGTGGGCATGGGCCAGGGGAGAATGCTCCCAGAGCGTGGTCGGGTCATCCCAGGGTTCGATGCCGAACTCGGTCGGAATGAAGCTAGGAATATCGCTGTAGCCGCTGAACGACAACAGGTTATACACCCCGCGCTGGGCAACCGCGCTGATGAACCGGTCGGAATGCGCTGTGATCCAGGCCGTCATATAACCACCATACGAGCCGCCGGTGATGGCTAACCGTTTGGGGTCAACGAAGCCTTTACCCAGCAGGGTATCGACGCCAGTCATGATGTCGTCCATTGCCACCGGCCCCCAGTTCCCGTGCAGTGACATAATGAAGGCTTCACCACAGCCCTCCGCGCCGCGTGGGTTACAGAAGAACGAGACATAGCCCTGGGCCGCGTGGTACTGCCACTCGTGCCACATCGACTTCATGCCCGGCCCCCACATCACATGCGGCCCGCCATGAATGTTCAACGCCAGTGGGTACTGCTCCCCTTCCTGATAACCGACGGGCAGCAGATACCAACCCTGGATTTCCACGCCGCTCGGTGATTTCCAGCGCAGCTCATGCATCTCCTGGACGATCACGCTCTCCAGGAACGCCTTGTTCACCTCGGTCAACTGGGTGCTGGCGTCCAGGCTGGAGGCGCGATAGAACAACTCGCTGGGGTTAGCGGCGGTGCTGCTGGTGTAGGCGATACCAGCCTCCGGGTGAACATCAAACTGCTCGATATACTGCCTCCCGGCGACCACCTTATCCACCTCGCCCGACGCCAGATCGACGTGGTACAGCTCAAGGTCGCCCCAACTCTGCGCGGTGAAAAGCATCCCGGCGCTGTTGGGCATCCATTTGAAGTCACCGACGGAGCGATCCAGTTCCTGGTTCAGGTCGCGCGGTTCGCCCCCGTCCAGCGGGATAATCGCCAGCCGGGTCATGCGTTCGCTCAGGCGCTCTCTGGGGTAACGAATGAAGGCCACCCACTTGCCATCCGGTGAAGGCAGCGGTGCCAGGCTGCTGTAGGTTTCATCCGTCAGTTGCAGACTCTCGCCATCGCTCACCCGGATGCGATACAGGTTACTCCAACGCCAGGGTTCATCGCCCTTTGGGTCGCCGATGCGTGCGGTCAGGAGGTACTGCCCATCCGGTGTCCACTGAGGGGCAAAGTGATCCGCATCCAGATCGGTCAGGCGGCGCGGTCTGCTCTCGTCCTTGCTCAGTCCCTCGGCGACCGGGGCCACATAAATCTGGGCAAAGCGATCGCTCAGGAAGCTGGTGCCAGTCCGATAGGGCAGACGCTCGGCCCAACGCGGGTCCCAGCGTTTGGTTTCGTCCTGTTCCTTGCGCTCTTTGCGGTGCTTACCTTCTAGCTTATCGCTCGGCTTCGGCTCTTCAATCCGGCTGTCCTCACGCTCTCGTTCGGCGCTGTTCATCGGCGCGAGAAAAGCCATCATGGTTCCATCGGGTGACCAGGCCGGGCTGTTCGCGCCATTCGGCATCTGGGTGAGCGCTCTCGCTTCACCACCTGGCTCACCAACCGGGAGCAGGTAAATCTGCGGCTTCTCGTCACGGCCCGAAACGAAGGCCAACAGCTTCCCATCCGGACTCCAGCGTGGGTTGCTATCCTTCCCACTGCGAGTCAGTTGAAGCGGTTTACCGCCACTGGTGGAAACGAGCCAGATATTGCGTTTGTAGCCATTGTCAAACTTATCAACCGTAAGCTGAACGTAGGCAATCCATTGACCATCCGGGCTGATGCGTGGGTCTTCAACATGTGTGATGCGATACAGATCATCAACGGTGATTTTGGTGCGTTCTACAGACAATTCCTGCCCCTCATCCTAACGAGTTTGACCGATATTGTGGGCATTATAGCGTACCCCTGTGAACCTTTTTAGACCATACTCGTAATAGGGCTGATGCGCGACGCTGGAAGTGGTTCACGATGCAGGATGAAGAGCTGGCAAAACGCCTCCAACAGGGCGATCAGAAAGCGTTGGTCGAACTGGTTGAACGTCATCACAGCCCGTTGATCGGCTATCTCTATCGCCTGACCAATGGGGATCGTCCCTTGGCCGAAGACCTGGCGCAGGACGCCTTTGTGCGCCTGATACAAGGCATCCAGCAGTACCAGTATCCGCGTCCGTTCAAGCCCTGGTTGTACCGGATCGCCACCAATGCGGCGCGGGATGTATTCAAGAGCGCTCATAACCGCCGAGCCGTGTCAATCGATGAAGAGAATGGCGCGATGTTACAGGAAACGACCCAGCCGGAAGAGGTTATGATGAGTGAGTCCGAAATGAATCGGGTAGCCCTCGCCTTCCGCTGCCTGCCCCATCACCAGAAGGAAGTCGTCATATTGCGTTACTACCAGGAGCTTTCATTGAATGACATCGCTGACGCGCTTGATATTCCGCTGGGAACCGTCAAGTCGCGCTTGAGCCTGGGCCTGACTCGTCTGCGAACGCTATTGACGGAGCAAGATAATGCGCGACTCCCGGAATAATATGGATCACGAAGCGGATGATTTTCGGAATCTGATTGATGAGCTTCAGACCTGGAAGGCACCAGCGATTGACCCACAATCAACGACCGATTTGATTGCTCGTTTGCGCCAGGAATTACCTGCCAGACGGACGCTTGGATCGCACATCCATGAGTCCTGGCCGCTGCTGCTCATGCGTACTCAGATGCGTGTCGTGCGCCAGGAACTCTGGCTGGCCTCGATCTGGGTGATGGCGCTCGGCCTGCTGGTGACACTGGCGTTGTACCAACCAGCTTCAACGAGCCTCACTCCCCTGGCAATCATCGCTCCATTAGTCGCAGCCCTCGGGGTCGCGCTGCTCTATGACAGCGACGTTGAGCAGATGCTGGAGATTGAGGAAACAACCCTCGCTTCGACCAGGATGCTCCTGCTGGTACGCTTACTCCTCGCCTTCAGCTTCAATCTGATCCTGGGACTCATCGCCAGCGTTAGCCTCACCCTTTTCAGAGCTGAACTCCTGCTGTGGCCGTTGATCGTCTCATGGTTAGCGCCCATGTGTTTCCTCTCGGCGCTGGCATTTCTGGTCAGCGTTGTGGTGCGTAATTCGTTCGCAGGCATCGGCATCAGCCTGCTGCTGTGGGGCTTCTATATCCTGTTTCTAACCATGCCAACCCAGTCCACCTTAGGTGAATGGTTCTTGCAGGCGCAAGTATCTCTACAGCCCGGTCTCATCGTGATTGCGGTGGTGTGTGTTGCTGTGGCGCTGCTATGGGTCGGTCAGCAGGAACGTGATTTGAACGTGGAGGGATCATGAACCGCACATTCAACTATCCAAATGGGCATCTCATGACTGCATGGTACGTGAATTTTCGCATCATGGGCTGGTTAAGCCTGATCGGAACGATCGGGTTGTACACAACACTGGTGCTTGCTCATGCCCTCGAAATCAGGAATCCTGTCATCGCTGACCCAGGTCGCCTGGTTGAGATGTGTGTCCCCTTGATGATCGGATTTCAAGCAGCCTTTCTTTTTTCGCCAGACGATGAGCCTTGCCTGGAAATCATACTGGCAACACCTCGTCCACTCTGGCTGATTGTGTTTGACCGCCTGTTAGTCTTGTTCAGTACCCAATCCATTCTCGCTTGCGTACTGATGGGCATTTCTAACCAGTTTGGGGGAGGAGAAAGTTTCCTGCTCGCCTGGGCGCGCTGGCTTCCAACCGCGATCCTGTTCGCAGGGATCGGCATTGACCTCACATTGAGAACCCGTCAGCCGGCGTTCAGCGCCTCGGTAATCGGTCTGTTGTGGTTCATCGGTGGTTTCTTTGGCAACGCTCTGTTACCTGACAACATCAGCCCTTACCCCTTTAGTTTGATCCAGCCTCATCTCTGGCTCTTACATCCTTATCTTCAACCCCATGACCTGACTGGCCTGGAGTACGCGGTCAATCGGATGTTAGTCACTGCGATGGGGGTTGTGCTCTGGATGGTTGCCGTGTATTGGCTGCGTAATCAAGAACAGTTGATGTCCGATTCATCTGCGAAGGAGGATCGTTGATGCTAACCTATCTCACGCGACTGGCGGGTATAACCTACTATGGATACCTGATCCATTGGCGGCGCGGCAGCCTGCGCCTCTTGATGTCGATGATTGTATTGGTCCCTTTCATGATCACACTCATCATCCTGACTATGCTGCCTGAAATCGAAGCGGGGCAAAGTTACTGGTCACTGGCCTACGATGCCGAGACGCGCTTAACCGGAATGGCGTTGTTCACCTTGATCCCCCTGGCTGTAGTGGTTTTTCTTCTCATCCCCTTTCTCACGGCTGAGACCATTCCTATGGATCGTCAGTATCGGGTTCGTGAATACAGCGATGCTCTCCCAATCAGCTCCACCGACTACCTGGTTGGAAGGGTACTGTCGGTATGGGTGGGCTTGCTGATCGCCATCCTTCTATCTATCCTGGTGAATGGACTGATCTTCCGTGCATTAATCGGCGCATTTCATCTGGGACTCTGGTTGTTCGCCTGGATTATCGTTATTGCTCCCTTGTGCCTTCTCTTATCGGGCCTTTCAATTCTCCTGAGTGCGGGGCATCACACCCGGCGAAAAGCGCTCTTCAACGCGATCATCGCCATCCCAGCATTGGTTTATCTGTACGCGATCTCCCCATTCATGCAGTTGCTTTATGCGGCCTCCGCTCCCTCAGACTTTCTGCTCCACGATCCGTCAGGGAATCTCATCGGCATGAGAGGATTGGGTGTAAATGAACTCTTGCCCATGATCGGGGCGATGTTGGTGGCATTGACGATAGCAGGTCTCTGTGCCTGGACCTGGTTGCATTGGCAAGAATCACGCGCTTAAATCGGAAGGAATATCATGATTGAGTTACGACAGGTCACCAAGACTTACAAGGGAAATATCCATGCCCTGAATGGTGTGGACTTAACCATCGGTTCCGGTATGTTTGGACTCGTCGGCCCCAATGGAGCCGGCAAGACTTCGCTGATGCGTATCGTGGCTGGGCTCATTCGACCCTCTGCAGGTCAGGTATCTGTGTTCGGAAACAATCTGGCGAACAGTAAGGAGAAGCAGGCCGCTAAGGCACTTCTCGGCTATCTCCCACAAGACTTGGGATTGTATCCCAATCTGAGCGGACGCGAATTCCTGGACTATATCGCCATTCTGAAAGGAATGACGGACACGAAACTCAGAAAACAGCAGATCAGCCAGTTACTCGAAGAAGTCAGGCTGATCGATGTGGCCGACCGTCGCTTGAAGACTTATTCAGGTGGGATGAAACGCCGCATCGGGATCGCACAGGCGCTCCTGGGAAATCCGAAACTCCTGATTGTCGACGAACCCACTGTCGGCCTCGATCCAGAGGAACGAGTGCGCTTCCGCAATCTGCTCTCCGGGATGGCGAGTCGTTGCACCGTCATTCTCTCCACTCACATCATCGAAGACATCAGCCACAGTTGCAATGCTCTGGCGGTCATCAGTCAGGGACGGGTGGTATTTCACGGCTCCCCGCGCGATCTGGTGGGGAATGCGCGAGGTCATATCTTCACCATCAAGACTCAGGGCGAGCAACCCAATCACGGGCTGATTGTGGTCTCGACACTACAGATGCAGGATGGAGTCCAGTTCCGCGTGCTGGGAAACCCGAACGGCTATACCGACGCTGTTCAGGTGGAACCCAGCCTGGAAGATGGCTATATCTGGCTGATGCGACAACTACAAGGCAGCATGACGGGTTAGGCATCGCTCACCGATTCGTGTAGAAACTTCCATGAGCAAAGCGGTAGAATAGTAAACTATTCATCCAATCATCTCATGGAGATTTCCATGCCCACTCTTTACCCTGTCCGCGTTGGGTTCATCGGTTGTGGAGGCATGGCGCGTCATCATATCCGTGCCATGCTCCAACAGCGCGATACCACCCAGATCACCGCAATCTGTGAGCCATCGATTTCAGCCTATGAAGCCGCCTGTAAGTTGTTCGAAGAGGCAGATCTGCCCCCACCCCCCAATCAACCCGACTGGCGCGTATTTCTGGAGACCAATGCCCACCAACTCGACGCAGTTTTGATTATCACGCCTCATGCGCTTCACTTCGAACAAGCCAAAGCCAGCATGGAAGCCGGGCTGGATGTCCTGTTGGAGAAGCCGATGGTCATGACGGCTTCCGAGGCGGAAGAACTGATCGCGGTACGGGACGCAACAGCTCGTTTGCTGGTGGTTGCCTTCCAGGGAAGCCTTTCCCCCCAAGTGCGTGAGGCAGCCCGTATGCTCCGTTCCGGTGAATTGGGACATGTGCTGAATATCAGCGCGATGGCCTGGCAGAACTGGGATCAGTTGACGCTGGGCAGTTGGCGTCAGCAGCCCGAACTTTCCGGTGGAGGCTTTCTGTTCGATACCGGCGCACACATGCTGAACACGGTGTCTGACCTGGCTGGCGAAGATTTCACCGAAGTAGCCGCCTGGATGGACAATCGGGGCCGCGATGTGGATATCTTGGCTGTCGTCATGGGGCGCCTGAAGTCTGGCACCCTGATCACCATGAATGCCTGTGGGCAAGCCATTCCCTCCTGTCACTCAGATATTCGGGTCTTTGCCTCCGAGGGTATCCTGCGGACCGGCATCTGGGGTGAAATGCTCGAAATCCAGCGCAGCGGCGAAACACAGCTCGCCCCCGTACCGCTTGCGCCGTCGCTGGGGGTCTGGGAACAGTTCCTGAAGGTGCGCGATCAACAAATACCGAACCCCAGCCCACCCGAAATTGGTTTACGCATGGCGCGTCTCTGGGACGCGATACGATCCTCAGCCGCCCAACAGGGCGCTGTGGTGCAGTGCAGTTAACATCAACAGGAGCAGATAAGCATGTCCACATTACGAGTCACCGTTTGGAATGAAGGCCGCCACGAGAAGAAGAATCCGGCTGTCCAGAAAGTCTATCCACAAGGGATGCACACGGTTATCGCCCAGGCGCTTCAGGCACAGGGTTTGACGGTTGGTACCGCCACTCTGGATGAGCCGGAGCATGGGCTGACTGAAGCCGTGTTGAACCAGACCGATGTCCTGATCTGGTGGGGTCATCTGGCGCATGGCGAGGTCCAGGATGAGATTGTCAATCGGGTTCATGCGCGTGTCCTTGATGGGATGGGACTGGTCGTTTTGCATTCCGGTCACTTCTCCAAGATTTTCCAGAAATTGATGGGGACGACCTGTAATCTGAAGTGGCGTGAAGCCAATGAAAAAGAGCGCATCTGGGTGGTAGACCCTGGTCATCCAGTAGCCGAAGGCATTGGGGAATACTTCGAGATTGAACATGAAGAGATGTATGGCGAGCATTTCGATATTCCCGCGCCCGATTCGTTGGTTTTCGTGAGCTGGTTCGCCGGGGGCGATGTCTTCCGCAGCGGCTGCGCCTATCATCGTGGGCGGGGCAAGATTTTCTACTTCCGCCCCGGTCATGAAACCTATCCCACCTACTATCAACCGGAAGTGCAGCGGGTCATCCTGAACGCCGTTCGCTGGGTGGGACAGCCATCTGGAGCGAAGGTGACCTTTGGGCATCGCCCGCAGCCATTGGAACCCCTCAGTACAACCTGATAACCCCGTACCCATACGTGGAGGCGTCCAACCCTGAACGCCTCCTGTTTTTTGGAGTAGACCACCCATGAAACGGTTGTTGGTCGGTCTGTTGATGATCGTCTTGAACATTGTTCCCGTTACTGCCCAGGACTCCAGCCCAATTGGAACCGGAACGGACGGGTTGCCCTGGTGGAATGACCGGGTCTTTTATGAGATCTTCGTTCGCAGCTTTGAAGACAGCGACGGTGACGGAACAGGTGATCTCCAGGGGATCATCAATCGGCTGGATTACCTTAACGATGGTGATCCCGCGACATCGACTGATCTGGGCATCACCGGGATATGGCTCATGCCCATCATGACTTCGCCCAGCTATCACGGCTATGATGTCACCGACTATATGACGGTCGAGCCTGACTATGGGACAAACGAGGACTTCAAGGCCTTGATCGAAGCCGCCCACGAGCGCGGCATCGCGGTGATTGTGGATATGGTCGTCAATCACACCTCGCGTGAGCATCCCTGGTTTGTGGACGCACAGACTCCAGGCTCGACCCATGACAGTTGGTATCGCTGGAGCCTGACCCGCCCCGGCCAGATTGGTCCCTGGGGGCAGCAGGTCTGGTACGGGCTGGGCAATCGCTACTACTACGCTGTGTTCTGGGATGGAATGCCCGACCTGAACCTGCGTAATCCGGCTGTGACCCAGGCCGTTCATCAGATCACCGATTTCTGGTTGAACGACATGGCAGCGGACGGCTTTCGACTGGATGGCGCACGCTATTATCTTGAAGACGAAAACACCCTCGCATCTGCACAAGGGACACTGACCTGGTTAGGCCGCTGGAATGAGTACATCACCTCGATTAAGCCCGATGCGTTCACCGTCGGCGAGGTCTGGACCAACAGCTTTGAGGTCGCCCAGTACGTTCCCGGCACGGTCGATTTGGCCTTCGAGTTTGATGTGGCTACCGGTATGATGCGCGCGGCTGATACGGGAAGCAACAGCCCGCTGTTACCGGTACAGGAGCGCGCGCTGCGCTTGTATCCCCCAGGTCAGTATGCCCCATTCCTGACCAATCATGACCAAAATCGCGTCATGAGCGAGCTGAATGGCGATGTGAATAAAGCCAAAGTTGCGGCCTCACTTCTGCTCACCAATTGGGGTGTCCCCTTCCTCTATTATGGTGAAGAGATCGGGATGATCGGCGTCAAGCCTGATGAGTGTCTCCGCACCGGGATGCAGTGGGATTCCGATACGGAAGAGCTGACGTTCATGGCGGGAAAACGCTGTACGACCAATGCCCCCGCGTCCAACGTCGCTGACCAGATCGATGATCCCGATTCACTACTGAGTCATTACCGTGACCTGATCCATCTACGTAACGCACATCCGGCGTTGCGGGCAGGCACGCTGCAACTGGTCGAATCGAGCGACCCAGCCATCTACAGCTTCATTCGTTTCACCCAGACCGAATCGGTGCTGGTCGTCATTAATCTGTCCGGTGAGGCCATCACCGAGTACAGCCTCACGCTGGAACAAGGGCCATTCAGCGGTATTCCGCCCGTCGAACTCCTGATGGGCGAAGGTGAGGTGGCAGTGCCGACCTTCAGCGCGATAGGTGGATTTGATGCCTACACACCGCTGGCAGAACTCAAGCCGTTCAGCACGATCATCATCAAGCTCAATCAGCCAGGCTAAATGAGATCGAGTCCCCTGGCTTATGGAGGGGACTCATCATCGGCTTATTGTTCCAGTTCACGATGAAGATCGAGCAGGCGCAGGTCAACACCTTTGGTCTTGCCCACCACTTCGCTTAAAGGCATGGTAGTCATCTCGCCTTTGAACAAGCCGACCAGGACGCCGGTCTGACCTTTCAACAGGCATTGGGTGGCAGCCGCGCCAGAACGAGTCGCCAGGATACGATCAAAAGCGCCGGGTGCGCCACCGCGCTGGATATGACCAATAATCGATGCGCGAAGTTCAAAGCCCAGCGTGTCCTTGCGCTCCTTGAAGTACTCGACCAGCTTTTGCGCGTTGTATTCCGCGCCTTCGGCTACGACAATGATGCCGTGTTTCTTGCCCCGTTCACGAGCCTCGCGCAGTTCTTTGGCGATGTCTTCCGGATTGCAGGGAACTTCCGGGATGACGATGTATTCCGCGCCGCCCGCAATGCCCGCCATCAGCGCCAGATAACCACAACCGCGCCCCATGACTTCGATCAAGAAGGCACGTTTATGCGACGAAGCCGTGATCTTCAAGCGGTCAATCGCTTCCAGCGCGATGTTTAGCGCCGTATCAACACCGATGGTGATGTCCGGGCCAAATAGGTCATTGTCGATGGTCGAGGCGATACCGACGACGGGGAAATTCCGCTGGTGCAGGGCATGTGCGCCGGTCTGGGAACCATTCCCACCGATGACGACCAAGCCTTCGATGCCAGCCTGCTTAAGGGCATCCAGCGCCTTCAGTTGCCCTGGCTCTTCCTTAAAGAGCGGAGCGCGGGCGCTGCCGAGGATGGTCCCACCCTGTTGGATGATGCCACCGACATCGCGCTGCTTGAGCGGGGTGAAGTCACCTTCCATCAGGCCGGCGAAGCCTTGATTGACCCCGAACACTTCCCATCCTTTGGCAATACCGGTGCGGACAACCGCGCGAATGGCAGCGTTCATGCCGGGCGCGTCGCCACCACTGGTCAAGACTGCGATGCGTTTCATGTGAAGAACCTCCTGTCCAACCGTGACCCCTTAAGCATAATCCGTCCATATGGTACTATCGAGTGACATTCTTCCCAAGATATTTAACCAAAGGATAATTCTAATGACCTTTGAGACCCTGCTGTATCAGATCAACGACTCGGTGCTGACGATCACCCTCAACCGTCCTGACAAGTTGAACGCCCTGACGCCGACCCTGCTGCGCGAGCTGAAGGTGGCGATGGAACAGGCCGGGGCTGACTCGCAGGTGCGGGTTGTGGTGGTGACCGGAGCCGGACGCGGCTTTTGTTCCGGCGCTGACCTGATGACCGCCTCGCAGTACATGGCCGAAGGGAAGTTGAGCTTCAGCCAGATGCTCACTTCGACCTACAATCCGCTGATCCTGACAATGCAATCGCTCACCAAGCCAGTCATCGCCGTCATCAACGGGGTGGCCGCCGGAGCCGGGATGAGCCTGGCGCTGGCCTGTGATTACCGACTGGCGGCTGAGAGCGCTTCCTTCATTCAGGCCTTCGTCAAGATCGGGCTGGTGCCAGACAGCGGCTCGACCTGGATGCTGCCTCGGCTGATCGGAATGACGCGGGCGATGGACATGATGCTGACCGGGCGCAAAGTCAGCGCACAAGAGGCGCTGGATTGGGGCATGGTCAACCGGGTGGTCGCGGATGGGCAGCTCAGTGAAACGGCTCACCAGATCGCCAGCGACTTCGCCGCCATGCCCACGCGCACGCTGGGATTGATTAAACAGGCCGCTGTCTTCGCCGCGACCAGTACGCTGGAGGAGGCTCTGTTCAAGGAAGCCGAACTCCAGGATGTGGCCGGCGCAACAGCCGATCATCAGGAAGGGGTGATGGCCTTCCTGGAAAAGCGTCCAGCGCAGTTCCGAGGAGAATAACGGCTGGCGGCAGACAACCCCACTCGGGGCGGCCAACTTCTCCCGTGAGTTGCCCGGCGTACCTGACTCGGCTTGATTGCCGCCGGCGGATCGAGATTGCGGTGGTGGATTGACGGGAGCGATACGCCACCTTCCACCGCCAAAGCATTCACCACAGAGGCACGGAGGACACAGAGAGAAAGCAGAGTCTTTGACTTTGAACTGTGTGGTGTGATTCACAAAATTCGTCAAATTCGTCAAATTCGCATCAGTTCTTTTTGCAATTTGTGAATTTTGGCGGCGACTCTGAGGGAGCGCATCCGCATCCGATGGCGACACGCTCCCGTGCCGTCGATCAGCAGGGTCAGTTGCTGCTGATTTTGCTGATTGGGGCAGTCGAAACCCAGAAATCACAGAGCCAATGAGAGAACACACCGTTTCTTTTCCTCGATTATTGACGAGCGACTGATGACTTTCGAGTTGATTCACAAAATTCGTCAATTTCGTCAATTTCTGCGCCACTTTTTGTGCAGTTTGTGAATCTTGACAACGACTCTGAGGGAGCGCATCCGCATCCGATGGCGACGCGCTCCCGTGCAGTCGATCAGCAGGGGGAGTTGCTGCTGAATTTGCTGATTGGCGATCCATATACCAGACACCTCACCTGGCCGAACACGTCCAGCCTTTACGCCTTCTTGCATCCAGCCTACAGCGATTTGTCCCGTAACGGGTGAACTTTTGGTAAACTTTTTGGTACGACTTAAGGCGAGTCGGCGCTAACCGTTTTGCGAGAGCGCGAGGGTTAAGGTTGTCGGCGCAGGGTTAGAGAACGGTTGGGAAAAATCGAGGTTGAGGGAGCGCAATTGAGGGTCTGAGTTAACTGTTCTGACTGAGCAGCTTTCGTTTTGCACTAGCCAGCGAAGTGCGACTTACCGCCATCAGGATTTTGACCCGTTCGATGTCTCCTATAGTTTCATCAGACTTCAGAGCATGGATGAACGCACATTCATCCATCGCCTTTCTCATTGTGATATACGGAGGCAATACGTATTGCTGAAAATATACATCATTCCCTTTGCGAACAACCTCCCGTGCTTCGGAAAGTGAGAGACCAAATACATTACGGATCAGCCACAGTAATCGGGGAGTGTCGCCGAGATCGTTTTTTGCAATCGCATATAACTCTTCAGGAGTTATTCCACTCTCTTGTAGCTGCCGATATCTTGTAATCTGGATCATGAGCTTTTCCCTTGATCGATAGAGGGTGGGCTTATCTGAGAAATGTGAAGATCACTGCATAGGCAGAACCTTTATTCCGGATACGGAACAAAACCAAGTTGAGGATCAAAGTCTGTTTCCCAGATGAAAGTGTCTTCAATTTCATAGCGTAGCAATGTCAGCAGGAACTTACAAAAGCCATAAGGATGATCTTCGCAATCTCTGCTCCTCACTTCGATGATAAAGATAGTCCATTCAGAGGGTGCGCCCAGAGTTCGCAAGAATACCTGATCTCCGTTGATGCTTTGCCCAATCAGTAGTAGCCCTCCTCTTCTAGGGAAATATCCCGCTGGTGGGAAGAGAATCCCGAACTCTTCCCACAACTCTATCCTTAGTCCTCGCAGCATTGCCATACGATGCGGGAATACTTCAAGGAAATTGAAAATTGGATTACTGGTGAATGGACTAAAAAATAGAGGAATCCTCCAATTTCACCTATGCCGTAGGTCTCGATGAACTGCTTGTAGTCTGATGGCAAAGTCGTACCCAACATTGTCTCAAGCGATTCCCAATCACAGAACCTCTGCGGTTGAGTTGGCGGTGGCATGATGGCCTGTAGCCGTGCAAAAACTTTGGTATCGTCCAACACAGTATCCATATATCAGTCTATATCACTGTAAGCAGAATTATGCCCAATCTAGCCGATCTGTAGGGCAAACGCATATCAAATCTCAACGAATTTGTGACTGATAGTGGACTCTTCAGAGCCATTTAGACCACAAGACCTTAATTGTTGCTGATAGCCAATGAAACTTTATTCTGACACAGCTATCTCTGCACACTCGAAAGTAGAGCTATGGCAGGCCAGAAGGGTTCAAATCACGATAGTTAAGGAAGGATATGCGTTTGCCCTAGCCGATCTGAGCCATATCGCTGCTTCAGAGAAAACCAGACATGACTGACTCTCTGTAGCTTAACCAGCACGCCCGCAAATCTGCTATACTCCGGCGCACGTAGAGTTGATGATGGGAGAGCAAGAGATGATCACAACGATGCTCGAACGCGCCCGCGAACAGGAACCGCAAATCATTGCCTGGCGGCGCGATATTCACATGCACCCGGAACTCAGTTTTCAGGAGATTCGCACGGCGCGGCTGGTGGCTGAAACGCTGCGGGCGATGGGGCTGGAAGTGGAGACCGGGGTGGGCAAGACCGGCGTGGTCGCCCGCATCGGCGAAGGCCGCCCGGCAGTGGGCATCCGCGCCGATATGGATGCGCTGCCCATCCAGGAAGTCAACGCGGTCGATTATCGCTCACAGAATCCGGGGGTCATGCACGCCTGCGGACACGATGCCCATACCTCAATCCTGCTGGGTGTGGCGCGCATTCTGACCTCGATGCCCGATCGTCCGCCGGGCGAAATCCGGCTGCTGTTCCAGCCTTCGGAAGAAGCCGAGGACAGCGAGGGCAAAAGCGGCGCGGTGCGGATGATTGAGGATGGTGCGCTGGCAGGACTGGATCACACCATCGCGCTGCATGTCCACAGCGGCATGGCGTCCGGCAAGGTTCGCATCGGCGGTGGTTATGCCTCGGCGTCGGTCGATTCGTTCAATGCCGTCATCACCGGTCAGGGCGGACACGGCGCGTATCCCCACGAGACGATTGACCCGATCTTCATCCTGGCGCAGGTCATCAATGCCATTCACGGCATCCGTGCCCGCCGCATCAACCCGGTGCGCCCGGCGGTCATCTCCATCGGGTCGGTTCATGCCGGCGACGCCAACAATGTCATCCCGCAGGAAGTCAGGCTGAACGGCACCATCCGCAGCTTTGATGAGGAGACGCGGGAGCAGTTGTGGGCGGAGCTGGAACGGGCGCTGGGGGTGGCGCGGGCGCTGGGTGGCGATTATCAGTTCCAACTGACCAAGGGGTATCCCGCCATGTACAACGACCCGGCGGTGGCGCAGTTGATCCATGATGTGACGGTTGATCTGCTGGGTGCCGACGGCGTGCTGCCCGATGAGACCGGGATGGGCGCGGAAGATTTCAGTTATATGACGCAATTGGCTCCGGGGGCGATGTTCGGGTTAGGCTCGAAATTTGATGAGGTCAATCGCCCGCATCACAGCCCGAACTTCGACATCGACGAATCCTCGTTCGCCGTCGGTGCCGCGATCCTGGCCGAGAGCGCCTGTCGCCTGCTGGTCAAGGCAGCGAAGGCGTGACCCGATACCTCAGCCCTGCTTCGGATCGCGCTGGACAAAGTCGAGCGAGGGGGTCGGGCTGATGGCTGACCAGCCGCCATCGACGACCAGCGTTTGCCCGGTGATCTGCGCCGCGCCGGGCGAGAGCAGAAACAGGGCGGCTTTGGCGATGTCATCGGGATAACAGACACGACCGGTGGGCATAAAGCGTCCCCAGGTGGTCTCGTAGTTGGGGTCATCAACCAGGTTGCGCGGGGTCACGGTTGCGCCGGGGGCGACGCAGTTGACGGTGATGCGATAGGGCGAGAGTTCCACCACCAGATTGCGCGCCAGCATTTCCAGTGCCGCCTTGCTCATGCTGTAGGCCGAGAGATATTCGATGGCCTGATGACCGGTCACTGACGACATGAAGAGGATGCGCCCGCCCTGCCCTTGCAACCGCATCTGCCGGGCGGCAGCCTGCGCCAGAAAGAACGAGCCGCGCAGGTTAAGCGATACCACCCGGTCAAACATATCCGGGGTGTAGTCGAAGAAGTCACCCCAGGCGGTCAATCCGGCGTTGGCGATGGCGTAATCCAGCCGACCATAGCGTTCCACCGCAACATGCACCAGATGGCGCACCGTCTGCACATTGCCGGCATCCCCCGCCAACGCGATACACTCGCCCCCTTCTCCCCGGATGGCCGCGGCAGCCTGTTCGATGGCGTCCACATCCAGATCATTGACCAGGACGCGGGCGCCGGAATGCGCCAACTGCCGCGCCAGTTCATAGCCGATGCCGACGGCGGCACCGGTCACCAGCGCGACGGGTTGGGGAGATGAGTTGTCCATGTTGATTGCTCCAAAGCGCATAAACCGATATTATTCTGTCGCATCGTCGGCGCTTTGAAAAGACATTTATGCCAACCTCAACACCTTCATTCACCGATATTCTCGGCTCAACCGACTGCATCCCGGATACCCGCACCAAGAGCAATCCCCGCGAGGGGCAACTGCCGCTGACCGAAGACATGCTGCTCAACTGGTCGAGCGGCGATCTGTTCGGGCTGACGCAGAACGTGGCGATGGGCTGGAATCCCGAAGAAGTAGGACGAGAACAATACATCATCGTCAGCACACACGGCGGGATGCGCGAGCCAGATGGCACACCAACCGCGCTCGGCTTCCACACCGGACACTGGGAAGTGAACCTGCTGGTCAAGGAGGCCGCGAACACACTGCGCCAACAGGGTGCGATACCCTTCGCCGCCTACTGCACCGATCCGTGTGACGGGCGCACCCAGGGTACCGATGGGATGATGGACAGCCTGCCCTATCGCAACGACGCGGCCATGGTGACACGGCGACAAATCCGGTCGCTGCCCACCCGTGACGGCGTGATGGGGATTGGCACCTGCGATAAGGGACTGCCAGCGATGATGATCGCGCTGGCGGGCTGCACCGATATGCCGGGGATCATCGTGCCAGGCGGGGTGACGCTGCCGGCGCTGGAAGCCGAGGATGCCGGCAAGATACAGACGATTGGGGCGCGCTTCGCCCAGGGGATGATTACGCTGGATTACGCGGCGACGATGGGCTGCCGCGCCTGTGGCTCCAGCGGAGGTGGCTGTCAATTCCTGGGGACAGCTGCCACATCGCAGGTGGTGGCCGAGGGCTTCGGCTTGAGCCTGCCCCACAGCGCACTCAGCCCGTCCGGCGAGCCGGTCTGGCTGGATATGGCTCGGCGCTCGGCACTGGCGCTGCTGCGGCTGAAGGCCGATGGACTGACGCTGGCCGACATCCTGACGCCAGGGGCGCTGGAAAATGCCATGCTGATACACGCCGCATTCGGCGGTTCGACCAATCTGCTGCTGCACATCCCGGCGGTGGCCTATGCCGCCGGTTTACGGCAGCCGACGGTCGATGACTGGAATCGGATCAATCGCAGCACGCCACGACTGGTGGATGCGCTGCCGAATGGCCCGCGCAATTTCCCGACAGTGCAAGTCTTCATGGCCGGTGGGGTGCCGGAGGTGATGCTGCACCTGCGGCGGATGGGGCTGCTGAACACCGCTGCGCTGACGGTCAGCGGAGAGAAGCTGGACACCGTGCTGGATTGGTGGGAACAGAGCGAACGCCGTCAGATGGTGCGCGACCTGCTCCGTTCCGGCGATGCGATTGACCCCGATCACGTCATCATGGATGCAGATCGGGCGCGGCAGGAAGGGCTGACCAGCACCGTAATCTTCCCCAAAGGCAACCTCGCGCCGGAAGGCTCGGTTATCAAGGCCACGTCGATAGACCCGACGCTGGTCAACCGGCAGGGTATCTTCCATCATCGCGGGACGGCGAAGGTCTTCACCTCGGAGCGCGAGGCGATTCAGGCGGTCAAGTCGGGGCGCGTCAAGCCGGGCGACATCATGGTGCTGATCGGGATCGGGCCGCTCGGCACCGGCATGGTGGAGACGGCGCAGATCACGTCGGCCTTGAAGTACCTGGATTGGGGCAAGCATGTCTCGCTCATCACCGACGGGCGCTTCTCCGGGTTTTCGACGGGTGCCTGCATCGGGCATATAGGGCCGGAGGCGCTGGCCGGCGGGCCAATCGGCAAGATCCGCGATGGCGATGTGATCGAAATCGTGCTGGATCGCAACACGCTGGAAGGCAGCCTGCACCTGATCGGCACAGCGGATGGCGATCTGACAGCAGAAGAAGCACAGCACCTTCTGGAAACGCGCCCGCCCCACCCGGCGCTGCACACCCATCCGCGCCTGCCGGACGACACACGCCTGTGGGCAGCGCTACAGGCGGCCAGCGGTGGCACATGGGCTGGCTGTGTGTATGATGTGGATCGGATCATCGCGGTGCTGAACGCTGGCATGAAAGCGATCGCTGTGACCGAAGCGACAGGATAAATCACGATGTTTACATTGGGCGGCGAACTGGTGGCGCGTACATTGAAGGCGCAGGGTGTCTCAACCCTCTACACGCTGTGCGGCGGTCATGTGATGCAGATTTATGATGGCTGCCTGAACAACGGCATTCAGGTGATCGACTTTCGTCATGAGCAGGCAGCAGCTCATGCAGCGGATGCTCATGCCCGGCTGACGCGGAATATCGGCGTGGCCGTCGTCACGGCTGGCCCTGGCGTGACCGATGCGATCACCGGCGTCGCCAATGCCTATGAAGCGCGCAGCCCGATGATTCTGATCGGCGGCGCGGCACCGCTTAAGACCAAAGGCATGGGCGCCCTGCAAGAGATTCCACAGATTCAATTGTTCGAAGGCATCAGCAAAGCCAGCTTCACCATCACCGACACCGCCGCCATCCCGGAAAAGCTCCACGAAGCCAGTCACATTGCCCTGAGCGGACGCCCCGGCCCGGTGTTCATCGAGATTCCGTTTGATGTGTTGTTCAACGCCATTGACGCGCCGCCCATCCCGGAACGGGTATCGATTGAGCCGCAAGCGCCGGCGGTATCGAGCGTGACGGTGATGTTCGAACTGCTGCGACAGGCGCAAAAGCCGGTCATCATCGCCGGGACACAGGTGTACTGGGATGCGGCGCATGGGGCGCTGCGTGAGCTGACCGAGCAGACCGGCATTCCCGTGTTCACCAACGGCGCGGGGCGCGGCACGCTGCCAATGACTCACCCCAACTGTTTCCGATCGGCGCGAAGTGCGGCGCTGCGCGAAGCCGATGTCGTGATCCTGCTCGGCACACCGCTGGACTTCCGGCTGAAGTATGGGCAGGAAGGCTGGAACCCGGCGGCCAGGCTGATTCAGATCGAGAATGATCCGGCTGAACTGAACCGTAACCGGACGGCGGATGTGGCGCTGGCAGCCGATGCCAAGCTGGTGCTGGAAGCACTCAGCGAGGGCTTGCAGGGCATCCGCTTTGATGACTGGTTGGCACGAGTCCGGTCAAAAGAGGATCAAAAAGATCAGGAACAGCAGACCTGGGAAGCGCTGGACGATGTGCCGGTCAATCATTTCCGATTCGCGGCTGAACTCAACCGATTTCTGAACGAAGACCTGATCGTGATCGGCGATGGCGGCGATATTGTGACGGCCTGCGCCCGCGTGCTGGATATCACCCGCCCCGGCCAGTGGCTCGACCCAGGGCCGCTGGGCTGCCTGGGAGTCGGCATCCCCTTCGCCATCGCAGCACAGCAGCTCTACCCGGATAAGCGCGTGCTGGTCATCAACGGCGATGGCGCGTTCGGGTTGAACGGCTTTGAGTTCGATACAGCGGTGCGCTTCGGGCTGCCGATTGTGAGCATCGTCGGCAACGATGCGGGCTGGGGGAACATCCGGGTGATTCAGGAACAGATGCTCGGCGCAGACCGGGCGGTGGCAACCAGCCTGTCCCTCACCCGTTATGACCGGGTGGTGGAAGCGCTGGGCGGCTATGGCGAATTGATTGAGCAGCCTGACCAGATTGTGGCTGGCTTGGAGCGAGCCTTCGCCAGCGGCAAACCGGCCTGCCTGAATGTGCCGCTGGATCCGAAGGGGCTGGCGAAGACCGCGCCCAACATGGCCTACATTCTATAGCAAGCGTTCGACGCCGCCCCTGGGACTCATCTCGGCCACCCAGCGCGAGAAATTACGCGCCAGGAAAAAGATGGTGTCGGGCATGATTTTGGCCGACCAGAAGACCACCGGCGGATGCAAGGGATGGACATTGTAATCGAAGCACAGGCAGCCGTCAGCGCCATCCAGACCAAAGACCAGCAATCCCTGCGGCAAGAAGTCTGAGGTACGATTGTGGAGCGAAATGATGTCCTGTTGGGCGTCATCTCGTGGATCAAGGCTGAGCAGCAGCGCCAGCGAGCTGCGCCAGATGGCACCATCATCGCGCCGGTAAACGACAAACTCCCCCTCGGTGGCGACGGCACCATGATAGATGCGCGCTGCCGCCAGGTAATCGGCGGGGAACGTCACCCCCAACTGCATCTCCATATGACCGATCATCATGTCGGTGGCGGGTGGCTTGAGCCGCACCCAACCGAGGTCTTCGATGAGCATGGTATCCTCTCATCACTTCATGGGCGGACGAGGTTCATCAGATAATCCTGCACCAGCAGGGCAGCGCGATTCGGCGTCAGGTCATTGCCTGTGACAGCGTCGGGGTAAATCACCACATTCGGCCCGACCCCGCACATACTCAGACAGTTGGCGATTTCCAGCTTGATGTGCAGTTCAGGATGCGCGTCACGGAACGGCGCAATCGCAGCCTCAAGCTGGCGAAAGATGGCGTCGGCGCGGCGTCCCATGTTGCAATACTGTCCGCGACAGACGACGATACGCACTTTTTGCGGTTTAGGCGTCTCATGCATACTCAGAACGCTGCCACCAACCCATCTTTACGGGGATCACTGCCGCCGAACAACACACCCGTTTCGGCATCCCGCCGGATGATCTGACCATCGCCGAAGACGCCGCGCCCCCGCCCGGACACCGGTTTGACGGAATGCCCCAGTTCAGCCAGGCGCGACATGGTGGATACCGGAATACCTTCTTCCAAACACAACACGCTGGCGCTGGTGCCACTCTCCAGGCAGAAACGCGGTCGATTGAGCGCTTCCTGCGGGTTCAGATCGTCGTCAACCATCGCGCTGATGACCTGGAAATGACCCTGCGGCTGCATGAAACCGCCCATCACGCCGAAGCAAGCCCAGAGTTCGCCATCCTTCAGCGCCAGCGCCGGAATGATGGTGTGGTAGGGACGTTTGCCACCGGCGACGACATTCGGATGCGATGAGTCGAGGTCGAAGCAGGCTCCCCGATTTTGCAGGAACACCCCGGTGCCTCTGGCGACGATGCCTGTCCCCCAGCCGTAATACAGGCTGTTGATGAACGAACAGGCGTTGCCTTCGCCATCGACCACGCTCAGGTAGACTGTGTTCGAACCGCCAACCGGCATCCCGTACGAAGGCGGTTGCATGGCACGATCAGGCGAGACGAGCGCCCGCCGACGGGTCGCATAGGCTTTGTCGAGCAGCCCGGACAAGGGCGCGGGGTTGGTATGGAGATCGGCGATGTAATGACGGGCATCGGCAAAGGCCAACCGCATCGCTTCGACCATCAGGTGCAACCGCTGCGGCGAATCCCAGGGCATGGACGCCAGATCCCAGCCTTCCGCGATATTCAGCGCTTCGAGCGCGGCCAATCCCTGACCGTTCGGCGGATGCTCCAGCACATCCACGCCGCGATAGCCGGTGGCAATCGGATCGCCCCAGGTGGAGGTGTGCTGCCTGAGATCATCGTGGGTCATGACCGCGCCGAGCGACTCAAGCGTGGCGATAATCGCGTCCGCCACCGGCCCAGTGTAGAATGCCTCCGGCCCCCCTTCGGCGATCCCCTGCAACGTTCGGGCAAGACCGGGCAGCCTGACGATTCCACCCGCTTGTGGAGCCATACCGCCGGGCAGATAATCCTCGGTGTTGGGGCTGGCCCGCAGGAAAGCTTCGGAGATTTGCCAGGAAGCGGCGAAGACCGGATGGACTGGATAACCGTCGCGCGCATAGGTGATGGCATCGGCCAGCACGTCCTTGAAGGTCATCCGGCCATGTCGATTGAGCAAATCGTGCCAACCCATGACGGTTCCAGGAACTGTCACTGCGTGTGGACTGCGATCTGGGATGGCGTCCAGTCCGGCGAAGTGTGCCGGTGTGAGCGCAGCCGGAGCGCGCCCGCTGCCATTGAGCGCGGTCACCTGCCGGGTTTTGGCGTCGTAGTACAGGGCAAAGCAATCGCCACCGACTCCGGTTGAAGCGGGTTCGGTGACGTTCAGCATGGCTGCCGTAGCTACCGCCGCATCAGCAGCATTACCGCCCTGGCGTAGAATATCCAGACCAGCCTGCGACGCCAACGGATTACTAGAAGCGACCATGCCGCGACGAGCGACAACCATCGAGCGCCGTGACGTGAAATCAAAGGACATGGGTTTCATGGGTGAATGCCTGGAATAAAAAAGGCGAGTCTTGCAACTCGCCTATTCTAACACGCCTAGTTTTCGCCGAGATAGACTTTGCGTACCATCTCGTTATTCATCAGCGCCGCTGCTGAGTCGGCCAGCATGACCTGCCCGGTTTGCAGGACATAACCCCGCCGAGCAACTTCGAGCGCCATGAGCGCGTTCTGCTCGACCAGCAGGATCGTCTTGCCTTCGGCGTTGATGTGTTTGATGATGTCGAAGATGGCTTCCACCAGCACCGGAGCCAGTCCCATCGACGGTTCATCCAGCAGCAGGATGCGCGGGTTGGACATCAGAGCGCGGGCTATCGCCAGCATCTGCTGTTCACCGCCGGAGAGCGTACCGCCCTTCTGGTTGACGCGCTCCTTCAACCGGGGGAACAGCACGAACATCTCTTCCATGCGATCTTCAATCAATTTATGACTGCCGACGTTCCAGGCACCGATCTCGATATTCTCGCGCACCGTCAGCAGGGGGAAGATGCGGCGGCCCTCCGGCACATGGCTGATGCCAAGCGCCGTGACATCATGCGGCTTCATCATGGTGATGTCGCGGCCCTCAAGCCGAATCATCCCACTGCGGGAACGCACGATGCCGCTGATGGTTCGCAGCGAGGTGCTTTTGCCAGCGCCGTTCGAGCCGACCAACGTCACCACTTCGCCCTGTTCAACCGTGAGGTTCACACCTTTCAGGGCGTGGATGTTCCCGTAATAAGTATGGACATTTTCGAGTTCAAGCAGCGGCGTCATGATAATTTTTCCTTCTCGTCGTCATGAACTCCCTGTCGCCCCAAATAGGCTTCGATCACGCGAGGATTGGCGCGGATGTCAGCCGGGAGTCCTTCGGCGATTTTCTGACCATAATCCAGCACCGAGATGTATTCGCTGATGCCCATGACCACACGCATATCATGCTCGATAAGCACCACTGTGACACCCAGCTCATCGCGCACGCGGCGGAACAGCGACATGGCATCAATGGTTTCATTGGGGTTCATGCCCGCCGTCGGTTCATCAAAGAGGATCAACTTAGGATCGCTGGCTAAGGCGCGGGCGATCTCGATGCGTCGCTGGTCACCATAGGGCAGGTTACGGCTGATCTCGTCGCCTTTGCCAGTCAAACCAACGAAGTCGAGCAAGTCCAGCGCTTTCTGACGCACACGCTTTTCCTGCGCCGCGAACCCGCCCAGTCCGGTCAGGGTCACGATCAGGTCAACCCGCAGGCGCGAGTGCATTCCGACCATGACATTTTCCAGCACGGTCATCTGGGGGAAGAGGCGGATGTTCTGAAAGGTTCGGGCGACCCCAGCGGCGTTGACCTGATCGGGGCGCAGGCCAATCAACGAGCGCTCCTTCAGACGAATCGAGCCAGTATCGGCTTTATAGATGCCGGTCAACAGGTTAAAGAACGTTGTCTTGCCTGCCCCGTTTGGACCGATGATGGCGCTGATGCTTTTCTCTTCGATGTTCAGGCTCACGTCATTGACCGCGACCAGGCCACCGAAGCGTTTGGTGATGTTCTTGACTTCCAAGATAGTCATGGCTACCTCAACCCTTCGCGGCTTTCTTGGTCGCTTCTTCGGCTAAACGACGCCGCTGGTCAGGCAGCAACCCGGATGGTCGGAATATCATCATCAAGATGAGGATGAGACCAAATACCAGCCGCTCGTAACGCGCTGGCTCCAGTTGATTCGACCAGTTGCGGATCGGCCAATCGCCTACAGTGAAGGAACTGATGACCAGCGCGACGCCGATAAGTCCGACCACCACCGCGATGATGCGGCTGATGTTACCGCTGCTGCTGCGATCACGCTGACTGGCGCGCCACATTCGCAGCGCAAACCAACCCAGCGCGAGCGCTGCAAGAACCGCCAGCAAGATGATGAAGGCTCCCGGCACAATGGCGTTTTCGTTGCGCCAGTTGTTGATTTGCAGCGACAGGTTCTTGAGCACCTGCAAGTTCAGCAGCGTGACCACACATGCACCGAACAGGACGCCGCGAATGCTGCCGATGCCGCCGACGATGACCATCGCCAGGATGCTGATCGACTGCGCCAGACTGAAACTCTCTGGACTGACGAAGGTCTGCTTGGCGGCGTAGATGACCCCAATCGCCCCCGCGAAGGATGCGCCCATCGCAAATGCCATCAGCTTCATCCGCACCAGCGGGACGCCCATCGCAATCGCGGCGACTTCATCTTCACGGATGGCGGTCCAGGCGCGGCCAATGGGCGAATTCTCCAAGCGGCGCGCCACGTACAGGATGATCCCGATCACGACAATCACGATGAAGTAGAACCAGAGCTGCTGGGTGAGCGGCTGGACATTGTTGATGCTCAGTCCAAGTGTCCGCTCGACATTGAACACCAGATCGCGCAGGAATTGAGGCACCAGCGGTGCGCCGACGCTGTTCAATCCTTCGGGGCCATTGGTTAGGTTCAGCGGTGGATTGCTGCCGGTGACATTATCGAGGTTCTGGGCGATGACACGGATGATCTCACCGAAGCCCAGCGTGACGATGGCGAGGTAGTCACCGCGCAAACGGATGACGGGCAACCCCAACAAGATGCCACCGATGGCCGCCGCGATCACACCGAAGAACATGAAGCCGTAGAACCAGTTGGGCGACACCAACAAGCCGTTGATGTCGAAATAGGTGCCAACAGGAGAGGTGAACATGGCCCAGAGATATGCGCCAACAGCGAAGAAAGCAACGTAGCCCAGGTCGAGCAGACCGGCAAACCCTACCACGATATTGAGCCCCAGCGCCAAGCCGGCAAAGATGCAGATCTGGATCGCCAGTTCGAGGTAGCTGCTGTCAACCATCCCGACCACAGGCAGGATGACAAACATCAATACCAGGATGACCACGCCCTTCAGACGGGCATCCAGCGGCAGCGCCAAAGTAATGAACGGGGACAAGACCAGCGGTGGGAACGCCAGCGTACTCAACAGCGGGAAAAGGCTGCTGCGCCGATCCAGATTAAGCAGTATAAGGATTACAACGAACAGGTACAATGCAAGAAACGCCGTCGCAACCAGCGGATTCCTGAGCAGATCTCGAAGCCCTGATGATGTGGGTGCGGTTGTGGTTGTCATCATTACACCTTTTCATCCACCCGTTCGCCCAGGATACCACTGGGGCGGAAGACCAGCACCAGGATCAGCACCAGGAAGGCGAACACGTTGGTATAGCGGATGCCCAGCGCCGGAAAGTAGACCAGAACACCATTGAGAAACGACTCGATCAGGCCGAGCGCCAAACCACCCAGCAGCGCACCGGTCACATTGCCGATGCCGCCCAAGACGGCCGCGGTGAAGGCTTTCAGGCCCGGTATGAAGCCGATGAAGGGATTGACATTGCCGACGTTTACGCCGAAGAGCGCACCGGCTGCGCCACCGAAGGCACCACCGAGAAAAAATGTGAGGGAGATCATCCCGTTGACGTTGATCCCCATCAGCGAGGCGGTGGGCATATCCTGCGAGACGGCGCGGATGCCACGCCCCAGCTTGGTGCCATTCACGAAATAGTTGAGCGCCACCAGCATCAACACAGCAGCGACAATAATGATGATCTGCGTCACGCGGACATTGACCGTATTGCTGCCGATGATGAACGGGATAGGCGTGGTCAGCAGAGGAATACCATTAATCGGATAAGTCAGGTTGAAGGAATTGCGCGTCACAGCTTCGAAGGCGCGTACAAGATCGGCCAGAAGGAAAGAAATACCGATAGCCGAAATCAAGGGCACCAGACGCGGTGCGCCGCGCAGGGGTCGATAAGCCACCCGCTCGATCAGCACCGCCAGCAAACCACTCAAGATCATCGACACAAAAACCATAAATGTGATGAGGACAATCGGATTCCAATTTGGCAGGAAGCCAGCTTCGTTGACCCGCTGCATCACCTCGAAAGCCACGACCGAGCCAAACATGAAAATTTCGCTGTGAGCAAAATTGATAAATTTAAGTACACCGTATACGAGGGTATAGCCCAGCGCAATCATGGCGTAAACAAAGCCGATGGCTACCCCGCTGATAATCATGCCGGGTAACTGACGGCCAATCTGGTCAGCCAGGACAATATTCGGACGCGGAACCGGAAACAGGAACGCCAGCAGATAGGCAATCACCGTCAGAAGTAAAGCCGATCCCACAATAAATATGAGCATTTGTCCAATAGGAAAGACCAGATAGCGGTATATCCAGCCCAAAGAACCTTGTTGCAGCGACATGAGAGGAGGCTCCAGTTTGAAAAAAGACGGTGATTCCGTCCCAAATCTTCGGGGAGAATCACCGTCAAATCAGTCAGCAGGCGAGCTAGTTGCTGCCCATCATCGTTTCCATCAGCAGGGTATAGGGCGACGGTACTTCGACCGACTGCAGCAGTTCGTTGCTACCCCAGGCGGCGGGATCAGCCGTCTTGACCTGAAGCACATAGTAGCTGGCAACGGCGCGGTCACCGTAGGCATCGAAGGTGATAGGGCCGGTCAGGCCGGGGAAATCAGTGGTCGCACGGACAATCGACGCCACCTGAGCGCGAGTCGGTACGTTGCCACCGTTGAGTTCGGCGGCGATCATGATGGCGCGCAGCAGAACGGCAGTCGCATCATACGACTCGGGGCCGTAGGGCTGAGGAGCTTCACCAAATTTGGCGGTGTAATCTTCGATGAACTTGGCAGCAGCCGGGAACACCGAGGCAGGGCCGGCAGCCGAGGTGAAGTAGGTATTCACGCCTGCTTCACCGGCGATGCTGGCGAAATCAGACGAGTCGAAACCATCCGGACCCATGAAGATGCCAGCGTAGCCAGCGGCGCGCGCCTGTCCGATGAAGACGGCGGTCTGATCGAAGATACCACCGAAGTAGATGGCATCCGGAGCCAGCGCCAGGATGGGCTGGATGATACCTTCGAAGTTGGCGCGTTCTTCAGTGCCTTCGAAACCGAGGACAGTCATGCCCTGGCGTTCGGCTTCGGCCTGGAAGAATTCAGCCACGCCCTGACCGTAAGCGGTACGGTCGTGCAGCACATAGACGCTGCTCACGCTGCCGAGTTCAGCCAGGAAGCGAGCGCCGGTGGCACCCTGATTGTCATCACGACCGCAGACACGATTGACCACCGACAGACCACGATTGGTAACGCCGGGGTTGGTGTTGGCGGGGGAAATCATGACCAGATCATTGGCATTGTAGACTTCCGACGACGGGATCGCGACACCGCTGTTCCAGTGGCCGATCACGCCGAGGATGGCCGGGTCATTGACCATGTTCTGGGCATTCGCCACGCCGACATCGGGGGTCGCCTGATCGTCAAACGGGACGTACTGAATTTCGAAACCCATCTCAGTCAGCGGGCCGGAAAGCTGTTCAATCGCCAGCTCAACGGCATTACGCATACTGGTTCCTGCCAGCGCCTGCCCGCCCGACAGCGGACTCTGCGAGGCAATCTTGATGATGGTGGTGTCCTGTGCCTGGACAGCCACTGCGCTGAGGGCCAAGGCCATAACCATCAGCATGACGAAAACTAGGAAACGTTTGGTCTTCATAAACTTCTCCATTTTGATTGTGGATTGGGCTACAATCCGATATTCTATGCGGCGTGGAAGATCAAAACACTGGAAGAGATACCTAAATGCACAGCTTGTCCTTCTGGTGAATTGATACAGCCCGCAAGTCGAAATAGAGAATAACATGCCTTAAGAAAACCGACAAGGCATGATTGTCAAGTACCTTAAGAGTCCTTTAATGTCATCCAATCTGGCACGTGGAATCGTCTATGGCCTGCTGGCAGCCGCCATCTGGGGCGGCATGTATGTGGTCTCGGAAGTTGTCCTGAAGGTCATCCCACCCTTCAGCCTGCTCACCCTGCGCCTCATCCTGGGGCTGCTGACATTGAGCGCGATTGCCGTGATGCAGCGGCAGAAAATGCCTGCCCGTTCGGAGTGGATACGACTCCTGGGTGTAGGTATGCTAGGCTTTGGCATCAGCGTCGGCGCACAATTCGTCGGCACCGATCTTTCGAACGCGGTCAACGGCTCACTGGTGACCAGCGCCTCGCCAGCCTTCATCCTGGTATTCGCCGGATTGCTATTGAAAGAGAAGCTCACGCCCCAGCGCATCGCAGCGGTGGCGCTGGCGACGATTGGCGTCATCGTCATTATCGACCCGGCGCGCGCCGACTTTGGCTCTGACACTTTCATCGGCAACATCGCGTTGGCTGTCGCCGCTGTCACCTGGGGACTGTACTCGGTACTGGTACGAATGGTGAGCAGCAAGCTGGATACTCTGATCGTGACGCTGATCGCCTTCGCCGGCGGTCTGATTGTCACAATGCCTGCTTCGGCCATCGAACTCGGTTCGCGCTCTGTCGGAGTCATCGATGGCGGCACGATTCTTGGCATTCTGTACCTGGGCATCGTCTCGACTGCCGGAGCGATGTGGTTGTGGAATCGAGCCTTCGCCCTGATCGATGCCTCGGTGGCGTCGCTCACCTTCTTTGCCCAACCGTTGGTCGGGGCTTTGCTGGGTGTATTGCTGTTGAGCGAACCCTTCACCACCAATCTCTGGATCGGTGGATTGTTGATTGCCGTTGGCGTGCTGCTATCGATCTTCCCGCCTGATGCCCTGCGACGTCAATTACGACGACGGGAAGCCCGGCATTGATGCGAGCGTAGAAGATATGTCAGACCTGAGTATTTCCCCTGACAGCCACCTGGACGCCCTGTTGAATGCACCGAAGTTATGGAGCTATGGCATTTCTCCAGACCGGCGCTGGATCGCCTGGACGTGGTGGGGGGTGAGCGCAACGGCCAACGTCTTTGCCGCACCATTGGACGGCTCCGCTTCACCAGTCCAATTGACGGATACAGCGCAGAATACCCTCTTCATCAGTTGGACGCCCAACAGCCAGGCCGTGATTGTGGCACAGGATCATGATGGGGATGAGCGCAATCAACTCTTTCGCGTAGAACTCAGCCTACCCGGAAGACTACACGCATTGACCGAAGCCCAGCCGAACTACTTCATCCGCGGCGGTCAACTTCATCCGAATGAGAAATGGCTGATTTACGGAGCCAACCTTGACCCGGTGACCGGGGAAGAGATCGAACCCACCTATGTTTATCGCCATGATCTGGAGACGGGTGAGCGGCGGGCGCTGGCGCGTCCGGCCAAAGGCTGCTACCACCGCCCTGCCCTGAACCGCGCTGGAACCCACATCCTCTACAATCGCAAAGACCGTGATCCATCAGGCTATCAACTGTGGATGGTTGACATCGAGGGTCAGCATGACGAGGAGATCGTCAACGTCGGCGATCACCTCAAAGTGTACGGAAGTTGGTTCCCCAACAGTGAACAGGTGATGATCCTGGCCGAGGCGGATACCCACTGGCGCGTGGGGGTATGGTCGCTGCATTACCGTGAGTTGCGCTGGCTGATCGACGACCCGTCACGCCATATCGAAAGCGCCTATGTTCCGCCTGGCAGCGAGCAAGCGGTCATCCTGGAGAGTGTGCAGGCTCGTGTTCGCGCCTCGCTGCTGGATACCCATCGTGGAACAGAGACTCCCCTGCCGGCGATCGCGGGCGATTTGCTTCCGGTTGCGCCGATGGATGATGACCGTTGGGTTGGGCATTACTCCAGCGCTCGGCACATCACCGACCTGGTACAGTTCAGCCAATCTCGACCCGCCACTTTCAAGAGTCTGACCGGTCTTGCCAGCCGCACGAACCTATCCACAGATGATCTGGTCGCAGCAGAAGATTATCGCTGGAAGGGTGTCGATCAACTGGATATTCAGGGCTGGCTGTACCGGACACGACAACCGTCGCAAGGGTTGATCGTCTGCGTACACGGCGGGCCGACCTATCACAGTTCTGATGCGTTTGACGATCAGATTCAATACCTGGTGTCACAGGGCTTTGATGTCCTCGACCCGAATTATCGCGGCAGCACCGGCCTCGGGCGGGCCTTCACCGAGGCGATCAAGGCCGAAGGCTGGGGCGGACTGGAGCAGGAGGATATTCACTGCGGCATTGAAGCGTTGATACGGGAAGGCGTCGCCCAGCGCGGCAAGGTCGGCATCACCGGGACGTCGTATGGCGGTTATTCCTCGTGGCATGCCATCACGCACTTCCCCAGCGAGATCATCGCGGCAGCGGCGCCGATCTGTGGCATGACCGATCTGGTGGTGGATTACTACTCAACCCGACCTGATCTGCGTCCTTACAGCGAAGAGATGCTGGGCGGAACACCGGAGACTATTCCGGGCAAATATGCCGAACGTTCGCCCATCAACTTCGTCAGCCAGATCAAGGGGCGGCTGCTGATTATCCAGGGCTTGCGCGACCCAAATGTGACGCCGGAGAATCTGCATCAGGTGAAGCTTGCGCTGGACAACGCCGGCATCGCCTATGAGACGCTGACCTTTGCCGACGAAGGACATGGCATTGACCGCACTGAGAACAAGCGCATCCTCTATCAACGGTTGGTCGCGTTCTTCAGCACCGCTTTCAGCCAGCCGGCTGCTCACGAATGAAGAGCAGGAGCAGCGCCAACGCCACCAAGTTCAGGATGCAGGCGATCAGCGCATTCAGGCCGAGGCTTCCTATGGCAAACAAGGCCGGGCCGATCAGTGAACCCAGCAAACGACCGAGGGCGTGCCCTGCGCCATTGGAGGCCATGAGCGTCGCCCGCGCCTGGGGAGCCAGCTCGGTCATCAGTGGCAGTGAAGCGACCAGGGCGAATTCAAAGCCCAGATAGAAGAGGAACAATCCGAGGATCGCGCCATCCTGGTTGACGCCGATGACGGGCAGGAGCAGACTGACGCCGGCATAAATCAGCAGCCCCAGCGCGACTGAGCGGCGCTTGCCGATGCGATCCACCAGACCGGCGACCAGCCCTTCACCAATCAACTCCGATGCGCCGATGGCAGCGGAAGCCGCGGCCAGTGTAAGCAACTGGACGGCGAACGCCCCTTCCATCCAGCGGCCAAAGACAATGTTGACGATCTCGTTACTGGCACTGATGAGGACACCGACAGCCACGCCCGCCAGAGCAGCCGGATTCCCCAGAATATGTGCCAGACCGCGGCGCAGCGCCGAAAGACCCGCCTCATGATGGGGCGTATCGGCTGGCAGGCTGTAGTACACCAGAGCCAACAGTCCTACACCAACCACTGACAGCGCCAGAAATGGCGACGACCAGCCGGCATTGGCGATGAACCAGCCGACCACCGGAATACCCAACAGAAATGCGCCGGACCAGCCGAACTCGGTGATGCCAATTGCCAGCCCCCGCTGCCGGTAATCCACATGATCGGCCAGGTAGGCATAAACTGCGGGGTCGATCAGAACCTTGCTGGCGGTGGTGGCAATCATCGCCAGCAGCACGGTTGGGTAACTGGGCAGAAGAAAGACCAGCGCCATCCCGCCCACAAAAATCAACAGCCCGGCCAGGATAGCGACTTTCCTGCCGCGCACATCCCCTACTGTTCCGATCAGTGGGCTGAACAGACCGAGGGTCGAACGAGCCGTCACCGCCAGATCAATCGCGCTCTCCTCCACCCCCAGGCCGCGCGCGATAGCCGGCTTGAAGGGATAGATCATGCGAAAGCCAGTGTTCAACACGGTTCGCAGGACGAGGAAGAGCAGCAGTTGAATGCGGACAGGCGATTGAGTCAGCAGATACCAGGCACTGGGCTTGTCAGTGGGAGTCGTCAAATCGATGCTCCGATGCGTGTAGAGCGCGGTTGAGTTGGGTTTCAAGCACGCGAGATTCGGCGTTGCCCGCCAATTGTAGATACCAGGCTGCCGCTTCGACTAGAGCCGCCTGTGGAACCAGTCCGATAATCTCCGTGTGGTCAATCGCCACACCATAGCGGGCTGCCTCACGCCGGATGGTTTCGACTACCAGTGGCAAAGGAGTACGGGCGAAATTCGTGAAATTCATCGACACCTGCGCCAGTCCACCAACCTGTACACCCATCGCCTTGAGGTAGCGAAATCCACCTGATGACTGGCGAATGGTGCGGGCGATCTTCCTGGCGATCTCCACATTTGGCGTCGTCAGATACACATTGAAGGCCAGCAGCGGACGACGAGCGCCGATGGCACAGGCTCCGGCTGGGGGCAAACGCGACGGGCCGTAATCCGGCACAGCAGCAGGATCGGTCAGGATTCGCTCACGCAGCGCTTCATAACCCCCGCGACGAAGCGCTTCAAGCTGCTGCCGTTCCGGTCGCAGCGCGGCCTCTTCATAGAGATAGACCGGTATCGCCAGTTCGTCCCCTACCCGCTGTCCCAGGCGGCGCGCCAGATCGACACACTCCGCCATCGTGGTATTTTCCAATGGTACAAAGGGGACAACATCCGCCGCGCCGATGCGGGGATGCTGACCCTGATGGTGATCGAGGTCAATGTGCTGAGCGGCTATGCGAACCCCAGCAAAGGCCGCCTCCAGCACCACATCTGGTTCGCCAGCAAAGGTCACTACCGAACGATTGTGGTCGGTGTCGCTCGAATGATCGAGCAGCAGGACGCCAGGGACAGCGGCAATCGAGTCAACGATCTTCGCCACCACATCCAACCGGCGACCTTCAGAGAAGTTCGGGACACACTCAACTAATTTTCGTTTCATCAATCCAATCCGTACAAAACAAAGAGCCATAGAAAACCTCTATGGCTCAACTGAGAGTAGCAGATTGATCGGTTAATCGCCAGTGGCGGGTGCCAGCACGGTTGATTGACTGCTGCCATTGGTGGAAACAGAAGTCTCCTCTTCACGGCGGAACTGGCTCATGTAGAGGTCGTAGTAGGCACCCTTCAGCGCCAGCAGTTCATGATGATTGCCGCGCTCGACGATCAGGCCATCTTTCAGCACCAGCACCTGATCGGCATTGCGGATGGTGCTGAGGCGATGGGCGATGACGAAGCTGGTGCGCCCTTTCAGCAAATGCTCGAAAGCCTTCTGGATCAGGCGCTCGGTTCGGGTATCGACGCTGGAGGTGGCCTCATCCAGGATCAGGATGCGCGGACTCATCAGCGCGACGCGAGCGATGGAGATCAACTGCCGCTGTCCCTGGCTCAGGCCGCTGCCGCGTTCTCCCAATATGGTTTGATAACCCTGCGGCAGCCGTTCGATGAACGAGTCGGCCGCGACCAGCTTGGCCGCTGCGATGACTTCCTCATCGGTCGCATCCAGGCGCCCATAGCGAATGTTGTTCATGACGGTATCAGAGAACAGGAAGCTGTCCTGCAAGACAATGCCGATCTGGCTACGCAGGCTCGACAGTGTGACATCACGCACATCCACACCGTCGATTTTGACAGCGCCACCGGACACATCGTAGAAGCGTGGCAGCAGATTGATGATGGTGGTCTTGCCCGCGCCGGTCGGCCCAACGATAGCGATGGTCTGTCCTGCTTCAGCCACCAGATCGATGCCTTTCAGCACCGGTTCGCCAACCTTATACTCAGCACTCACCCCACTGAACTCGACTCGACCGACGATGGCCGGCATGGGACGAGCGTCAGGTTTATCGACAATTGCCGGCTCGACATCCATCAGGTTGAAGATGCGCTCGCCGCCAGCGATGGCGCTCTGGATATTGGCCCACAGCAGCGCAATCTGTTGAATCGGACGGTTGAACTGCTGGACATAGCCGAGGAAGGCGATGATGGTGCCGATGGTGATGACGCTGGTGCCGAACAGTGGCTCGTTACGCAGCAGCGAGAGTCCTCCCACGACGACGACAATGCCCAATCCGAGATAACCTAACGCTTCCAGCACCGGCGTCAGACCGCTGGTGAAGGCGGCAGCGCGGACATTGGCATCGCGGTTGGCGGCGTTGGTGCGCTTGAACTCTTCGATATTCTCTTCTTCACGATTGAAAGCCTGGACTTCACGAACACCGGCAATGCTCTCCTGAAGGTTGGCATTAACGCTGCCCATCTCCATGCGGCTCTTGCGAAAGGCCTTGCGCGCCTGATTGGAGAACCAGATGGTGGCGACGGCCATGAAAGGGACGACCACCAGACTGAGCAGTGCGTAGGGAACATTGGCTTGCAGCATCTCGACGATAATCCATACGATGAGCAAAGCACCGCTCAAGACGCTGACCAGCGCGAAACTGAGCACCTGCTGGATGGTTTCTGAATCGCTGGTAAAGCGACTCATGATGTCACCGGCTTCATGTTCCGCGTAGTACCCGAGCGAGAGCCGGTGCACATGACGAAAAACGCCGATGCGAATTTCGCGCAGCGCATTTTGCCCGGCCCACGACATCACCAGGAACATCACACCTTGCAGCAGCGAACCCAGCACAAAGATGCCGACCACGGTC
This sequence comes from Anaerolineae bacterium, assembly GCA_022843385.1. GTDB lineage: Bacteria > Chloroflexota > Anaerolineae > Aggregatilineales > Phototrophicaceae > CFX2. The sequence continues at coordinate 78,372 of JALHNT010000004.1, read as the reverse complement.
AGCACCAGGCGACCCAGACCGGCCAGCTTGGCTTCGGTGGCCTGCTCTGGCGTCAACTGGCTGTAATCGGTTGAGTCAATCGTGCAGTTGCGCGTGGCCTGGGCTTCTGCGCCACCCGCCGCAGCCATCATCGAGGCAAACGGATTCTCCTGAAAAACATAACAGTCAAAAGCCTGCCCGGTCAGGTGAATGCCTTCAACCTGAGTCCAGGTGGTGATGACCATGACGATGCCAACGATGACCAGCGCATACCAGCGTGACTTAAAATACGGCCAGAAACGCGCCAGCGTCGCCCCAACATTTTTGGGCTTGATTGTATCCCGTTCCATCAGACGGCGAGCGCCGTCGAGTCCACCCATCATAGTTGATTACGATGCCCCCTGTGTTTCCAGTAGTGCTTCTTCCTCGTCGACGGTGGCATCGCCAACCAGTTGCGAGTGATAAATTTCGGCGTAGATGGCGCTGTGTTCCATCAGCTCTTCGTGCTTGCCCGAAGCCACCACCTGCCCCTTATCCAGGACCAGGATCTGGTCGGCGTTCAGCACCGTACTGATTCGTTGAGCGATGACAAAGCTGGTGCGTCCGCGCATCAGATTATCGAGTGCTTTCTGAATGCGGTACTCCGTCACCAGATCGACGCTGCTGGTCGAGTCATCCAGGATGAGGAGACGTGGATTCAAAAGCAGAGCGCGGGCGATAGCGATGCGCTGCTTCTGCCCGCCCGAAAGCGTGGTGCCGCGCTCACCCACCGGCGTATCGTAGCCTTCGGGAAAACCGACGATGAAGTCGTGCGCTGCCGCCGCTTTGGACGCCGCGATCACATCATCCATCGAAGCATCAGATCGACCAAAGGCGATGTTGTCGCGGATGCTGCCGCTGAAGAGATTGGTCTCCTGTAGAACGATACCGATCTGACTCCGCAGGCTGTCCAGCGTGACATCGCGCACATCACGCCCGTCGATCAGGACATGGCCTTCGCTGACATCATAGAAACGGGGCAGCAGATTGATGATGGTGGTCTTGCCACTGCCCGTCGCACCCAGCAATGCAACCGTTTGCCCTGGCTCAGCGCTAAAGCTGACCTGTCGCAGCACCGGCTCCGAACTTCCGAAATAGCGGAACGTGACATCCTTGAACTCGACATGCCCTTGAATCGACGGTAGTTCAATCGCATCGGATTTATCCGTCACGTCGTTGCGGGCATCCAGGATTTCAAAGATGCGGTTAGACGAGGCCGCCGCCTGCGCCAATTGCGAAATGATGAACCCTAGCTGCGCCAGTGGCAGGAAGATGAAGGTCAGATACAGGCTGAAACTCTGGTAATCGCCCACTTGCAAGTTGCCGCGAATGATGTCGTTACCACCAAAGTAGAGGATGCCGGCCTGCCCCAACTGAGCCACGAGGAAGACGAAGGGGAAGATGAAGGTGAAAGTGCGCGCCACCTTTAGGCTCATCGCCAGCACATCGTTGGCGGCTGCATCAAAGCGTTTCTGTTCGTAAGGTTCGCGGACAAAAGCCTTGACCACCTTGATCCCGGCCAGCGATTCTTGCAAGACCGTGTTCAAAGTCGAGATTTTCTGCTGCACTGCCACGAAGAGGGGCTGGCTGATGGCACCAAAGATCATGAAGATGACGAGCGCCACCGGCAGCGTGGGCAGCGCCACCAGCGTCAATTGCCAGTTGGTCAGCAGCAGGATGATGAGCGTCACCACCAGCAGCAGAAGTGCGGAAACCGCCTGCATCGCGCCCTGAGCAATGAACAAGCGCACCTTCTCGACATCATCCGTCGCGCGGATCATCAGTTGACCGGTCTGATTCTGGTCGTGGTAGGTGAATGATAAGCGCTGAATCTTGGAAAAGATTTCATTGCGTAACTCAAAGGCAGCCCCTTGCGACATCCGTTCCGCCAGATAGGTCTGGACAAAGGAAAAGAGACCGCGCGTGATCGAGAACAACACCAAGAATAGCGTTGCGTTGATGAGGAGCGTCTCGGCGTTAGCCTGATTCGCTCGCAGTTGATCGACCGTAGTGTTCATTTGAGCCGTGACTGCCGGCAATACCAACGCCGGAACCCGTTCGAGAATGGTATTTGCGAGGTAGCCATTGGTCACCGCATTAATCATGTTACGGGTGATTTCCGGCACAGCCAATTGGGCGATGGTAGCGATAAGCAGCGCAGCGTAGGCGATGTACGGTACACGCCCCTGACTTTTCAGATAACCGAAGGCACGCCCTAAACCCCCATTGGATGGTGGTTTCGGTTCCCCTTTGCGCCTGCTCCAGGGTCGCGATGCTTGTGCTTGCACGTTGTATTTCCTTCCCCTTAAATCCGACACGATAGCGTGTTCAGTCGCAATCGACTTCCACACTGGTTGAATGATCCCGATTCGCAAGCGCCCGTTCCAGCGCTTCGACAATCATGCGCTGTTCTTCAACGGGCAGACTCCCCAACAGGTCAGCGATGGCTTGGTGCCAGACATCATTCATATGCGACACCATCTCAGCCGTATCCGGCGCCAGAAACAAGCGCATGTGCCGAGCATCCGCCGGATCAGACTGGCGTTCGATCATGTGGAGTTTTTCCAGGTGTCGAATCGCGGTAGAAACGGCGGCGGGTGTGACTTCCAAAGCCTCGGCCAATTCTTTCTGCACCATGCCCGGTCGCTGCTTCAGCAAATGCAATGCCTTGATCTGGTTGAGATTCAACTCTTTGAAAACGCGGCGATTGCGCTCAGGCTGGTACTCGGCGAATTGTTTGCGAATCGCTTCAAAGACACGCACAAAACGGATTGCCAGCGCTTCCGTCTCGCGGCGCGTTTCGACCCCATCAGTCATACAAAAGCCAATCGGTTACTTGTTGAAGGAAGTCACGGCGAAGAAAAAATAGTTAATTAAATTAACTAACGTATAGTGTAGTACGAATTGAAACGGCTGTCAATAGATTGAATGGCAGAAGGTAGATTTCACGTGCGATCAGGAAACGTCTGAACACAGGGAAAATTAATGAAAAAATTGTAACACGATCCGTTATATTACCTGTTCTTACCTGTTTATCAGGTCCAAGTACCGACAATACCAGATTTTTGTGGACAACCCGGCTGGATGCTATGATTGAACGAATCAGTTCCAGCCTGCCCACCAAGCGAGGGAAGCCATTATGTCCGATGCTCAATCCCCTACTCTGCTCATCATCTCCAGTTACTTCAAAGGCGAAGCCTTCATCCGTCAGGCCAAAAAGGAAGGCTGTCGTGTGCTGTTCCTGACGGAGGAGAAACTTGCCAATGAGAAATGGCCGCGCGAAAGCATAGATGAATTCTTTCTGATGCCCGACCTGACCAAGATTCAGGACATGATTAACGCCATCAGCTATCTGTATCGTGGGCAGTGGATTGACCAGATCATCGCACTGGATGAGTACGATGTTGAGAACGTCGCTACCCTGCGGGAACATCTGCGGCTGCCGGGCATGGGCCAGACCCAGACCAAGTTCTTCCGCGACAAACTCGCCATGCGTATGAAAGCCGAAGCGGGTGGCATCCGTGTCCCGGCTTTCACACCAGTGCTGAATTATGACCGGCTGCGCGAGTATATGGGGCGCGTCCCTGCGCCCTGGGTACTCAAACCGCGCACTCAGGCCAGCTCGATGGGCATCCGCAAGATACACGATTCAGAGGAATTGTGGCGAACGCTGGATACGCTGGGCGACGAGCAATCGACATTCGTGCTGGAGCATTTCATTCCTGGCGAGGTGTATCACGTAGACTCGCTCACCTGGGATGGAAAGGTGGTGTATGCCAGCGCCCAACGCTACGGCGAACCCCCATTTCAGGTGTATCATGGCGGCGGTATCTTCACCACCCGTATTCTGCCACAAGACTCGGATGACGCTGTTGCGCTGAAAGCCTTCAATATCGAGGTCATCAAAGCGCTGGGGATGGACTACGGGGTAACGCATGCCGAGTTCATCAAGGGTAAGGATGATGGTCAATTCTATTTCCTCGAGATTGCGGCGCGAGTCGGCGGAGCGCATATTTCCGATCTGCTGGAACACGCCACTGGTGTCAATCCCTGGTCGGAATGGGCCAAGCTGGAAATCGCGCACATTCGCGGTCAGCAATATCAACCGCCACAACCGCGCCCGGAGTATGGCGGGCTGCTGGTGTCACTGGCGAAGCAAGATCACCCAGATACCAGCGCCTACACCGACCCGGAGATCGTATGGCGCATCGACAAACTGAATCACGTTGGCTTCATTGTGGTGTCTGAGTCGGCGGACCGGGTTGACGAGTTGCTCGACAGCTATCTGCCGCGCGTCGCCAACGATTTCCTGGCGGTTGCGCCGCCGAAAGAAAAAGCCACACACTGATTGAATCTGGACAGCATCCTTAATGAATCGTAACATCCGGCTGATCGCGGCTGAGACACATTATTGAATTTGCCATGACCATTCCACTCTTTTCGTCCAACTATCCGCACTTCCAACCTGGCCCGGCGACGCTGCTTCCGACGCCGGAACGGGTGGGCGCACTGCACCAGTACACCGGGCGAGATGTGCGCATTGCCTTCATCGACGCCGGTTTCTATCCCCATCCAGATTTACACGGGCGCATCCTGATGCATGTCGATGCATCGACCCAGCATGTCATTGAACAGGTTGGCGATTTCGAGATCACCGACCTGAGCTGGCACGGACAAATGACCAGCGTTATTGCCTGTGGCGACGGAAAGAAGTCTGATGGAAAATATCGCGGGATTGCCAGCCGCGCCCAATTGATCCTGGTCAAAGTCAGTACACCACGTGGTCACATCAAGGAAGCGGATATTCTGCGTGGGCTGCGCTGGGTGTTCGATACCCATCAGCGGCTCAACATCCGCATCGTCAATATCTCAGTGGGGGGCGACGAGGTCAGCACTGATCCTGACCATCCGCTGCACCGCACGGTTCGCAAGCTGGTGCAGGCCGGAGTCACAGTCGTGGTCGCGGCGGGCAATCGTCACGCCGACTATCTCCTGCCACCGGCCAGCGCCGCCGAAGGAATTACCATCGGTGGGGTGGATGACAACAACAGCCACGATTGTCAGGAATGGAAAAGTTATCACCACAATTATGGCGCGGGCTATGATGGGTTACATAAGCCGGAACTGCTGGCGAATGCGGCCTGGATTGCCTCGCCCATCATGCCGAACTCGATGGTCGATCGGGAAGCGCGCTGGCTGGCTCCCCTGCTCTCTCAGCCGGATGAAAAACACCTGCGCCGGCTGCTGATCGAAGGGCATGCCGATCTGGGGCTTCAGCCGGAAGAGATTCAAAACGGGCATATCGAGTCGGTCTATCAACGGTTACAGCAGCGACTCCATGCACACAAAATCATCGACCTGCATCATCAGCATGTCGATGGCACATCAGTGGCCGCGCCGATTGTCACATCGGTCATCGCCCAAATGCTGGAAGCGAATCCCCGTTTGACGCCCGCCGAAATCCGCGCTATTCTGACCGTCACTGCTACGCCATTGCAGGGCATCCCGCAGTCACATCAGGGAGCCGGGCTCATCAACGCCAGCGCAGCAGTTCAAACAGCCTTATCCAAAAGCACTTAAACGGCAGGTCATATGAATCGTGAACACCACCGCTGGTACAGTCCATCGCTCAACCGGGATATGGAACTGTTGATCTTCGGTCATGCAGGCGCGCGGGCGATTGTTTTCCCCACCTCCAAAGGCAAGTTCTATGAATGGGAAGATCGGGGGATGATGGGTGCGCTGCGCGAACACCTGGAACGGGGCTGGCTTCAAATGTACTGCGTGGACAGCGTGGATGCTGAAAGCTGGTACAACTGGCGGGCGCATCCCGGTGCGCGGGGATACCGGCACACGCAGTATCTGAATTATGTCGTCAATGAAGTGCTGCCCCTCAGCACCCAGAAGAACAATCATCCCTTCCTGATGACGATGGGCGCGAGCTTTGGCGCGTTCCATGCCATGAGTATCGGGTTGAAGTACCCGGACAAATTTGACCGGATCATCGGCCTGAGCGGGCTGTATGATATTCGCAGCTTCACCGATGGCTACTCCGATGACAACGTCTATTACAACAACCCGGCGCAGTTCATCGCCAATGAGCATAACGAGTGGCGGTTGGGTCAGCTTCGGCATGTGGACATCATCATGGCAAGCGGGCGCGATGATCGTCTGATACAGAATGCACGCGATTTTTCCGGCATCCTGTGGAGCAAGGGCATCGGCAATGCACTGCGCGAATGGGATGGCTGGTCGCATGACTGGCCGTACTGGCAGAAGATGCTCAACATCTACATCAACGGGCATGATTAAGTGGCAGTTAACGCTATTTGATGGTTATACTGTTTCGATGGATTCGGCTTCAGTAAGGGCAGCAGCATGGCGACCAAAAAGGCAACAGAGACACTCAAGATTGGCTTGTTCGTCGGGCGAGAATGGTCATGGCCGCCGGCGTTCATTGAGGAAGTCAACAAGCGCGACGAAGGCGTGATCGCCGACTACGTCAAGGTTGGCGGCTCGATGATGAACGAAATGGTTGAGTACCGCGTCATCGTTGACCGCATCTCGCACGAAGTCCCCTACTATCGTTCGTATCTCAAGAATGCGGCACTGCAAGGCGTCAAGGTCGTCAATGACCCGTTCATGTGGACGGCGGACGACAAGTTCTTCGACGCCTCGTTAGCCGATAAGCTGGGGGTTGTCTCGCCGCGCACGGTTGCCCTGCCCAACAAGGATTACGTCCCTGGCATCGTCCACAACGAGAGCCTGCGCAACCTGACCTATCCGATGGACTGGAATGTGCTGGTCGATAAGGTCGGGGGACTGCCCTGTGTCTTGAAAGACGCGCACGGTGGCGGCTGGAAAGAAGTCTACGTCGTCAACTCGATCCCGGAACTGATCTGGCGCTACAACGAGAGCGGCCTGCTGACGATGGTTTTACAGGAATTCATCCAGTGGGACAATTATGCCCGCATCATGTGCCTGGGTCAGGAAGACATCCACGTGATGAAGTACGACCCGTCGAAACGTAAGTATCACGAGGAGCATGACTTCTCGCCGGCGCTCTACGAACGGCTGGTGAAAGACTCAAAGACGCTGGTGCACGCGCTCGGCTACGATATGAATACGGTCGAGTTCGCCATTCGCGGCGAGGTGCCTTACGCGATTGACTTCATGAACCCGGCCCCGGATATGGATGTGAATTCGCTGGGCAAAGGTCACTTCGACTGGATGGTGACCCACATGGCGGATATGACCATCCGGCTGGCGAAATCCAAAGAAGAAACCCGCAGTCGTTACTTCTGGGGCAAACTGGCGAAAACGGCGGAAGGCAAAGGGGCAAAATAACCCATGCCAGTCGACGCGATTGCGCGCTACCACGATCTGCTGAACGACGAGCTGGCGGCGGATGCCAGCGCCGATATGTACCGGAAACTACGCCCACAGGGGTTGTACTTCGGTGACCGCCCGCTTTGCACCGTGCTGCGCCCGCACTTCTATCTGGCGGAACAGTGGCAGTATCTCAAGTCGGAAACCGAGATCGTCCTCAGCGCCTTCGCCCGCGCCCATTCGGCCTGCTTCGCCGAACCGCAGTATCGCGCCCAGCTTGATCTGGAGTCGTATGAGGAGCAGTTGTTCAGCCTGGATATGGGCGGCGCGGTTCCCTGGACAACCGCGCGGCTGGACTCGTTCTACATCACCCAGGATCACAAACTGTACTTCGTCGAATACAATGCCGAGACGCCGGCTGGCATGGGCTACGAGGACGCGCTCTCCGAGATGTTCATGACGCTAGAACCGATGAAGCGTTTCCTCAAGTATTACGCCGTCCAGGCCATGCCCCTGATGACCAAGCTGCTAGCCGTCCTGATGCGCGGCTACCGCGAATGGGGCGGCACGGGAATGCCTAACATCGCCATCGTTGATTGGGGTCATGTTCCGACCTTGAACGAACATGAGATCATCCGGCGCTTCTTCAACCGGCACGGGATGAACGCCATCCTGGCTGATCCGCGCAACCTGGAGTATCACCATGGCCGGTTGTGGCTGGGCGATTTCCAGATCGATATGATTTACAAGCGGGTGCTGTGCAGCGAGCTGATCCACCAGATGGGGCTGGATAACCCGATTGTCCAGGCCATCAAGGATGGCAATGTTTATATGACCAATTCGTTTAGCTGCAAGCTGATGGCGAAGAAGGCCAGCCTGGCTTTCATGAGCGATGAGCGCAACGCCCACCTGTTTGATGACCAGCAGCACGCCGCTATCCACGCCCACATCCCCTGGACGCGCATGGTGGCCGAGCGCAAGACGCTGTATCGCGGTCAGGAAGTCGATCTGATCCCATTCATCGCCGAGCATCGTGACCGGCTGGTGCTGAAACCCAATGATGAGTACGGTGGCAAAGGCGTCGTCATCGGCTGGGAAGCCTCGGCGGAGGACTGGAACGAGACGATCAAGCAGGCGCTCAACAATTCGTATGTGGTGCAGGAAAAAGTCGAGGTCATTTACAAGGACTTCCCCTCGTATATCGATGGCAAGCTGGACATCAGCCCGCGCTTTGTCGATGCCAATCCGTATGTATTCGATGGTCACACGGTTCACGGCTGCCTGACGCGGCTCTCATCGGTGGCGCTGTTGAATGTGACCGCCGGGGGTGGCTCGGTGGTGCCGACCTTTCTGCTACAAAAGCGCGAAAGATAAGCCGCGCCCTCGCCAGATGAGACGCTACAGAACCAATCCCATAGGCACCAAGTTAAGGAATTTCGGGCGATTTTAGCCACGAAAAGTCTGCTTAGAAGCCTCAAAATGAGGATATGGGACTGAATTCTGAATGGTCAAATGAGGTCTGGACATTCTAGAGCCTCCCCATCTGGGATCGAAATCGACAAAATTCAGCCCTTGCAGAGGTAAAAGACGCTTAACTTGCTGCCTATGAGACGCTACAGAACCAATCCCAGGCCGAGGAAGTCGGCGTATTGGTGGGCAGCCTCTCGCAGCCATGTCTCTTCTTCGGCTGATAGCGGCCTGAAGGGTTCAACCGCGATCTCGACTGTCTTCTTCTTTAGCGTCCGTTTCCAGGTGCCAACGATCCGCCCATCGATGACGATGGTGGACATGAACATCCCATTGCCGCCGGGACAGATGGCGTCGGCAAACTGAGGCTCCAGCACGGCGCTGCGATCCCGATACCCCAACACATATTCATCAAAGCCGGGCAGCAAGAACAGGCGGCGCTCCGGTTGGCGGGGCGAGTCGAGTGACATCCAGTACGATTGACCGTCCATCATCTGCTCGACCAATTGCGATTTGACCGCTTCCAGACCGGCGCGCGCTTCGGAAATCAACAGCCCTGACCAGTGCGTGAAATCGTTCAAGGTCGCCGGGCCGTGACTGAGGAAGTAGCGCGAGGCCAGCCGTGCCAGCGCTTCGTCTTTGGGCAGCGGACTCCCCTCGCCCAGCAGGAGAAAGGTGGTGACGTTGCGGCGCATCTCGCCCTGATAGATGAGCCGTTCCAGGCCAGCGCGCTGCAACAGATAGAAGCCACGCTGACCGGCAGTGGAGATGCCCTGCGACTCAAGCGCCGCGAACACCTCATCGCGGGTGAGGTGATGACCATCCTGAAGCGCCCGGCCAATCAGTTCGACGCCGCGGTTGAGGGTCGGTTCATCCAGTTCGAGCTGACGGTAACGCAGGGCGTTGCCCGCGATCTGACGCGGCGCGATCAGCCCGACAATCCAGTGAATATCGGCTGGGGCGACATAGTGCAGCGTTCCACGCAGCGCCCATGTCCGCAGGATGAGCTGGTCGGCAATCGCCTGCTCGATCATCGCTTCGGTGCTGCCGGGCAACCGCAGGCCGAATGCCCATTTGGTACCGGCGTAATCCTGCCCCTGCATCGCGCCCAGCCAGGCCACCACCTCGCCAGCCTGCTGGAATGGCGGGTGAGCGATGCGCTGATGAAACAGCCGTTGCAGGCCGATGGTCGATGTCACAGGGCAATCCCTCACTGCTGCGGAAAATCCGAGTATAGCACAAATATTCGCACTGGTGAAAATCTCACTGCCAAGAAGAAGAATTGAACCACAGAGGTCACAGAGGACACAGAGAGAAATCAGAGTCTTTGACTTTGAACTTAGCCCGCAGCACTTTGAACTCCTGCGTGTTGATTCACAAGATTCGTCAGATTCGCATCAGTCCTTACTGCAATTTGTGAATCTTGACGGCAACTCTGAGGAAAGCCACTGACGTGCAATGGCGACACGCTCCCGTGCCGTCGATCAGCAGACCGAGTTGCTGCTGAATTTGCTGATTGACTCGGTTCAAACCCACAGAACACAGAGCTATTGAGAGAAAAAACTGGTTCAATTCCTCGAATTTTGACGAGGAATTGATGATTTTCGACCGGATTCACAACATTCTGTACCGTGTTTTTTAGGTGATCTGCCAAGTTCCACATCGTCCCACCAATCCGTGAATCCGCTCACTGCTGAGATCAGCATAGCACAGGTTTTCGATGAACGGGTTACCAAAAGGTACGACTTAAGCGACGAGTTCGTTAACCTAAATACGGGAGAAATCGGGTTAGCTGGGTAGGAGAAGGGTTAGAAAAGGCAAATACAGGGGAATCATGGACAAATAGCGGATGTGCCATTGCCTGCGTTCGCGTTCAGGATTCCAGAAACTCAGAAATCTGAAAATCAGAACACCATTAAGAGAGGGCAAGACGGAAGCCCCCATCATCGTTCCTGCGATAGGGAAAGTCCCAGTAGCGGTCGTCGCACTTAAACCGACCTGAATGGAGGTCAAACCATGAACCACCCCGCAACACCCGATGTTCCGTTCCTTCTTCATCCGTGTCACCACTACCATAGTCATTCAGACACCATTCCGACACATTTCCACTCATATCCACCACTTTGAAGGGGCTGTCGCCTTTGCCTTCATAGTGGGTGATCTTTGAAGTGCGTTCGCTGCTTTGTGGTCTGACTGAGTTATTGCAGCGTGTGCCATCCCACTCACTACCCCAGGGATAGGCTCGCCCGTCATCGCCCTGGGCGGCCCGCTGCCACTGCTGCTCAGTGGGCAGCGTAATCGACTCACCCGTGAGGGCGCTCAACCAGCGGCAGTAAGCCTGTGCTTCATACCAAGATACACCGACCACCGGGGAATCTCCATCGTTCCATTTCGCGTCCTGCCAGTAGCGCGGTTCAGTCCACTGCCTTTTCTGGCGAGTTCCCCAGCCAGCCTGTGTCCACCACTGCTTATCCTCATAGCCCTTTGCGTCTACGAATAACCGGAACTGGTCATTGGTTAAGGGGTATTTGGCAATCGAGAAGGCGGCGACTGTGAACGACTTTTTCTCGTCTATGTTGCCGACATAGGTTGGATAGTCACTATCCCAAGTGTTGACCAGCTTCACCTGTCCGGCAGGAATCGGTATCCAGTCGAAGGGTTTGGGCAGCAGATCAAGCGATGAAGGTTTACGGACATCCATCATGGATTAGCCTCATCAGAAAGTCATTCTCTTTATTTGGTCATATCATATTTCGCAGGGGATGGCAACGACCCGTTCGATTTCGGGCAGTGTTGTTCTATGTCGGCACACCGGTTGAGGGAGGTCAGTCCAGCGCGTTCAGGGCGAGGATGGCCGCGCCGAGGGTGGGCGGATGGCGCTGCGGCGGGATATCCGCCAGGCCGATGCGGGCGCAGAGTTGGCGGCTTACCGGCGTGGGATGGGTGAGCAGGCTGCCGGCGAAGGCGATGGGCAGCGGCTCCATGTGCAGACGGTGCTGGATGGCGCGGAGCAGCAGCGCCAGTTCAGCCGACGCCCGTTCGACAATATCCAGCGCCACCCAATCACCCTGCTCGGCCTGTGCCAGCACCAGCCGCGCCAGCGCCGCAATCTCGCGGACGCGGGTCTGGCCGCTGTGATAGAGCCAGGGCACCAGATCGCCTTCGCCAGCCAGTTCAAGCTGGGTCAGGATGAGGGGGGTCAGGGCGGTGCGACGTCCGCGCCCTTCCAGATCACGGGTGGCGGCGCGCAGCCCTTCCATGCCTATCCAGTAACCGCTGCCCTCGTCGCTCAGGCGGTAGCCCTTGCCGCCGATCAGATGGAATTCCCCCGCTGCGCCGACGCCACAGGAGAGGCTGCCAGTGCCGGAGAGGATGAGGATGCCGCGCCGTTCGCCATGCGCCCCGACCAGGGCGATCTCGCTGTCATGGCTGACGACGAGCCGGGATGTGGGCAGAACGACCCTGGCGACGGAGCGCACCCACTCGGCTGAATGGGACGGCTCCGCCCCGCCGATGCCCAACCCGGCAGCCGCGATGTCGGATGGGGATAGTCCGGCCGGTTCGAGCGCCTGACGCAGCGCTGCCTGAATGGTGGCCGCCGCCTGTTCGCGCCCGGCCACATTGGGGTTGGCCGTGCCAGCCTGACTCTCGGCGATGATCCGCAGATCGGGTGTGACCACCACCACCCGGACGTTGCTGCCCCCGCCATCGACGCCGATCACATAGGTCATATCAGTCCCGCGATTCATTGGTGAAGCGATAGGCCAACAGGATAGGGATAAACGTCGCCGCGATCACGAACAACGCCGCCACATTGGTCACCGGACGGTCGCGGGGACGGGTGAGCTGGCTGAGAATCCAGATGGGGAGCGTCTGCTGCTGACCGGCAGTGAAGGTGGTGACGATGACTTCATCGAATGAGAGGGCGAAGGCCAGCATCCCGCCAGCCAGCAGTGAGGTGGCGATGTTGGGCAGGATGACGTAGCGGAAGGTTTGCCAGGTGGAAGCGCCCAAATCCATCGAGGCTTCGACCTGGGAGTGGGCGGTACGCCGCAGCCGCGCCACGACATTGTTGTAGACCGTGACGATGCAGAAGGTGGCGTGACCGATGACTATTGTCCAGAAAGTGAAGTTCAATCCGGTCAGGCTGAGGGCGGAACGCAGCGCAATGCCGGTGACAATGCCGGGCAGCGCAATCGGCAGGATGACCATCAGCGTGATGGCGTCGCGCCCGAAGAAACTGCTGCGATAGAGCGCCAGCGCCAGCAGCGTCCCCATGATGAGCGCGGCCAGTGTCGCCACCGCAGCCACCACCAGCGACAGGCCGAGGGCGTCCCAGAAATCCTGGCGCGAGAGAATTTCGCCGAACCATTGCGTCGTCAATCCGGGAGGCGGAAACGTGAATGACGCTTCTTCAGTAGTGAAGGCGTACAGAACAATGACGAGGATGGGGAAATGCAGGAAGAACAGCACACAGCCCGTCGCCACTTTGAGGGGCAGCGAGGCGCGCGGTGTGCCGTCATCACGGCGGGTGGAAGTCTCAGAGCGCATCGAACGCCCCCCATCGTTTGGCAAGCAGCAGATAGACGCCCATGATGACGATTGGCACCACGGTGAAAGCCGCCGCCAGCGGGATGTTGCCAGCCGTACCCTGCTGGGTGAAGACTACCTGACCGATGAAGAAGCTCGAGTTGCCGATCACGCCGGGGATGATGTAATCGCCCAGCGTCAGCGAGAAGGTGAAGATCGACCCCGCCACCACGCCAGGAAAAGCCAGCGGCAGGATAACATGGCGGAAGGTATAGCCGGGCGGCGCCCCCAGATCGCTCGACGCCTCAATCACCGACTTGGGGACTCGCTCCAGCGCGGCGTTGATGGGCAGGATCATGTAGGGCAGCCAGATGTACACGAAGACGATGAACATGCCGAGAAAGGAAATCGACAGCGATGGCCCGCCAATGCCGGGAATACTGAGGATGGCATCCAGCAACCAGCCCAGCCCGCAGATGTTGAAAGCCCAGGTGAGGATGCCTTCCTGCGCCAGCACAATCTTCCAGGTATAGACGCGCACCAGGTAGCTCGACCACAGCGGCAGCAGCACAGCCAGATAGAGCAAGCCACGAATGCGATAGCTGGCGTAACGCGCCATGTAGTAGGCCAGCGGGAAGGCCAGCACCGCGCAAACCACCGTCACTACCGCTGCCATGATGAAGGTACGGGCGATGATGTCGGTGTTGGAGGGGCGCAGCAGCTCCTGATAGGTCGAGAGTCCGAACTCGCGCACAATGCGCCCAGTGAAGCCATCCAGACGAAAGAAGCTCTGGGTCAGCAGCGCCAGCAGTGAGCCGAGGTAGAACACGCCCAGCCACAACAGCGGCAGCGCTAACAAGAGCAGGAGGGAAAGATTGGGGCGCTGATAGAGAAAGGTGGCAGCCCGACGGAAGCCGGACGGTTGGGGAACGGGTACGGCGGTCATCCCGTCAGCCCTCCCCTGCCATGACCGGACGGTTGCTGGACTTATTCCACACCAGCTTAACGCGGCTGCCGCGCGCCGACAGCACATCCATCGAGGTTGCTTCCAAATTCTGCTGGATGACGGTCAGATCGCCGCCGCCTTCCAGTTCAACCAGATAGCGGGTGTTGACACCCAGATAGACCACGTCGCGCACGCTACCCGAAGCCGCGCACAGGTCATCGCTGACAGGGGCATCCGGCGCGAGGATGCGAATTTTCTCCGGTCGGATGGAGACAGTCTGCTCTGAACCGAGCAGGCGTTTGGCAACCGCGCCGCTGATGAGGTTGGATGTGCCAACGAAGCCAGCGACAAAACCGGTTGACGGGCGCTCGTAGACATCGGCTGGAGTGCCGATCTGCTCAATCTTGCCGTGATTGAACACTGCCAGCCGGTCGCTCATGGTCAGGGCTTCTTCCTGGTCATGGGTGACAAAGATGAAGGTGATGCCAACGCGCTGCTGAATCGCTTTCAGTTCGATCTGCATCTGCTGCCGCAGCTTGAGATCGAGCGCGCCTAACGGCTCATCGAGCAGCAGCACACGGGGATGATTGATAAGCGCCCGCGCCAGAGCGACACGCTGGCGCTGCCCGCCGGAGAGCTGGGTTGGGCGACGGCCTTCCATACCGGACAACCGCACCATATCCAGCATCTCTGCTACCCGCTTCTGCCGTTCGGCCTTTGGCACTTTCTTTATCATCAATCCATAGGCCACATTGTCGCCGACGGTCATATGGGGGAAAAGGGCGTAATCCTGGAAGACGGTGTTGACATCGCGCTCGTAGGGTGGGACGCCAGCCACTTCGTCGCCGTGCAACTGGATGCTGCCGGAAGTTGGCTGCTCAAAGCCAGCGATCAGACGCAAACAGGTGGTCTTGCCCGATCCCGAAGGACCGAGCAAGGAAAAGAACTCGCCATCGTATATATCGAGGTTCACAAGGTCAACCGCTTTGACATCGCCGAAAAAGCGACAGACATCGGTCAGCCGAACCGCTACGGATTGATTCGGCATGAGGTTAGCCGTTCTTGACCATGACATGCTTGGTAATCTTGTAATCCGAAACGGCTTCGGCAGACAGGTCTTTGCCCATGCCCGATTGTTTGAAGCCACCGTGCGGCGTCTCTGACGTCAGCGGGATGTGGTCGTTGATCCAGACCGTGCCAAACTCGAGCTGCGACGCGATGCGCATGGCCCGGCCAATATCGCGCGTCCAGACTGAGGCAGCCAGACCGTAGTTCACATCGTTGCCGAGGCTGATCGCTTCCGCCTCACCCTTGAAGGTGCTGATGGTCAGAACCGGGCCAAAGACTTCGCTCTGGATGATTTCGGCTTTCTGATCGGCGTCAACGATGACGGTGGGTTCATAGAAGTAGCCATCGCTGAAATCCTTCGGGACGCTGCCACCGGTCAGGATTTGTGCGCCGCTGGCCTTCGCCCGATCCACGAAACCCATCACCCGTTCGCGCTGAATGCCCGAAATCAGCGGCCCCATCTGGACGCCATCATCATAAGGGCGACCAATCTTGACGGCACGCATCGCTTCAACAATGGCTTCAACCGCGTGGTTGGCACGGCTGGCTTCGACATAGACGCGCGTCGCAGCCGTACAATCCTGGCCGGTATTGACAGTGCTGGTGAAAGCCGCAGTCCCGGCAATTGCCTCGACATCGACATCATCAAAGACAATGAAGGGCGCTTTGCCGCCCAGTTCGAGATGCACCCGTTTGAGGGTATCGGCTGCCGTCCGCATGATCTTCTTGCCTGTGCCAGTCGAACCCGTCAGGCTCACCAGGCGCACATCGGGATGTTCGACCAATGCCTGACCGACATCATTGCCTCCGGTCACGATGTTGACGACGCCATCCGGAATACCCGCTTCCTGAATGAGTTCCGCCAGCATGAGTGTGGTCAAGGGTGTGGTCGGTGCTGGTTTCAGGACGATGGTGCATCCCGCCGCCAACGCCGGGCCAATCTTCCACACTGCCATCATCAACGGGTAATTCCAGGGTGTAATCTGACCGACGACACCAACCGGCTCACGGCGATAGATGGAGGTATAGCCCTTCATGTATTCGCCGGAGGAATAGCCATGCGTGTCGCGCGCCGCTGCTGCAAAGAAGCGCAAGTTATCTACGGCAAACGGCATGTCCCCGCCCAGGCTGACCAGTTGATAGGGTTTGCCGGTGTTTTCTGATTCAACTTTGGCGAAATCCTCTTTACGGGCATCCAACAGATCCGCCAGTTTCCAGATCGCCAGTGACCGTTCCGCCGGAGTGAGCTTCGACCAGCGGCCATCATAAAACGCACGATGGGCAGCCTGCACCGCCGCATCAACATCAGTACGGCTGGCATCGACCACATCGGCAATCGGCTTACCCGTTGCTGGGTCTTCAACCGACATCGGCTTGCCGCCGTTGGAGTCCACCCAGCGACCATCAATCCACAGTTTATAGCTCATCATGTGCCTCATCAGAATCAATTGGACGCCGCATCACCTACCCTGTCGGCGTCCTGAAGTCATCAACTATTTTGAATGAGAGGCACGAGCATGTTCTCATGCCTCCCATAGACACTTACCGCCCGCCAATCACCGCAATGTAATTGGTGACCCACTCATAATAGGGGATACAAACCGCGCCGCGATCATCGCCGCATTCAACGGTTGGTGTACGCCAGAAGCGGATCTTCTCAAAGTTTTCAAAACCATTGGTAGCGCAGCCTTCATCGCCCAAGAGCGCATTCCCTTCGCAGGCCGCCGGAACCGCTGGAACTGAACCGAACCAGGCGGCCAGATCGCCCTGGAGTTTGAGGCTGAGCGAATGCTCCAGCCACTTGTAAGCGCAGTTCGGATGCGGCGCATTGACATGCATCATGGTGGTATCGGCCCAGCCAGTCGCACCTTCAACCGGAATGGTGCTGGCGATGGGCTGCCCGTTGGCCTTGAGCAGATTGACCTGGAACGGCCAGGAACCAGAAGCGACGATCCCTTCGTTGGTGAAGTCATCGATCTGAACGAAGGCATCATGCCAGTAACGGGCGACCAGTTCACGCTGCTGGCGCAGGAGATCAAGGGCAGCAGCAAACTGAGCCTGATCGAGCGAATACGGGTCGGTGATGCCTAGTTCGGGATTGTGATACATCAGGTACTGCGCCGCATCAGCGATGTGGATGGGGCCGTCATAAGCCTGGACGCGCTGGGCATTCGACTGACCATCAGGCAGAGTTTGTTCTTCAAACACGACGCTCCAACTGGTCGGTGCTTCTGTGAAGACCTCGGTGTTGTACATCAACACGTTGGGACCCCATTGATACGGCGTGCCATAATGCTCAACCGTGCCATCACCATCAACATCAACAGTATGCCAGGGAGCATTCTGGAGGCGTTCGTCAACTGTACTCCAACTGGGGATCAGCTCTGGATTGATGGCCTGTACCCGACCGCCGTAGATGAGGCGCAGGCTGGCATCGCCCGAAGCGGTCACCAGATCAAAGACGCCTTCGTTCATCAGGGCGACCATCTCGTCCGAGGTGGCAGCGGTCTTGACGTTGACCATGCAGCCGGTCTCTTCTTCAAAGCTCGTCACCCAGTCAAAATTGGGATCGGTATCGCCGCGTTCGATGTAACCTGGCCAGGCGACAATATCAACCCGCCCTTCGCCATCGCCCACCGACGTCATCTGGGCAGCACTCACCGAGACGCTGAGTGCCAAAACAACCACCATCATCAGAACAATCAGTTTTTTCATATTCGTGCTGTCCTTAGGGGAACCAGGATACTGGGCAGAAATCATAACGCGAAGTTAATCTTTTCCCACAAAGCATTAATGTTCAGCTAATCTCAGCTAAACACTTGCCGCAATCTGTCCATCGGCCAACGCCTGCTGGAAAATGTGCATGGTCTGCGCCACCCCCTGTGCCAGGGGCGTCTGGGGAAGGTCGCCCAACGCCTTACGGATCGGCGCATCATCCATCTCTTCCGGGAACGGCAGCCCTTTGTCATCAAAGGTGATGGTGCCTTTGCTGGCCGGCGCAACCGTCTCAATCGCGCTCACGATTTCGCCCATCGTGACCACACTGCCGCGAAAGTTAAATACCTCCGCGCCAGAGAAATCGGCACGGGCTGCGCGCAGGAAGATGTGGGCGGTGTCATCGACAAATTGATAATCGGAACGTCCGCCGAAGGGAATGTGATAGGGTTTTCCCGCCGCAGCCGCCAGCATGGCTTTGGTTGGCGCTGAGGTCATGCCCTGGTCGCGCCCCGGCCCGTAGACGATGTAAGGACGTAGTCCGATGCTGGAAACACCGTCGTCCAACCAGTAGATGCGAGCGGTGCCTTCGTTGGCCTGCTTATACACGCCATAGTGAGTGCGCGGGCGCGGCACGGCGTCATGCGCCAGCGCACCGTCGGGATATTCCTCGCTCTGACCGTAGACGGCGATGCTGCTGGCATAGGTCAGATGACGGATACCGGCGCGTTTAGCCGCCTCAAACAGATTGACGGTGCCAACCACGTTGACCCGCGCCCCCAGCGAGGGATCAGCTTTACAGGCGGGAACCTGTAAACCGGCCAGATGAATGATGCGGTTGATGCCGTTGTCTTTGAGGGCGGCCTCTAGCTGTGCCAGATCGGTCACATCACCTTTGATGAACTGCACCCGCGCCAACGCCTCCTCGCTCAGGATCAGGCGCAGACGAGCCAGATCGCTGCCGAGGTCATAAACCACAACCGGCACGTCTTCCTGTATCAGATTGCGTACCACCCAGGCACCGATGCACCCCAGCGCACCGGTCACCAGAAAACGCTCATCAGCCATGATTATCCCCTGTTCAGCCAGCCCGATACTGATTGATTTCATCCCGTAGGCGGCGGGTCGCAAGCGTCGGATCATCGGCGAAAATGATGCTGCGCGACGAGTTGATGATGACCCCACGCCGGGCTGCATTCATGCCCACC
Organism: Anaerolineae bacterium; assembly: GCA_022843385.1. GTDB lineage: Bacteria > Chloroflexota > Anaerolineae > Aggregatilineales > Phototrophicaceae > CFX2. The sequence goes on along the minus strand of JALHNT010000004.1, from coordinate 59,091 downwards.
TCAACCGCCCGCTTCAGGTTGGCACCCTGTGCCCCCACCCCAGGCACGAGCAGCGGCATATCGCCAACCACTTCGCGCACCCGTTGAAGCTCCGGCGGATACGTCGCGCCGACCACCAGCATACAATTGCCGCTGGTGTTCCATTCCTGTGCCACCCGTTCAGCGACGATTTGCCACAACGGTTTGCCTTCGACTTCCAGATCCTGCAATTCACGGGCACCAGGGTTGGAGGTGCGGCACAGGATGATCGAGCATTTGTCAGTTCGTTCGAGAAACGGCTGCAAGGCGCTCTTGCCCAGATAGGGGTTCAGGGTCACCGCGTCAAAACCCAGCCAGTCATAGATCGCCTCGACATAGCCGGCGTTGCTGGAGCCGATGTCGGCGCGTTTGGCATCGCAGATGGTGAAGATGGCCGGATGGCGTTCATGGAGATAGTCAATCGTCATCTTCAACTCACTCATGCCGCGATCGCCCCGCGCCTCATAAAAGGCGGTGTTGGGTTTGTAGGCGCTGACATAGTGATGGGTCTCATCGATCACCCAGCGGTTGAAGGCGAACTGCGGGAATGGATCATCCCGAAACTGACGCGGCATGTAGCGCATGTCACTATCCAGCCCGACGCAGACGAGCGAATTGGATTGTTCGACGCGCTGATGATACTTTTCGATAGCACTCATGAAAGACTCGATCCCTGTTGATTAGACCACGCCTGGGGGTCAAGCAGCCATTCGCGAACCGATGCCACATCCTGCGCCGGGAAGCGTCCGGTGGCTTCGGTGACGGCGAGGATGGTAGCGAATGTGGTTAAAGGATACAGATGGACATTCAATTTTTCAAAGGCGGGCTGGGCAAAACCATAGGTCACAATCGTCAGACAGTCCGTCACGACGGCCCCCTCCGCCCGCAGCGCCTCCACCCCGGCCAGGCTGCTGCCGCCGGTCGTCACCATATCTTCGATCAGCAGCACCGTTTTCCCCTGAACAGCACCACCTTCGATGCGGCTGCGCGTGCCATGCTCTTTGGGCTGCTTGCGGACAAAGACCGAGGGCTGTTGCAGACTGAAGCCGAGCGCGGCGCTGTGCGGGATACCGCCAGCCTCGATGCCAGCCAGGACATCATAGCGCAGTTGGTGCTGCTGAATCACCTGCTGAAACGCCTGGATGATGACCGACCACTGCGGCGGATGAAAGGGCAGACGACGGTTATCGACATAGACAGGCGACTTCAAGCCAGACTTGAAGGTGACCGGGCGATCCGGTTGAAAGACAACGGCCCCGGCTTCAAGCAAGGCATAGGCTACCGATTCATCCATGAAACGCTGTTCTCCTGTCTTGACCCTGGCAGCACTCTGCCAATCGTCATCAGTCAATGCTACCATGTGTCCAGTCCATCAGCACAGAAGGATACCCGACATGACCGAATCTTTCACCCACGAAACCTTTCTGAGTCCTTTCACATGGCGCTATGCCTCCGCTGAGATGCGCCACATCTGGTCAGAGCATTACCGGAGGCGGTTATGGCGGCGCATCTGGGTGGCGCTGGCGGAAGCGGAACTGGCGGCGGGATTGGTGAAAGCAGAACAGGTTGATGACCTGCGCGCCCACCAGGATGCCATTGATCTGGAACGCGCTCACACAATTGAGCAGGAAATCCATCACGATCTGATGGCCGAGGTGCGAACTTATGCCGAACAGTGTCCGATTGGCGGCGGCATCATCCATCTGGGCGCGACCAGCATGGACATCGAAGACAATGCCGAAGTGCTGCGGATGGATGAGGCGACTGACCGCCTGCTGGCTGGGCTACGAACGCTGTTGATGACGCTGGCCGGGTTGATCGAGCGTGAAGCCGATCATGTGTGCATGGCTTTCACGCATTTGCAACCGGCGGAACCCACCACCGTCGGCTACCGGCTGGCGGGCTATGCACAGGATTTATGGCAGGATTATCAGACGCTCCAACAGCTTCGTGATGGGCTGAGGGGCAAAGGTTTCAAAGGTGCGGTTGGGACAGCCGCTTCATATCAGGAGTTATTGAGTGGCACAGCGTTGACACCACACGACCTCGAAGCGCGGATCATGGCGGCGCTGGGGTTGGAACCGGCCTTGATCGCCACCCAGACGTATCCCCGCCGTCAGGACTGGGACATGCTGAATGGGCTGTCCGGGCTGGGGCTTTCCATCTATCGCTTCGCTTTTGACCTACGCCTGTTGCAATCACCGCCGTTTGGCGAGTGGTCAGAACCCTTCGGCAAGTCGCAGGTCGGGTCATCGGCCATGCCCTTCAAGCGCAACCCGATCAATGCCGAGAACCTGGATAGTCTGGCGCGCTATCTGGCTGCCCTGCCCCGTGTGGCCTGGGATAACGCCGCCCATAATCTACTCGAACGAACGCTGGACGACTCGGCCAACCGGCGCATCATCCTGGCCGAAGCTTTTCTGACTGCTGACGAACTGCTCACGCGCACCCAGCGCATCGTGGCTGGCCTGCGACTGGATGAGCAGGCTATTGAGCGCAATCTGAACACCTATGGCGTGTTCGCCGCGACGGAACGAGTGTTGATGGTGGCGGCGCGAGCCGGCGGCGACCGGCAGGTTTTGCATGAAGTGATCCGTGAACACAGCCTGGCCGCCTGGGATGCCCTGCGCCAGGGGCAGACCAATCCGCTGCGCGAACGGTTGGCGGCGGATGAACGCCTTACGCGCTGGATACCAACAGAGCGTGTGCTTCAACTGCTGGATGCCAGTCAGTATATTGGCGATGCGCCGGCGCGGGCGCAGCAAATGGCACAGGCGATCAGAGTTGGACTGAGCGAATCCTCAACGGGATAACCCGGTCTGAGAAACACCTTCGATAAAGTAGCGTTGTAGCAGGATGAACATGATGAGCATAGGCAGCGTCGCCAGCAGCGATCCCATCATCAGGATATTCCAGGGCGTGTTGCGTTCGCCTTGCAGCAAGGCGATGCCGATGGTCACCACCCGCGTCTCTGGCGTGTTGGCTGCCACCAGAGGGAAGAGAAAATCGTTCCAGGCGGCCTGCACCGTGATGACGCCGAAGGCCGCCAGCGCCGGTATAGACAGTGGCAGCACGACAAACCACAGGACTTGCAACGGGTTCGCGCCATCGAGCATGGCCGATTCTTCCAGTTCAAGCGGGATTTGCAGAAAAGCCTGACGCAGCAGGAACAAAGCAAAGGCGCTGAACATACCGGGGATGATGACCGCAGCAAAGGTGTTCAGCCAGCCGAGGCGTTGGATCAGGAAGTATTCCGGGATGAGGATGGCCTGAAACGGCACCATCAGCAGCCCTAGACAGAGCGCGAATAACAGGCTACGGCCCGGAAAGCGAAAGCGGGCGAATCCATAGGCCGCCAGCGAACAAATCACCAGTTGACCGAGAGTGCGCCCCACCGTGACCAGGGCTGAATTCAGCAGATAACGACCAAAAGTCGGTGAGGTTTGCAAGAGTTCCTGGAAATTCTCCAGACACACCGGGTTCTGCGGCAGCCATTGAATGGGCAGCGTGGTCAGCGCATCCGATGGCTTGCAGGCCGTCGAAGCCATCCACACGAACGGCAGCACCATCGTGAGCGCACCCACCACCACGATCAGCAACGTCAGAGCTTTGTAGGGCGTTGGCAGGTTGGAGAAAGGCAGCGGCGGCTGAGTCGTGTTCATGGCGTTTGGCCTTCGTAGTAAACCCAGCGGCGTTGCATCCGCAATTGTACGACCGTGAACAGCAGGATAACCAGGAACAGCGCCAGCGCGACGGCCGAGGCATAACCAAACTGGGAACGGATGAAGCCGCTGTCATACAAGAAATAGGTCAGGGTCGTGGCGCTGCCCCCCACCCCACCGCGTGTGGTGCGGGCGGTCATGATGTAGACCTGATCGAAGGCCAGAAAGCCGTTGATAGTCGCCAGGACCAGCACCAGAAAGGTCGTTGGCGAGAGCAGCGGCAGCGTGACATAACGAAAGCGTTGCCAACGACTAGCCCCGTCGATGATGGCAGCCTCATATAGCGTGCGTGGGATGTTTTGCAGACCGGCCAGGAACAACACCATATCGAAGCCGATGCGCTGCCAGATCATCACCGCCGCAATCGGGATCAGCACCAGGTCAGGCCGTGTCAGCCAGCCGACATCGCGCAGGCCGAAAGGCGCGAGCAGGTTCCCCACCAACCCGTAACGCGGCTGAAAAATCCACGTCCAGACCACTGAAGCGGCCACCGTTGAAGTGACAACTGGGAGAAAGTAAATCGCGCGAAACAGGGAGCGACCTGGAAGGCGCTGGTTGAGGAGCAGCGCCACGCCTAATGAACTGATTAACCCCACCGGGATGACCACCACCAGCAGTTTAAGGGTATTGCCAAACGCTTGCCAGAAGGCCGGGTCCTGGGCTAACCGCTGAAAATTCGCCAGCCCGACATCGGTCGGCGGGCGCAGGCCATTCCAATCCTGAAACGCAGTGGCAAAAGCGGAGATGACCGGGATACCGAAGAAGAACATCAGCCCCAGGACATTCGGCGCGACCAGGGCGAGACCCCATAACGCCCGACGACGGGACAGGGGTGTCTGACCCAGCATTCTGACCAGAAGAGGCGCAGATTTTTGGTTCATTGCTATACAAACGGAATTAAAAGAGGAGCGTGGTTACGCTCCTCTTTGTGATTACGGTCGCTGCTTGGCGAGTTCGGTCTCGACTATCGCACACGCCTGTGCGGTGGCTTCGTCAACGCTCATCCCCAGATCGAAGAGGTTGACGACGATCTCGGTGTTGATGGTGTTCCAGATCTCATCGAAGACCGTCACGCCTTGCGAGTCCTGAGTGGCATCAACGAACGCCTGAATGTTCAGGTCGGTTTGCCCGAACGAGTCGATCCACTGCTGCTGCAAAGCCGGGTTCGCCGGAGCAACACCGCCGGCGTCGGCAAAGAAACGCTGGCCTTCATCGCTGCTCAGGAACAGGATCAGATTGGCCGCCAGATCCGGGTTGGCGCTGCGGGCGGATGCCACATAACCGACTGAGTGAATGATGGAACGACTGCGTCCGGTGTTCGGATTGTTGGGCAGGTTCACGATGTCCCAGTTGAAAGTGGCTTCTTCGATGGCAACCGGCAGCTTCCATGAACCAGCCGACACCATCGCCACCTTGCCCGCCAGCCAGAAATTAAAGGCATCATCAGCCGAAGCACCACCCATCAGCGATACACTGGGCATGTACCCCTGATCGTACATCTCTTTGAGGAAGTTGAGCGCATCGAGGCTGCCCTGCTGCGTCAGGGTACACTGAGTCCGCCCCGCGCCGACAATCGGCGGGATGCCAGTCGAGGCAATCCAGTTGGGATAGCCGGACTGATATTCGGTATAGACGGCCGCACCAAATTGATCTTTGGCAACATCGGTCAGGGCAGCGGCAGCATTCTCAAAACCGTTCCAGTCCCAGGTCGCACTGGGATGAGGAATGCCCGCCGCATCGAACATATCCTTGTTGTAGAAGATCGCGATAGTATCCCAGTTGACCGGTGCCGCAAACAGATCGCCGTCATCGCCCCAGCGGTAGGGGTCAATCATGCCTGATCCCCAGACATCGGTGCTAATCTCAGCCGCATCGAGATAGGGCTGAAGGTCAAGCAGCACATCGTTGGAGGCATAGAAGAAGAAACGATCCTGCGACATATTGAAGACATCTGGCAGATTGCCACCGGCGGCGTTGGTCTTGAGCAAATCCCAGTACTGCTGCCAGGGCTGGACTTGCAAATCCACTTCCGCGCCGGGGCAGTACTCGGCTTTCCAAAGCTCGATGGCGTCGCCGATGACGCGCGCCCAATTCTCGTCCCACACCCACATGGTCAGGTTGCCCGGTTCGTCACAGGCTACCGCCGGAATAATCGGTGCTGCGTCCTGCGCCACGACCACCCCTGACATCAGCAGCAGCGCCACCCATAATGCAACCACACAGAATCGTTTGTACATATTTTCCCCCCAATCAACACTTAGCCAGATGAGGATTGCTCGTCCTTACCGGGGCCCGCCGACCAGGTACCCAGATCGGATTTGCCATTGGTTGAACCAGAAGGCGTGCGCGCTTCTGTCAACGTCGCCTGTGTCTTGATCTGTTTCAATTCGGAAGACGCCTCGTTCAGCGTATCCTGCACCGGCTTGGTCACTGGCGCGGCGATTTTCTGCACCTGTTCGTTCAGGGTCTTGTTCAGGCTGCCGCGTGTGGGTGGCGTCTTGGGCAGTTCGACATCCATGCCAGCCTGCTTGAATTCCTTCTCGACATAAGTCATGGTCTCGGCCCACATCGCCCGCAATTTGGCGGTATAGGTCCCCAGAATGTAGGCCCACTGAATCATGCGTTTAGGGCCAGCAACAACCAGCATGATGATCAGAATGGCGATCAGTTCGGTTCCGCCAACACCAAAGATTTCCATCGTCTTCCCTCGCTATCGCCTGAACGGGCGATATCTCATTCTGATTATAGCCCCACTCCAGCCGAAGCTCCAATCGTCTCTAATATGCTGCGGTCAGGATGCTGCGCAGCTCATTACTGGTCAGCTTGATGGGATTGCCCTGCATCGAGCTGGCGACCGCCGCCTTTTCGATGAGCGTGTCGAAGTCCGACTCGCGCAAGCCATAGGTGTGCAGCGGCGGCACCTGTAATTGTTCGCTGAGACGCTGCAACCATGGGGCGCTGTCCTCCGGCTGGGCCTGGGCATCGCCCGTCAGGATGTGCGCCACCGTCTGGTAACGCGGCAGGTAGGCGCTCTCCGCGTCGCGTTCACGCAAGGCCTGGACATTGGCCTGCATGACAAACGGCAGCAGCCGCGCACAGATCGCTCCGTGCGGCGCATCAAACATCCCGCCGAATGGCCCGGCAAAGCCATGCACCGCGCCCAACTTGGCATTCGACAGCGCCATGCCACCATACAGACTGACCAGCGCCATGCTTTCACGCGCCGCGCCATCTTCCGGTTGCTCATAGGCACGCGGAAGCGCCCAGGTCGCCCGCCGCATCCCATCCAGACAAATCGCATCGGTCAGCGGATTGGCCTTGTTCGAGACATACGGCTCGATCACCTGTGTTAGCGCATCCAACCCACTCTGCGCCGTCACATCCGGCGGTGAACTGTGCGTGAGCAGCGGATCAACCACTGCCAGACGGGCGAGCATCAACGGACTCCGCAGGCTAACCTTGACGCGATGCTCCGGCGAATACAACACAGCGTTGCTGGTCACTTCTGAACCGGTCCCGGCCGTGGTCGGGATGGTGATGAGCGGCAGCGATTGCTGGCGGATGGGTTGTCCCTTGCCGATGACTTCCAGATAGTCGAGTGGATCACCCGGATTGGTCAGCAGCGCGGCGACAGCTTTGGCCGTATCCATTACGCTGCCACCGCCAAATCCGATCACGACATCACAGCCCTGCGCTTGTGCCAGACGAACGCCGTCACGGGCCGTATCGATGCTCGGCTCACCCGATACCGGATATACGACCGATTCAAGCTGTTGAGATTTCAATACATCCAGCAAGGGTTCGGCACGGCGCGGATTAGACCCCGTGACAACCAGCGGATGCACCCCATAATGGCGGATCAGTCCGCCCAGTTCCTTCAGTACACCCGGCCCGAACAGGATGCGCGTGGCGGTGGCAAATTCAAAACGCATCGCCCTACCCCCAACCCGCATCATCGGGTAACAAATTTGTATACTTGACCCCGTGACGAGGTTCAGCCATCATATCCACCACGGTGTCACGCCAGCGTTGGTAATGGGCGGTCTCACGATGGCGGGCCGGCGCATCATCATCACGATAGGCTTCGATGAGGGTGAAGCGCGTGGGATCATCCTGCTGCTGGATGAAGTCAAACCGGGCAATACCGGATTCCTGGATGCTGTTGAGCACATTATCGCGGGTAGCCTCAATGAACGCATCAAGGCATTCGGGTTTAACATGAATATAAATCAATGCAATCAGCATGGCAGTTCTCCTAACAATGGGATGCTGCCCTTATCGTAACGATTGACGACCAGGACTGCAATCTTATCGTTTAAATGGTTCGATTGCCGTTATAATCGGTCTGATACTTGAATTCGTGTCCGTCATTAGGCCATTCGGGCAGGTGCATGATGACCAGCTCAGTAAAACGCATTGTCGCTTTCCACATCGCTCGCCTCCAGGATAAGAACCGTGATGTACGCCTGAAAGCCATCACGGAATTATCGTTGCTGCCAGATGTCGAAGCGCTCGATGCCTTGAGACATATCGTGGAACATGATGCCGACATGGAAGTTCGGCAGGCAGCACAAGAGGCCGGTCGGTCGATCTTCATCCAGCTCAAGAAAGAACAGAACGTTAGCGCTGGATAAGCACGATCATTAAACGAAAAGGGCGACCCTCACAGTGAAGGTCGCCCGACATCTTTAACTGAGCAGGCTAGGGACAGAGCGTCTTCAACCGTTCGGCAATCTGGTTTGCGCTGGCCTGCAATTCTGCCAGCTTACTCCGTTCGCGCTCGACGATTTCGGCTTTCGCCCGCGCCACAAACTGCTCGTTACCCAGCATCGACTCCGAGCGCTGGATTTGCTCCTGCAATTTACCCTGCTCTTTGGTCAGACGCTCACACTCCGCCGCCACATCCACCAGACCGGCCAGCGGCAGATACAGGGTGACATCGCTCGCCACAACGGATGCCGCTTCATCCGGGGCGGGCGCACCGGCAGGCAGCAGCGTCGTCTGAGCCACATTGCACAGGCGGGCAAACATGTAGCTGTACTTCTCCAGTGTCGCCTGATAGCTCCCGGCAGCCACAATAGCCGTGATTTTGCGGGCGGGATCGACATTGTATTCCGCCCGAACGTTACGCACGCCGCGCACCAGATCGATCAGCGTCAGCATCTCGGTCTCCGCCCGGTCATTGATATACGCGGGGTCAGACACCGGCCACGATGCCAGGATGAGCGCTCCCCCCTCGTGTGGCAGATAGCGCCAGAGTTCCTCGGTCACAAACGGCATGAAGGGGTGCAGCAGCCGCAGGCCGGTATCCATCACATGGCGCAGCGTCTGGCGCGTCAGGGTTTTGGTTCGTTCATCACCTTCATAAAGGGGGTACTTGCTGATCTCGATAGTCCAGTCCGCAAATTCTGACCACAGGAAATCATAGATCTGCCGGCCCGCCTCGCCATACTGATAGGTGTCGAAGAGATACTGAACATTGGCGATCAGCCGGTTGAGGCGGCTCAAAATCCAGCGCGAAGGCAGATCAAGCTCGGCGACTGGCGGCGCACCCAGCGGCGGCGCATCGCCCAGATTGCTGATGACGAAGTTGGTCATCTGCCAGATTTTGTTGACGAAACGCCAGTTGGCTTCCACTTTCTCGCTGTCGAGATTGATGTCATTGCCGGGTGTGCCACTGGTCACCAGGGTGAAACGCAGCGGGTCCGCGCCAAATTGATCGACAAGTTCCAGTGGATCAATCGCATTGCCGAGCGTCTTGCTGATCTTGCGCCCAAACTTATCCCGAATCAGTCCATGCAGGTACACCGTGTGGAAAGGCGCTTCATCGGTGAACCACAGGCCGAGCATAATCATGCGCGCCACCCAGAAGAAGAGGATGTCGTAGCCGGTTTCCATCACCGAGGTGGGATAGTAGCGCTTCAGATCAGCCGTCTCTTGCGGCCAGCCCAGCGTGCTGAACGGCCACAAACCGCTGCTGAACCAGGTATCCAGCACATCTTCTTCCGCCACCCAGCCGTCACCGGGAGGCACACTGCGCCCCACATACACTTCCTCGCCGCGATACCAGGCCGGGATGCGATGCCCCCACCACAACTGACGGCTGACGCACCAATCTTCGATATTCTCCAGCCAGTGAAAGTAAATCTTCTCGAAACGCTCCGGCACGATCTTGATACGTCCGTCGCGCACCGCTGCAATGGCTTTTTCGGCTAGTGGTTGAATCTTCACAAACCACTGGGTACTGAGCAGCGGTTCGACCACCTCGCCACCGCGCTGAGTACGCGGCACAACCAGGGTATGAGCTGCAACCTTGATGGTCATGCCGGCAGCTTCCATGTCTTTCCACAAGTGTTCGCGGCAGACGAAGCGATCCAACCCCTGATAGCGCCCGGCATTCTCGTTCAGGGTGGCGTCTTTATTCAGGATGTTGATGAACTGCAAATTGTGCTTCTTGCCGATCTCGTAATCGTTGAAGTCATGGGCAGGCGTGATCTTCAGCGCACCGGTGCCGAACTCCCGATCCACGTACTCGTCGGCGATCACAGGAATCGGGCGGTTCAGGATTGGGACATAAGCGGTCTTGCCGATGAGATGCTTATAGCGCGGATCATCGGGATGGACGCACACGGCGGTATCACCCAGGATCGTCTCCGGGCGGGTGGTCGCCACTGGCAAAGCCGCGCCGCCTTCAATCGGATAATTGAAGTAGTAGAGCTTGCCCTCTTCTTCTTCGCGCTCCACCTCCAGATCAGACACAGCGGTTTGCAGACCCGGACTCCAGTTCACCAGACGCGGGCCGCGATAGATCAACCCCTGCTCGTACAACCGGACGAAAACCTCCTGCACCGCGCGGGATAGCCCTTCGTCAAGGGTGAAGCGTTCCCGATCCCAGTCACAGCTCGCCCCCATGCGCCGAAGCTGGCGCGTGATGGTGCCGCCATATTTCTCTTTCCAGGCCCAGGTGCGGGCGAGGAATTCCTCACGTCCGATGTCATGGCGGCTGGTGCCTTCATCGCGCAGCATCTTTTCGACCTGAAGCTGGGTGGCGATGCCGGCATGGTCAGCGCCGGGAACCCAGAGCGCCGCCTTACCGCGCATCCGTTCGTAACGGATCATCAGGTCTTCCAGAGTGGCAAACAGAGCATGACCGGTGTGAAGCGCACCGGTGATGTTGGGCGGAGGGATGCTGATGGTGAACGGCTCGGCATCCGGCGGGGCGCTTTCCGGCTTAAACCAGCCGTTCTGCTCCCACCAGTCGTAGAGGCGGCTTTCAGCCTCGGCAAAAGGGAAATTCTTGGGCATTGGATTGGGCATGTTGTACCTCATTCAACAAAAACCCCCTGTCGTCCATCAAACAAGGACGGAGGGGGTTGTTTCCGTGGTACCACCTTGCTTCCTCAACAGGGTGCTGAGGCGCTCGTTAGCGTTAACGGGCAGACCCGGCCTGACTTACTGACGATTCAGCCAGGCAACTCCGGGGTGACGTTCAAACGAAGTACGCGAGCAGGCTTTCAGCCGGTGACCTGCATTCTCTGGCGCTATAGACTCGTTCTACTCTTCCCCATCACAGTTGTTGTGGGATGGAATTTACGAGAAAAGTATAGCACGAGGCCGATTCAACCGTCAATACTCACCCTAAAGTTAGACATTACAAATCGTTAAGCCCTTAACTTGCGCCTCTGTTTCTTTCATGATAGACTGTTTTCACTCGATAATATCTTCCCTATACGTCGTTTGGCATAACCGATGAGCGAAAAAATCTTAATCGTTGACGATGATCTGGATAGCCTGAAACTGATCGGCCTGATGTTGCAGCGGCATGGCTACGAAGTCGTCGCGGCCAACTCTGGTGGGCAGGCAATCACGAAAGCAGCCAACGAACATCCCAGCCTGGTCATCCTGGATGTGATGATGCCAGACATGGATGGCTATGAGGTCTGTCGCCGTCTACGCGCCAACGTGGATACGCGCTCGATCCCGATCATCATGTTCACTGCCAAGACGATGGTCGATGATAAAGTCGCTGGTTTCGAAGCCGGTGCGGATGATTATCTGACCAAGCCGACTCACCCATCCGAACTGGCGTCGCGGGTGAAGAATGTCCTTTCCCGCAGCAGCAATAACCGCAAGCAGGAACCCAGCCGCGGCGCAGTGATTGGTTTGCTGGGGGCGAAGGGCGGCGTGGGGACGACAACCCTGGCGCTCAATCTGGCGGCTGCCTATCAGATGAAGGGCGAGAAACCGATTATCGCTGATTTCCGGCTGGGCAGCGGCAGTCTGGGGTTGATGATCGGTCAGGCACAATCACCGGGCATGGCAAATGTCCTGAGCAAGCCGGTGAACGAAATCCGCGCATCCCTGATCGAAGGCGAGCTGGTCACCCACCAATCGGGTTTTCGCGCTCTGTTGTCATCCAGTCGCGCCAAAGAGATGCAACTCAACTTCGCAACAGATGCCGCGCCGGCGGTCATACGCAGTCTCCGCTCAATGGGTTCGCCTGTCATCCTCGATCTGGGCAGCGGCCTGAATGCCCTCAACAGCCGTTTACAGCGCGACCTTGACTTGCTGGTGCTGGTCGTTGAAGCCAATCCGGTTTGCCTGAGCCTGGCGCGCGAGATGTTGCAGGAATTCGACCCAACGGCGATGAGCGGGAATCGCATTCATATCGTGGTCGTCAATCGGGTGCAAACCACCCAACAGATCCCCTGGCATGAGATTGAACACACTCTGGGTCATGAACTGCGAGCCATCATCGCTGCCGCCCATGAACCTTTATTCCAGGCGGTGCGCACCGCCAGCCCGATTGTGGTCTCGCAGCCCACTGCTCCGATTTCAACCCAGATCCTGAAACTGGCGGATGATCTGAGTGTGCGTGTCAAACAAATTGCGGGAAGTGAAGTACCCTCTTAAGAGACCGCTGCTGGTAGTCACTTATGTCGAATCCCAAGATTCATCACGCAGCCGAAATGATTGCCAAAGCCCAGTATGCTGTGGCCTTCACCGGTGCTGGGATCAGCACACCATCCGGCATACCGGACTTCCGCAGCCCTGAGTCAGGGATGTGGGAGAACGTCGATGCGATGAAAATCGCCAGCATCTATGGTTTCAAACAGAACCCCCAGGCGTTCTATAACTGGATTTATCCGCTGGCGAAATTGACCGCCCAGGCTAAACCCAACCCGGCGCATCACGCGCTGGCGACCCTCGAAGCAGCGGGCAAGCTGAGAGCGATCATCACCCAGAATATCGACATGCTGCACACTCGTGCCGGCAGCAATACAGTCTTCGAGCTGCACGGGCATCTGCGCGAAGCCACCTGCATTCACTGCTTCAAGACCTACCCTGGTGAAGCGCTGCTCGACAAATTTCTTCAGGATCGCCAGATGCCGCGCTGTGCCGAGTGTGGCAGCCCGATCAAACCAAACGTCATCCTCTTCGGTGAGCAGCTTCCAGTGCAGCAGTTCATGGGGGCGCAGGATGCCTGCCGCAAGGCGGACATCATGATTATCATCGGGTCGTCACTGGAAGTCGCGCCGGCATCCGACTTACCGTTACTGGCAATGAAGAATGGGGCGAAGCTCGTCATCGTCAATCTACAGCCCACCCACCTCGATAACCGGGCGGATGTCGTCATCCACGCGGATGCAGCCGAAGTTTTGCCGGAGATCATTCATCAGATGGAGACAGTGGCATGACATCCGCATTCCAGCAGGAAGAACTTTCGATGGTGGCGCGCTATCAGCGGCTCATCGAAATCAGCCAGCAGTTGAATTCCACGCTCGACCTCAAGTCGCTGCTGAAAAAAATCATTTCAGCTGCCAAAGAGCTGACCAATACCGAAGCCGCGTCGATCATGCTGATTGATCCCTCCACCGGCGACCTGCGCTTCGAGATCGCGTCCAACATGGACCCGCGCTACATGGAAGAAATCATCATCCCCAAAGGTCAGGGGATTGCCGGTTGGGTGGCGCTGCATGGCGAACCGCGCGTGATCGACGATGTCACTAAGGAGCCGTCGTGGAGCAACAAGGTTGATGACACGATTGAGTTCAAAACACGCAGCATCCTGGCGGTGCCGCTGCGAACGCATCAGAAGGTGATCGGCGTGCTGGAAGGCATCAATAAGATTGGCAGCGAACGGTGGAGCGAGAGCGACATCAATATCCTGAACACACTGGCAAGTCAGGCTGCCGTCGCCATTGAGAATGCTCGCCTGTTCCAGCAGAGTGATTTCATCGCCGAGATGGTTCATGAATTGCGGACGCCGCTGGCCGCACTCAAAGCCAGCACGGTGCTGCTGCTCCGTCCGGAACTGCCGGAGGCGAAACGCAAGGACATCGTTCAGACCATGCACGGCGAGACCGAACGACTCAGCCGCCTCGCCAGCGACTTCCTCGATCTGGCGCGGCTGGAATCCGGGCGTACCCGGCTCGACATGAGCCGCTATGACCTGAATAAACTGATCCAGGAAAGCATCGATGTCGTCATCCAGCAGGCCAATGACAAGGGCGTGACCATCGAAATGCAATGCCCGGTCTACACCGCCAATGCTGATCGCGGCAAGGTCAAGCAGGTCCTGCTCAATCTGTTGACCAACGCCATCAAATACAACCGTGAGAATGGGCAGATTTTCGTCACCACCCGCCCCATCACCAACCACGAAGATCAAGCCTTCATCCAGATCGCTGTGCGCGACACTGGCTACGGGATCTCGAAAGAAAATCAGAAGCACATGTTCGAGAAGTTCTATCGGGTATCTGATACGGCCGGAATCGCACAGGGGACGGGATTAGGATTAGCCATCGCCCGCCAGATCGTGCAGGCGCACGGCGGACAAATCACGCTGGAAAGTGAACAGGGCAATGGTTCGACCTTTGCCTTCACCATCCCGATGGCGATACGTTAGAAGTCCAGCAGCACTTTCATCGCACCGGGTTGAGCCGCAGTATCCATCGCGGTCAGCGCGTCATCAAATGGATAACGGGCATCAATGAGCGGCTCGACATCGACCAGATTGAGCCGCAGCAGGCGCAGCGCCGCGTCGAATGGTCCACACCGACTGCCGACCACTCGAATCTCGCGCACCGCCACCTGGGTCAGATCTGCCGCTGGCAATCCATGATAGGTACTCTTGAGGACAATCACTCCCCGTGACTGAACCAATCGCAGCGCGTCGGCAAATCCCTGCGCCTGCCCGGTCACATCGACCACAACTGCCGCCTGCTGATCGGGTAAATCATTGATGTCAGCCGCCTGAATACCCCAACTGGCGAGCAAACGCGCCTGCTTCTCGCGCCGCACCACGCCGATGACTTCTGCGCCAGTCAGCTTCAACACCTGTGCCACCAGCATCCCCAGCTTGCCGACTCCCAGTACAATCACCCGGTCGCGCGGCGAGATGTGGACGGCTTCTGTCACCTGAAGCGCTGCGGCCAACGGCTCGACGAACACTGCCGCATCATCACTCACTGAATCGGGAACAACATGGAGATTGCGCAGCGGCAGCGCCAGGTAATCGGCAAAGGCACCGGGATAGCGGCGAATGCCAACGGTGTCGCGGTTGCGACACTGGCTGGGGATGCCACGCAGACAAAAATCACAGTAACCACACACCACGCTGATTTCGCCCACGACCCGCTGCCCTACCAGATCGGAAGGAGGGCTCACCACTTCAGCCACGAACTCATGACCGAGAATGCCGGAGAAGCCGTACATCCCGGCCATCAGCTCCAAGTCGGTGTTGCAGATGCCAGCGCGGCGGAGTTTGAGGAGCACCTGCCCTTCTGATGGAGAAGGGTCAGGCACATTATCGAGATGGAGCTGACCATCAAAAACCAGGGCGCGCATCGGCTTCTACCAGTTCATCAGTCTTGCGCCGGGCAAAGCTGAAGGGAAACTCGCCCTTCTCCCACGACACCAGCAGCGGCACCGCGATGAAGATCGACGAATAAGAACCGGTCAATAGACCGATGAACAAGACAAACACAAACTGGCGGATGCTTTCACCGCCGAAGAGCATGATCGCGATCATGACGAAGAAGACGTTGATCTGGGTCGTCAGCGAACGATGGATGGTCTCCAGAATACTGCGGTTGACGATGGTCTCATACGGTTCACCCAGATGCTTGGGAATATTCTCGCGGATGCGGTCGAACAGAACGATGGTGTCCTGAATCGAGAAACCCACCACCATCAGAGTCGCGGTGAGGAACAGGGCATCCACTTCCCAGTTGAAGAGGATGCTCATGAGCGACTGCACTGCCACGACAATCAGCACATCATGGAGCATAGCGATGATGGCACAGACGCCATAACGGAAGGCATCGGGCACCTGTCGGAAAGCAAGGACGATAAACGTCGTCACAATGCCAGACGCGACGATCACCGCAAAGAAAGCTGCCCGCGAGACTTCCTGACCAACGGTTGCCGAGACATTTTCATCCCGTGATGCAGCTCGGTCCAGCGGTGCCAACGCATTCAGATTATCGAGCAATTGACGCTTCTCAGCCTCATCGTGGAACGATGCGCGCACCGACCAGCGATATTGTTCCGGTGCGCCCAGACTCTGGATGACGGTGTTTTCGTCGCCAAACTGGGCGAAGACGGCGCGAATATTGGCCTCGGTTGCGCCAGCCTGAGTGAATGTCAGCTCATAGATGCTGCCGCCTTCGAAATCGATACCGAGAC
>JALHNT010000004.1:0-42651 GCA_022843385.1 Anaerolineae bacterium | reverse complement strand
GAGACGGAAAGCGGAGCCAGTCGTCAACAGGGTGTATACCACCAAAATCAGCCCTGGGATGATGATCGCCAGGGAAAAGATATAATACCAGCGGCGTTTTTGGACAATGCTATACATGATTAGATCCCCATCAGCCAGGCGCGTTCCTGGACAGGTCGGCGCAGCAGCCATATCAGCACATTCAGGAACGTGCGTGTCACGATGATCGCCGTGAACAGGTTGAGCATCATCCCAAGCGCCAGCGTGACGGCAAAGCCGCTGACGACGCTGGCACCGGGTGTCTGCCCGAACAGGAACAGGACACCGCTGATCAGAATGGTCGAGAAGTTCGAGTCGCGAATGGAAGACCACGCCAGCGCAAAGCCTTCGGTGACGGCATCATCGATGCTCTTGCCACGGCGCAACTCCTCTCGGATGCGCTCAAAGATCAGAATGTTACCGTCCACCGCGCTGCCAATCGAGATCAGAAAACCAACGATGGCCGGCAAGGTCAGCGTGACGGGGATGAGTTTGAAGACTGCCAGGTTGAGCAGGATAAACATCAATAGTGCCAGGCTGGCAGCGATTCCCGGAACACGATAGTTAATCAGCATGAAGGCCAGGATGATGATGACACCGATGATGCCAGCGCGGATGCTGAGATTCACCGACTCCTGTCCCAGCGTCGCGCCCACCGTTTCGCTGCTGATGACTCGCAGCGGAATGGGCAGCGCACCAGAACGTAGCTGCAATGCTAGCGTTTTGGCTTCATCTTCAGTAAAGTCACCTGTGATGATGCCCCCGGTTTCGAGTTTCGCTTGAATCGTCGGCGCGGACAGGACTTCACCATCCAGCACAATCGCCATCGGCTGATTAATCGCGCTCTCGGTGAACGGGCCAAACAGTTGCCCGCCAGCCGTTGTCAACTCAAATCGAATGATCCATCGCCCCTGCTCGTCAAGACCCGCTGAAGCCGCCTGCAATCCCGCACCAGTCATGACAGTACGGAAAGGTTGTCCTGTATTAGGGTTGGGCAGACCAGGCTCCAGTAAAGGCGTATCTTGCGCAGCCGTAGTTCCATCGCCAGCAGGGGTGGCCTCAGCCGTCGCCTCTGTTGCAACGACATCACGACTCTGTTCGATTCGAACCTGTTCATCGGTGATGATGCGACGCCCAACATAACGCTGACTATCGGCCAGTCCCGTGAAATCTACAAACTCCAACAGAGCAGTCTTCTGGATGATCTCTACCGCTTCCTGCGGATTGGTCACACCGGGAAGTTCTACCAGAATGCGATTTGTACCTTGCACCTGAACAGTCGCTTCACCGACACCCAGCGCATTGACGCGACGGGCAACGTTGTTGGACGCCTCGCTCAGGTTTTCGACCGTAAATGAACCAGCCGGCAAATCGGCTTGCATCAGCACCCGCAAACCACCGATGATGTCCAGGCCGAAGCTCTGCTTGACATTCAACATGAAGTCTTCACGACAGTCATCGTTGAAATCCAGGTGGATACCTTGCTGCGGCATCTCTTTGTCACCGTCGTAACAGGAAAGTGCCACATTGATCCAACTGGTGTTGGGCAAAGCTACCCACACCGCAAAAATCGCCAGCAGCACAATAACAATCAGCCAACGAATGTGGCCCGCCATAAACGTACCTTTCTCATTAACGGAATGGACTCTCTCCATCCCAGACCTTACGACCCTGGCTGCGCCTGCTCTTCTTCCATACCGGCGCGAGCCGCGCGGGCGAATTCAGCCGGATCATAAGGTTGAATTAGCGCCGCTGTCACCAGGCGAACCACAATACCGTCAGCAATCTCGACCAGAGCGATGCCCTTATCGGATTCAATTGAAATCACTTTGCCAACGATACCACCATAGGTGACCACTTCGTCTCCCGCAGCCAGCGAACGGACATATTTCTGGCGCTTGGTGAAATCGCGCTGCTTGGGGAAAACGACCATCGCCCAGTATGCGCCGAGGCCGAGCAGCAGCACCAGTGCTAAGAGTGGGAATTCCATACGTACAATCTCGATCCATTGTGAAGTCGGGAGCGATTATAACACCGCTGACGAGGCCGACAACGCCCAACTTCCGTGCCGAACGACTTCGGCGAATCTGAGGTACTGGAATCCTGACAGAACAGCTACTCCAAACCGTAGGCCGGAGTACCACTTATTGCCCTTCCACCAGGCTCATGCTGCCGATGCGTTGCTCGAGAAACACCGTGCTTCCGGTTTCACTGATGGCGACCAGCAGTGGATAATCGCCGGCCTGGGAAGCAGACGGCAAGACAAAGCCGTGCCAGGTGGAGAATGTCCCCGCCCAGTGAGTCGTATCATAATCGCCATCAAAGCCGGGGTTGCTGCCCGCGATGCCTAATCCTTTGACGGCGATGTGGAGTTTCTCCGGCAGCGAACCCACGACCTGCCAGTCGAGGCGGATGCGAATGCTACTCCTCATGGATTGATCTAATGCATAGCCCGTCAGTCGCAGGCCGCCAAAGTCGGCACCGATTGGAACGGTTGAGGGCGATGTGATCGAGGTCATTCGCTGGAATACCGTGACCGGCCCAGCCGGATAGCGTGGGTCGTCAAATTCAGCGACCCGCTGATAGTTGGCGTTGAACCAGGCATCTTCCTGAATGTAGAAGTTGTACAGCACTAACCCCGCG
This sequence comes from Anaerolineae bacterium, assembly GCA_022843385.1. Classification (GTDB taxonomy): domain Bacteria; phylum Chloroflexota; class Anaerolineae; order Aggregatilineales; family Phototrophicaceae; genus CFX2. Next base: position 39,990 of record JALHNT010000004.1, on the reverse strand, counting down.
CCACGAAAGCGTTGGAACACCAGATAATCCGGCGCATAATCCACTAACCAGCTATATAGATCACCGCGCCGCAACATCGCCGACACATCGGGCTGGAGCAATCCGAGGTAATCGGACATCCAGCGTCGGGCAAAAAAGCCTAACTGCCCGACTTCGGCGACACCAATACGCGCATCAACCGGCGAATTCTGGTCAATCCACTCGCCCGTCTCACGATACGCCTGCCAATCGACAACCGGCAGCATCGGATCGCTGCGGCCGCCGGACAGCATCTGGTCGGCAATGGCGCGGAATGACATCAGGGGAGCGATGAGCGCGAACAGTGCCAATCCGCTGACCAGCGGCACCGTCAAGCGGAAGCGGCGTTGGGCAAGGCGCTGTTGAATATCATGCAGACCACAGGCAGCCAACAGCAGCGCGCCGGGCATGAGCGGCACGTAATACCAGCGGTACGGGGCAACACCGAGAACGATATACGCCAGCAAGTGGGCGGCTGACCAGGCCACCACCACCGTGATGGCAGGGGCTAACCGGCTCGCCAGGCCGAAGAGCAGCAGCAGCGCCAGCACAATGTACAGCGGACTCTGGCTGAAGAGGCTGCGAAGAATGAGTCGCAGACCTTCCCAGTAGGTCACATCCAGTCCCAGCCCGGTGATGCCGAGGACAGCCTGGGCGCTTTTGGCTCCCAGTGTGACGGGAATCGGGGAGCCGTAGGTCAGAGTCGCCCAGGCGACGAAAACAACAACCGGGATAGCGCCAGCTATGACATAAGCCACGACGGGTTTCCAGGCATGTTGTGTGGTGAACCGATGATTGAAGCTGTTGACCAGCAGATAGAAAAACACAAGCGCTCCGGGCAGGGCGGCATCCGGGCGCGCCAGCGTCGCCAGACTGATGAGCAATCCAGCCGCGGCAAATCGTCGGCTGAAGGTGCAGATGCAGGCCGCCAGCACCAGCATCACCCAGAAGGCGGTCTCCATCCCCAGCGACAACCAGATTGGGCTGCCCAGTGTGTAGGCCACTCCGACCCACAGGCGTATCCAACGCGGCATCTCCTCCGGCAGGAGGCGATAGATCAACCAGCCGCCCAGTCCAATCGAGAACGTACCGATCAACCCACCGAGGGTGTGAAAGTCCGACACAGCTATGCTGCCCAACGCCAACAGCATGGCATACAGCGGAGCGGTCGTGCTGAGGACGTTATCGCCCAGGTTGTAGACCAGGCCATTCCCCTCGGCCAGATTGCGGGCGTAGCGATAGGTGATGAAGCTGTCATCGAGCCTGAATTCCGCCATGACCAACGTCCATATGCAGATGGCGATAACGAGGTAGAATAAAGGGATAGTCCATTGGCGGGGGAAAAGTTGCTTGACCATGTTGCCGATACACCCTACAATAAGCCGCCGAATTATAACGAATGTGGAACAGGAATGAACCATGTCTTCTAAAAAGATTACCCTGCTGGTCATCCTGCTAGTGGCGCTGGGAATGACGCTCTCCAGTGCGATGTTCGTCAACGCGGGCGAGCGCGTTCTGTCGAATAACTCCGGTGATGGTAACACCTCCTGGATTATCACTGGCGAGCAAACCCTGGTCATGAATGGCTTCGACCTGACGCAGCTTGGGCTGCGATTCCCGGCAACCATCGACAAAGCCACCTTGTCGGTTGAAATCGCTGTACCGGGTCAATTGGTGGATGTGGTGGTCTATCAGGATGCCAATGGCGGGTCACCGGTGGATGCCACGCTGGCCGGGCAGACCCAGGTGAACATCACCCAGAGCGGCGTCTTCACCGTCACCTTCCCCACGCCGATCAGCATTTCGCAGCCGGTGGTATGGGTCGGCTTCTACCTGCCGGTCGGGTTCAAATTCTTCTCTGATAATTCAGGCAGCTCGGTGCTGACCTACTGGGCCTGGACGCCGGGTGGGCGCTTCGACCTGGCGCGGTTGTCGTCAGCTACGGTTTTGGGTCCATCAAACGGCACCGCTCCGGTCAATCTGAACCTCAACGGTATCGCCCGCATCACGGCTGAAATCAGTAACGCCGGGGCAGGGGTGGCGACCACTATCCCAGCAGCGCTGGTCACCGGCACACCAGCAGCCGCTACCGCCGGCGTCGGGCAAATCGCTGCGACCGGCAGTGAACGGATGTCGGTAATGCGGCAGTATCCTCCGGCCTGCGACACCCTGTTCTGGGATACCGAGGATGTCGGCATTACCTTCGCCGGAACCATTGAGCCGCGCTGCACCGCCATCTGGAATGGCTACGCGCCGGCTGGGCCAGCCGGTTATCGACCCGTCCAGCTTTATTACGACATCACATTCTATAACGATAAGGGCGTACCGCTGACCGACAAGCTGCCGTTCCCTGTCACTCACTGCGTCCAGGCCAACCCTGCCGACATCAATGTAGCATTGGTGGCGCTGGCATCAGGCTCACCGCGCTCCTTCAAACTGCTGCCAACACTGCGCGTGGGGAATCTGGTTTGTGCTGAAATTGATCAAAGTGGCGGCATATCGTACGTCATACCGGGGTAATCTATGCGTGTCGAAACCAACACGAAATTGGTGCAGCGCAACAAGCGCAACGCCAATATTCTGTTTTTCTTTAGTATGGGTCTCATCATCCTGGCATTCATCGGCAATACGCAGGTGATTAATGTGCGCGATGAAGCCACGCTCGGGCTGGTCAGTCTGGGGTTGTGGCTGGTGCTGCCCATCTCGCTCATCAGCACCTTCACGTCGATCCGAATGACCAACATGTGGGTGCGTCGCCCGCGTCCAGAAGAAGTGATCCAGACCGGGTTGAAAGGGATCAGCAAGCGCAGCGTCCTTTACAACTACTACCACATCCCGGCGCGGCATGTCCTGATCGCGCCGCAGGGCGTCTTCGCCATCGTCACGCGCTATCAGGAAGGCAAGCACCGGGTTGAAGGCGACAAATGGGGCGGTAGGGCCGGGATGGGTGCGGTATTCGGGCGGCTGCTGCGCTGGGATATGCTGGGGAATCCGAATGATGATGCGGGTCAGGCAGTGGCTCATGTCAAAGCGCTGCTCGCCAAAGGTGGTGCGCCAGATGTTGATGTACAACCGCTGATCGTCTTTACCGACCCACGCGCTCAGGTCGAGATGATTAATCCGACCATTCCGGTCCTGTACGCCAGCACTGAGAAAGAACCCAACCTGAGCGAGTACATGCGCGAACTGGCGCAGAAGCTCTCCGAAGAACAGGCACAGCCGGTAGACAAGAAGAAGCCTGGCACCAAAGCCAAAGGTACTGAAGTCAAACGTGAAGCGGGCATCGACATCGAACAGATCGCCGATGCGTTGGAAGAAGCGACCATCGTCGTTGTATGAGGCAACGCTGGCTGCCGGTCACGCTCATCATCCTGATCGGTTTTTTGCTGCGTCTCTTTCAACTGACAGCGGTGCCGCTGCGGGGCGATGAAGCTTTCAGCGTGCAATACTGGGCGCGGCTGCCGCTGTCGCAATCCCTGACCGAGATCGCCACCCTTGAACCCCATCCTGTCCTCACTTATGGGCTATTTCACGGGTGGGGTTTGCTGGCCGGCACCAGCGTGCTGGCGATGCGACTGCTCCCCGCCTTAATTGGACTCCTCGGCATCCCGGCGCTGTATCGCATCGGGAGCCGCCTCATCAATCGAGAGGCTGGGTTGCTGGCGGCGCTGTTGTTCGCGCTGCACCCTTTCGCCATCTGGCACGCGCAGGATGCCCGCAACAATGCCATCTGGGCCGGCTTAAGTCTGGTGACGATGTGGTTCGGCTTACAGGCACTCGACCAACCGCGACGATCCCGCTGGGTCTGGTATGCTATCCTCGCCACCATCACCTGCAACATCTTTTATTTCGAGTGGCTGCCGCTGTTGGCTTTCGGTGTTTATGTGCTGCTGCGACAGCGAGCGCACTTCGCTGCCTGGGTGTTGGCAGCTTTGCCGGCATTTCTCACCTCTGGCGCATCCTTCCTGATTCTACAAGGTGGATTGATTTTTGGCGGAGCCTATGCCGGGACCACCGCCAGCCGCCTCGACATTGGCCGTCTATTCACTTGGTTTCTGCCCACTCTGAGCATCGGTGATCGGCTACTGCTCACCTGGTGGAACAGCCTGTTATGGCCGCTGCTGCTGATTTTGTTTATCGGCGGTGTCCTGCTGCTGTGGCGTTATCGACGCGACAGCGCCATCCTGCTGCTGACCTGGATTATCGTGCCAGTCGGGCTATTGAGCGCTGCTGCCAGCCGGTTGAATATCTTCGACCCACGCTATGTGCTGCCGATCCTTCCTGCCCTGATCCTCATGCTGGCCGGGTTGATCGTGCTGAGTTATCGCCACATGCGAGGTTCCCGACTCCGTTGGGGGCTGCCCCTTGCCGTTATGGGATGCTGGTTGGGCATCACTGGCGTCAGTCTGGCGAACTACTACTTCAACCCGGCAACCCTCAAATCGCGTGATTGGCCGGCGCTGACTAAGTATCTCCGAGACGAGACGCAGGCTGATGATCTGGTGATCCAACTCTCGGTTGACGCCGCCTTTGGCTATTACTATGACGCGCCCGCGCCCAACCTCGCTTTGCCCGAACGCCCATCCCAACCCGCCGCCGCTATCGAGTCGGCGTTGGCAAGCTACAGCGGCGAGTACCGCAGCATCTGGGTGGTTGGACAGACCTTCCCCGATTGGCCGAATGTGGGTGTGGTCGAAGGCTGGCTGAACCAACACATGCAACGGGTACGCAGCGGGCAGGCCGCCGATCTGCATTACTGGCAATATATGCCCTGGGAAGTGAACCCCGATGAGGTCAGCCCTACGCCGCTGGCGACCTTTGACCAGCAGGTTGAATTGATGGGATATCGTTGGCTGCTGCCCGCCAACCGCGATGAGACCCTGACGGTATGGTTGTACTGGCGTCCGGTTCGCGCTGCGGCGGTGCCGTTGAAAGTATTCGTCCATCTCATCGGCTCGCCCAACCCGGCGACGGGATCGCCGCTCTGGTCACAGGATGATCGCTTTCCTCAGAATGGTCAGCTCAACACCGTCGAATGGACAACCGGTGAGCTATACCGAGACATCTACTCGTTGCCGCTGGCGCAGGTTCCAGCCGGCACGTATGCGCTGGCAGTGGGCTTCTACGATCCTGACACCGGAGAGCGCTTACCGCTAGGCGATGGCGACGCCTACCGGATCCCCGATGTCGTCATCCCCTAAATGAAAAGCGCGCCCAACCGGTGAGCGCGCTCAATGGATGGAATGTGAACTGCGATTACATGCTGCTCAAGCGCTGCGTCCACTTTTCGACCAGGCGATTGTAAACGGCCTCAGAGATTTCGCCGTTCGCCAGCTTCATATCCAGGCTGTCGAGCATGGCCTGGATTTCCTCTTTGGTCTGCGGATTAGCCGTTGCGGCCGGGGCGGCGCTGGGAGCGGCCTCGCCCTGCTGTTTCTGCAACATATTCATCATCATCTGCTGCATGAGCATCTGATTCTGCTGCTGCAAAGCCGCCTGCTCCGGGTTGAGCGTCGCGCCGAGCATCTGCCCGACCCCCATGCCCAGGCCTGCGCCGACAGCCGCGCCACCCACGCCAGGGTTGCCAGCAGCCGTCTCCGCGATCTGAAGCCGCTGCACCCGTTCCCACAGATCCAGGCTGACGTAGTTACGCAGTTCGTCCAGCGGGACATTCTTGGCGGTGAACGGATTGGCTTCAAAGGCCTTGATCCGCAGCCCCATCGCCTGGAACTTTTCGTTCAGCTTGACCAGCGCCGCGCCTTCCAGGTCATCCATAACATTGTTGGCATCCGGGATGCTCTGCGCCCCTGACTTGCCGATGATCTCCGCCAGCGCGCCCAGCAGCATGGCCTGAACCCGATCCTTGATGTGATTCATGCCGACGCGATCTTTGCCGACGGCGTACTGCTTGATGAACAGCATCGGGTCATCCACGCCGATGTCGATGACACCGTGCGTGATGAGCAGCACCACACCCAGACCTTTGCCGGGGGTCTCCATCACAATCGGCGTGCTGGTGCCCCAGGTCACCTGTGGCATATCCTTCAGGTTGATGAAGTACACATCGGCGGTGAATGGGGTGCGTCCGCTGGTCGCCAGCCCGATCAGGCCGGAGAGGATCGGCAGGTTGGCAACTGAGAGCGTGTGTCGCCCGGTTCGTAGGACATCGAGTGCTTGTCCACCGCGTACAAACACAGCCGCCTGACTTTCACCAACGATGACCTGTGACCCCATCCGAAAATCGCCGCTGCCACCCTGCGGCTCACGCCAGGCGAATTCATCATCGCCGACGTTGGTATGGTCGATAATATCAATAATGCGAGGCATGGATTGAACTCCTTCGTAGATTGGGTTAGACCGTCTTGCTCAGATTGGTAAACAGATCATCGCGCAGCGCCAGGGCATCGTTGGCTTCAGCCGCCAGCGTGCTCAGTTCGTTCAGTGCCGTCTTTACATCACCCTTGCTGGACACTGCTTCAGCCAACTTGGTCAGGGCAGCGTCGAACTGGTCGACATAGCGAATCAAGGCTTCGTCAAACGCATAGAGCTTATCCATCTCATGCGGGCCGATTTTGATCTCCGCCATCGGCCCAGAATAGCCGGGAGTCGCGGCATTCAGCCGGTCGTGAAAGAGTTGCATCCGAACTTTTACGTCGTTGAACTCACCCATCTGTGACAGGCCGCCGGAGTCCAAGAGCGATTTCTGAATATCGTTCAGGCGGGTGATGCGGCGTTTCACTTCGCCAGCCACATGGTCGCGCACCATGCGGTCTGCAGCGCGGCGCGCCTTGTTATCCATATACCCGGCAAAACCCGGTATCTTCATGATGATCTTTTCCAGCTCGCCTCGCTGGCTGACAATGCGTTCATACAAATCTGACATGCCCGATTCCTTTCATCATTTAATCGCTCTTTATATTGTAGTGGATGCTCCGCCCAACAAAGCCCCAGACTCTGGGTGTTAGGTGAGAAAGTATTCGGTTCCACAGAATTTGCAGGCCACCACGCCCTTGCCCACCAGTTGTATATCGCCGCCACAATTCTTGCACTTGTCCAGTGTTCGCAGTTGTGAGGCATCCGATGAATACAGGATGCCTTTCTCCCAATTGATGTAACCGCTGAAGACCTGCAAGCCCACCAGTTGGTGAATCATCGACTTGAGCGCGTCGGCATTCACACCCAGCTCCAACGCCAGGTCAGTCACCGGGACTTCGCCGCGACTCTTGACGATGTCGAGCAGGCGCCGCTGTTTGTGCATGACCGATTCTTCTTCGGCTTCTCTCCCGCCGCGCACGAACATGAAGATGCCCAGCCCCGTCAGCAGTCCCACCGGGATGAAGGCCAGTCCCGATCCAACCAATGCTCCTGTTGCGGTCAACTGCTGACCAGACACTTGCAGCGCCAGCCATAAGCCGGCGATGACGGCGATGCCAAAGCCGATCGCAATCAGAATGATGCCCACCAAACGTCCCGTATTCATCCACGCCCTCGTTCTAGCTTAGCCAAATCCACGACTGCCACCGCCACTGCTGCCACCCCCTCTGAACCCGCCGCCACTCCAGCTCCGTCCGCCGCTGCTCCAGCGCCCGCTGCTGCCGCTTTGCTGCGGCTGGCTGTTCAGCGCCCGCCCGGCGGAGTCGAGCATTTGCGTCAGGCCAGTGGAGATATTTTCCAGGCCGCCGGCCATATTCTTCGACATCGTATCCAATGAGAAGCCGCCACCCTCCGCCCGCGCCAGTTCACCCGGAAGACCACGCCCACCGCCCAGATCGAACTGCGGACGGGGCAGCGGTGTGCCAGCGGTGTAGCCGCGATGATACGGCCCCAGATACGTTGGATAATACCAGATTGGGATGGGAACATTCTGGATGCCGCTGAATCGGCGTATCCAACCCTGATCAATCCCAAAGGCGATGGCATAGGGCAGATAAGTAGCAAATTGATCGGTGGCTTCTTCAACGGCGCGGTACTTGTCCAGATTGTTGAGGTATTCGCGGAAAGCCCGCCACTTGGCGGCTGACTCCGCGCCCTGCCGGGTCTTGGCCGGCATGTGTTGCCCGATGATGAAAGTGGCTACGCCGACCGCGCTCAATGAGACCGGTATCAGAGCCAGGGCATAACTGATCTGGTCGAGCTGCTCGATGGTGAAAAAGAACACCAGGAAGGCCGCGCCGAAGAGGAGCGTGCTGATCCCCTGATACAGCGTGCGCGTCGCCTCTGGGCTGGCGCTGAAAAAACCCTTCTGTAGCAGTTGAGCGTACACATCCCCTTGCAAGCTGGGGACGGTGACATAGAAGGTATTCTTGAGCGAGTCCAGCGAACGCTCCAGTCCGCCACGAAAGACAGCCTCTATCATGCGTTTCTCGAAGCTCAACAGATCATCAGCCGGCTTATCGGTGCGTTTGAAGATGAAGCTGCTCTGTTTGCCCAGGCCGAGAATGCCCTCTGTCTGATGCTCTTCCATCACGATGTAGCCGCGCTCCGCCAGGTCAACGATGATCGAGACCACCTCGCGCATCTCCGCCTGTTCATCAATCAACGCTCCGGCAGCAGCAGGACGCAGGTCATCCGGCGGTTCGGTCAGGTATTCCGGCACTGGCCCGACCAGTGGATCACGCCCTTTGACATACCACAGTGCGAACAAAGCGACGACACCACCCAGCCCCAGTAGGCAGGTCAACGCCAGGATGCCGACATTGACGATAGGCAGGGTGTTTTCCTGATAGGCGCGCTCACCGTCAAAAGTGGATTGCCAGCCAGGGACGCGGGCCTGCGGGTTATGGGGGAACTGAACCCGGATTTCGAACGACTCGTCGCCGGTAAGCTGGCGGGTGGCGGTTGCCACGACGGTTGTCCCACGCACCGAGACATCACCAGGAGCGCCATAGGTCTCCACCAGATCAATGCCCTCGCGGGGCGCGTAACCCGCAGGCAGTTCAACCGTAACCGTGCTGCTGGCAATCGGGAAACCGAAATGCTCTGGTGGAATGGCTGTCCACCACAACTGATCGCCATCCTCGTAAATGCGCAGCGCACCGACAACGGTGTAGCGAAGCGTAAACTGCTGCTGATCGTCGGTGATGGGACGGCGGAAATAGTAGGTAATCGACAACCCATCTGCCGTGTTTTCCGCGCAAAATGTGCCTGCGCTGCCGGAGCAACTGGGACTCAGGGCGCGCCCCGCTTCTTGCACCGAGACGTTGTTGATGCTCTCCAGATTCGTCTGTGGAATGACAGCCGAGCCGAAGGTGAACGTTCCGGTGAAGGAAATATCGTAGCTTTCAGTGACGTCGAAAACATTTTGCCGGGCGTCGATGTTATTGATGGTGACGTCCCAGCGATTCCAGAATACCGAACGCGACTGCCCCAGCACAGGGGATACGACCAGCAATCCCGCCAGCAGCACCATCAGGAGACTGCATTTGCGTGCCATGATGACAACCTCGGTATAACCCAACCTCATGCGATTATAGCACCAATCATCCCTCAAGGGGCGCATTGTCAGATGGGGTACGATAAGTTATGCTACATTGAGATGCCAGTACGCGAAGGAGAAAGAGTTTTATGCGACACAACCGCTTCACCGTAAGCCTGATGGTCATCCTGCTGTTGTGTCTGACGACCACATCAGCCTGGGCGACCACTACGACACCAACCGCCGTACCCCCAACGGTGACGGCGACCCCAGCCAACGAAGTGATCTACACCGTGCGTTCCGGCGACACATTGTTTCGTATCGCCACCCGCTTCGGCGTGACCGTCCGCCAGATTGCCGAAGCCAATGGCATCACCAACCCGGCGCTCATCGTCACCGGCCAGCAGTTACGCATTCCGGGGGTCGCCGCTGCAACCGCCACGCCAGTCCCGCCCACTGCGACCATTACCGTTACGCCCATCCCGATTGCGACGACGGATTACACGGTTCAGGTTGGGGATACGCTGTTCAAGATCGCGATACGCTTCCGCACCACCGTTCGGCAGCTCGCTCAGTTGAACAATCTCACCAATCCCAATCTGATTTATGTCGGTCAACGCCTGCAAGTCCCAGCCGAGGGCGGTGCCACCCCTACAGCCGTTTCATCGACGCCACTGCCCACATCTACGGCTTTGCCGACCAGCAGCCCCCAGCCAACCACTGCGCCATCCACCACCAATGCCGGTCAGGGTGGCACAACCACGGCGGGTTACGGGTTCGATTTTGGGATTGAAGCCTTCCTGGTCGATCAGGATGTCACAGCGCTGGTGGGTGATATTCAGACGTTGGGGATGCGCTGGGTGAAGCAGACGATCAACTGGCGCGACTTTGAGCCAATCCAGGGCGAGATTGATTTCGCGACGCTCGATGGCATCATCGACAGTCTCAATGGTGCCAACCTGAAAATCCTGCTGACGCTCACTGCTGCGCCCGACTGGGCCAGAAGCAGCGCCCAGGAAAATGGCCCACCGGATGATTTTGCGACTTTCACCACCTTTGTCAGCGCGGTCACTGCCCGTTATGCTGGCAGGGTACAGGCGTATCAGATCTGGAACGAACCCAATCTGCGCCGCGAGTGGAACAGCGAAGTTCATGACATCAGCGCCGCCAGCTACACCGAACTCCTGACAGTCGCCTATACTGCGGTCAAGTCGGCAGACAGCGCAGCTTTGGTCTTGAGCGCGGGTCTGGCACCCACCGGATACAACGATGGGGTGAACGCGATTGATGATCGCCAGTTCTTGCGCGATATGTATGCCAACGGGTTAGCCGCGGCCAGTGACGCCATCGGTGCCCACCCGCTCGGCTGGGCCAACCCGCCGGATGCCGAGTGCTGTGTGCCGCCGCCTGGTGTGCTGACCCACTTTGAAAATCCTAGCTTCTACTTCCGCAACACGTTAAGCGACTATCGCCAGATCATGACCGACAGCGGCGATGGCAGCACGCCGATCTGGGTGACTAAGTTCGGTTGGGGCAGCAGCGAAGACACCGATCCACCTTCAGAAACCTATATCTTCGTCAGCTATACCGATCTGGTCGAACAAGCGGCTTATGTGCCGCGCGCCTTTCAGCTTGGCACCGAACTCGGCTTCATCGGGCCGATGTTCCTCGATAACCTGAACGGCTGTGATATTGATGGCGCGGAGAATTGTTACAACAGTCTGTTGGGGCCAGGCGACCAACCGCGTCCAGTGTTTGCCGCCGTGCGCGATCTGATAACTCCCACTGCAGAGATTGCGCCACAGCCGGGCGCATCGGGTGACGTGACGGTGGAAGCGCCGCCGGCATCTGATATTCAGCCCGGAGCGGGTGCTGAGGCCACGCACGAAGCAACACCCGGCAGCTAGACTTTTCATGCGGGGGGATGATCGTTGCGGTCATCCCCTCAAGGACGCGCGATCATGGGCTGGTACATCAGGGCAACCCGTGCCGCATCGCCGGCCAGTTCGTTGCGTAATGCTGCGGGTTCCAGCACTTCAACCTGCGCCCCCCACGAGCGAATCCAGGGGAGGAGATCATGCCAATCACCTACAGTCACTGAAAGGGTGCAGCGCCGGTCATCGAGAATCTCAAGCTGCTGCGAAGTGTGCCATAGTCGTTCACGGATGAGGGAGGTTACATCTGGCGAAAAGGCCAGCACCACCCGCGTCTTGTTCTCGCCTTCATTGCCCATAATGCTCCAGACGCTCTCCAGATAGGGGCGGCGGTCAAAATCAGCCGGAACATCATACGTCTCATCCAGCAGTTTCGTCCGCTTGATCCACTCCACTTTCAGGGTGCAGATTCCCTGTGTGACTTCATCATAACCAATGGCGTACAACCCGCCGTTGCTCCCAGGTTCGAGGAAATACGTCGAGAATTCGTGGAGGTAGATGTCACCGCTTTTGCCGGAACTCCCCCACAGCTTGACCTTATGCCGGCTGACCCAGGCGCGGATGATGGTTTCGAGGTTCTGGGCATAATTGCGATCAATCGGGCTGCTGCGGATCCAGTCAGCGACATAACGAACATGCTGCGATAACGATTCAGGCAATGCGCCGCACAGTTTGTTCAGGGCGGAAACGACGTGAGGATTTTGCTGTTCCGCATGACGGGCATAGGAACGCGCGGCGATGAACAGCGCCACCGCTTCGTTGAAATTCATACGAACCGAGGCCAGATAATAATCGCGGTTGATGAGAAACTTGCCGTCTTCCTGGGCGATAGGGATGCCGATTTTTTCCAGCATCGCCAGATCGCGGTAGATCGTGCGCCGGTCAACGCCGCAGGCTTTGGCGATCTCAACCGCGCGCAATCCCTGGCTGTTGCGAAACAGCATCTTCTCGATGGCAGTCAGACGTTCTCCGCGACGCTCAATGGTTGTCGAACGGTCATCCATCTGGTTTAAACTGTCCACCATACCCACACCTCAATACATCGTCTTGAAGGCAGTATAGCAGGATTCGCTTTTGTGCGCTGTCCACATCGAATCCTTCACAAATAGTAATCTCATAGCAAGAATTTGCGCGTATTCTGTAATGAATCGTGGGGTGCTTCAGACTCATTCTGCACCAGGCGCTTGAGGCAGCAAAATGGCTTTTTCAACCGATATCATTCTGAATGAGGCGATTCGGCGTTATGTCATCCGGGAACGGATTGGCGCGGGTGGCATGGCGCGCGTCTTTCGCGCCTGGGACAAAAACCTCGAACGCGATGTCGCGGTAAAGGTGCTGCACGATCATCTGGCGAGTCAGGCCAGCTTCAATGAACGCTTCGACCGCGAAGCCAAACTCGTCGCCAGCCTGCAACACCCCAACATCGTCCAGATATACGACTTCGACACCATTGAGTACCAGGGACAGTTCCTCTCCTACATGGTCATGCCCTATCTGCCGGGCAAGACGCTGCGACAACTCCTGGATGATTACATCGAGCAGCGGCAGACCATGCCCACATCCGAGATTGTGAGGATCATCAACGACCTGTGCGCGGCACTGGGTTACGCCCACAGCAAGGGGATGGTGCATCGGGATGTCAAACCGGGCAATGTCCTGTTTGGCGAGTACGGTCAGGCCGTGCTGATGGATTTTGGCATCGCCCGATTGCGCGAGGGTGCCAGTCTGACGCAGGAAGGCGCGACCGTTGGCACACCCGCTTATATCTCACCGGAACAGGCCAGCGGCCGACCGGCTGATGCCCGCAGCGACCTGTACGCGCTCGGCATCATGATTTACGAGATGTTCGCCGGCAGCCCACCCTTCAACGACGAGAGTCTGGTGGCAATCATCCTGAAGCATGTCAGTGCGCCGATCCCGCTGCTGCCGGATGCCATCCGCGAAAGTCACCCGTACTTGCAAAGTTTTCTGCTGAAGGCGCTGGCAAAAGACCCCGAAGATCGCTACCAGAGTGCAGCAGCCCTGATCCAGGGTTTGAATGAAGCGCTCTCGTCCCAGTCGCCCTATCCAGTTCATGCTTCACCGGCCATCGAAGCGCAGGAACGAACCGTCATTGAACCGCTACCATCCAGTGCCGAGCAGCGCACACTGCTGTTGGAAAACCCGTCTGCACCCGCGGCGGGCCGCCATCGTCAACTGCGATGGATTATCAGCGGGATGGCATTGGTGTCATTTGCGCTAGTGGTATTGTTTGCTATTGCCCGGGGACAGGAACGTAACGCTGCGTCTGCAACCGATGACACGATTTCCAGCATGACCGGTTCGGCACCACCCTACTTTGTCAGTGATTTTTCGAGCGATGATCCAATGCGGGCGCTTTGGCAGCAGAATGATGAAGGCACTGCCTTGCGCCAGATGACCGCAGATGGCATTTATCGCCTGGAAAATCGCAGCCGGTCGACCGCCATCACCAGTCTGTTTGACCCTGAAGCGACCTATCAGGATGGCACGATCACGCTGGAAGGCCGCTTGGATACCAGCAGTTCGCCCATGAGCGGCTATGGCATCGTCTTTCGCTATCAGGATGCCCGCAATTACAATGTCTTTGCTGTCGACGGTGCCGGCCAATACAGCATATGGGCGCTGCGGAATGCCGAGTGGAGCGAGCTGCGTAACCAGGAGACCGAGTGGACGCCCAACGATGTCATCAACCCGCTTGGGGAAATGAATCAGTTGACGGTGGTATTCGCTGGCGAACATCTGGTTGGTATGGTCAACCAGCAGGTCGTGGCCGATGTGGTTATCCCAACCGAAGAAGCAAGAGCAGGCGCAATCGGCATCTACATCGCCAGCACCAACACCGGGGAAGCCGTCGCGCTGATCGATAGCTACCAGATCACCGACGACATCCCCTCGATGACATCACAGTGAAGCGCTATCCGGCAAAACGCGCCAGATAGACGATAATCCACAGCGGCACCAAACCCAGCACCGCGAAGAATGCAATCACCGCCAGCACAATCGTCACCGCGTCCAGCGTCGGCGGCAGGTCTTCTTCCTGACCGAGTGGACGGCTGTTGTAAATCGGTTGGCTGTTCGACCCAACAGTGCCCCACTGTGGCGCAGGTGCCTGGTATTGCGCTGGCGCTTCATTGATGCGGTTCAAGGACTGTTGCGGCTGGCCGGGGCGCGCATACGGGGCAGACTGTGGCGCGTTCGGAGCCAGATTGTAGCGCTCGGTTGGATTCGGTAGGGGCTGCTGCGACTGCGTGAAGGGCAGCGATGGCGGTTCTTCAAATGGCGAAGGAATATTGGCCGGCTGACTGGCACCGGTGAAAGGCAGCGGCACTGATGGCTGATTGGTCTGTGAAAAGGGCAGCGGGGGTTGAGCTGCTGATGCCTGCTGCGGCGGATACTGCTGGCTGGGCGGTGGATAGGACTGACTGGGCGGGGCGGTATAGGCTGAAGGTTGGGGCGGCAGGGGTGGCTGAGGCGGCGGATAAGACGGCACAGAAGCCGCCGTGTGTTCACGTCCTCGGCTCTGATAACTCTCCAGCACGCTTGCCAGCTGGTCAGCCGTGCGATAACGAGCAGACGGTTCCTTGCTCATCACCTTCTGGACAATCTGCGCCAGCGCCTCTGGCACTGCCGGGTTGAACTCGGTCACTAATGGAATGCGATCCCGGATATGTGACAACGCGAGCTGCTGCTGGTCAGTGCCAGTGTAAGGCAGCCGCCCGGTCAGCATCTCAAACAACACGATGCCAATGGCGTAGACATCCGAAGGAGGCGTCGGCTTTTCGCCACGCGCCTGTTCGGGCGAGAAATAATGAGGGCTGCCCCACACTACCTGCTGCCGCTCTGCTGGTTGGCTGTCGCTGAAGGCCTGGGCAATGCCAAAGTCCGTGACTTTGACGACATCTTCCCGCGTGACCAGGATATTCTGTGGCTTCACATCGGCATGAACCAGCCCGGTGCGATGAGCGTAACCGATGCCGTTGCAAATCTGGATCGCCAGCCGCAGCACCCGATCCAGCGTCAGTGCGCCTTCCCGTTTGATGATGGCTTTCAGATCCTGCCCATCGACAAATTCCATCACAATGAACTGGGTCGCGCCATCATTATCGACATCAAAAACCGTGACGATGTTCGGATGCGTCAGGTTAGCGACGCTGCGCGCCTCGTTCTGAAAGCGACTGAGCATCTCCTGATTTTGTATCAGGCTGGGGCGCAATATCTTGATCGCCACCGTGCGGCTCAGTTTGGGATCATAGGCCTTGTAGATGACCGCCATACCGCCTGACCCCTGCTGGGCTGTCAGCCGGTAGCGTCCCTTCAATATCGTTTCATTATTGTTCGCCATGCTTTACCCCATACTTCCCAATTAAGGCCGCGTCAATGGATCGAACAGACGTCGGTATTCTAACAAAGCGCCTCGATCTGTCATAGATGCGATGTAATCCGCAATCACGCGAGACAGTTCCCTGTCCTTAAGCCGCTGCTGCTGTTCCAGCGGCAACTGGCGCGGCTCCTGCCGGTAGCTGGTGAAAATTTGCTCGATGAATTGTTCGGCGCGTTTCGCCATACGCATCACCCGGAAATGAAAGTACATATTCTGATACAGAAAGTCCTTCAATACCCGATTGAGCGCGGTCATCTCCGGGCTGTGGGTGATGATCTGGTCAGCTTGCTGCTGAATCGCAACCGGAGTCTGGGGATTAAGCTGGCGCAGATTAGCAGCGGTGGTGTGCAGCACATCATCTACCTGCAAGCCGACCAACTCCCGAATCAAGGTGTGACGGCTAATCTCGTCCAGCCTTCCCCCCTGCCAGCCCGCCAGGTCACAGACGCGCCGCCAGATTTCCAGCGCCTTCAGGTCTTCCAGGTCGATTAATCCGGATTGCAGCCCGTCATCCAGATCATGGGCGTTGTAGGCCAGTTCATCGGCGATATTGGCGATCTGCGCTTCCAGGCTGCCTCGCCACGCTGGATCATAACCAGCAATACGGCTCAGGTCGTATTCGGTCTCATGCTTGGCGATTCCTTCCAGCGTCTCATAACACAGGTTGAGACCCGACCAACCGGGATAGCGCTGCTCCAACTGGGTGACCACGCGGTAGCTCTGGTGATTGTGATTGAAGCCGCCGCATTCCTGAGTCAGCGCATTCAGCACGCCTTCTCCGGCGTGACCGAATGGGGGGTGTCCCAGATCGTGTGCCAGACAGATCGCCTCGACCAGATCCTCATTGACCGATAAGGCGCGCGCCAGCGTCCGACCGATCTGCGCCACTTCCAGCGTGTGCGTCAGCCGGGTGCGATAATAATCGCCCTCATCGTTCACGAACACCTGCGTTTTGTATTCCAACCGGCGAAAGGCCGCTGAATGCACGATTCGATCACGATCGCGCTGAAAGGCGGTGCGATACTTCGGTTCCGCCTCATGATGTTGGCGTCCCCGGCTGGCGCGACTGAGCGTGGCATACGGCGCGAGGGTTTCGGCTTCAATGGCTTCAAGGCGCTGGCGATTGACGATCACAAATGACGCTCCAATAGGTTAACTCCTATTGTACTGAATCCGGTCAATCGCGCTGGCAATGTGCCAAAT
Source organism: Anaerolineae bacterium (assembly GCA_022843385.1). Lineage (GTDB taxonomy): Bacteria > Chloroflexota > Anaerolineae > Aggregatilineales > Phototrophicaceae > CFX2. Next base: position 23,018 of record JALHNT010000004.1, on the reverse strand, counting down.
GTCGGAAGCCAGCTGGTTAGCGCGGAATCGATACAACTATCGGAAGCCATAAGCACCTGAAACGCAATCAAACTCCAACCTTGCCTGTTCTCACCTGATTATCAGGCCAGGAATTGTGCTCAACTGCGTAAGTCCTGTAGGGGTTATTTGGGTTCGTGGCGCTGGCGCAGTTCGGCGCTGACATCCTCCAGCGTCAAGTCAAGCTGGGCCATCAACACCAGGGTGTGGTAGAACAGATCGGAAAGCTCAGCGATCTGCTCCTGCCGCCCCTGACCTAAAGCGGCAACGATCACTTCGGTGGCTTCTTCGCCCACCTTCTGCGCGATCTTGTTGACACCTTTATCGAACAGGCTGCTGGTATAGCTGCTGGGCTGCGGATTTTGTTTGCGATCCTGAATAATCGCTTCAAGCGGATACAGCATGTCAGGCATGTTCATTTCACCGGATCACTCGTCGCCGCTGAGGCTGGTCAGCGGCGTAAAAAAGCAGGAAATGGCACCAGTATGGCAGGCCGGCCCCGCTGGGTCAACCAGCAGCAACAGGCTATCGGCATCACAATCGACCATGATGGCTTTGACCTTCTGGGTATGGCCGGAGGTCGCTCCCTTATGCCACAGTTCCTGGCGACTGCGACTCCAGAAAACCGTTTCGCCAATCTCCAGGGTGCGCTGCAACGACTCGCGGCTCATATAAGCCAGCGTCAACACCTGCTGCGTCGTGGCATCCTGCACGATGGCCGGGATCAATCCCTGCGCGTCCCATTTGAGACGATCAAACATTGAGCGCCTCCCAGCCGGTCATGCGAATCGGAACCTCGTGCTGATGCAGGTAGGTTTTCAGATCGCCCACGCGAATTTCGTTGTAGTGGAACAGGGTAGCGGCCAGCGCGGCATCGGCTTTTCCCACCGTCAGCGCCTCATAAAAGTGTTCCATCGTCCCGGCTCCACCGGATGCGATCACCGGGATCGAGACCGCTTCCGCGACGGCGGCGGTCAGCTCCAGATTGTAGCCGGCCTTCGTCCCATCCCGATCCATGCTGGTCAGCAGGATTTCGCCCGCGCCCCGCTCTTCAACCTCGCGCGCCCAGGCGACAGCTTCTTTATCGGTTGGGATGCGCCCGCCGTTGACATGCACCACCCACTTGCCATCCACCCATTTCGGGTCAATCGCCACTACAATGCACTGACTGCCGAAGCCCCAGGCACCCTGATTAATCAGATCGGGATTCTTCACCGCCGAGCTATTGATCGACACCTTATCCGCCCCGGCCAGCAGCGTGGCGCGGATATCCTCAATCGAACGAATGCCCCCGCCGACGCAGAACGGAATGAAGATGCTGTCGGCCACATGCCGCACCATATCAAGCGTGGTGTTGCGATTTTCGTGCGACGCGGTGATGTCCAGGAAGACCAGTTCATCCGCCCCTTCGCGGTCATAGACGGCAGCCTGCTCCACCGGGTCACCGGCGTCGCGCAGATTGACGAAGTTCACACCCTTGACCACCCGCCCATTCAATACGTCCAGGCAGGGGATGATTCGTTTAGCCAGCATTCCGACCTCCTGCGAGCGCCAGCGCCTCGCGCAACTGAAATTGCCCTGTGTATAACGCCATGCCGATCACGGCACCAGCAACTGCCCGGCTTTCGACCAGGGCGCGCACATCATCGAGTGAATTGATGCCCCCTGACGCGATCACCTGTAATCCGGTTTCCTGTGCCAAGCGAATGGTCATGTCGCGGTTGACGCCCTGCAAGCCGCCATCCCGGCTGACATCGGTGAAGAGCGCATGCCTCACGCCGCGCTCAACCATCTGCCGCCCCACTTCGACCGGGGTCTGTTCGATAGTCTGTTGCCAGCCATGCGTCGTCACTTTTCCATCGCGGGCATCGAGCGCCACGCACAGGGCATCTGCTCCCCAGCGGTTGATGATTTCCACCACCAGTTCTGGATTCTGGATGGCGGCTGTCCCCAGCACCACCCGCGCCGCGCCCTGCACAAAAGCGCGTTCAACATCTGCTATCTGGCGCAACCCGCCGCCGAACTGGAGCTTGCCACCCAACCCGGCCACTGCCTGCAAAATCTGTCCATTTTCGTTGGCGCTGGCAAAGGCACCATCCAGGTTGACCATGTGAATCCAGGCCGCCCCCTGCGCCAACCAGTTCTGAGCCGTCCTGACGGGATCATCGCTGAAGACTGTCTGTTGATTAGGATCGCCTTCCTTGAGGCGCACCACCTTGCCGCCGCGCAGATCAATCGCCGGATAGATAATCATGCCGGCACCTTGAGGAAATTCGCGTAAATCTGCAAGCCCATCTTCTGGCTCTTCTCCGGGTGGAACTGCGCCCCATAGACATTCTTCTCTTCCACCATGGCGCAGATTGATGAGCCGTACTGCGTCACCGCCACAACTGAGTCCGGATTGGCGGGGATGCAGTGATAGCTGTGGACGAAATAGCCATAACTTGCAGGAGCCAGACCATCCAGCAGCAGCGAGGTGCGGCACGGCTGAATCTCGTTCCAGCCGATGTGGGGAATCTTCAGGCCGGACATTTTCGGAATGCGCGTCACATAGCCGGGGATGATCCCCAGCCCTTCGTGATCGCCCATCTCATCGCTGCGCTCGAACAGGAACTGCATCCCGATGCAGATGCCCAGCAGCGGCACACCCGCATAAGCCGCATCACGCAGCGGCTGAACCAGATCCTGCTTACGCAACTGCGCCATTCCAGCGCCAAACGCGCCGACGCCCGGAAGGATGATCTTATCCGCGCCGCGCAGATCACGCGGGTCCTGCACCACCCGCATACTCTCGACTCCCAGATACGACAGGGCATGGAGTACGCTCCGCAAGTTACCGGCTCCGTAATCGATCACTGCCAGCATATCCCCTCCTGAACAAACAAAAAGCCCCGCAGGGTGCGGGGACTTTGCCATGACAAATTCATGTGACGGTCTACGGTCTAGCCAACACCAGCCATTCAGTATTTGCCTGGAAATGATGATACAAACCGTACACAAAACACCGCCAATAGAAATGAATTGAATGAGTATAACGATGGGATGCAGACTTGTCAACGCAGGACGCGGCGCTAGAATACACACCTCACACATAAGGACGCTGCCATGAGACCAACCATCGCCCTGCTGACGGATTTTGGCACTCAGGATGCCTATGTGGGCGTCATGAAAGCCGTCATGACCACCCTTGCGCCGGATGCCCAATTCATCGACATCACGCACGCCATCCGTCCGCAGAATGTGCGACAGGCCGCGCTGATGTTGCTCAACAATTATGCCTACTTCCCCAGCGAAACCATCTTCCTGTGTGTGGTCGATCCGGGCGTGGGCGGTGCCCGCAAACCGATTGCGGTTCAGGCTGGCGATTATCGCTTCGTCGCGCCGGACAATGGTCTGTTATCCTACGTGCTCAATGAGATCGGCAATCCCCACATCGTCGAGCTGAATGCAAGAGAATATCGTCTGCCCCAGACCAGCTACACCTTTCATGGGCGGGACATCTTTGCCCCGGCAGCCGCACATCTGGCGAACGGAATCACAATCGAGGCGCTGGGCAGTCGGTTAGAACGCGTTGCCCAACAGATGGCTCCTACGTTACGCATCAATTCGCACCAGATCAACGGCAATGTGCTCTACGCCGATCACTTCGGCAACATCATCACCAGCATCAGTCAGGTGAACTGGGCCACCCCGGACGAAGTCCATCTCATCCCGCGTTTCGGCAAGCGCGACCAGACCTATATCCTGCCCGCTGCCGAGACCCTCGTCAGCCTGAAAGATCAAACGCTCAAGGGCATCCGTCACAGCTACAGCGAGAGCCGCAAGGATGAACTGATCGCCCTCATCGATAGCAACGGCTATCTGGAAATCGCCTGCAATCAGGGCAATGCAGCCCATCGCCTCGCCATCAACGGCGGTGAAACCGTCACCATCAAGATTGGATAAGCCTCATGGAACAATTTATCATCCAGGGCGGTCAGCGCCTCAGTGGAGAAATCCGCGCCGGGGGCAATAAGAACGCCGCCATCAAGATGATCCCGGCTTGTTTGCTGACCGATGAACCGGTCATCCTGACCAATGTCCCCGACATCGTGGATGTGCGGATTACGCTCGACATCATGCGCCAGATTGGGGCTGAAGTGGAATGGCTGGACCGTCACCGCGTTCGCATCCACGCCAAAACCATCCAGACAACCGACATTGATCCCGCGTTGGCACAGAAGATTCGCGCCAGCATCGTCTTCGCCGGGCCGCTCCTCGCCCGTGCCGGACAGATTCGGCTGCCGCTGCCCGGTGGCGACAGCATCGGCGAACGACGGCTGGATACCCATGTGGTGGCCTTGACCGACCTGGGGGCAACGGCCGAACTGGTCGGCAGCGTGTTGGTCATGAAAACCGATGGGCTGCGCGGCGCAAACATCCTGTTGACCGAAGCAAGCGTCACCGCCACCGAAAATGCGCTGATGGCCGCCGTCACCGCCAGCGGGACGAGCGTCCTCTACAATGTAGCCTGCGAACCCCATATCCAAAATCTTTGCCTGATGCTGAACCAGCTTGGGGCGCGCATCGAAGGCATTGGCAGCAACCGGTTGACGATTCATGGCGTTGAACGGCTGGGCGGTGGCACAGCCCGCATCGGTGCCGACTACATGGAAGTGGGCAGCTTCATCGGTGCAGCGGTGATGACCGGGGGCGAACTGCTGATCCGTGAAGCCGACCCGGAATATATGGACATGATCGCCCTGGCTTTTGCCCGCCTCGGCGTCCATTGGGAAACGCGCGGCAATGACATCTTCATCCCGCCCACACAAAAGCTGTCCATCACGCCCGACCTCGGCAACCGCATTCCGATCATCAAAGCCCAGCCCTGGCCGGCCTTTCCGCCCGATCTGATGAGCATCGCCCTGGTCATCGCCACCCAGAGCGCGGGTTCAATCCTCTTTCATGACTGGATGTACGAGAGCCGCTTCTTCTTCACCGACAAACTGATCCGCATGGGGGCGCGCATCACCCTGTGTGATCCGCATCGGGTGCTGGTGCAGGGGCCAACCACGCTGACTGGACAGCCCAATATCACCAGCCCGGATATTCGTGCGGGCATGGCAATGCTGCTGGCCGCGCTGGCCGCCAAAGGCGAAACCCGTATCTCCAACATTCGCCAGATTGACCGGGGCTATGAGGCGGTGGATGAACGACTGCGCCAATTAGGGGCGCGCATCGAACGGGTGAATGTCGATCAGGCCGCACCCGACGACAGCGAAGAGGATGATCGTCACTGAACCGCGCGTGAGCCGCGCACCCGCACATCACCGGAGCGCCGCGTCACGCCCTGAGCATCGAGAAATTCCAGCAGACCGATGGCATATTTACGGGTTGTGCCAAAGCGATCCCGTAACTGGTTGGCGGCCACGCTGCCCTGCTCATCAATAATCTGAAGCGCCCCCTGCACCATCTCCTGATAGATCGGCGCAGTGAGGATCACATCGGGCTGCACCTGAACGATGTCACCCAGATCAATCAGGGCGTAGAGGACTTCTTCGCCGACAATCTGTGCCGCTTCACTGAAGGATGGCGGCGTGTAAGGCGCGGCCTGCATCTGGGCGTCAAGCTGCTGGATGCGCTGCTGCTGCGCCGGCGTGAAGGTCACCTGGTGGTCAGGCAAGCGGACGCGATCCTGCTCCAGCACGATGACAGTCTGTGCTGCCAGGATCAGGTTGAAGAAAGCCGGTTTCAACCCCACCCGGACACGCAATTCCTCGCGCTTCATCCCCCCGCGCAGCGGCTGCGCCTGATGAAATGCCCGCAGCTCATCGCGCATCCGGTTCAGGATTTCGTAATACGTCACTGCTGACAGATAGGCATCATCTCCCAACGCAACCAGCATGGCGCTGTCCAGAGCAGCCTGCATGGCCTGGGTCAGATCATGATCGTTGTAGCCGACTCGTTTCTGAATCTCACCGCGTCGATGGGCTGCCGGTTCGAGTGCAGCCTGCGCCACCCGCTCGGCAGGCGTGCCTTGCATCCGGGTTTCCAGATCGAGGATGACATCCGGCTGAAAGCGTTTCCAGCGCTGCGCCGGGTTGGGGTTGATAACAACCCCGCCGCCGATGGTCACGGAAGGGGAGGGATAGCGCAGGATGAAGCGATCCCCCTGTGCCAGCGCCAGCGTCGTTTCCAGGCGTACCTGTATCCAGCCTTCAGCGCCGGGGGCAAGCGACTCATCATTTAACAATCGCACATGCCCCAGCGACTCGGCTGCGCCGACAAAGAATTTGACCTCCGCGTTATGCTTAAGGGCAAACGGTGCATCCGGCAGGTGGCGCAAGCGCACATCGACCAACCGACTCGCCTGAAGCTGCTGAGGGCGTGTCAGCACAAAGCCCCGCTCAATCAAGCGCTTCTCCGCACCGCTCAGGTTAACCGCCACCCGACTACCCGGTTCAGCCACTTCAACCGGTTGCTTGTAGCTCTGCAAGCCCCGGATGCGCACCGTTAATCCCTCTGGCTGAATCGCAACCGTCTCGCCCACACGCAGCGTACCGCCCATCAACGTGCCGGTAACGACCGTGCCGAAGCCGCTGATCGAAAACACCCGGTCAATCGGCAACCGGGGGCTGCGAAAATCCTGGCGGGGCGGCATATGTTCCAGGAGCGTCATCAGGTGTTGAATGAGTTGCGGAATTCCGTCGCCGGTACGGGCTGAAACTCGGATGATGTCGGCCTGCGCCAGCGTCGTCTCGGCAGTTGCCGCGCGAATATCCAGCTCAATCAGCTCGAGCCAGTCAGCATCGGGAACCATATCGACTTTGGTCAGGGCGATCAGCCCATGTTGAATGCCCAACAGATCGAGAATGGCGAGGTGTTCACGGGTCTGGGGCATCACCCCTTCGTCAGCAGCAATCACTAGCAGCACTGCGTCGATACCACCCACGCCCGCCAGCATATTCTCAATGAAATCGCGGTGGCCGGGGACATCGACGAAGCCGATGGTTTCGCCATTGGGCAGACTGAGCCAGGCAAAGCCCAGATCAATCGTCATCTCGCGCCGTTTTTCTTCCGCCAGCCGATCTGGATCAATCCCAGTTAAAGCCCGCACCAGCGTTGATTTGCCATGATCGACATGCCCGGCAGTACCGACGACGCGCATTTAGCTGCCATTCACGCCATTTGCACCGTTGTTGCCATTGGGGGGAGGCACAGCCGGAATCTTGCTCGTACCCAACTTGCCGCCAGTATCGAATTCCATCAGCAGCGATTGATAGCGCTCGCGGTACAACTGTGCCCGTTCTCGTTCGAGGTTCCAGATACGATTCAGGCTGTCGAGGATAGGTGGGAACATACCATCCAGTTCGGACATGCGCTGGACGAAGCGATCAAATTCCTTATCGTGATTGCGCCATACTTCGTCGTTGGAAATGTTGAACTGTTTCCACCGCTTCTGATCATCAGCCGTCCAGTCATTCCACTCCTGGCGGAACCGTTCTTCGCTGAGGCGCTGCATCTCCGCTACCTCATTGATGCGCCGCTCCAACCGGTCGCCGATGCGCTCGAAGTCATCGATGATCTTCTTCATATTGCGATAGGCTTCCGACCAGGTTTCGAAGCGCTCCAGGTTACGCTGCATGGTGCTGTCCTGTTCGCCGAAGCGCTTGATGAGGTCTGCCACCTGCAAATCGCGCTGCTGCACCATCAGATTTTGCTGGTCGATAAATTGTTGAATCTGGTCGCGGCGATCGCGTTCCGCCGACTGAACTTCCTGCACGCGACGTTCGGTTCGCAGCGCCAGGTCTTCCAGCAGAGTCATCTTGGGGCGAATGCTGTCGATCTGTTTCTGGAGTTCAGGCACTTCCGATTGGGTCTCGGAAATGCGGCGGCTGTCCTGACGGCGTTGTTCTTCCAGATACGCCAGCCGGCGATCCGGTTCTTCCACTTTCTTCGACAGGTCATCAAGCCGCTGCTGCAACGACTGCACCGCATCCGATACCCGTTCCCGTTCGACCTGATGCACTGGCATCTCGCTGGCTTGCCGATCCAGCCGTTCAACTTTCTCGGACATCTCGCGCATCTGCCGCACTAGATTTTCGCGCATCAGTTCGGCTCGCCGGTCAATTTCGCGCTCGGCGTTCAGCCGTTTGGCATCACCGTTCTCGATCAACTGGGACACTTCTTTGCGCACCTGATCGATGATCTCCGCTTCGCGACCGACCGGAGTCATCTGGTTGCGCAGCACGGTCTGATCCGATTCCATCGCATTCAGGCGCTTGGTCAAGGCCCCGATAATGTCCTGTTGTTGGGATAGGCGCTCCTCCATTGTGGCAATCATCGCCTTATCACGGCGACGCTCTTCATCCAGCCACTCGATCATGCGCGCGACTTGATTAATGTCCATCCCAGGTACTCCCAAATCTCTACTGAAGCATGCCGATTATATCACAATGCCGTAACCTTCAGCTAAAATAGGTGGCCTGTAGCACTTCGCAGGATGGAGAAACCCACGTGCCTGATGGTAACCGCTTCGTCGCCGAGGCGACATTTCACGTTCGCTACGCCGAAACCGACGCGATGGGCATCGTCCATCACGCCAGTTACATCGTCTATTTTGAAGAGGGGCGCAGCAACTACGCCCGGCAGCGCGGCAGCGATTACGCCAGTTTCGAGCGCACCGGACACTATCTGGCAGTGGCTGAAGTTAACGCCCGTTACCTGAAATCGGCCCGCTATGGCGATCAGATCATCATCCGCTGCTGGATTGAGGACATGAAAAGCCGCGGCCTGACCTTCAGCTATGAGATCATCAACGGCCAGACGCGCGAGCTGCTGGTCACCGGCTTCACCAAACACATCTGCATTACCCACACCGGTCAGGTGGCTCATCTGCCCGAAGAATGGCGCCGCTGGGGAAGCGAGTAGTTGGACTGACTCTGCTACCATCCGCAATCTTGGACTTCTCGATTGTAGATCGCTATACTCTCTTAACGAAATGAATTCGTCAGATAAAGAAGATACTTTTGCATGGGAGTGAAAAATGGTCACTTATGCGGATCGTCCTTGGCTTAAAAAATACGACAAAGGCGTACCACAAACGCTTGAGCCGTACCCAGACATCAGCGTACACAGCTTTTTGCAGGATGCCGCCCGCAAAGCACCCAACAATGTTGCTCTGGTCACCAGCGCCAAACTCCCCCTCCTGGGACGGCAGGCCAGCCAGTTGACCTACGGCGAACTCGACAGCCAGTCCGATGCGCTGGCAGCCGGTCTGGTCGACATGGGACTGAAGAAGGGTGATCGCGTCGCCATCATCATGCCCAACATCGCCGCTTTCGTCATCAGCTACTATGCGATCCTCAAGGCGGGAGGAGTCGTCTCGGCCACTAACCCCACCTACCCGCCTGACAAAATGGCCTATCAAATCAACGATTGCGATGCCAACATCGTCATCACCATGAGTCTGTTTTACGAAGCCTTCAAGAAGATACAGTCACAAACCAAGGTCAAATCTGTCATCGTCGCCAACATCAAGGAATACCTGCCGCCCGCCGCCAAGTTCCTTTTCACTCTGGCGCGCGAAAAGAAGGATGGACACCGGGTGGAAACTCTCGGCTCCGGCGATGTCTGGTTCCAGGATGTGCTGACGCGCTTCGCTGGCAAAAAGCCCAATGTGACCCTTACACCCAGTAAAGATCTGGCATTGTTTCAGTACACCGGCGGCACCACCGGCGTTTCCAAAGCAGTCATGGCAACCCATCGGGCGCTGGTCGCCAATACCCTGCAAATGCGCGCCTGGCTTTCCGGTGATGGTGATCCTAGCAGCAATGAAGTGCTTCTAGGAGCGATTCCGTTGTTTCACGCCTTTGGCATGGTAGCGGTGCTGAACTTCGCCATTGGCATCGGCGCACAGATCATCATGGTACCGAATGCGCGCGACATCCCCGACGTGTTGGATAACATCAACCACTTCAGGCCGTCGCTGTTTCACGGTGTCCCTGCCCTCTACAACGCCATCAATAACCATCCCGAAGTCAAAGCCGGCAAGATCAATCTCGGTTCTATCCGCGCCTGCGTCAGCGGTTCGGCCCCGCTGCCTCCTGTCACCAAACAGGAATTTGAACGACTCAGCGGCGGTGCGCTGCGCGAAGGCTTCGGCATGAGCGAAGCCCCTACTGCCAGCCACTGCAATCCGATGCGCGGTGAGAATCGCACAGGTTCTATTGGCCTCCCGCTGCCGGATATGGATGTTCGCATCGTTAGCCTCGACGACGGCAAGACCGAAGTGCCTGTTGGTGAAATCGGAGAGTTGATTCTCTCCGGGCCACAGGTCATGCTGGGTTATCACGGGATGCCCACCGAAACCGCCAATGTCTTGCGTGAAAAAGATGGCAAGCACTACATCTATTCCGGCGACATTGCCCGTATGGATGAGGATGGTTACTTCTACATCGTGGATCGCAAGAAGGACATGGCGCTCATCGGCGGCTTCAACGTCTATCCCAACAACATCGAAAAAGTCCTCACCCAGCATCCGGCGGTGTTGGAGGCCGGCGTGGCCGCCATCCCCCATCCCGATGCCGATAAATCCGGGCAGGAAGCCTTGAAAGCCTGGATTGTGTTGCGCGACGGCCAGAGCGCGACCGAGAAAGACCTGATCGACTTCTGTACCAAGTCGCTGGCGCGTTACGAAGTCCCAACCCGTATCGTTTTCATCAAGGAACTGCCCAAGACTGCCGTCGGCAAGACGCTGCGGCGTGAACTGGTGCAGATGGAGATGGCCGAACGGGAAAAGCCCGGCTCGCGTTAATGGATAGCTATTGCCCGGCGGCTCATCCCCGCCGGGTCTTTTATTTCGAGGCATTCAGGGATGACCGAACTTAAAGAAAAAATAAATCAGATTATTGGGTTTGAGTTCCCGCCTGTATTGTTCAATTACACCGAACGCGATGCCTGTCTCTATGCGCTTGGCGTGGGCGCACCTAACGACTGGCTCGACCAGGACGAATTGCAGTTCGTCTATGAACTGAGCGGCAAGGGCTTCAAAGCGCTGCCCACCTTCGCTGTGCTGTATCCCTCGAAAATGATTGATGTGCTGGTGGGTGGACGCATTGGCGACGTCGAATTCAACCCGATGATGATCGTGCATGGCGAACAACATCTGGAGATCAAGAGTCCCGTCCCCACCGCAGCCACTATCACCTGCCGTCCGCGCGTTTCCCAGATTTATGACAAGGGCAGCGGCATGGTCATTGTGACCGACACCCCCTGCTACGATGAGCAGGGACGAGAAATCGCCGTCAATCAATCCTCCATGTTCATTCGGGGAATGGGCGGTTTCGGCGGTGATCGTGGGCCATCCGGTGAGGCCAATACCCCGCCAGATCGTCAACCTGATGCCATCCATACCCAGGCCACCCTGCCCCAGCAGGCGCTCCTGTATCGACTGTCCGGCGACATCAACCCACTCCACGCCGACCCGATGATGGCGGCGATTGGCGGCTTTGATAGACCGATTCTTCACGGCCTGTGTACCTTTGGCTTGGCCGGGCGCGCCGTCCTCAAGCACTTCTGCAACAATGATCCGTCGCGCTTCAGGAGCATCAAAGTACGGTTTTCGCGCCATGTCTTCCCTGGCGAAACGCTCATCACCGAGATGTGGAAAGTCAGCGATACCCAGGTAGTTTTCCGCACGACCGTAGCCGAACGCCATGAAGCTGTCCTGACTCAAGCTGTTGTTGAACTGAACGCCTGAAGTCAAAAAGGATTCTTTGAAAAATGGTTACTTATCTGGATCGCCCCTGGCTTCAGCATTACGACGCCGGGGTGCCACACACCCTCGAACCTTACCCTGAAATACCGTTACATGAGCTGCTGCGTCAGTCTGTCCGCAAAACGCCGGAACAGACCGCCCTCATCACGCCGGCGAAGCTGCCCTTGCTGGGCTTTCAATCAACGACCATGACCTATGCTGAACTGGATCGGCTCTCGGATGCGCTGGCAGCCGGTCTCATCCAGATGGGGTTGAAAAAGGGGCAGCGCGTCGCCGTCATATTGCCGAACTCGATGGCCTTCGCCATCAGCTATTTCGGCGTGCTGAAGGCCGGTGGCGTGGTGGCCGCCGCCAACCCCACCTACCCGCCCCCCAAGATGCAGTATCAGATCAACGACTGTGATGCTGAAGTCGTCATCGTCCTGAGTCTGTTCTATACCATGGTGAAACAGATTCAGTCCGGCACCAAAGTGAAGACCGTCATAGTCACCAACATCAAGGAGTATCTGCCGCCCGCTGCACGCATCCTGTTCACGTTAGCGAAGGAAAAGAAAGACGGTCATCGCGTCGAACAGCTTGGCGGTGGCGATCATTGGTTGCAGGATGTGCTGGCGCGTCATGCTGGGCAGCGACCATCGGTTGAGATCAAGCTGAGCGATCTGGCCTTGTTCCAGTACACTGGCGGAACCACCGGCGTTTCCAAAGGCGCGATGCTGACTCATCAGGCGCTGGTCGCCAATATGCTTCAGATTCAGGCGTGGACGACCGCGCTCGATCATCAACCAGAAACCATTCGTCATCTGACGCGCGCCGACATGGTGTATCTGGGGGCGATCCCGATGTTCCATGTTTACGGGCTGGTGGTTCTCTTGAGCCAGGCGATTGCCTCTGGTTCGCGCATCGTCCTGGTCTCCAATCCACGCGACATCGATGGGCTGGTGGACATCATCAGCCATTTTCGCCCCAACATCTTTCTCGGCGTCCCGGCGCTCTACAACGCCGTCGTCAACCATCCCCGCGTCAAATCGAAGGAAGTCACGCTCGATTGTTTCGTCCTCTCCACCAGTGGCGCGGCACCACTGCCCCCCGCTACCAAGCGCGAATATGAGCAGGCCGGTGCCAAACGCCTGACCGAAGGGTACGGCATGAGCGAGACATCCGCTGGCTCCCATTCCAATCCGCTGCTGGGGAACAATAAGATTGGCTCGGTTGGGATGCCACTGCCCGATATGGATGTCCGCATCGTTAGCCTGGATGACGCTGTGACCGATATGCCAGTGGGCGAAATCGGCGAGATCGCCATGACCGGCCCCAATCTCATGTCAGGTTATCATGGGATGCCCACAGAAACGGCGAATGCGCTGCGCCAACAAGGGGGCAAGCTCTGGCTGTTCACCGGTGACATTGGGCGTATGGACGAAGAGGGTTACTTCTACATCGTCGATCGCAAGAAGGACATGGCATTGATCGGCGGGTTCAATGTCTATCCCAACAATGTCGAGAAGGTGCTGAAAGATCACCCCGCCGTGCTGGAAGTGGGCGTGGCCGCCATCCCACACCCGGAACGCGCCGGCGAGGAAGCCCTGAAGGCCTGGATCGTCCTCAAGCCGGAGGCATGGGTGACCGAACAGGAACTCATCGCCCATTGTGAGCGCTTCCTGGCCGGATACGAAGTGCCGCGCCGCTACGCCTTCATCAAAGAACTCCCCAAAACTATGGTAGGCAAGACGCTGCGCCGCGAACTGGTGCAGATGGAAATGGACGAGCAGGATCGCGGTCGTTCGCCATCATCCTGATTGGCTGGGCGGGGCATAGCTGCCGCGATAAAAGGCGCGCGCCGCCGCCCGATTCATATACCAGGCGACGTAGAGCATAACAAGGAACTCCATCACAAACTGGATGTTGTTGAATGCGCCTAGCAGGCTGTCGCCGGAGCTGATGCCTTGAGACAGATTGTACTGAGCTGTGGTCGCTGCCTGATATAAAAACTTAAACACGGTGATCCCTGGGATGACTAGGACCATGACCCAGCGAATGTATGAAGGTCGTCCGCGCCAGGCAAAGACAGCGATCACCAGAAAGATGATGGCCGTAATTCCTTGAACAACAAAAGTGGTGCTGTTGATTCCCCCTAGAATGTCCACCCCCGAAGCCAGTGGCTGGACCGCCTCAGGGTCATCTGGCAGGCGTTCCGGGAACGATAGAAAATGCTGCTGAACATTGAGCAGCAAGCAGACCTGCATCAGCGGCAGCAGCGTGAACAGCACAACACCAGCGAGGATCGCCAGCGAGACACCTAAAGGGCGCGGCGGATGCGACACATGAACCCCCTCGTTAGCAGTGACCTTGGACGTTTGTAATCGAACAAAAATACAACATTAGCGCTTTATATTAAGCAGTGGTACAATCGTTTATCAGGCATAATTCTAATATCGAGATGATCCTTATGACACTCAACACCTTAGTCGCTGATTCTTTGGCTCTCTTTCAGGAACAGTCCGCCCATGCGCGGCTGATCCTGCTGCATCCCCGCAGCCGCTACCGCTCGGTGCTGGTGGCGCGCCTGATGAGCACGCAAGAAAATGTCATCCTGTATCATTCGCTGGGCGCCGACGACATCAACCTGCAATCGTTTATCACCGGCATGACCCACGACCTGTCAAACCAGCATCCGACCTTCGGGCGGCATATCAACATCCTGCCCCCCAGCCAGTTGAACCAGCTCGATCTGGTGGTGGAGCGCTTCGCTCGCGACCTTGAAGAAGTCAGCGATAAGCCCTTCTACTTCATTTTAGACGAATATGATCGTGGCGATAGCGCCGATGATATTCAATTATTCATTGATCGGCTGGTGGCCCGTCTACCAGAACACTGCAAGATCATCATCAACAGCCGTACCCTGCCACGCCTGCCCTGGGTATCCATGATCGCGCAGAAACGAGCCGTGCTGCTGGAAGATCGCCAGCTCATCCAGAGCGACTTCTACGAGATTGAGACCGATGGCAAGCTGAAGATGGAAGTGTTTGCGCTGGGTCCGGGACACGTTTTGCTGAACGGACAGCCGATGGAAGCCTGGGAAGGTCACTTGCCTCGTTTACTGTTCTTCTTCGCCCTGGATCGCCCGATTGTCACCCGTTCAGAGATTTGTCAGGCATTCTGGCCGGAACTGGATATGGAACAGGCGGTCAATGTCTTCCATGTCACCAAACGTCGGCTGCATAAGGCGCTCGATATGGATGTCCTGGTGCATGATGAAGGCTATTACCGTGTCAATCCTGACATGGCAATCCACTATGATGTGATGGATTTTGTCACGGCACTGATGGAAGGCCGCAATGAAGACGGCAAGAATCGCGCCATGGCCTGGCAGCGCGCCATTGACCTCTATCGCGGCCCGTTCTTACAGGGCTTCACTGATCGCTGGATTCTGGAACGTCGGGTTGATTTCCGCGCCGGCTATGTTGAAGCGCTCTACGAGATGGCGCAGATGCGCCTGGCCGAAGACCGTCCAGAACACGCCCTCGGCTTATTCCAGCGCGCCCTGGCCGAAGATGGGAGCCGCGAGGAAATTCATCGTGAGCTGATGAAGCTCTATACCCGGCTGGGACGCCGCAGCGAAGCCGCCGCCCTCTACCAACGACTGATTGACGAGATGGGTAAGGCTGGTAAGGACATCTCGGCGGATACGGTTGAGTTGTACAAGAGCATCATGAACTGAGCCTCAAACACAAACACCCGCCGATTAAGCGGGTGTTTTTATGCCGAGCGCCCCCGGAGGGATTCGAACCCCCGGCCAACGGTTTAGAAGACCGCTGCTCTATCCCCTGAGCTACGGGGGCTTCTGTCTGGCATTGTAAAGCGAGGGCAAAATCGTGTCAAGTGACCTGCCCACCTGTGACAGGCGCAGATTCAGTCTCGTTTAAGCCTGATAAACAGGCAAGAACAGATATTATAACGGTTCGAATTACGGAGATTTCTTACTTTTCTATCCCTGGTCAACCCTTTCCTAACCCAACTCCAACGCATCCGGCCAAGCCTCAGCATCCGGCCATCATCGCGTGAATATCGCCCAAACCTGAAATCCCCTCTCGAGCACAGCAGCGGCTTAAGGGATTGAGTTTTCCCCCGTAATGAGGTACTATATATATTGAAGAGCACGAGGTTCATTTGCGAGTAAATTCCCTTTCTTTTCCCGTCCATCATCCCTAATTTATCGGACTGAAGCGAGGAGCTACGATGGCAGATCGTGACACGGCAAACATTCGCCAGCAAACAGACGCCGACATTGTTCGTCTGAACCCGATGGAGCATGTCCGTAAGCGCCCCGGCATGTATGTTGGCGGAACGGATGCGAAAGCGCTGCATCACCTGATCTACGAAGTCGTGGATAACTCAGTGGACGAAGCGCTGGCTGGTCGCTGCGATCATATTTTGATCACGCTGCACGACAATGACTATGCATCGGTTCAGGACAATGGCGGCGGTATCCCGGTTGGCATCAATCCCAGCACCGGACGGCCCACGGTTGAAGGCGTCATGACCGAGATTGGCATGGGTGGTAAATTCGGCAGTGGCGCTTACAAGGTCAGCGGTGGCTTGCACGGCGTCGGCGTTTCAGCCGTCAATGCCCTTTCGGAAGAAATGCGCACCAACATCTTTCGCGATGGTTTTCTCTGGGAACAAACCTACCGACAGGGAAAAGTCGCCAGTGACATCATCAAGATTCGTCCGATGGAAGCGCACGAAACGACCGGGACCATCCAGACCTTCAAGCCCGATTTCACCGTGCTGGAACCCAATCATTTCAGCTTCGATACACTGGCGCAGCGCTTCCGTGAGATGGCCTTTGTCACGCGTAAGGTGACGATAACCCTCCGTGATGAACGTGTAACACCGGTTGCGCGACAGACAACCTTCTACTTTGAAGGCGGACTCTACTCGTATGTCCGTTACCTGAACCGCAATCGCAATGTGGTACATGATCCGGTTTATCTGGAACGCGATGTGGAAATCACGCGTGAAGGTAAAGCCACGATTACGATTGGCATTGAAATTGCCTTTCAATACAACGACTCGGCCAATGTGGTCGAGATGGCCTTCGCCAATACCATCAATACACCCGATGGCGGCACTCATCTGACCGGATTGCGCTCGGCAATCACCGGGGTTATCAATCGTTATGCCCGCAAAGCCAGCCTGTTGAAGGAAAAAGATCCGAATTTCTCCGGCAGCGATACGCTTGAAGGCATTACGGCTATCGTCAGCGTCAAGCATCCTGATCCATCATTTGAGAGCCAGACGAAAGTCAAGCTCATCAATCCTGAAGTCCAGGGCGCGGTCTCACAGGTGGTCACAGAAGCCTTCAACGAGTTTCTGGAACTAAATCCCCGTGAGGCCCGTAAGATCGTTGAGAAGTGCATGACCAGTATGCGCGCCCGTGAAGCGGCTCGTAAAGCCCGCGATCTGGTGCGTAGCGGCCCCAGCCTGCTCGAAAGCAGCACCCTGCCCGGCAAGCTGGCCGATTGTTCTCAGCGCGGCCCGGATGCCGAAATCTATATCGTGGAAGGCGACAGCGCCGGTGGGAGTGCCAAACAAGGACGTGACCGCCACTTCCAGGCCATCCTCCCCCTGCGTGGCAAGATTCTGAACACCGAACGGGCGCGCATGGACAAGGTGCTGGATAACAACGAAATCAAGGCGCTCATCTCGGCGCTCGGCACCGGCATCGCCGAAGACTTCACGCTGGAAAGCCTGCGCTACGGGCGTGTCATCGTCATGACCGATGCCGACGTCGATGGCTCGCACATCCGCACCCTGCTGCTGACGTTCTTTTTCCGCCACATGCAGCAGCTCATCCAGGATGGTCACCTGTACATTGCCCAGCCGCCGATCTACCGCATCAAGAGTGGCAAGAACTTCGAGTATGTCTACCCGCAAGCGGGGTTGACCGAAGCGGAACTTCTGGCGAAGGCACTGGAAAAGTACGACGATCCCAGCAAGCTGGTCATCCAGCGCTACAAAGGTCTGGGTGAAATGAACCCGGATCAATTGTGGGAGACGACGATGGACCCCGGCACCCGTACCCTGCTCCAGGTGACCATCGAAGACGCCGCCGAAGCCGACCGGGTCTTCGACATGTTGATGGGCAGCAGCGTCCCACCGCGTCGCCGCTTCATCCAGACCCACGCCAAGAGCGTCCGCAACCTCGACATCTGAGTTCCAACCGCAGCATTCAGATTGACCGAAGAGCCGCCCGTCACAAGGCGGCTTTCTCATGAACCCAGCGGCACCACCCACTCCGGCGCGATCCGCAGGGCAATCGTATCCCCCGCCGACGGCACCGCCCCGTAGTGCTTGAAGGTCACTTCCTGACCACTGACGTGGCGCACCCGCAGGCGATAATGATCCCCCTGATAGATATGCTCTACCACCTGCATCGGAATGCCCGCGCCATCAGCGGAAAGGCTCAACCCGGCGGGATGCAGCAGCACGGCCTCCGGTTGACCAGTGACCGTGAAAGCCCCCATCGCAGTTTGTGCCAGGCCGCCATCCCATCTCAACACCGGCAGCACATTCTCCAGCCCCAGAAAGCGGGCGACAAACGCGGTCGCCGGGCGACGATAGAGATCGCTCGGAGCAGCCACCTGTTCGATCCGCCCCTGGTTCATGACAGCGATGCGGTCAGCGGTCGCCAGTGCCTCGTGCTGGTCATGCGTGACGTAGATGGCGGTCAGCCCCAGTTGTTTGATGATGCGCCGCAGCTCGACCATCAGCTCCTCACGCAGCGCGGCATCGAGCGAACTCAGCGGCTCGTCCAGCATCAACAGGCGCGGATTGGGTGCCAGACTGCGCGCCAGCGCCACCCGCTGCCGTTCGCCACCCGATAGACTGGCGACATCGCGCCCCTCGAACCCGGTCAGATTGACCAGTGCCAGCACATCCATCACCCGTTGGCGCTGTAACGCTGCCGCCATCCGCTGCATCCGCAGACCAAAGGCGACGTTATCCGCCACCGTCAGATGAGGAAACAGGGCAAAATCCTGAAACATCAGGCCGAAGCCACGCTGATGCACCGGAATCGCCAGGATCGATGCGCCGTCGAGCGTGACGGTGCCAGTATCCGCCTGCTCCAACCCGGCGATGATCCGCAGCAGCGTCGTCTTGCCACAACCGCTTGGCCCCAGCAGGCACAGGATTTCGCCCCGGACGCCCTCTACATCGACCCCGCGCAGCACCGGGCGTTCACCCAGCGTGCGGGTCAGATCACGAATGATGAGCATCAGAATTCCCCACCGCGCAGCGTCCGCAGCCGCTCGATCAGGACGAAAGACAGGGCGCAGACCAGCATCAGCAGGGCGCTCATCGCCAGCGCCTGCCCATAATTGAGCGCACCCGGCTGCCCCAACAGACGGAAAATCACCACTGGAATGGTCGGCGTATCCGGGCGGGCGATGAACAGTGATGCACCAAATTCGCCCATGCTGACGGTGAAGGCGAACGTCGCCCCGACGATCAGGCTGCGGCTGATGAGGGGCAGCTCGATCAAGCGCCATACCTGACTACGCGAAGCTCCCAACACCTGGGCGGACTCCTGAAGGCTGGGCGGGATGGAACGCAGCGCCGGCAGCACCGTCCGCACCACGAATGGCATGGCGACCAGCGTGTGCGACAGCGGAATCAACCAGGCCGAAGTCCGCCAGTTGAACGGTGGCTCGTCAAAAGCGATGATGTAGCCAAAGCCTAGCGTCACCGCGCTGGTGACGAGCGGCAGCATGAACAGCACATCCACCCCCGCCGCCGATCCGCGACGGCGATTCGCCAGCCCGTAAGCCGCAATTGTGCCGAATGCCACCGCCAAAACCATCGCCAGCAGGGCAAACACCAGCGAATTTCCAATGGCCTGAAGCGGTGGCACAAACAGCACCGAACCCCGCGCATTGGTCGATAACTGGGCGTAATACTGAAGCGAGAGGCCATCGGCGGTCTGAAACGACATCACCAGCAAGGCGAGCAGCGGCGCGAACAGCAGCGCAATCATCAGCAGCAGATTCACAGCGACCAGCAGCCATTGTTGTCGCGTGGCCGGCGGTCGCGCCACCAGCACCGCGCTCGCCAGATCACCGGTCAAACGCCGCTGCAATCGCGCATAGGCCAGCATCAGCGCCAGCATGAAGCCAATCTGCACCAGCGACAGCGCGGCGGCCATCGGCAGGTTGAACAAATTGGCCGTCTGGCGATAAATCTCGACTTCAATCGTGGCGAACTGTGGCCCCCCCAGCAGCAGCACCACGCCGAAGCTGGTGAAGGTGAAGGTGAAGACCAGCAGCCCCGCCGCCATGATCGCCGGACGCAGCAGCGGCAGCCGTACCGCCCACCACAAACGCCAGCCGTTCGCGCCCAACACCTGCGCCGCCTGTTCCAGGCGCGGGTTCAGATTCGTCCAATAGCTGGCGATGATCCGCAGCGCGACCGGGTAGTTGTAGAAGACGTGAACGATCAGGATCAGGGTCAGGGTGCGCTCCAGCCGAATGGGTGGAGCATCCAATCCCAACAGGGACATCAGACCCACATTCACCAGACCGCGCGGGCCGATCAGCGCCAGAAAGGCCGCCGCCACCACCACCGTCGGCAGCACAAACGGCAGCGTCGATAAGGAGAGGAGCAGCGACTTGGCGGGGAACTGAAAGCGCGCAAAGACATAGGCGCTGGGGAGCGCCAACAGCAGGGTCAATCCGGTGGAGAGCAACGCCTGCCCCAGGGTGAACCCAAAGGTATTCAGGTAGTAATCCGATGTCACCAGCCGGGCGAAACCGCTGAGATCAGGCTGCCCCTCCGGGAACAGGCTGTAGCTCAGAATGGAGGCCAGCGGGTAAAAGAAAAACAGCAGCAGAAACAGCAGGGGCGAGATCAACAGACCCCGCCACAACCACTGCCCTAGCGCAAAACGGTTTCGGTCCATTCCTGAATCCACCGTTCGCGGTTGGTATTGATCTCGTCAAAGGTCATCTCGGCCGGTCGTTCCGGGATTGTGGCAAACGCCTCAAAAACCTCCGGCAGGGCAGCATCGCCGCGCACCGGGAAGACAAACATTTGCAGCGGCATATCTTCCTGGAACGTCCGGCTCAACATGAAGTCAACCCACTGCTGCGCCGCTTCCAAGTTGGATGTCCCCTTGAGAATGCCGACAAACTCGATTTGGCGGAAGCACATCCCATCCGCGATCACGCTGCCCGTCGGCGCGGTATCCGGCTGCGGCTCCTGGAAGAAGACCTCGGCCGGCGGACTGCTGGCATAGCTCACCACCAGCGGACGGGTTCCGGCGCTGCCGGTGCTGCCGCTGAATTGATTGTAGTAGGCATCTGACCAGTCATCCGAAATGAACACATCGTTGGCGACCAGGTCGGCCCAGAAATCGAGGTAGGTATAATCACCCTCCTCGCCAAAGTGAGTGATGGTCGCCAGCAGGAATGCCAGACCGGGCGAAGAAGTCGCCGGGTTCTGCACCGCCAGCAGTCCGTTGTACTCCGGCTGCGCCAGTTCTTCAAAGCTGGCTGGCACATCCAAACCGGCAGCCTCAAAATAGCCCACATCGTAATTCAGGCAGACATCGCCGAAGTCCACCGGCGTCACCCGATGCTCCGGGTCAAGCTGGAACGCCTCATCCACCTGCGCCAGTTCGGGCGAACGGTACGGCTCGAACAGTTCGGCCTCCAGCGCCCGCCCCAGAAAGGTGTTATCCACACCGAACAGCACATCGCCCAGCGGATTCTCCTTGCTCAGGATCGATTGGTTGACCATCGTCCCGGCATCGCCGCTGCGTAAAATCTGCACGGTGATGCCCGTCGCGTCCTGGAATTCGTTCAGTACCGCCTCGCTGACATTGAACGAATCGTGGGTGACCAGCGTGAGGATTGGGGCATCCTGTGTCTGCGCCGGCAGGATGAGCAAAAGGAACAGCAAGAGGGGTGACAAGATACGGGACATCATCAACTCCTTATAAACAAACTCACCCTGACGGCGTAGGGTGAGTGAAGCAGCTTATAAGGCGGACACTCCCTACGCCGGTATGAACCGGATCAGGTCGGAAGGGTCGGCGCGACATTACGCGCCCTCTCAGCCCGCTTGGTGCAGGCTCCCCCGGTCGAATAGGATGTATAACATTAGGTTAACAATAAACCGCTACGAAATCAAGATTCCATATCGAGCATGGACTCGATATAGGCTTCGAACTCCCCGGCATTGCAGGCATCAATATAGCGCATGAACTCGCCACCGCCCACCGGATAATCCGGGTAACAACTGGTCGGCCAGGCACCGCGCGGCGCCTGAACGATGATGTCTGCCCCCGGCGAGGGAATCAACAGCCGATCTGTTGTCCGCTGCAATGGCTCATCCACCAACCGCTCGACGGTGAAGACGACGGTCTGCGCCAGATAGACCAGCTCCACATCCACCCCGGCATTCAGGTTGATGGTCACATTCCCCAATGGGTCAGCTTCCAGCGCGTGGATCACGGCCACATCACAGGCAATCGCCGGGAATGCCATGAGCGGCTCACCGCTGTACGGATCAATCACCGACTTCACATCCGGGCGTAGTCGTGGCAAGTCCGTACCCACCCAGGCGTGAGAGGGCAAGTAGCCCACCCGCTGAATGCCAGCGCGGATGCCCAGCGCCAGGCTGACTTCCGTTTCTTCCAGGATGTGGATCGCGCCCGTCTGTGCCGCCTGAGTGAACATCGGGGCGAAGCCAAAGGACTCTAGGCCAAAGTAACACGAGCGCACCGTGCCGACGCACCCCGCCCCCACCAGCAGGTCGGACTCCAGACCGGCGGTGAAGCACAGCAGCGTCAGGTCTTTCGGGCGCACCCGGCGGCGCAGCAGTTCGCGCACAAAGGCCATCGGACGCCGGTAGAGGGTCATGCCACCGAAAGCGACCGTCATGCCATCGCTGATGAGGTCAGCCGCTTCGGTCAGGCTCAGGAGACGAGGCCTCATCCGGCGCTCAATTGCTGGCGCTCGGCCTTCGTTAATCCCTTGACCACTTGCTCATACGAGTGGTCGATCATGGTGAGAACTTCATCATCAGGAACAGTGCCATCCAGCAGGACGGTGTTCCAGAGGCGTTTGTTGACAACGACACGAAACGGTTCATTCATGAGTCTGCACCAGAATGTCGCCGGGGGCACAGTCCAGCCACTTGCACCAGCAGTCTAACACTTCCAGTCGCACCGCTTCAGGTT
>JALHNT010000003.1 GCA_022843385.1 Anaerolineae bacterium | reverse complement strand
TGCAGAAGATCGACAACGTCAATGCTGATCGGCATCATCCCGTCCGTACAGGGAGTTCTTCCAGAGCCTTCGGGCGCGGTATACGCACATTCGGTTCGCCCAGGTCTTCCATCGCGGTGAAGGCATAATCACGAACGTCTGAGTTCTGCTCAATCATCAGGAGCTCGATCAACGGACGAATAGCTCGCCGATCCTGGCTCCAGCCAAGGGCGCGGGCGGTGTAGCGACGGACGTAACTATCTGGATCATTGAGCGCGTCTATCAATCCCTCAATTGCCTCTTCATTGACCACCCAGCACAGCGCGCGCGCGGCGTAGCGGCGGACATACGGATTCTGATCCTTCAGAGCCACCAAAAGCGGCGGAACGGCATCTCCCCCACCGACCCAACCTAACGCCGTCGCTGCGTGGATGCGAACATCGGCATCTTCATCCATCAGCAGGGCAATCAGTGGATCAGTGGCGGCATCGCCATACTGGATCAATTCCATGACGACGGCCTTGCGCACTGCTGGATCACTATCAATCAACTGTTCCTGTAAACGGCGGAATTCGGTCGCGTTGCGTTGCTTGACCACCAGTTGCCCATCGCCTTGCACCTGACTGGCCTGCCAGGCCAATGCTCGATTAAGGTAATGTCGGGCATTGCGGTAGTTCGAATCAATCGAGAGGATTCGTTGCAGATCGTTCACAACCTGCACCAGATTGGGCGCATCGCTGATCATCTCGCGCATACAGCGAAAATAAAGCTGCTCGATTTCACCGACCAGTGAACGCGGAATACGATTGGGTGATCTGGGCTTGAACCAGCCGAAAATTCGATCCAGCAGGACCATCACCAGTAACCCCAACGCTGCCAATTGCAGCAGTCGTGTGGCTGGGTTATCCGAACTAAAAAGCGTCTCGGCAACTGCTGCCCCGGAAACAAAAATGAAAATAACCAGCAGAAAACGGCGCATGACGCCAGAAACTCCTCTATGGCTGGAACACTACTCTGCAGAAGGTGATTGCTCATCACGGTCCAAGGCGGAAGATATCGGGTTACCGATCTGACCCTCAGTCTCTCCTGGCGATAATTCACCTTCAACCACAACGGCTTCAACCGGCTCGTCGGCTTGGCTTTTTCGATCCAACATGGTGATTTTGCCATCGATGAAGGCACCCTCTTCCGTGGTCAATGCGGTAGCATGAATATCACCCCACACCCGACCGGTGCGGAGAATCTGCACCTTCTTGCCCGTCACATTGCCCCGTACTGCTCCGGCAATGGAAATATTGCGTGCATTGATGTCAGCCTTGATCTTGGCCGTTTCGCCAACCAACAAATTACCATTGATCTCCAGGGTACCGGTAAAGGTTCCATCAAGGCGAACATTGGAGCTGCTGTGGAGCGTCCCTTCAATGACTGTATTCGCCCCGAAAACAGTATCAAATCCTACTGGCGGCTGCGGCAGAGCCGGACGTATGGGCTGTTGCGCGTTCTCGACGACGACAGTTGGCGGCGTGGCATCTACCTGACGCCGATTACCAAAAAATGACATCCCCGAATACTCCATAGGTCTGACGACAGAGATTAACCATCTCTCCTACACTATACAGTGAGTCCAGAACAAACTCAATCGAGGTGTTTGGACTGCACCAATGGCTCTATCCAGCAAATCTCAACGGACGTAGGATTAGATTTGGGTTACGATTCTACCGGGAGAACATATGCTGCGCTACTAAAATAGCGTAGGCCAATCGTAGGTCAAGCGCCTATTCTCTCATGCGGTTGAAACCGTTATCCTGTATACCCATTCTCATTGAACAGGACTCATCCATCATTATGAATCTGTCTATTCGGCTGCCTAAAAACCAGGAAGATCGCAACTACTGGCATCTCGTGGTGGAAATTGCCTGGTTTGGCCTCGGATGCCCGGCGCTTACGCGATTCCTCTCTGTTTACGCGATTCATCTGGGAGCCGATGACACCCTGTTGAATGCGATGGTGTGGTTGCCATCGTTCATCCTGATCTTCACCGCCTCGTTGGGTGCGCGCTGGATGAGCCGCTTCAGCGATCCTCGAGCTGCCATTGTTCTGCCGAGCATCGGCTACAGGCTCTCATTTCTGATGCCAGCGCTGACGCCATTCATGCCACCGTCATTCCAACTGCCCTGGCTGTTGTTGTCGGTGGTGCTTCCGGCCATTCCCAATGGCATCGCGTCCGTCACATTTTTTGTGCTGCTGCGCGAAGGTGTCAGTGAAAAACACATTGCCGGTTTGCTGGGTTGGCGCATGTTCTTCTTCAATGCAACCCTGGGTGCCAGCGGTTATCTGACCGGGCTATGGCTGGAACACGCGCCCTACCCGATCAATTATCAGATCATGTTTGCCGTCGCCTTCGTCTTTGCCCTGCTGAGTCTGTGGCATGTCAGCAAGGTTCGCGGCTTGCCTCACCTGACCGCCAAGCCCATTCTGGAAAAAGCGCGTCAAGTCAATCCCTGGAAGGATGGGGCGTTCCAGCGCGTCGCGTTTTTGACCGGCAGCGCCCACCTGGCGATGTTTACCGCCCATGCGCTCATTCCACTGCATCTGATCCGTGACCTCGACGCCAGCGAGTCGTTTATGGGGCAATTCGGGCTGGCAGAATTGGTGGCAGGGGCGTTAGCCGCAGTCTGCGCCAAATGGATCAGCCAGCATATCGGAAACCGTTCAATGGTTGGCCTGGGTATGGTCGGCGCAGGGGCGTCGCTATTCCTGACTGCTACAGCCACTCATCTCAATCTAACGCTGTTGGCAGGAGCCATCGGTGGAGCATCGTGGATGTTGGCTTCAATCGGGCAGGTGTCCTATTTCAGCGAACGCACACCGCTGGAAAACAAGACTGATTACACAAAAGCCTTCAATCAGGTCATCTTCACCGCTATGTTTGTTGGCCCATTGGTTGGGCAGTTAATGAGCTCGCTGAACGTGCCGCTGGTCATCATCCTGCTCATCGGCGCATCCCTGCGTGTCACTGCCGGAATTGTCACCCAGATCCCAGCCCGCCAGTGGGTCACCCGCCGGTTGGCACCCGTTCTTCGGTAAGCTCCAGTCAGTCCCAGGCCGTGACATTGGGCGGCCTGGATTTCCTTCTCATTCTCATCTGCCTGAAGATTATGCGCTCTGCAAAGGCTGTGTTGCGCTCGGCGTCACAGTTGGCGTGGGTGTGAGGGTGATACGCGGATCAGGCGTGGCACTGGGTTGAGCGCGCACGGTTGGTGTGCGGGTTGGGGTATCCGTCGGGGTCACGCTCGGCGGCAGCGTCGGTGTGCGACTTGGCGTGGGCGTTGGATTGACCGGTGCAATGACGCTCTCATGCATATAGGCCACTTCGATGCGGCGGGTGTTCGGGTTGGAATCGACGGTGTACCATTCGCTGCTCGGATCCGGGCGACCGTAAACACAGACCAGATTATCCTGCGACAGCGCATCGATGACGGCAGCATTTTCATTCGGCAGATCACGCACACGAGCGCTGGGGACGATCACCCGGAACTGTTCACAGACCACTGCCGTTGGCGTAGCCCGAATGACCACGCCTTGTCCCGTTGGGCGCAGTGAACCAGCCGTGGCTGTCGCAAAGACCTCAGCAACACTTGTGGACTGGGCATCACTGCCTCCGCCAGTGCGCAGAAAATTCTGGGCTCCAACCCATACATAATACAATCCAAAAACCACCGCAATGCCGATCAAAAAGATCAACCAGGCCGGCGGCCCTCCGTTTATCTTCACCGGAGTGGGACGCCTGTTCCATGACATAGCTCATCCTGTCCACGTATGCGAAGATGTGTCCAATGTGTTTGTACCAGCAATATCGGGGGTTGCCAAGCCGTCGTGGGGCAATCGTCAGGTTTGGGGACTGAGGAGCACCGTGATTTTGGCGAACATTGAATGAACATCAAACGGCTTGAGGAGGACATCATCTGCCCGCGCCGCCTGTGCCTGTCGCATGGTTTCGTTATCATTGTAGGCTGTTATCAGAATCACAGGAATATGGGCAGTATCGGGTTGAGTTTTCAACTGCTCACACGTTTCAATCCCGGTCATGCCGGGCATTCGTACGTCCATCAGAATCAAGTCCGGTTGCTGACTGGCTGCCAGAGCGAGGGCTTTTTTTCCATTGTTCGCCTGAAGCACCTGAAAACCAGCTACTTCCATATGGGCCTGGAGGAGATCCCGATTCATGTAGTCATCATCGACAATCAAAATCGTGCGGCTCATGGCTATCCTCACTCGTCGATGTCACTTCTCATTATTGTATGACGGTCAATCGGACGACGCCAGAGGATGAATGTTTTGTAATGGTCACGATGCTTCAACCGGCAGGCATTTATGTAGCTGTAAGGAATCTCCCATAGGGTAGAGCAGAGCGAAAGCATTATCCAATTGAGGCCGATTATGAGCGTTCAACCAACGCGGCGAACGTATGCCATCACCTTATTCTTGATCCTGGTGATGTGTTACGGTTATTTCCTGCCCAAGTGGGCTGATTGGGGCGCGAATTCGCGCGCTAATCTGGTCTATGCCATTGGCGACAAAGGTGTACTCCACATTGATGACTATCACACCAACACCGGGGACAAAGCCTGCTTCCCTGGGCCATTTGTGCCAGCCAGTGAAGAAGATCGACTGAACGGCACTTGCAATGGGCACTTCTATACCGACAAATCGCTGGGGCCGTCACTCCTGGCACTGCCCTTCTATATGGTATTCAAAGGCATTGCCGCACTCCCACCGGTACAGAATTTCATACAGAGTGGTCGCGGCATCGGGGCTGTCAGTAACACCTTGAATCCTGAAGGCGATGGCATCCGTCCGCAAGCTGTGTATGAATACATGGCGCTGACTTTTGTCACCTTCTTTGCTTCAGCCATCCCATCCGCTATCTTGGGTGTGGTGCTGTTCCTGATGGCAGCGCGTTTTGCCCGACGGGACAGTTATGCTTTTCTGCTGGCGCTGGCTTACGGTTTAGGAACGACGGCTTTCCCGTATAGCAATGCCCTCTACCAGCATCAACTGGCTGCCTTTGGCGCTTTCGTCGGCTTCTATCATCTGTGGCGGGTGATTTACGAGAAAGCCAGTCCGAATTGGTTGTGGCTTGTCGGCGTCCTCTTCAGCCTGGCGGTCATCACTGAATATCCTGTTGTACTGGCGCTGGCTGCCTTATTCATCTGGGCAGTGACCGCCATGCCGAATCGTCTGGCGCTCTACCGAGTGGTGCTGGCGGCTATTCCACTGGGTGTGGTCTTTGCCCTCTATAATTACGCGACATTTCAGAGCATTCTGCCTTCCGGCTATCTGTATTCAACCAACTGGCAGGGTGAGCATCAAACTGGCTTCCTCAGTTTGCAGCTCCCTAACCTGGAGATGTTAACCCGGTTCTATGGATTGACGTTCAGCCCCGTGCGTGGCATCTTCCTGACTTCGCCGATCCTGCTGCTGGCAATTCCAGGATTTTACTGGATGTGGCGCGAACAGCAGCAGCGACGGGGAGCCTGTGTTGCCATCCTGCTTGTCATCATCAGCTTCTTCTTTTACAACGCCTCCAGTGTGATGTGGTGGGGCGGGTTCACCGTTGGACCGCGCTACTTGCTGCCCATGATGCCGTTCCTGGCACTCGGCATGATCTTTGCTTTCAATCATGTTCTGAGTCACCTGTGGGGGCGCATCCTGACGGGCGTGCTGCTCGCAGTCTCGGTATTCAGCGTGTGGGGACTGACGATAGCCGGTCAGCAATGGCCGCCAGTGGATGTCTGGCCGACCACCTTTGCCTTGATGAACGCCAGCAACCCGCTGTTCGATTATTCCCTGCCGCTGCTGGCGAGTGGTCAGGTGAGCCGCAATCTCGGTGTGATCGCTGGCTTGCCAGGCCTGATGAGCCTGCTACCGCTGCTGGTCGCGGTGATGGGTGTCTATGCGATCGTGCCGCGCCTGTTGACCCGCCGTAAGCAAGACCCGCTGGTAGCTGCTAAAGCTCCCCGTCAGGCTGTCGGCGACTGAGCCATGTCTCGACATCTAGCTCTGGGATTGTTTTTGGGAACTTTATTGACCCGATTGCCATTCCAGAGCCAGTACCTCTACCATTGGGACTCGGTCAATTTCGCATTTGGCATTCAACAATTTGATGTCCTGAATGGTGCGCCCCAATTCCCCGGCTACATCCTGTATGTCGCCCTGGGACAAATTCTGAATCACTTCACTATAAATCCGACAGTCAGCCTGAATTTGATCAGTCTGATGAGCAGCGGCATAGCGGTTGTCATGGTGTATCGTCTCGGCACTCAGATGTTCAGTCCAAAGACCGGAGCCATTGCCAGCTTGTTGCTGATGAGCAGCCCATTGGTCTGGTTCTATGGCACAGTTTCGCTGCCGCACACGCTCGATCTGGCGCTGATGCTGGTGGCTGTGTCACTGCTGTTCGAAATCTCCGAGGGACGCACGCGCTGGCTGTGGTGGACTGTCGTTTTCCTGGGTTTGGTTGGCGGCTTCCGGCAGCAAACCCTGCTGTTTCTACTGCCCCTGCTGCTTTACTCCACCCGACGCGCCGGTTGGAGGCAATGGCTGCTGATGCTCGGACTGGGAACGGCGGTCTCGCTAACCTGGCTGTTCCCGCTTCTGGCCTATAGCGGCGGTCTCCGCGCCTATCTGGAAGGATCAAGCGCCTATAGTCAAGCTTTCTTCAGCACAACCTCAATCTTTACAGGTGCTGGGTGGGAGGGCTTGCGACAAAACATCCTGCAAAAGCTGTTGCCCTACACCCTGTATGGACTATCGGGGGCGCTTCTTCTACTAGCGATGATTGTCTTGAGATGGAAACAAACGCGCCGATTGATTGGCGTGAACTTCCAATTCCTGTTGGCGTGGGTTGTCCCCGCGCTGAGTTTCTATGCCTTCATCCACATGGGTCAGCAGGGTCTCATCTTTCTATTTCTGCCCGCATTGATGCTGGTGAGCGCCGTCGGTTGCGCGGCTGTCATCAAGCAATCAGCGGTGATCGTCGCAGCGCTGGTCGTGATGAATGCTGCCATATTCCTGTTCCTGCCGGAATACCCTGCGGGTGAGAGTCGGCTACGGCTGTTGAATGCGGCTACCATTCACAACAGCGACCGTTATTGGTCTGAACGCATCCAGGCGATACGCGAATCCTTCGGGCCCCAAAACACCCTTCTCGTATCATCGAACTGGCGTCATGTTCAGTATTACTTGCCCGAATATCCTTTGGCGCGTTTCAGACTTGGAGATCGTTCAACGATTGATATGGATTACCAGGGGAAGCCGGTTGGGATGGTTGATCTTGGTATGGACAATGCGGATTCCTGGACACTCGTCCTGGTTGACCCAGAACTTGTTGAGAAGATCGATCATCGGCTTGAATTCATTACGCTCGATGCACAGAACAGTCTGGCGTACATTCGTCTGAAGTCCAACGAGTTCTATTTCACGGATGAACAGTCAATCGCTGTCATTTCGCCATGACGAGCGACTCCGTTTGAGCCTGTCGATATTGCGGAATGCTGAACACAAAACGCGCGCCATGCCCCGGCACCGGTTCGTAGCGAATCTTGCCGCCGTGTACTGCCACCATGCGCTCAACAATGGCTAATCCCAGGCCCGTCCCGTTGGATTTACCCATTGTGACAAAGGGCTCAAAAAGTGTATCCACGATTTTCTCTGGAACACCTGGCCCATCGTCGACAATCGTAAAGCGGATGTCACCACCGACGGGTTCCACTTTGATTTCAATTTGACTGCCGCCATGAGTCTCAATCGCATCCATGGCATTATTAACAAGATTCTGGAACACACGGGTAAAGCGCTGCGAGTCGACATTGATGGTCAGATTTCGAGCATCGTCCAGATCGATAATCACCCGGACATCCCGTTCCAATCCGGGAGGATTCAGCAGATCGGATACAGATGCCATATACTGTTCAACCGTGATGGGAGACTTATTCACTCCCGAATCGCCCGAGACATAATCAAGAACTTCCTGCGCCATCGACGAGAAGACTTCGACATACTTGATAATCTGAGAAGCGAATTGGACTCGCTCATCCATAGTCAGATCGGGTTCCTGCAACAATCCAGCATAACCCATCACCAGACTGAGCGGTTTACGCATGTCGTGTACCAGGCTGCCAACCGTCTGTCCAATGATGCTCAGACGTTCAGCGTGGCTCAATTTGTCTTTGGTGGCATTCAATTCTGCCACCGTCTGCTCAAGCTGCAATTTCTCAGCTTCGAGGCGCTGCACCAACCGCGTCACATAGATGAACAAGGCGACGTTCTGTGAAAGCGTCGTCAAGAGCTGCTGGTCGCCGGCAGCAAAGCGTTTCCCTGGCGTTTCATGAACCAGCACCAACGCGCCGAGCATATCCTCACCGTAGCGCAGCGGCGCACAGACAACCCGGTCAGCATCAAAGCCTTGTGCCTGGTCAAAGGCATAAAGGGCGCTCTTGGCTAATTCAAGCAGTCGCCCTTCCCAATACGCAGCAGTTTCCGATTTGTTTCCGAAGAAGCTGACCGGCTTAAGCTGGCGTGTATATTCATCCAACAGGTAGACAACACCGGCGTCGGCATCAACAATCGGGCGGGTGGAATCCAGCACGAATTTCAGGATGTCGTCCTGACTAGTTCGTTCAACGAACTTTACACCCAGATCGTATACCAGATTAAGCTCCTGATAACGTTGGAGTGCTTCATCTAACAATGCCTGACGCTGCGAGGCTTCTGAAGCCAGTTGAGCCAACATGTGGGCGAAAAAGGTAGCTGCCTGGGTAATCATCGGATTATCCATGCCAGAAGTTAATCTGAGCTGGGCAACGGGACGCTTCGAAACTGAAATTAATTCATCCCAGCTACCCGGTTCCAGAGTAGACCCCACATAAAAGCTACCTTCAGGATCATAAATGGCTACCATGCCGGGATGATCCCAGATGGCCTCAAAGGAGGCAATTAACTCTTCAAGCATTTTCTTGGGCAGGAGTTCGCTGAGTGACATAACCTAATGCTGAATACCCCAAATCTGATAAAGCTGATCAGTTAGCCGAGTCGGATTAAACGGTTTGGTCATGAAATCGTTCGCGCCTAATGCGTGAGCACGGCTGCGATCCCCACTATTTCCTCGTGCCGTCAACACAACGATATAGGGATCATAATCGCTCAGGCTGCGCACCTGTTGACAAACATCATAACCATTCATTTTGGGAAGCAGAACATCGAGCAGAATCAAACCGGGACGTTCTTCGATTGCAATCCGTAAAGCTTCTTCACCATCTTCTGCCATGAGGATCTGGAGACCTTCGACATGCGTGCGTTCCAGAATGCGCGAAAGCAGAATGCGAGTGAGTTCCTCGTCATCAACAATCAACACTTTCTTGCGTTCGCTATACACTTCCATAAGAACATCACAATTCCGTAAGGTTGAACTCATTTATAGTATACGACAACATCAACCCGCACTGAACTATACGTTTATTGGCTGAGGCATGAAGATTGTATATATTTCGTAAAGATAGAGTTGGGAGTGGGCGATCTGCCAATTGCAAACCGCCCAAAGAGCAGGCTAAACCATATTGTTAATCACTGCGGTGGCAAACTCGCTGGTCTTCACTTCGGTTGCCCCGTCCATCTGGCGGGCGAAGTCGTAGGTGACAACCTTCTGATCCAGAGTTTTCTCGTAAGCAGTCGTCACAAGGTCAGCCGCTTCCTGCCATCCGATATGTTCCAGCATCATCACACCGCTAAACAGCAGTGATCCCGGATTCACTTTGTCAAGATTGGTGTATTTTGGCGCCGTTCCGTGCGTCGCCTCGAACAGAGCCACTTCGTCACCGATGTTGGCCCCAGGCGCGATACCGACCCCGCCCACTTCTGCCGCAATCGCGTCGCTGAGATAGTCGCCGTTCAGATTGGGCGTAGCAATCACATCATGTTCCGAAGGGCGCAGCAGCATTTTCTGGAACATGATATCGGCAATCGTATCCTGAACCAGAATTTTGCCTTCCGGCACCCGACCACCGTGTTTCTTTTCGACATCGCTCCAGGCAATCGTCTCATCCGCAAATTCCTGGGCGGCGACCTCATAGCCCCATTTCTGGAACGCGCCTTCGGTGAACTTCTGAATGTTGCCCTTGTGGACGAGCGTCACGCTGGAACGCTTATGATCAATGGCATAGCGGATGGCCGCGCGCACCAGACGCTTAGTGCCAAAGGCGCTGATCGGCTTGATGCCCAGACCCGCCCCTTCAAAAAACTCTGCGCCCAACTCTTCGCGCAGGAAACGGGCGAGTTTCTCATTTTCCGGCGATCCAGCTTCATATTCGATGCCCGCATACACATCTTCTGTATTCTCGCGAAAGATCACAACATCGATTTCTTCTGGCGCGCGCAGCGGGCTGGGTACACCCCGATACCAGCGCACCGGTCGGACACAGCTGTAGAGATCGAGCACCTGGCGCAGAGTGACATTCAGGCTGCGAAAACCACCGCCCACCGGGGTCGTCAGCGGGCCCTTAATGCCGACCTTGAATTCACGCAGCGCATCGAAGGTTTCTTCAGGCATATAATTGCCGCTGTACAGGTTTGCTGCCTTCTCGCCGCAATAGATTTCCATCCAGGCGACTTTGCGCTTTCCCCCATATGCCTTTTCCACAGCGGCATCCCACATCCGTTTGCTGGCAGTCATGATGTCATAACCGATGCCATCACCCTCGATGTACGCCAATATGGGATTGTCGGGTACATGCAATTTGCCATTAGAAACTGTGATTTTTTGTCCTTCCTGCGGGACAACAATCTGTTCGTAGCCCATGAAAACTCCTATGCGCTGGGTAAAAAGCTGTTCCGTTGATTATACGCGGAGTGAAGTATTCTATCTATCACCATTTTGATGTTACACTAACCCTCACTTTTGAGCGAACCTGTGGATGGAGCGCCGCCCATGGCACCGATTATCGAAGTCGCGATTGGATTGATCTTCATTTTCAGCCTGTTGAGCATCCTGGTGACCCAAATCAACACGCTGGTTTCCAATCTCCTGAACTGGCGCGCCCGTCAGTTGAAGGAAGGATTGATTGATCTGGTTTCTGATCGGGAGTTACAGGCAAAAATCCTGGCCCATCCGTTGGTGCGCATGGTTGAAGCTCAGGTATCGCCAACCCAGGATCTGACCAACGATCAGGTGAGGGACATTATCCACAGCCCCGCCCGCAAAGTAACTTACATTGCCCCCAACACCTTCGTTGAAGCCCTGGTGAGTCTGCTGTCGGTTGAAGGCGGCACCGCGATGTTTGACCTGTTGGAACAGGGAATCACCGCGCTGCCCGAAAGTGACCAGAAGATCAAACTGCGCGAATTGCTGCGCGATCTCCGCAGCTTTGGTGACACCGACACCAGCAAGATACGCCAGGCCATTCTGGAGCTGGAAGACGAGAACCACAAGAGTCTGCTCTCTTATGCCCTGGAAGTCGCTGAAGACTCGCTGGGCAAAGCCTCAGTCAAATCCGGCCAGATGATTCCGTTACTGGAGGGGATCAATCGGGTTAAGGATCGGGCAACGCAGGATGCGATCCGTACCATTCTGGTCACGGCGCACAATCTTCAGGAAGCACAGGCCAAGCTGGAGCGCTGGTTTAATGATGGGATGGGGCGCGCCAGCGACATCTACAAGCGAAGGATCGGCTATGTCTCGGTCATCGTGGGCCTGGTGATTGCAGTCCTGTTGAATGTCGATACCTTTCATCTGGCGCGGGCATTATGGGAAGACCCCAGTTTGCGCCAGGCAGTAGCCAATGCGGCACGGGACGCGGCTCAGGATACTCAACCGACTGGTGATGAAGCACTGGCTCCTGCCGACGCTTCCTCGGCTCAGGCCACTGCCGATGCCGCCCAACAGGTACAGGAGACCCTGAACCAGTTGCTATCATTAAACCTGCCGATTGGCTGGGAATTCACGCCGGTCACCGATGAGATGCTGCTTACCAGTCAGGCTGCTGGTTTGCCAGACCCTCGCGCCAATACACGCAATTTATGGAACTTGATTCCGGGGAACAGCCCCGACTGGCTGGGCAATGTGCTGCGAAAGTTCATTGGCTGGTTGGTTACAGTAGTCGCGTTAGCGCAGGGTGCGCCCTTCTGGTTCGATCTGCTGCGACGTCTGACGGGTGGTAATTCCCCATCGAGCAGCGCGACCACGGTCAATCTGACCGTCAATGGTAAATCGCTACCGCCCGATGATAATTTGGGTTAGCTCTAGTCTGGCTTGATCGCAACCAGGCGGGATGTAGCGGTCTCTTCAAGATGCGTGAGCAGTTTCCAATCGGCAAAGTAACCAACCAATTCCCCAGTCATCAACAGATAATCCGGGTTGAAGTTGGGGGCACGCTGCTTATGGCGCTGATTGAAAGTCTCATAGATGATTCGTCCGCCTGGCTTGACCGCTTGACGAATTCGGGTGAACAGATCACGATTCAGGTAGCGAAAAACACATACCAGATCATAGTGCCCCTCAAGATCGGTTTGGGCATCCAGGTCAAAAGGATAAAAGTTAAGCCCGTTGAGCCCCCGTCGTGCGGCTTCATCCCGTGCCCGCAGCAAGGCAGTACGACTGATGTCGATCAAATCGACACCATAGCCCTGTTCCGCCAACCACAGGCCATTCTGTCCCAGACCACAGGCCAGATCCAGCGCTCGCGGAACCGTTTCCAGTTGGACGGGAGGAGTGTATTCCAACAGCAGGGTATCGGGTGATGGATAGGCCTGACCCGCCGTCTCATGATACACCTGATCCCAATGGAGTCGATCTGCGCCGCTCATGCCTTCCCTCCATAGACCGGTGTAAAGGTGAGGGCCTGCGGCACCTTTGCCATCGTCTCAACATCGCCGGGATAGTCACGCGCATTCGGGTTCAATCGTTTACGCTCATGCAGACCATACGCATCACTCAGCGTATCAAAATCAGGATCGCGCCAGTTAAGCGGCACTGTCAAACAGGCCATCATCGCCTGAACGCGGACAGCCCCGGGGCTGTTCCAATCGACCTGAGAAGGCTGCTGGACAAGCTTACGCGCCGCATCCAATTGCTCTCCTGAAGGCGAAACTTTCTTCAGCACATCGCCCGTCAAACGGGTGAACAGGCTTTGCGCCTGCTTAGGATTCACTCCTCCAGCCATGGAACGAACATCGTCAGGCAGTGCATCCAGCGGCAGGCCTTCTTTGTTAGAGGTCGATGATGTCACCAGCATGGGTGAATACAAGGCATCGTGCAGATCAGTTTCGGTCTTGTCAGCTTTAAGGAATGGCAGCAGTGATGGCAACAGTTCTACAAGTTGCCCATCCTGAGCAGTTGTTGCTTCCATATGGTCTTGCAGATGAATACGCAGGCCGAAAGTGGACTGGGTAATCAAGCCGAGTAAAGCATCATCCACAACGCCGATGATGCGAACCCAACCATTTTCCGCAGGTGCGACAAAGAGGCGAACCGATATGGGGTAGGCTTTGCCGGGTATCAGCCCAAATGGATTGAAGGGAGTGTATCCAAGCAATACCAATGACGCGCGCACATTCTCAGCGACTTGTGCCGCATTTTCAGATCGCAAATACAGGCTGTTCCACAACGCCGGCATCGTACTCCCCAGCACTCGCTTGGGATGCAGTATAGCACACCATATTACCCAGATGCACAAATCCGAGTTCTTTTGCGGCACGGCGCTCTGTCTCGTGCTTACTGGTCACAATCATCAGCGACACACCGCGCTCCAGGGCAAGCTGCAACGCAGTCGATTGAAGGATGGTCACCCATGCCGGCTGATAGACTTCCTTGAATATCGCCAGCGCGGATAAATGAGCAATCGAACCATCGAACATGATGCGCGCAACCCCTACCGGGAAGTTATAGCGGTAAAGCACCAAGTCAAGCTGCCGGCCTGACCAATGGGCTTCCATATCACGGCCAATCAGGGTTGGTTCCACTCCCAGGGTGATGACATCGTAAGCCGAGTTACGCCAGACATACCACCAGTGCGCCAGTCCTTCCTGATAGTCAACCACGCGGATCGCAATCCCATCTGCCAGACGACGTTCAGTCGGACGCGCAGGAATCTGCCCCGCAATCCCGTCGGCCTTATAGACCAGGATCGGCATTCGGCTTTCCAGTTGGAGTTGCAAATCACGCATCGTGTTGCTGTACTGTGCCGGGAAAATCCCTTCCATATACAGGACGCGGGGCAAACGATCTCGCTGCGCCAGACTTTCCAGACCAGGCTTCAGCATATTGGCTGGAACCCAAGCGGTATTGCGTCGGGGGGTCACATAATTGAATTCGGGCAGAGCCAATTCAGGATGTGTGAAAATCTCAACCATCCCTGATGACTCGCTTTGGACGCCGAGGTTGCGATGCAGTTGAAACAGGTAATCCTGCACGTACCGCAGCGTATGGCGAACTTCACGTTCCCAAGTGGCGGTTTGCGATTCGTTCTCCATCTATTCCATCCTGTGTACCCGCACCCCAATGCGTTTACTGTAGCCGCATTTGCAGCTCAAACGATAACACCAGCTTAATTTCTCTTAATCATCATAATCCATTACTTCTAACTTGTGGGTTGTTTTTCCGTTAGTTTCTGTGAAAAATTCGATAGAATAATGCTAAGTAAGGATACTACATGCAGCTTCCCGACCTAGAAGACTAAATCAGCTCTTCGAGCGCCGACAACCAGGCGCTGATGCCGTAACCGATCAAGACCATTCCGCTGATGACCGAAATCCATCGAAGAATACGCCCATCAATCATCCGGCGGATCGCACTCAGGAATGCGGCTGATCCCAACGTCCAGGCCTGAATCCCTGCCAGCATAAACACAATCGCCAACAATCCAGTCTGCTCCATCGGGGGCCAATCGACACTCCAACGGGTGTAGAAGTTCCCTGCTAGAGCCAACCAACTCACAATCGTCAGCGGGTTAAAGAGTGTAATCAATAATCCAGCGCGAAACAACGACGTCCAAGTAATCGAGTTTACACCAGACTGAACCTGGGTCAAATCAACGCGCGCGCGAATCGCCTCGACACCCAGATAAACTAACCATGCCCCACCCAACAACCAGAGCGCCAGGCGAAAGAACTGACTTTCCGCAAACACAGTGGAAAATCCCAGATACACCAGCAAGGCGTAAACACCATCAGCCACCAGAACGCCCAGGTAGAACTGGAAGGCTTTCCAAAAGCCCCCTGTCAACGCTTTTTGACTGCCCGTGATGAACACCGGTCCGGGTGGGATAGCAACCGCTACTCCCAGTGTGAACGCTGCCATGAAGAGTCCGAACATGATACGCTCCTATGCCAGAAAAACAAAAAGCCCGATGCTGCTTGCAACACCGGGCCGAACCACCTGAGACGGTTGAACGTTAGCGAACCAAGCGCCATCGCCCAACGTCGTGTCCGACGCCGGTGACGGCATTATTGGTGTCGAGGTTCATGAGTCGAGTGAACATGCCCATCATCGTACTCAACAGCTTGCGAGTTTGTCAAGAAGCGAACCGAAAGACCTTCGCCAATCCGTCTGCCAGCCTCTTGACAGAACAGATATTCTGTACTATCCTGATAGTATGGTTTGGCTCGCTTATCCCCCCTTCTCTGTTATCAATACTCAACTGTCATTTCACACATCTGACAACCTAGCGAAAACCTCCCGTACAGTCGCCTATCAGCCAAAAAAGATCGTGCAGCGGCGGTTGGCTCACGTCAGAATGTTGCACTTGGCGACAACCACCGAGCTTGAGCGTTGGCATTTTTCGCAATTTTGCGCCAACCTCCTGTCGGGTCGCCCGCACAATCGGCGGGAAATCTGCAAAATGTGTACAATCCTGAATCAACCAACAATTTCGACGACCAATCGGTTGATCAAGCTAGCTACGCTCCATTCTGGTCTTCACTTGGCACTTTCTACTTTGCACTTAGCACTCTTCCCCATGCTTGCGGCCAATTGCTCCCGTGAAACGACCGCCGAAATCTCCGATCTGCCAGCGGCGAATCGTTCGCGTGTTCTCGCCCGATAGTGCACCAGCTTCTCGTGTTTCCACCGCTCTGTGTCCGCGATCATCCGCCGTTTTCCCGTGTTATCACCGCCTTCTTCGGCAACAGGCCATCAACTTTGCCAAAACCGTTGAAGTGGGACAGCGGTCATCTGTGCGGAATATCAAAGGGCGGTATACTTAGAATTATCATCCGTATTTGCGTTGGGAGGCGTGCTGATGACATTACGGCGCTTCGTTTTGCTTGGACTTCTGGCGACAATGGTTTTTTTCGCCACAGCATTGGGATTCATTCAGGCTCAGGATTTTGGCACGAACTGGACGGGAACTTTCTTTCCCAGCAATAACTTGACCGGCAGCGGTGTTCCGGTAACTGGGGTAAACGGTCTGAACTTTACCTGGGGCGATGGCGTACCTATCGTCAATGGGGTGGCCGTACCGGGTATGCCAGCCGATAACTTCTCGGCGCGTTTCACCTCAGTGCAGAACTTTCAGGCCGGCGCTTATACCTTCACGCTGACGACTGACGACGGCGTGCGGCTCTACATCGACGGGCAAATTGTGCTGGATCGGTTCGTTGGGCGCTCACAAACAACCGATACTGTGACCGTCAGTCTGACGGCTGGCCCGCATACCCTGACGGTGGAATATTTCGAGAATACCGGCCCGGCTGCCCTGATCGTGAGCTGGACTTTTGGTAGTGGCACGATTGTCACAGCCGGCCCCAGCCCAACGGTTGGCCCAACCAACACACCCCTGCCGACATCACTCCCACCAATCCCGGCGGGTGCACTGACCGCAACCATTATTCGCGCTCCAGTGTTGAATATTCGTTCTGCTCCAAGTGTCTTCTCAGACCGTCTGGGGCGTGTCCTTCGCGGACAAACCTACGCCATCGTGGGGCGCGATGAACGGGCGCGCTGGTTCCTGCTGCAACTCAGTGGTTATCAAGGATGGGCATTGGGTTACTACCTGTTCATCAATGGCAACGAGTTCAACGCTCCGATTGTCAGTGACTTCTCGGTGCAGGGTAATCCGGCGGCTCAATCGCCAAC
This sequence comes from Anaerolineae bacterium, assembly GCA_022843385.1. Taxonomy (GTDB): domain Bacteria; phylum Chloroflexota; class Anaerolineae; order Aggregatilineales; family Phototrophicaceae; genus CFX2. Next base: position 191,915 of record JALHNT010000003.1, on the reverse strand, counting down.
CGGTGTTGTCGCCATGTCCGAAGCGACGCTGCGGCTGCGCGCTGCACCTACGGTGAACTCAGCACAGATTGGGCGCGTGACCTGGGGTGGAGCACTGGCCGTCGTTGGACGGACACGCGCTGGCGACTGGTATCAGGTCATCTGGAAAGGTACCACTGGTTGGGTGGCTTCGGCCTGGGTTGAAATCGTGGAAGGTGATTTGAGCACTGTTCCGATTGTTCAGTAATAGCGTGACTGCCCTGTTCAGGCTATTTGAACAGGGCAGCAGAGGATTCATCACGTGCAGTTGATCCCCGATCATGGGAAAGCCGCTGGCCGTCCCTGGGTCATGGAACAGACCTGGAGCCGACTGTTGTTCGCTCACTGGTCCCTTTCGGCGTCTGTGCTGCGACCCTTGATTCCAATGGAGTTTGAGATCGATACCTACGAGGATCAAGCCTTCGTGGGTGTCGTCCCCTTCTATATGAGCGAGGTGCGTTTTCGCGGCCTGCCATCCATCCCCAGCACTCGCAATTTCTGCGAGCTGAACGTCAGAACTTATGTCAAACATCGGGGTATTCCGGCGGTGTGGTTCTTCAGCCTGGACGCCAGCAGCACACTGGCGGTCTGGGGGGCGCGCATCGGCTTTCACCTGCCCTACTACTCAGCCCATATGCAGTTAGCCCAGGATCATCAGGTCGTGAGTTATCGATCTGAACGCTGGCACCCAGGCGCACAGCCAGCCATCTTTGAGGGGCAGTACCACCCCACCAAGCCGCTCCCGCTGTCGCAGCCCGGATCACTGGAGTATTGGTTAACCGAGCGCTACAGCCTTTACGCATACCATCGAAAACAAATATACCGAGGTGACATCGACCATCAGCCCTGGCCGCTCCAGGGGGCGGAAGCCGACATCACCCACAACACAATGGCACAGGCAGCCGGAATCCCCCTGCCCGATGCAGCACCGCTGCTCCACTACGTCGAACGAATCAGCGTCCGCGCGTGGTATCTGCGAGCGATCCCTTAGGCAGGTTTGTTTGCTGTAATCCGGGCGCTGTAGACGCGCGGCATCCCTTCCTGCACCGTGACAATCCCATCAGCATTGGATTTATCGACGACTTCGATATTCACAAAACCTGCATCGCGCATCATTCCGGTGTATTCGGTCACATCAATCGCGCCAGTGACGCATTCGGCCCATTTCGCGGCGTCGGCTCGGAGTTCCGGGCTGAATTCGCCTTCGGTCACGATGTCGCTGACGCTGATGCGACCACCCGGCTTCAACACACGAAAGGCTTCGCTGAAGACCGACTTCTTATCGGGAGACAAATTGATGACACAGTTCGACATGATGACATTAACGGTATTAGACTGAACAGGAAGGGCTTCGATTTGCCCACGACGGAATTCGACATTGTGGGCATTCAGCTTCACCTTGTTGGCGTTGGCGCGCATGAGCATTTCAGGCGTCATATCGACACCGATGACGTAACCGGTTTCGCCGACCTGCCGCGCCGACAGAAAGCAGTCAATCCCGCCACCACTACCCAGATCAAGGACGGTTTCCCCCGGCTTGAGCGACGCGATACTCACTGGATCGCCGCAACCGAGCGAGATATTGGTCACTTCGGCTGGCAGCCCTTCCAGCGCCGAAACATCATACAACTGTGGGCTGCATCCACAACTGGCATCGGCTGGCCCACAGCAGGAATTGGATGTTCCAGCAGCAATAGAGCCGTAGCGTTCCTTAACGACATCATGAATAGGAATGAATTCTGACATGGGTAGTACTCCTTCGTGGCATAAACCACTAAAATATCGACACGCATCGATATAATCAACCAAAAAAAGAGCAATTACGCATCGCGGATGGTAATCGCATCGAGCGAGACAATCTGCATCTCTTGACCAGGATTGCCCTTACGAAACAGCTGACCACAGCACAGATTATACTGATCGCGATTCAGAGTATAAAAACGCTGCCGTCCTTCGTCGCGGACGATCACCAGACCTGCTTCTTCCAGTTTCTTCAGGTGATGGCTGACTGTTGGCTGATTGACTTTACCGCCCAGCTTTTCTACCAGGCCGTTGACGCTCAACCAGGCGCAGCACAAGTGATCGATAATCACATTGCGTGTATCATCAGCAATCAGTTTGGCGAATTGCAGTTGGTCGGTGTTCATGAAGCCAGTATATATTGATGCGCATCGATTTGTCAATGGGCTAAATGCCGACTATCGGACGATGCTCAGGCTGAAAACGTACAGCAGACCGAGCGCAACCATCCCACGCACCAGCCATTCCGAGCGCGGCTGAGTGATGGGACGAATGAGCCGGTGGATAATGATGGGCAGGACGATCAACCCAACCGGTAACAACCATGCAGGAATGATGCTGACCCACCAGCCATAGAGGAAAGTGGCGATCAAGCCGATGGATACCAACCGGAGCAGCATACCGCTGACTTGCCGCCCCGCTACAGTCGTGAAATTCCGTTCAACCCGTCGATCCAGATCATAATCGCGAAGCTGCTGTTCAAGCTGGGCCGCCAGCGAGCTGAGGAGAAACAGCACGATCAGCAGGCTATCAAGCGTTGTCCAGGTCAATCCGAGCAGGTAATGCGTTGCCCAATAAGGAAAAGTCTGAACAAACGCCATGTGCATCAACAGATCAAGCCCTGGGCGTGTCTTGAAACGCAACGGAGGCATGGAATAAGCCAGCAGAGCAACACTCCCCAGGGCCGTAACGACCCAGCCCGGTTGACCAAAGCGCTGTAACACCAGCAGACTAGCAACCGTCACGACGCCGAACAACCCCACACCAAAGAGCGGCGAGATGGGCTGCAGCACAAAGAAATTACGACTGCCTTTGACTTCATCTTGAGCATCGAAGGGGGCATCGAAGTAATCATTCACGGCAAAGCCCAGCCAGTAGGCTACAGCCAATGTAACGGGTACGATGAGAACGTCCGGTGTAAGCATCTGGTGAATGATAAGGCACACCAGACTGATCGAGAGCGTGACGCCCCAGGCATCCACATGATTAAAGAGGAGCGATGAAAGGGCGGTAATGAGGCGACGCGACATACAGGCTTACTCGATAGATGGTCGAGAGAGCCGATTCTACCAACAATCCGTCAGGGCATAAATGTCAGGGATTCGGCTGAGCATCCGCTCGCAGGCGCTTGACCAATTGGATGAAGTCCCGGATTTCCAGGGGCTTATAGATCACATAATCAGCCTGAGCATTAACATCTTCCAACACCATCTGAGCATTGGCTGTCGCTACGATCACGCGCATGGCGTCATGGGTCGAATTGGCGCGGACCCACTTCAAAACCTGGGTTCCATCCATAATGGGCATATGCAGGTCGAGGATCAACAGGCGAAAGGTTTCTTTTTCGAGGATGGTGATGGCTTCTTCACCGTTTCGGGCTTCAGTGACCGTGTACCCCGCGTTCTCCAGCGCAATCCGAAACAGGTCGCGATTATGATAATGATCGTCGACTACCAGAGCGGAGTTTTCCGAGGCTGCCATATGACCCACCTGTGAATTGTTGCCACCTCACCCCATTGTAAGGCCAAATGCTATGAAAAAGCATTGACAACCTCGAAACCCGCGCAAACATCGACCTGCTCGAAAACTAGAGCAGGTGTGCTAGAATAGACTCATCAGCGTCAATCAATCGAGTGACAGGCAACAGGAGAGAGTCCGATGCCCTTTATTGAAGCCCCAACCACATTTTATATGGGACGCCGCTACGACCCTGCCACCCATAAACTGGCAGACGACATCGTGTATTACGACGCCCGCGATTTAGTGACACACGCGATTGTCGTGGGGATGACTGGCAGCGGTAAAACCGGTCTTTGCATCACGATGCTGGAAGAAGCCATTCTGGATAACATCCCAGCCATCATCATTGACCCCAAAGGTGACATCACCAATCTGCTGTTGACCTTTCCAGATTTCCGCCCGGAAGATTTCCAGCCCTGGGTCAACCCCGATGACGCCCGCCGTGCTGGCCTGGATATTCCCAGTTTTGCCGCCGACATCGCCCATCGCTGGCAAGAAGGATTAGCCAACTGGGGCATCGTCTCGGATCGGGTGCGCTGGATGAAAGCCATCGCTCGATACAGCATCTATACTCCTGGCTCGGATGCCGGTCTGCCGATCAGCATCCTGGCATCGCTGGCTGCCCCACGCGAAGGCTGGGCCGGCAATGAAGAAGCGTTGCGCGAAAAGATCAACGGGCTGGTGACGGCGCTGCTGGCGCTGATCGGCAAGAATGCCGAACCGGTCAAAGATAAAGAGCATGTGCTGATCGCCAATATCTTTGAATACAGTTGGGCGCGCGGCGTAAACCTGACACTGGAAGACATTATCGTCCAGATTCAGAAGCCACCCTTCAACAAACTGGGTGTGCTTGACATCGACTCCTACATGTCGGAACGGGTGCGCACCAAGCTGGCGATGGAAATGAACAGCATCGTGGCTGCTCCATCGTTCCAATCCTGGATTCATGGTGAGCCGCTGGACATCCAGAGTTTGTTGTATCAGCCCAACGGACGGGCGCGGGTATCGATTTTCTACACGGCTCATCTGAACGAAGCTGAGCGCCAATTTATCACGACCCTGATTCTGGAGAACATGTTGGGCTGGATGCGCCAGCAGAGCGGGACGACCAGCCTGCGCGCCCTGCTCTACATCGATGAGATGTTCGGCTATTTCCCGCCCTATCCACTCAACCCGCCGACCAAAGACCCGATCCTGCGGCTGCTGAAACAGGCACGCGCCTTCGGGCTGGGACTGATCCTGGCGACGCAGAATCCCGGCGATCTGGATTACAAGGGGTTGACCAACGCCGGCACCTGGTTCATCGGACGGCTGCAATCGGATAACGACAAGCAGCGGGTGATGGCCGGGCTGGAGTCGCTGGCGAGCGCCAATACCCAGCTCAATCTGAGTGATGTGCAGCGCCTGATCGCTGATCTGGAACCGCGCGTGTTCCTGATGCACAACGTCCATGATACCGGCGGGCCGGTGCTGGTGCATACCCGCTGGTGCATGAGCTACCTGCGCGGCCCCCTGACCCGGCAGCAGGTGCAAAGCCTGATGCTGACGCAGAAGCAGGAATTGATGGCGCAGATCGGGGCGCGCATGGCGACCCAGGTGGCCTTCCCACCGTTGGCTGGCTCAGCACCGCAGGCCGCCCCACCCAACCTGCATGGAATGAGCGCGCCCCCGAGCCTACCGGGACTCCCCGGAATGCCACCTGCTCCACCCGAGTTCGCCGCCCAGGCTGCCCCAGCCAACCCCGGCTTCGCCCAGGGCTGGACCCAGCAGAACACCGTTCCCACGTCAGCCGTCAGCTTCACCCAAATGGTCACCGGGAATTCGCAGGCGACGGTGCGCGGCCCGCAGCCCCCACCAGGTTATGGAGCCAATCCACCACCCCTGCCTTCGACCATCACCCAATATTTCCTGCCAGCCTCAGTCAGCAGCCAGGAAGCCATCCAGTATTATGAGCAGCAGACGCGCATGGTCGTGACTGGTGGTGCCGGAACTGTACTGGCATACAAGCCAGTGCTGCTGGCGCAGATTGGTGTGCGCTTCCAGGATAAGAAGACTCAGGTCTATACCAGCCGCGTCTACGCCTTCCATGTACAAGGACTGGAAAAAACTGGGCTGGTCCATTGGGAACAATATCAGGTATCACCGATTGACCCGAAGCGCGTTTCCGGCGAGCCGTTCGGGGCAGCGCTTTATGGTGACCTGACTCCCGGTCTGACCGACACCAAGCGGTTGACAGGGCTGCGTTCTGAAGCCATCGACATGATCTACACCACTGCCAAGCTGCAAGTGCCATTCAACCCATCGCTGGATATTTATGGCAAGCCGGATGCACCGGAGAGCGAATACCACGCGCAGATCCAGCAGATCGCCCGCGAGAAGCGCGATGCCGAGGTCGATGCGCTGGCCGCCAAGTATCAGAAACAGATGGACACCACCGAAGAGAAACTGAAGCGCAAGGAACGTGAGCTCGAAGCCGAGCGCAAGGAGCTGGCTGACCTGAAGCGCGAGGAGTTGTTCACGCGCGGCGAAGCGCTGTTCAGCCTGTTCAAAGGGCGCACCACCTATACCCTTTCACGCACCAGCCGGGTGGCCCGTTATCGACGGCAGGCCGGCGAGGAGCTGAAAGAGAGTGAAGATGTGATTGTGGAATTCGAAGATGCGCTGGCAAAGCTGGAGCAGCAGTTCAACGCCGAAATCCAGGCCGTCAATGAGAAGTGGGCGCGGGTGGCGGTTGAAGTGCAGCCGTACATTATCACCCCGTACAAGAAAGACATTCAGCTTGAGTTGTTCGGCATCGGCTGGGTTCCCTACTACTACACCGCCATCAACGGGAATCCACTCCTGCTGCAAGCCTACTATTGACCTCAGCCTTCGCCCCCTCTCCCTCGCTGCCACGTGCGGTTGGGGAGAGGGGCAGCGAGAATGTCCGTTTCTGGCGCAATTCATTCAGCAGCTCACGTGCTGGACGGGTTCGCCCGGCATCAGCATCAGCAAGCGCTTGACCATCATCAATGAGCAACGCGTTTTCCCCTAACAGTGATGAAAAGTGCAAAAATTCGTCAAATTCGTCAAATGCAAAACTGCCTTTTGTGAACTTTTCCCTCAATCAGTCATCGGTCATCGGTCGATAGTCGTCAGAAAGGGCGCTCAGGTGTTTGTGCTGCTGATTGACCCTACCCTGTGTTGCTGCTGATTTTGCTGATTGAAGCCATCAGCTATCGACTGACGACTGCTGGTGCCACTCCGTTTTGTGTCGTCGTCGTCGGCGGAGTGAGACAACGACAAAGACAAAAACCAACACAGAGAAGGCAGAGGACACAGAGAGCAAGCAGAGTCTTTCACTTTGAACTGAGCACTTTTCACTTTGTACTCCTTTGCCGCCGGCGGATCGACCGTTGCGGTGGCGGATCTCTCCCTGAGATGCGCGGGTGTTAACGCGACCTGTTTCTAATTCAATCGTGTCCCGACGTTGATTCACAAGATTCGTCAGATTCGTCAGATTCGCATCAGTCCTGTTGTGATTCGCGAATCTTGCGCCAGGCCGCTGGGGGCTGAAGCCGCCCAGCTAATCGGAAAAAGGTAAGCGCACTAAAGGCGCTAGAAGAGAAGCCCTTATCTCCAGCCCCTTCAGTGGGCTTACCGCCCCGAATAGCTGTGGGTTTTAACCCGCAGCGTCCGGTATTCACAAAAGTCGTCAAGGTCGTCAATGTCAGTGCTGGCTTTTGTGACAATTGCTGTTGGCGCTCCGCTTCAAACGATTGGCGGTTCACGCCCCTAGCAACAGACTACAGGATTTTCCCGGCTTACGGGTGAACTTTTGGTAAACCTTTTGTTCTAATCGCAGGGCGTCTGGCGCTAACCTTTTTGCGGGAGCGTGATGGTTAAGGGTGTCGGCATGGGGTTAGAGAATAGTTGGAGAAAATTGGGGTTGAGGGAGCGCGATTCGTAGTTTTGTAACCGCTACCCTGACTTCACATGACCAATGGTATTGCCAACGAACAGGTACTTGCCATCGGGACTCCAGGTAAAGGTTTCGTTCCCAGTGCAAACGCCTGGCTCTTCAATTGTTTGAACATGTTGATAATTCTTCTCACTGTCATACACAAATATTTGACAGATTGCACTTTCTCCAAAAGGATTGGCTGTCAATAGCCATCGCCCGTCGGGACTCCAAATCATCAAACGGTTGTTGTGCACTGAAACTTTGGTCGTCTGAGCTGAATAGTCACTTCGGAGGTTACATACGTTAAGAGCACCCTGGCCTGTGATTGCCACCTTACTGCCATCAACCGACCACTTAATGCCGGTAATGTCGCCAACAGTCTCTGATGGATAATCGCAGAGTGTCTTTTGCTCATCTGGCACCCAATCACCTAATGCATAATTTCCTAATAGACTCCCTTCGAGGTTGCGAAAGCCAATGCTCTGTGTGATACGAATGGGAATGGCAAACAGTTGAACCTGCGGATTCCAGTCGAATGCAGAGTAGCCATAGCCAGGCGTAGTTGAATCGAGCACAAAAGATTGCGTTACTTCTCCTGTCACGATATTCAAGGTGTAAACATAACCTTTAGAACTCAAAATTGATAATGATTGCTCGTCAACCCAAGTGAAGTCGCTGACATTGAGTTCATCTAATGAAACATCCAGAACGACCTGTCGAATATCGACCTCGATGATATACAAGGCATTTGAACCCCAGACTGCGATATGTTCACCATCCGGACTCCAAGTTGGGCGAAGAATAGATCTGTAGGGAGCTTGAGAAACTGTAATGCGAGCTGCTACAGTTCGATTGTTAGCATCGTAGATAGATAATTCGTTCATATTGCGATCGCTTTGGTAAACAAGAAATTGGCTATCCGGGCTCCAACTTGCGAATATCGTCTTCACATCTACGTCGAGATTCTCCCACTCGATCACCAATTGATCGCTTGTCGATTGGGTATGGGCGGAGGTCAAGGGAAACAGGCACAGGAGGAGCAACAGCCCCAACAGTCGAACACGATGGATCGTCAAGGTTGCGTAGTGAAACATGGTCGCTCCTCATCACCACTTGTTATCACCGACTAACGCGCCAGATCGATTCGATCTGACAACGGCTGACCACCAGCATACCACCGCTTGTCGGCTTAGGGGTGAACTTTGGGTAAACTTTTCGGTATGGGCTGACGAGAATACCTTACAACCAGGGGGAAAGCAGCATGAGCGAGCCAATTCTGATCTTTGACGGGCATAACGACGCGCTGATGAACTACGCGCCGGTGGGCAAGGACAGCATCGACGACTTCTTCAGCGGCAAAACCGACCGGCAGTTGAACTTCCCCAAAGCGCGGCGGGGCGGGCTGGCGGGCGGGTTGTTCGCCGTGTTCATCGAGGACGAGGCTTCGATGGCGATGATCAACAATTTTGATCCATCAAAGGCCTATGAGCTGCCGGCGGTGGAGTTCAACACAGCGCAGCGTTTGACAATGGCGATGATCGCCAACCTCTACCGCATCGAGGCGGCTTCCAACGGGCAGGTGAAGATCGCGCGGACGGCCGATGAACTGGAAGGCAGCCTGAAGCAGGGGGTGTTCGCGCCGGTGCTGCACTTCGAGGGAGCCGAGCAGATCGACACCGACTTTCACGCGCTGGAAGTCTATTATCAGGCCGGGCTGCGCTCGCTGGGAATTGTGTGGAGCCGTCCGACGCCGTTCGGGTATGGCGTGCCCTTCAAGTTCCCTCATTCGCCGGATACCGGGCCGGGGCTGACCGACGCGGGCAAGGCGCTGGTCAAAGCCTGTAATCAACTGGGAATCCTGATCGATCTGTCGCATCTGAACGAAAAAGGCTTCTGGGATGTGGCGCGGCTGTCGGATGTGCCGCTGGTCGCCAGCCACTCGAATGCCTGGGCGGTGACGCCGCTGACGCGCAACCTGACGGACAAACAGTTGGATGCGATCAAGGATTCGGGCGGCATCGTCGGCGTCAACTTTGTGACGATGCTGGCGCGGGATGATGCCCGTGATGATGCCAATACCCCGCTGGAGATGCTGGTGCGCCACTTCGATTATCTGGTGGAACGCCTGGGGGTCGATCATGTCGGGATGGGGTCGGATTTTGGCGTCGCGCCCGTGCCAAAAGACCTGAGCGATGTCAGCCAGTATCCCAACCTGATCGCGGCGCTGCGCAAAGCCGGTTATGACGATGCAACGCTGCGCAAGCTGGGGACTGAGAACTGGCTGCGGGTGCTTCGGCAGACGTGGAAGGGGTGATGGATGCTCAAGTACGCTCTGTTGGGGTTCCTGCGCTATCAGCCGATGACGGGCTACGATCTGGAGGCACACATTCGCAGCTCGACCAGCCATTTCTGGCACGCCCGCCTGAGCCAGATTTATATGACGCTGCGCGAACTAGAGGCCGACGGCTGGGTGACTTCGACGCTGGAGCCGCAGGAGAAACGCCCGGATCGGCGCATCTATACCCTGACGGAGATCGGTCAGGCCGGGCTGCGCGAGTGGCTGGCAGAGCCGCTGACCGAACGAACAGCGGTCAAGGAGCCGCTGCTGTTGAAGCTGTTCTTCGCCGGCAGCAGCGACAAACAAACCATCCTGCATCAACTGCGGCTTCAGCTTGAGCTGCACCGCAAACACCTGAGCGTGTATGAAGGCGAGCTGCCACCCATCGCCGCCGAGCTACTCCAGCAGCAGCCGGGGCTTCAGGCGGACGCCCTGCTGTGGTCGGCTGCGCGTGACTTCGGGTTGCGCTATGAGCGGCTGTACATCGAATGGCTGGAAGATACCCTGCACCAGATTGAAAACCAATTTCCTGAAACTTCCTGATTGACCTCTGCGTATATACATCAAGATTTATATATCAATCCTGATGTATATGCCAACTAAAGGGAGGTCTCTCATGGCAACAAGCAATCGTGTTCTGGTGATCGGTGGGACGGGGAGCATCGGCAAGGGGGTGGCCGTTGGCTTGCAGCGCGCCGGTCACGCGGTACGCATCTTCACCCGCGATGGGGTGGCGGCACGGCAGCAGTTGGGCGAGGGATTTGATTATGCACAGGGGACGCTGAGTGATGATAACAGCCTGCGACGGGCGCTGGAGGGCTGCTCCGGGGTGCATCTGAGCCTGCCGAGCGGTCACGATCCGGTGGTGCTGGAGCAGGTGCAGCATCAGGGGGCGGCACGGGTGGCACGGCTGGCGGCTGAACAGCACGTCGGTCATCTGACCTATACTTCCGGCTACCTCGTCAGTGAGCGTTTCGCCCACATCCCGGCGGAGCAGGCCAAGCTAAACGCCGAGAAAGCCATCCGTAACAGCGGCGTCCCCTACACCATCTTCCGCCCCACCTACTTCACCGACATCCTGCCGCGCTTCGTGCAGGGGAAACGTGGCAGCATCATCGGCAAGCAGCCACACCCGATCCGCTTCCTCACGGTGAGCGACTTTGCCGGCATGGTCGCGGCGGCGCACCGGCTGCCCGGCACGAACAGCAGCCTGTTTGTGTGCGGCCCGGAGGCGCTGACCTTCGAGCAGGCGCTCCGCCTTTATATGGAAGCGCAGGTGCCAGGCGGTCAGATGAGTCATACGCCGTTCTGGATGATGGGTCTGATGAACCGGCTGTTCCTGAAGGGTCAACTGACCGAGACCTTGCAACTGCTGGCGGCCACCGAGGCGGTTGGCGAAATTGGCGACCCGGCAGCAGCCATTCAGATTTTCGGGGCGGCCAGGACAACGGTGCGTGAGTGGAGCCGGAAGATGGGATAATCAGCTTGAATTGAGAGAAGGGAGTTGATCGCCCCCTTCTCTCTGTCGATTTGTTAGCAGTTGCCGGAGGTGGTCACAAAGTCGGCGCTGACCCAGCCCTGGGTGTTGCGCCAGATGATGCGATACCAGCCGGTGGTCTTTTCGGTGGCCGTCCAGGTGGTGTTGAAGGGCAGGCGCGTCAGGATAGTGCTGCTGGTGCTGGCCTGCGACCGCAAGCGGACGATGCGGCGGGTGGTGACCTGGCAGTTGGTCAGGGCGCTGCTGGCAACCGGCACTGCGGTTGGGGTAACGCCGGGGGCCAGGGTGGCGGCGGGTGTTCCGGCAGCAGCGGTAGACTGGGGCGCGGGAGCTTGTGACGCGCCGCTGGTCAGGGCAATCGTGCCAGCGCTGGAGATGGTGCCACACGAATAGCCACCATCAGTGATGACGAACAATTCCTGCAAGGGGCGCGGCGTCTGGTTGGCGTCCAGGAAGAACAGGCGTCCGCTGCCCTGAATGCAGATGTTGATGGGGTTATTGAACGAAGTGATGTTCGAGCCGTTGAGGGCGATGGCGAAGACATCCACCGCATGAATGATGCCCTGGTCGATCAACGTCTGATTGCCGATCTGAGCCGGGTTGACCAGAAAGCGTCCACTTTCCACCAGAATGCGACAGTAGACCCCACCGCTGGACACGGTGCTGAAGGGAATATCGTAGCGCACCAGCGGACTGGATGCGCCGGTCAGGTCAGCGCATAAGGGACGATCGGGCGTTGGCCCCTGCCCCAAGACAGAACCACTGACGAGCATTAGACAAAGCGCTGCCAGACCCAGCAGGCGCAATCCTTGTTTCAACATGATAACCTCCTCGCTGTTTTCAATGATTGTAGACAGTTGCATAAAAGCCGACAAGCCATTGCCTGCATGGTCTTAATCCCCACTTGACGCGATCAGCCGGGCGGATGAACATTGAAGACACAGCATTCAATGGACAACAACAAAGGACAGGCTATGAAAGTCGGCGTGTTGGCGCTGCAAGGCGCTTTCATTGAACACGAGAAAAAGCTCCGTCAATTGGGCGCGGAGACGGTCGAGGTGCGGTTGCCGCGCGATCTGGATGGGCTGGATGGGTTGATTATCCCCGGTGGGGAAAGCACCACCATTGGCAAGCTGGCGGTGGAATTCGGCTTGATCGAGCCGCTCCGCACCTTCGCCCAACAACATCCAACCTGGGGCACCTGCGCCGGATTGATCTTTCTGGCAAAGGACATCGGCATTGATCGCCAGCCGATTCTGGGGGTGATGGATATCACGGTCAATCGCAACGCCTTCGGACGACAGGTGGACAGCTTTGAGATCGACCTGCCATTGGCGAGACTGGGTGATATGCCGTTTCACGCCATCTTCATCCGCGCCCCAATCATCACAGCCGTCGGGAAGCAGGTGGAGACGCTGGGGCAGTTGGATGATGGGCGAATCGTAGCGGCGCAGTCTGGTCATCTGCTGGGGACAGCCTTCCATCCTGAATTGACGAATGACCTGCGACTGCACCAGTATTTCCTGAGCATGATTAAAGACCGATGAGGGTGTATTTTGCCGTTCACAAACGTCCATAACGTGCTAAAATATCGCCCGCTTATCGGAAACCAAGCGCGGGGCTACAGGGCATGATGAATCACGGATACTTTATTGACGAAGTTGACGACGACGAAGTCATCGAAGAAGATGAGGACCTGGAATTCGAAGACGAAGACCTGGAAGACATCGAATTTGAAGAGGAAGAAGAAGTCGTCGAAGAAGAAATCGATGATGACCTCATCGACGATGAAGGGTACGACATCTCCGAGTTTGACGATGAGGATGATGATCTGTACGACGATGATGACGATTTCTACGACGATGATGACGAAGACGAAGACTTCTACGAAGACGACGACGATCTGTAATCAGCCTATCAACACAGACGGAGGATGCCGCCCCGTCTGTGTTTCCGTCCGGCGCCTCGATCTCATCATTAATGCTCCTGAATTTCGATGATCATAGCTTTTAGGCATTTGTTATGTACGGCTGATAGACTGTACAATGGGGTGTGATCTGTTGAATTAAGGTGAATAAGCGAGGTTCTGGGCTGTGAAAGCATCCTCACCTGTAATGGTTATGATCAGGCTGCTCCTTAAATGGTGGTGGCTGGTGGCGATTGCAGTCGCATTAGGCGGCGGCATCGGCTATTTTGTACGTTCGCGCCAACCGGACATCTTCTTCGCCCGATCCACTATTCTGTTCGGGCAGATTTTCAGCGACATCAACCAGCAAAGTGCCAGCTTTGAAGCCGTAGGACGCATCATCAGCATCACTGCCGGGTTTGTGCAGCGTGAAAACATCCTGCAGCCGGTCGTTGATCGATTGAATCTGGGTGTGAGCGTTGATGAGCTCAAAAGCCGGTTGGCGGTCAATGCGGTTGAAGAGCTGCCCCTGCTGGAAATTACCGTAGCAGACCGCGATCCGGTGCAGGCGGCCAACATCGCCAATGCCATCGCTCAGCAGATTATCGATGATAGTCCATACAACAACCAATCTGCAGAAGTCGCGTTTCGCCGCCAGCAACTCAGCGAACTTCAGAAACAGATCAACAGCCTGCAGGCCGAATATAATGATTTGCAGGCACGTGGCGCGAATCTAAACGATGCCTTTGCCATCGCCCAAAATCAGGAACAGGCACAGCAAACACTGGCGACATTGCAGGAAATCCAGCAGTTGTACGCCGATCTGAGCCAGGGACTACCCGATCAGGGGGATGTGCTGCGCATCTACAGCTTTGCCAGCGCACAGAATGCCGCCCGCGTCTCCGGCTCCATCACAAGTGTCATTCTGGCAGCGGTCGCCGGCCTGGTCATTTCGCTTGGAACAATTGTACTGATCGCCTTCTTTGATGACCGGTTGGTATGGCAAGAAGGCGAAGAAGAGGTTGAAGGAGAACGAATACTAGGGCCACTGGGCTTGATCCCCAAAAACAAGCTACCACTATATCTGATTACAATGCCAGAGTCCCCGGAAAGTGAAATGATACGGCAGCTCCGGGCCAAGCTGGTTCTGGCTGCTGGTGGTAACCCACCGAAGATATTGACCGTCACCAGCTATGACTCAGGTGATGGCAAAACCACCACTGCCAGCAACCTGGCATTAGCGTCTGCCGAGTCGGGACTAAAGACACTGCTCGTCGACGGAGATATTCGCAAAGGAAATATGCACGAGCATTTCCGCCTGCCCAATGTCATGGGACTGAGCGATCTGCTCGCTGGACGCGACGATCTAAACCTGCTTCTGTCTCGCGCATTGCTGGACACCGGTTACGATAATCTGACCGTCCTAACTTCGGGACGTGCCAGCGCCGACCCAGCCGCACTGCTGAGCAGACCTCGTCTCGGGGCTCTGATGGATCTTCTGAAGACCCATTTCGACATTATCATCTTTGACTCGGTACCGACGATTGGCGGCTCTGACTCAGCCTTTCTGGCCGAACTGAGCAGCGGAGTATTGATCGTAGTTCATGGGCAGCGCACAACCCATCGGTCGCTGAAGCGGACATTGCAGACGCTGCGCCAGGGTCGCAAAGTTGAAATCTACGGCATTGCCTTCAACCGCATTGCCCTGCAAATCACTAGCGCCTATAGCAAACCCTATTACCGCCGCAATTTAGCGATCAATCCAGAGAAACTCAATCAGGAACTTCTGGCATCTGGCAAACGCCCTGGATTGATTTCGACCAATCGCAACATCATGGTCGAAGCTGATGGTACTCGCTACTACTCACTTGCAGCCTGTTCGGTACAGCTTGGTGTGAGCAAAGACACCTTGGAAGAATGGATCGAGACCGGTTATCTGAAGGCAGAGCGGAAGCGTGGTCGAAGCTGGATCGCCGAATCGGAAATCAATGCCGTGCTGGATCAGCTACCGCGGCATGAGATAAGCTTGCCGGTTGGGGTGAACGGCGACGCGCGCAAACTCACCACTGGCAAAACTTCCAGCGGCAAAATCCGCGATCTGCTGCGCGGACAGCGCGATGCACTGCTGGCATCAGCACGTGAAAGCAACAATCCCGAACATCCAGAGTAGTAAGGGAAAGTCGTGGTTGAAAATGTGATGATTTCCGTCTTTGGGCGCTGGTCGCCGGTGGGACGGCTTCGCTATTGGCTTCTGGATCGATATTACAATTGGACGCTGCGGGCCGGATTGATCGGGTTGTGTCTGCTCCTGACTGTCATCTGCACGATTCTGCTGCGCGATGCCGAGCTGTACAACCCGATGAGCATCATGAAAGCCTATATCCCAGCGCTGGCGATAGTTGGGCTGGCCGGGGTCATCTTCGTCTACCGCAATCTGCCACTGATGCCGCTGATGGCGCTCATCGTATCGACAGCGCTGGCAGATGGAGTTGGCACAGGTACCGGTACCAAGATCACATTCACTTTCATGTTCCTTGCCCTGTGGACAGGCATCTGGTTGTTCAGGCAGCTTGTTGTGTACCGCAAGATAGAGATACGGGCAGCAGGGCTGAACTATCTGGTGCTGGCATTCATCGCCGCAGTGCTCTGCTCATTTGCATGGAGCAACCTGTATGTCGATGAAGCGGTGCGGCCCTTTATGGAAAGCAAGACGATGCCGCGCCTGATGAATATGGCGGTGATGATTCTATCGCCGCTTACCATGCTGATGTTCGCTAATCTGATTCCATCCGTGAATATGCTGAAGAAACTGGTATGGTGGTTCATCTTCATCGGAGCCGTTGTTGGGGTAATCTGGTTTCTCACCAACAATGTGCCACGGCCATTGAACGGGCGTGGCGTGATTTCAATCTGGGTCTCCGGGCTCGCAATCGGACAGGTGTTCTTTAACCAATCAATCCGATGGTACCTGAAAATCGCCCTCGTTGGTTTGGTCGGCATCTGGGGTTATATCAACATTTCACTTGGCTTCTCCTGGTTAAGTGGCTGGGTACCCTATCTGCTGATTATCGGGATCATCATGGCGCTGTATTCGCGCAAGTTGCTGCTGGTAGGGCTGGTAGTCGTGGCGATCTATGTTGGGGTCAATCAGGCTAGTATCGATCAGTCTTTCAGCGCTGAAAGTACCGAGTCTGGCGAAACGCGCGAAGCCGCATGGAGTGAAGCGCTCAAGATTTCAGGGCAGCATTTCTTCCTGGGAACGGGCCCGACCGGATATTACTTCTATTATTCGACCTATGGATTCAAGGCCAACCTGTCGCACAACAATTACATCGATATCATTGCCCAACTCGGTGTAATTGGCTTCACCGCATTCATCGCAATGTGGTTGGCAATCGGCTGGATGCTGCTGAAGATGTATCGTCTCGTGCCATCAGATAATGGCTTTGTTCATGGGCTAAAAGTCACCTGTCTGGCAGCCTGGCCGGTGACGATGGTTTTGATGATGCTGGGAGACTGGATAACCCCATTTCCCTATACTCAAGGGTTGGCCGGACTGGACTTTACGATCTGGTGTTGGATGATGCCAGGGATGGGTCTGGCGTTGTTGTACCTGTTTGAGCAGCAACAATCCCCCCTGAAGAGCATTGTCCTGTTCTCGCGAGGTTGATGCCATGAAGCGATACTGGATTATCCCGGTCGGGGTGCTGATGCTGGTCGGTGCTTTTGCCGCCGTACAAGCGCAGCAGGACCCCAGCACCGAGCAGCGAAGTTGGCGTGCTTCTGAGTTACTGGGGGATGGTTGGTGGCAGTCAATCGCCATCGACGGACAAAACAACGTCCACGTTTCGTGGTATGGGAGCATCGTCCGCGACAACACAGGTTTCGACCTGATGCAATACTGGACACAGTATACTGACGGCGATGCAACCGGCGTGCGCAACGTATTGTTTACGGGGAGTGGTGGCTATACTGTACGAAACGCTCTTACAACCACCACCGATGGCCTGATCCATGTGGCTTTTCGTCAGCAGACTGCGCTCTATTACAGCAATGCGCCTGTATACGGATCCGAAAATGCTCAGAACTGGTCAAGGCCGGCACAACTCGCTGAGACTGGCTATTATCTTGACTTGTTGGCCGATGATGAGGGTATTCTGCACTTTGTCTTCAGTGGTCAGGTAGCAGAATGGGCAGCAGAGACCAGTCTGAATGCTGAGGCTGGCATCTGTTCTTTCTGTGGCAATCTATTTTACCGCCGTTCAACTGATGGTGGGATGACCTGGCAACCCGCAGTACCATTGTCGATTGATCCAGGTACGGGAAGCGACCGGCCCCAGGTGTTTCAGTCCAGCAGTGGTCGCATTTACATTGCGTGGGATGAAGGTCTGGACTGGTATGTTGGCCGTGGACAACCTCAGGATGTGCGCTTTGTTTATTCAGACAATCGTGGTGAGACCTGGTCTCAGCCAGTAGTTTTATCCGGCGACAACAATGCCAACCGGCAGCCCATCCAGATTGGGTTGACTGAGGTGCGTAATGGCGACATTCTCGCCGTTTGGCGCTACTCTGACGATACAGATCGCTTCATCTATTATCAGTTGTCATCGGATGATGGAGCGACCTGGTCAGATTCACAGCCTGTTCCGGGGATCATCGCGCGGCGGATGAACGACACGCCGCTCGATCATTACATCCTGGAGACTGACCGCTTAGGATTCGTCCATTTCTTTGGGGTAGGGTTACCCAATGAGACCTCAACAGCTAATCCCTCGCTGTATCATGTGGTCTATCAACCAGCCACTGATCTCTGGTTAGCACCTCAGCGAATCTATTACAGCCGCGACAAACGACCGGAATGGCCGCAGGTCGAGGTCGGAAATTCTAACGAACTGCACCTGACGTGGTTCACGCGCGGTTTGCGCGAAAATTACCCAGGCAAGCAATCATCAACCGACGAACTGGAAGTCTGGTACAGTTACCTCACGGGTAACTTACGACCTGAACCAACCATTGCATTTCGTCCTACTCAGACACTGCTGCCGACGGCCACGGTGTTTCAGGAACTGGAGCCGACCACCACGCCTTTCCCGACACGCGAACAAGCTGACGCAAACATAATCCCATTTACCCGAGACAATTATGCCGGACAAACAGTCCTGGGTGGGATGATGGCAGCACTCGTTTTCTGCAGCGGCATCGTGGCCTTCATCCGCCTGCGCAACCGTTAAGGAAACGATAGGTAGCTGTAAGGTTAGGGAGCATATCCTGAAGGTGATTGATTCAGGAGGAATGCATGCGTCTTACCAATGTTGACACCGTTACAGCGAATACGATGATGGCATCGAACTCACTTTCTAACACAAATTTACAGTCGATTGGACTGCTATTGAGCAGTGTCGCCTTCGGTGCTGTAGGCCAGCTCATTCTCAAGGCTGGCATGAATTCCGTGGGCAAAGTACAGCTCAGTGTGGAAACCTTGCTGCACATGGCTACAAATCCCCTGCTCATCGTTGGTATTGGGATTTTTCTCATCAGCACCCTGTTGTGGCTGCTGGCGCTCTCAAAGGCCGATCTGAGCTTCGCCTATCCCTTCCTCAGCCTGACCTACATGGCAGTTCTGATTGGTGGCGCAGTCTTGTTCCATGAACAGATCACACTGCCCCGAGTCATTGGTTTTGCCGTGATTGTGACAGGGGTGTGGATTGTAGCACGCAGCGAAAGCGGCAAGAAGCGAGCATGATGATGCGGGTAAGCATCATCGGCGGCGGACTGATGGGCATGACCCTGGCTTACCATCTGGTCAAGGCAGGGGTCGATGTGACAGTGCTGGAACAGGGCGCAGAATTGGGCGGTATGAGTGGCGAGCTGGTCTTTGACCAGGGTCTCCGTGTGCCTCGTTCTCAGCAGACGTTTGTACCGTCCGACAGTGGTCTGCAAGCGCTCTGCGCTGAGCTTGGCATCGACAATGAACTGGTCTTTCAGTCTGCTCGCGCTGGTTTCCTGCATCAGGAGGAAATCCATCCGCTCAGCAATATCATCGACTTCTTGAGATTTCCCATTCTGGGGCTGCGTGACCGGATCCGGCTCGGTAATCTGATCTGGCGTGCGCGTAGTCCAATGGATTGGGAGATACTGGATGCGGTGACTGCCAAGGACTGGCTGCTGGAGACGGTTGGAGGCGAGGTGTTTGAGCGCCTGTGGAAGCCGTTGCTCGAAGCCAAGTTCGACTGGGTATATGACCATGTTTCGGCAGCATTTGTCTGGGCCTGGCTGA
Source organism: Anaerolineae bacterium (assembly GCA_022843385.1). Lineage (GTDB taxonomy): Bacteria > Chloroflexota > Anaerolineae > Aggregatilineales > Phototrophicaceae > CFX2. The sequence continues at coordinate 172,395 of JALHNT010000003.1, read as the reverse complement.
ACCGCATGTCGAGTATCCGCACTGCGCCCCATATGGCGGGGTCGATTGGCTACCTGAAGCGGGGGCACTATGCCCTGATCGAAGCTCTGGCAGGTGCGATTCGGTCGCACGGCGGCAAGATCGAAACCGGGGTTCGCGTGCGCGAAATTGAGCTGACGCAGGATGGTGTGGGTTCCATTCGCACCTCGAAACAAGCCGAAACCTTTGATCGTGTCATCGCTGCGATTGCAACACCGAATTTTATGCACCTTATCCCCAGTGCCAGCAGCATTTATCTGCAACAACTGGGGCAATCCAAGTACCTGGGGCTCATTTGCCCGGTGATGGTGCTGGAAAAACCGCTGACGGACTATTGGACGCTACACCTGACAGACCCCAATTATCCGTTTGCGACGATTATCGAAACGCCCCATCCAACCCAATCTGATCTGAGTCTGGTGTATCTGCCGCGTTACACCGCGCCGGATAATGACTGGATGGGCGTGAGCGATGAAGACATCCGTAAAGCCTGGATCAGCCATCTAAAACCGCTGTTCCCAGAATTTGATGAGCAGCAGGTACGATGGTTTGCCGTCACACGATCCCGTTATGTCGAGCCGATTTATGCCATCCATGCGGCGCGTCACACACCTAAATTTGCGACGCCTTACACCAATCTGTATTTGGCGAACAGCAGTCAGGTCTTCCCTGAGCTGCCGACGAGCGAAGCGGTCATCAACCATGCTCGCCGGCTGGCACAAGAGATCCTGCGCCAGCCGATGAATTCTGTTTCGGTGCAAGCGGTACCTTAGCGCCTTATCAAACACACAAGATCAGAAGCCCTATGCGCGTATTGCTGCTGACACAGGTTTTGCCCTATCCTCCGGATAGTGGCCCGAAGGTCAAAACCTATTATGTACTCAAGTATCTGGCACAGAAACATCAGGTGACACTGGTATCGTTCGTGCGCGACAATGACAAGCCAGAGTATATTGATCATCTCAAGAGCCTGTGCGAGCGAGTCATCACCGTGCCGATCACTCGTTCACCGGTGCGCGATCTGGCATTTCTGGGAAAAAGTGTGCTGACCAATCAACCCTGGATGATGCTGCGAGATGAACGTTCCGAGATGAGGTCAGTGCTGGCCGAACTGGCCGCCACGACCCATTTCGATGTGGTTCATGCTGACCAACTCAACATGGGGCAGTATGCCCTGCCCTTCAGCAAAAGCCGCAAAGTGCTGGATTTACACAATGCATTGTGGCTTCTTTACAAGCGACTGGCTGAAACCATGCCAGTCACCAAACCGATGAAATATATCCTCGAGCGTGACTGGCGACTGCTGAAACGTTACGAGGGTGATCTGTGCCGGGCTTTTGACGCGGTGCTGGCGGTTAGCGACGAGGATAAGCAGGCGCTCGTCGAAGCAGGAGCGCGCCCTGACATGACCGTCATCCCCATAGCGATTGATACCGACGAACAGGCACAGGTGATGCGCCAGCCGAAGCAACCGCATATTGTCCATATTGGCACGATGTACTGGCCGCCCAACATCGAAGGCATCACCTGGTTTCTGGATGAAATCTACCCATTGGTGAAGCAGCAGGTACCGGATGTGCGCTGCACCTTGATCGGGGCGCGACCTCCAGCCAGCATCACTGAGCGTACCCAAACGGATTCATCCTTAACAGTCACGGGGTATGTGCCTGATCCGCTGCCTTATCTGGAAGCCTCCAGCATGATGGTGGTGCCGCTGAAAGCGGGTGGCGGGATGCGCGTCAAGATTCTGAACGCACTATCGCAAGGCATCCCCATGGTCAGCACGACAGTCGGTTGTGAGGGCATCGCGGTGCGGCATGGCGAAGATATACTGGTGGCCGATGAGCCAGGCGCATTTGCGGCAGCGACTTCACGTCTGTTGACTGACAATGCCCTTAACCAACAGGTCACTCAGCATGGACGGGCAACTGCCGAGCGATTGTATGATTACCGTCAAGCCTGTAAACCGCTTGATGCGTTATATGGCGTGTAGATGATGATGCGCATTCTGTTTGTGTCGCCCTACATACCATCACTGATCCGCGTGCGCCCATTCAACATTCTGAAGGCGCAGGCTGAGCGCGGTCACAAGCTGACACTGCTGGCGCTGCAACCGCCCGGCGATGAGGGTGAAGCGCTGCCGATTCTGCGCCAACTCTGTCAGGCTGTACACATCGTTCCCCACAGCAAAGCGCAAACACTGCTAAACGGGTTGATGGCGCTGCCAGGGTCATTTCCGGTACAGGCAGCTTATTCGCGCTCTCCGGCATTTGCTCAAGCAGTCCATCAATTGCTGTCGGAGCAGTCCTTCGATGTAGCACATGTCGAACATTTACGCGGGGCGGTATTGGCTGACTCGCTGGGTAAGTTACCCATCGTCTTTGATTCAGTGGATAGTATTTCCCTATTGTTCAGCAAGGTCATGCAGGACGCCCCCAGCCTGAAAAGCCGGCTGATGGCGCTGCTTGACCTGAAACGAACGCGCCGGTTTGAAGGGCAATTGACCCAACGCTTCCCTCAGGTAGCAGTCACAAGCCAGGCTGATCGTCGCGCATTGGTAGAACTCGGAAGCGATGAGCAACGAATTGCTGTCATCCCCAATGGGGTTGATCTGGCCTATTTTCAACCGCAAGCAGCAGCGCGCCATCCACGACGTCTGATTTTCACTGGCAAAATGAGTTATCATGCTAATGTGGCGGCAGTGGCCGATCTGACACAACAGATCATGCCGCTGGTCTGGCAGCAGCAACCTGACGTTGAGCTGTACATTGTCGGCAAAGATCCTGCTCCAGAAGTGATAGAGATGGGGAACGACAAGCGCATCACTATCACCGGCTTTGTTCCGGATTTACGCCCCTACCTGGCTGAGGCAGCGGTCGCCATCAGCACAGTTCGCTATGGCGTTGGCATTCAGAACAAGGTGTTGGAAGCAATGGCGATGGAAACGCCGGTGGTATGCTCCAAACAGGCGAGCTCGGCACTGCAAACAGAAAACGAACGCGATCTCTTGGTCGGCGAGAAGCCTGAGGAAATCGCTAGTCATATCCTGTCGCTGCTACAGTCCGCCGATCGACGAGCAGCCGTCGGTGCAGCCGGTCGAACCTATGTTGAAACCTATCATACATGGGATGGGGCAGCGGAGCGGTTTGAGACATTGTACGCCAGAGCGATTGATGAGTCGCGAACGGGCATGAAGCGAAGCGGTGGTTGAAGGGATCGTCATGAGTACACAGGTCATTGATCCAGCAGGGCTGGGAACATCAACAAACCGGACGCGCCCACGCGGTCTGATGGGCTATGTCCGCCGCAACAGCCGCACCAAGTTTCAGGCGGCTCGTTTGCTGCTGGTGCTGATGGATACCACCATGATCGGGGTGGCCTTCCTGATTGCGTTCAACATTCGTTTTATTCTTGACACCACCAGCCTGTTCGACCCGGAAGCAGTCGTCGATTACTGGTTATATGCCCGCTTGACCGGCTTTATCATGATCGGCTGGATTGGCTTGTTCGTGGCTTTCAAATTATACGATTCTTCAGTTCTGTTTGGTGGACTGCGCGAGTATGCCAATGTCTTTAATGCGTGTACCATCGGAATCACCCTGGTGATTTTTGCTGGATTCATTGATCCATTTCTCGTCGTGGCGCGCGGTTGGCTCATTCTTGGTTGGGGTTTGACAATCATCCTGGTATTCACCGAACGCTTTCTGTTTCGCCGACTGATTTACGCGCTGCGACGGAACGGGCACTTCATCACACCCTGCTATATCGTTGGGGCGAATGAAGAAGGCGTCGCCATTGCCGAACAACTCATGAACCAACCCGCCGCAGGCATCAACATCATTGGTTTTCTGGATGACAACCTGAAGCCTGGTGAAGAAGTCCTGCCGGGCTTGATGGTTCACGGGCCAACCAGCCGTGCGGAAGTGCTGGCACAGCGCTTTGGGATTGAACGATTGATTGTGGCGACCAGCGGCATCCACCGCGAAAACATGGTTGACCTGTTTCGGCGATTCGTCAATTCAGAAGACGTAACCATGTGGTTATCTTCTGGCATGTACGAAATCCTGACAACTGGTGTGCAGATTCAGGATGTCGCCAGCATTCCGATGGTCAGCGTCAATCGCTTCCGGCTGACGGGCAGCAATATCCTCGCCAAGATGGTGCTGGATTATGTAGGGGCTGCGCTGGGACTGATTGCCCTTTCGCCGCTGTTCCTTATCATCATCCTGATTATGAAGCGCACCGATCCCGGCCCAATCTTCTACCGCCGCCGGGTAGTGGGTGTGGGTGGCAAGGAGTTCGATGCGTTCAAGTTCCGCACGATGGTCATCAACTCGAAAGAAGTGCTGGATGAGCTGCTGGAACGCGATTCGTCAGCTCGAGAAGAGTGGAACAAGTATTTCAAGCTGAAGAACGATCCCCGCATCACGCAGATTGGTGCCTTTCTGCGCAAGACCAGCGTAGATGAGCTACCGCAACTGGTGAACGTGCTGCGCGGCGAGATGAGCATCGTCGGGCCACGCATGATTACGATGGAAGAAGTCGAGCGTTACGGCAAGTGGGGTCTGAATTTGTTCACCGTTAAGCCAGGCATCACCGGACTATGGCAGATTTCGGGACGCAGCGAGATCACCTATGAAGAACGGGTGCGGCTGGACATGAATTACATCCGCAACTACTCGATCTGGCTCGACATCCAGATCATCATCCAGACCATCCCATCGGTTTTGATGAGCAAAGGCGCGTATTAGCTCATTTGCGGTAGTATTTGCGGCCTTTGAGTTTTTCCGGCAGCAGGTCAGCATCGGTGTACTGCTCGTAACCTTTGCTATAACCCAGTTCCTTCATCAGTTTGGTCGGCGCATTCCGCAGGTTCAACGGGATGGGCAGATTACCCAGCTTGTTGACATCGTCGAGGGCAGCGAAATAGGCGTCGCCTGAGGTGCGATCCTTCGGCGCTAACGCCAGATAAACTGTACCCTGTGCCAGATTGAACTGACATTCCGGCAGCCCGATGGTTTCAACGGCGCGGAACACCTCATTGGCGACGACCAGCGCCGTCGGCTGGGCATTCCCAACGTCTTCGCTGGCGAAGATCACCATACGGCGAGCGATGAATTTCGGGTCTTCGCCGCCATTCACCATCCGCGCCAGATAATAGAGGGCGGCATCAACGTTGCTGGCGCGCATACTCTTGATGTAAGCGCTGACCGTATCGTAGTGCTCTTCCGCGCCTTTGTCATAACGCAGGAATTTGGATTGCAGCGCATTCTTCAGATCATCCACACTGACGCTGTGGCTTTCCTGGGCATAGAGTTCTGATGACGTTTGCAGCAGGTTGAGCGATTGGCGCGCGTCGCCATTGGCGAATTCCGCCAGAAAAGTCACCGCCTCATCAGCGATGGTGATGCCCAGTTCCGCCGCCCCTTGCCGCACAATCTGACCAATCTCATCGACGGTCAGCGCTTCCAGCACAAATACCCGGCTGCGCGAGAGCAGCGCCGAATTGACCTCGAAGCTGGGATTCTCGGTGGTCGCTCCGATCAGAATCAATGTCCCATCCTCAACATAAGGGAGCAGGAAATCCTGCTGGGCTTTGTTGAAGCGATGAATCTCATCGAGGAACAGCACGGCGCTGCGCGGGCCAGACTCGGCTTCGGTTGTGAACAGATCGCGCTTGCCTTCGGCCTGCACTTGCTCGACGATGGCGCGGATTTCGGCCTTGCCGGCTGAAACGGCTGAAAGTTCAAAGTATGGGCGGTTGGTCTGGCTGGCGATAATGCGCGCCAGAGTCGTTTTGCCGACGCCCGGCGGCCCCCAGAACAACATCGAATAGATGCGATTCTGCTGGATCGCCAGGTAGAGGGGTTTGCCCGGCCCAACCAGATGCTTCTGCCCGATGAATTCATCGAGCGTTTTAGGGCGGATGCGGTCTGCGAGTGGTTGATTGCTGCTCATTGTTTGTTGACAAGCGATTCCGAGTAAGTTACTATTCTAACCCATGAGCAAGTTAAACCTCTACCCAGTTGTGTCGTGTTGTGCCATGTGTTGTATGGAACGATTCACGCTGCCTGCGACTGGGAAGATGAGGTCTGTCTGACGATTTGCTCAACAATCGTAGATGAACATCAAAGCCGACCCCGCGCAGGTCGGCTTTTTGTTTGTCTGGAGCTATTCATACGTCTAAGGGAAACAAGGGGAACAATCGCATGAGCCAGATACGAGAAGAAGTCCTTTCCGCTAATGCAGCCTATGCTAGCGATTTCGGCGATAAGGGAAAACTGCCGCTGCCGCCAGGCCGCCACTTCGCGATCCTGACCTGCATGGATGCCCGGCTTGATCCGGCCAAGTTTGCCGGGTTGAGTGAAGGCGATGCCCATGTCATCCGCAACGCCGGTGGGCGCGCCAGCGATGATGCGATCCGTTCGCTGGTGATTTCGTACAAGCTATTGGGGACGCGGGAGTGGTTCGTCATCCATCACACAGACTGCGGGATGGAGTTATTCACCAATGACATCATGGGTGATCTGCTCTCGCAAAGTCTGAAGACAGCCAGCATCGACGCCAGCGGTTGGCATGACACTGGAGCCGGCCCCGGCTCACCAGAAGGCCGCTACATCAACTGGCTGACGATTCGCGACCTGGCTGGCAGCGTGACCGAAGATGTACAGCGGATTAGAAATCATCCGCTGGTCCCCGGCGACATCGCCATTTATGGTTACATTTATGATGTCACCAGTGGTAAGCTGCTCGAAGTGCCGTCGGCAACCGAAGCAGGCCGCGCCGTTTAACCCAATCCATCCCAACTATTCATCATCTACAGGAGATTTACCGAATGACTGACATCAACAGCCGAGGCTATATCACTCCCGATGTGCTGGTTTCCACCGAGTGGTTGGCAGCCAACCTCAACACCCCTGGTATTCGCATCATCGAGTCGAACGAAGACCCCCTGCTCTATCCGTCAGGGCATATCCCCGGCGCGGTGCAGGTGGATTGGACGAATGATCTGAACGACCCGGTGCGGCGCGATTATCTGAACCGGGCAGAATTCGAAGCGCTGGCATCCCGCATTGGCCTGACCAATGATACGACGGTTATCTTCTACGGCGACAAGAATAACTGGTGGGCGTGCTATGCCTTCTGGGTGTTCCAGCTCTTCGGTCACAGCAAGGCCAAGATCGTCGATGGCGGTCGGCTGAAGTGGGAACAGGAAGGACGCGAACTGACCCGCGAAGTCCCCAGCTATCCCGCGACTCATTACACCGCGCCGGAACGCGATGACCAGAAGATCCGGGCTTTCCGCGATCAGGTCTTACAGCATGTGAACGCCAATCTGCCATTGGTCGATGTCCGTAGCCCGGATGAATACAGTGGCAAGCTGACCCATATGGCGAATTATCCACAGGAAGGCGCGCTGCGAGCCGGTCACATCCCCGGCGCGGCCAGCGTCCCCTGGGCGCGAGCGATCAACGCCGACAACGGCACCTTCAAGAGCGCTGAGGAACTGCGGGCGATCTATGAGGGCGAAAAAGGGCTCAAGCCGGATGATGATGTCATCGCTTACTGCCGCATCGGCGAGCGCAGCAGCCATACCTGGTTCGTGCTGACCTACCTGCTGGGCTACAAGAAGGTACGCAACTACGATGGGAGCTGGACTGAATGGGGCAACTCAGTCGGTGTGCCGATTGAGAAGTCAGTCTAGGTCAGCCAGTCTGAGACGTTACGGATCGAATAGTCCCTTGCCCCGACGGGTGAGGGACTGTTTGCGTAAGAAGTATCTACCCCTTTTCATCTAATCAACGAACATGCCTGTGTCGCAGGCTTTCTCGCTACAGGAAATCAAGCGGATGAGCAATTACCCCGAAAAACTGGTTGAGATCATCGATGACTTTTCCACCATCACCGATCGGAATGAACGCGCCGAGTACCTGATCGAAATCGCGGATCGCTTCCCCGATTCGAAAGTGCCGCCGACCATCGCCACAAAACCTTATGACGAGGCGCACCGCGTCCCCGGCTGTGAATCAGAAGCGTTCGTCTGGGCGCTGGATAACCCGGATGGGACGGTCAAGTATTACTTCGATGTGCTGAACCCACAGGGACTCTCGGCTAAAGCCATCAGCGTCATCCTGGATGAAACCTGCTCGAATCAGCCATTGGATCAGGTGGCGTCGCTCCAGAGCGAGATCGTCTTCAGCTTGTTCGGCAGAGAGGTGTCGATGGGCAAGGGGCAGGGTTTGATGGGCATCGTCAATATGGTGCAATACGAAGCCAAACGACGCCTGACGTGATTCGCTTTCCGTCCAATCAGTGTGAAGGTGCAGGTCGATGAGATGGATAACCGTCTGGGTCATCGTGTTTTTACTTATGGTGGCAGGGCTTCCGGTAGAAGCACAGTCAGAAAAGCCCTTCGGTCTGCCGATGGCGACGGCGGCCAGCCCATCAACCTGGCTGATGGGGCAGCCTTACGGCAATACGATTGGGGCTTATAACTTCGGCACCCAGTGGTACAGCGCCGGTCAGGGATTGCACTTCGGCATCGACGTCAGTATGCCCTGTGGCACACCGCTGGTCGCGGTGGCCGATGGCGATGTCATCTATGTCGATAATCTGGCGTTTGGGGCTGGGCCGCATAACCTCATCATCCGTCATTCTCAGGCCAATGTGACCACGCTGTACGGACATTTGCTGGATCGCGCACCACTGCAACAGTATCAGCCGGTGACGAAGGGACAGCTCGTGGGCTATTCAGGCGACCCGGATGAGACCTGTGACTCGCGGCCTCATCTGCACTTTGAAGTGCGCTCACTGGATTACCGCACCGCCTATAACCCGATTGATTACATCGACGCGCCCTGGCATGTGCTGGCGGCGATTGGCCCGTTCAACCAGCCGTTGTTTCAGCAGGATATGACCAATCCACGTCGCTGGATGAGCCTGGACGATCAGCCTTCGACAGCCTTTGGTGGGGCGAGGCTGAATAATTATGCCCAGACCTGGCCGCTGCCACAGGAGCAGCGTCCTCCTGGCGGCGCACCGCCCTACCGGTTGCTCTCAACGCCCCCGGCCGTAAGCTGGCAAATGCGCCCGCTGACCTATGAGAACTGCTGCGCCATTCACTGGTGGAGCAAGACAGATCCCAACAAGTTGTACGCGCTGGATGGCTCGACACCCAATCAACTGGGTGGCGTGTTCGAGTGGGACATCACCAGCGGGGGGATGACCGGCGTGCTGCTGGCACCGCCACCACCGATTCTTTCTCCCGATGGCAGCCATCAGGTGTTGGCGAGCGGCGGGCTGGTCGCTGTTCGACGGCTGGCAGATAGCGCGGAATGGACGGTACAAACCGGCGGCTTCACGCCAACGATCAATGTGGACAATACGCGGCTGTTGTGGCAGGCGCAGTATGGCCGCGCCGTTCCAGGAGGAACGCCACCTCCGGTTGAAATCTGGGTGAGCAACATTGATGGCAGCAATCCACGCCAACTGCTGGCGCAACCCCGCATCTCGGCCAGTTGGCTTGACGCAAACCGGCTGCTGATTTCAAGCAGTGAGCGTACTGTGACGACGCTCGCGGTGTATAACCTGGGCGACGACAGCCAATTTGTGCTGGGAAGTTGGGATCGGCTGCGCGGGTTAAGTCTCGCTCCGGGCGGCGGACATATCCTGTTCTACCAGAATTTTCAGGCTGATCCAGCGGCTAACGCGATCAATTTGCTGGCGACGCAGGCCGGCGCACAGCCGCAACGCCTGAGCTGGTTCGGCGCGTGGCGTTGGCGTGATGCCGAGAGCCTGTATTACATCCCCTTCGAGCCACAATCACCGGTGCAGCAGCTTGCCTATTATCACCTGATAACCGGCGAGAATCGTCTATTGACGAGCAGTCTGTCGCAGCCCTTCACCGCTGCCAATGGCGACTGGTCAGCCTCGCCAGATGGAGCGCGGCTAGTCTTTCAGAATGTAGCGGATCGACGGTTGTGGATTATTGAGCCAGGCGCGGAATAAAATCGGGAGCGACTGCCCCTTCGCCCCCGACTCGCGTACCTATCCTGTTGAACGCCCATTGCGCTCCAGATAAGCCGCGACGAGTGTCTGAATGAATGTGAGCATATTATATCGTAATTTGTCTAAACAGGCACAGGAATTTAGTCATTCTTCAGATTCGGGCTGGCGCTGTTGTGGCCGCATTGACTTACAAAGCACGCCCCTGTTTTGGTGCACCGCAGCATCAACAGTCCCTTAAGCCCGCAACACAACGTCAAGGCTATTGCAGTCGAGATTGCGGTATTCTGATGAATATGTGTGCGAGGACAAGAGAATAGGAAAACAGGTTATGACATTGCTGGCGTTTATTCGTGGTTTGCCTGATGTTCCCTCGGTTGTTGAAATTAATGTGCGCTCCGGCCCGAACACCGCCTATGAATTGCGCTTCAAGGTGCCGGTGGGCAGCGCAGATATTCCGGTGGTCGATGCGCGCGCTGATGATAAAGGCGCGAACCTGAACGGAAAGGTCTACCAATGGCTGCAACTGCGCTTCCCCAACGGGCAAAGTGGCTGGGTGCGCGATGATCTGATCGAGATCAGCGGCAATGGCATCCCCTTTGGTTACCCCAATCTGTTCACGCGGACATTCGCCTTTTCACTCACACGGGCCGCATCCTTTTCCCAACCAGCACCGGCTGCCCCCGCAGCGCCGGCACCGGTCGCGGCAGCGCCGGTTCCCGCCAGCCCTGCACCAACAATCCAACCAGTGGGTGTGGTTCAGCCAGTGGGGGTGGTACAGCCACCTGCACCGGCAGCGCCGGTTGCTCCGGCTGTTCCGGTTGCCCCCGTCAGCCCGGTTTCGCCGGCTGCGCCAACACCCGTGACACCGGCAGCGCCCGCGCCTGTTCCGGCTATGCCCAGCGGGATACCAACCGCCATCATCAAGACGCAGGGCGCAGCCAATACCCGCACCGGCCCTGGGAGCAATTTTCCGCGCACCGGCATCACTCTGCCCCGCAATGGGCGCTACCCCATTCTGGAAGTGCAGCGGGAGATGGCCGGGCAGCAGTATCGCTGGTTCAAGCTGAACAATAACGGCCAGTTCCTCTGGATTCGCGAAGACCTGGTGACCTACGACGGCGACACGACCAGCCTGGGGCTGCCGGGTGATTTGTATCCCTCGCCGATGAAAGAGAATTACTGGTGGGTGCGCGGTTACAACATGCCACCAAACATGGACACTGGATTGGTGCAGCACGACGGCTGGGATCAGGGGGCAGCCACCGGCGAACCGATCTTTGCCGGGCCGAATGGCGGTCTGGTGGTCAAATCGTTTCAATGCACCAAATGTACCGAAGCCCAACCCAACACATTGTCACAGGGTTTCAGCCTGGGCGACTCGCGCATCTTCAACGATGCGGGTTGGGGTAACGGCTACGGCAATTACATCATCGTCCGGTACACCAACGATCAGCTTCCGGCTTCAACCCGCAGCTTTCTGGCGTCGCGCGGGTTCGGCGCAAGCGCGGCGATCTTTGTCATGTACGCCCATTTGCAGCGGCGGCTGGTAGAAGAAAATGTAGTGGTTGGCCCAGGGCAGCAAATCGGCACCTGTGGCAACACCGGCAATTCGGAAGCAACGCATATTCATCTGGAGATGCGCGCTTCGGCCAGCCCGAATTTCACTGGCTGGTTCAATGTCCGCAGCGGCGTCATGGATGCAGTGGCTCTGTTCAAGCGCTAAACCACCGAGGACTTCATCATGTCAGCGACATCGTTCACCGTAACCATCCGCGGCATCCGCGAGAACCCGGCTGTGACCGAGATTAATGTGCGCTCCGGCCCCAATACCAGCTATACGCTTCTGTTCAAAGTCGCTGTTGGCACTGCTAACCTGCCAGTTCTGGATGCGCGGCAGGATGACCAGAATGCCAACTTGCAGGGCAAGACCTATCAATGGCTGCAAGTGATGTTCCCCAACGGACAAACAGGCTGGGTGCGCGATGACCTGATCGATATTCAGGGTGATGGCCGACGTTTCGGTTATCCAGTGGTCAACACAGGGACGATTGCCTTTGCCTTCACCCGAACAGTGAATCCAACGGCGGTCGCACCGGTGGGTGTCATTTCACCCAGCAACAGCCAACCGCCGCCCGGCTTATCGTCACCGACTGTGTTGCCCGCGCCAGTGACAGCCCCACCCGCTCCACTGCCCGCTGCGCCAGCGCCAGTCGTCGCTCAACCAGCGACTCCAGTACCTTCAGTTCCGGCAGCACCAGCACCAACTACACCCCCGGCACCGATTGCGGCACCGACGCCTGGTGCGCTGGATCGGGTGCGGCGGGCTGCCTTTGCCATCACAGCGGCGTTTGAAGGCGGCGGTTACGCCACCTACCAGACCTATGACAGCGGCATCATCAGCTATGGACGGTTTCAGTTCACCCTATCATCCGGCAGTCTGATGACGGTCGTCAATCGCTACCTGTCACGCGCCAACAGCCCGGCAGCCGATGGACTGCGCTCGTACCTGCCGCGATTGAACAATAAGGAAGAGGCGCTGCGACAGGACCCTACTATCAAGCAGCACTTCATCAATGCTGCCAGCGACCCAATCATGCAGCAGATTCAGGATGAAGTGGCGACAGAAGGTTACTGGGGTGGCGTCATCGACCTGAGCATTGCGCCGCGCAACATCCAGTCGGCACTGGGTTACGCCCTGATCTTCGACATGGCGATCCAGCATGGGCGCTTCAACCATCTGCTGCCCAAAGCCGAAACGGAACTGAACGTCCCGCCCAAATCGCGCGTGGGCGAGAATGGCGTCAGTGAACAGACCTTCATCACCAAAGTGGCACAACTGCGGCGCGACAATCTGTATGCGCTCGCGGAAAAACTGAAGCTGCCGGGGATGCGCAATCGCGGTGACTTCTGGGTGAATGTGGTCGGGACGGGCGACTGGAATTTGCAGGGTGACAGCAACGGCAACCTGAACATCAACGGGAAGATCGTTCAGGTACGCAATCCATAGGCGTCACTTATTGGCTAGGGCATACACCCGCCGCCGATCCCAACCGGACTCGGCGGCGATGCTCCTGGCCGCGCTGCTCAACGACTCGCCCTGATCGAGTCGTTCCTGTAAGGCAGCAATCACCTGTGCTTCGTCCCATTCAACCGGTTCGACGGGCGGCGCACCTGCGATCACCAGCACGATTTCGCCGCGCGGCGGCTCAGCCTGATAATGCGCTAGCACCTCGGTGAGTCTGCCCCGTTGAAAAGTCTCGAACTTCTTGCTCAGTTCCCGCGCCACACAAATCTGCCGATCACCAAACACTTCTGCCAGCACAGCCAGCGTATCGGTCAGGCGGTTGGGGCTTTCATAGGCCAGCAGCGTCCGCCGTTCCTGTTGAAGAGTCCCCAGAAACTGACGCAGCGACTTATCCTTGCGCGGCAGGAAACCCAGATAGACAAAGCCATCGGTCGGCAAGCCAGAACCCACCAGCGCGGGGATGATTGCGCTGGCACCCGGCAGCGGCTCGACCCGGATACCGCGCTCGATGGCAGCCAAGATCAATTCGTAGCCAGGGTCGGAAATGCCCGGCGTGCCCGCATCCGAAACCAGCGCGACGTCGGCGGTTTGCAGCGTTTCAAACAATCGATCCAACTTGATGAGCTTGTTATGTTCATGGTAACTGGTCAGCGGCGTGGTGATGCTGTAGTGCTGAAGCAGGATGCGGGTGGTGCGGGTATCCTCGGCGGCAATCAGCGCGACTTCGCGCAGGACACGCAGCGCGCGCAGGGTGATGTCTTCGAGATTGCCTATCGGAGTCGGAACGATGTAGAGCGTTGCCATGAATGATCCAAACAAAAAGGGCGCACACGCGGCGCGCCCTTTGCTGATGAAGCGGAGACTTATTCCACCGTCAGGGTGATCACATTTTCCATCTCATCAAACACGAACGACCAGGTTGACCGCTTGACGATCAACACATAGACCTCGCCGCCTTCCAGATCAACGGTGAAAGTCGCGTTGCTCACGCCCGCTGAATTATCCAGCGAGAGCAGTTGAGTGCCACCAAAGCTGTCATCTTCCCATTTGGCAATCGAAACTGAGCCATAGAGTTCGCTGACTTCCTGCTCAAAGCCAAGTTCAATCGTCACATCATCTTCAGGAGCCATGACGAAGACCGCGGGAATATCATCTTCTGCTACCGAGCTGATGGTCGCTTCGATTTCAGCACCGGATTCAACCGGCTCGACAATCGAGACGCGCAGCCAGAATTCGCCTTCGCTGCTGCCATCTTCGCCGCCAGAACGGGTGATGAGAACAACATATTCATCATCAGCTTCCAGCACCGCAGCGATGACCGAAAGCGGATAACCAAAATCGTCATTGGTGCCGATGACATCGCCGTCGCTGTCGCGGAGAACAATTTCCGGATCCAGATCATAGGTACCGGGCTTGGGCAGCGCCTCGACCAGCACCACATCGCCTTCGCTGCCTTCAAAGGTGAACTTCAGTTCCAATTCATCGCTGGTGATTTCGCCTTCGGTCCAGGTTCCGAGTTCAATCGGAGTCGAATCCTGGGCACCGGCGATGCCGGCAAATGAGAACAGTGCGACGAGGACGGCCAGAAGCAATACACTCTTACGCATTATCAAGGGTCTCCTTAAACGACGAATAAATGGGATGCGCCAGAAATGCTGAACGCAATACCCATAAATTCATTATAGGTAAGGAGAGATTTCGCGCAAGCAAAAAGCATTGTGATTTTCAGCCTGGAGAATCAAGCTCAAGCATAACGCTAATCCGATTATGACATTATTCGGCAGGCGGGGGAACCGGCAGATCATCCACTGATGTGTCCTTCCACCTGGCTCCCTCATCAACCAGCATCACCGGCAGCCCATCGCGGATGGGATACTTATAGCCGGAGTCAGCACTGACTAACCAGCAGCCCTTGACCAGTTCCAGACGGCCTGGATCGTCGCCCTTATCCTTATAATGTACTGCCACCGGACAGCGCAGGATGTCGAGCAGTTTGGGGTCAATCGGTGGATGTTGCGCTTCAGCCATGACAGCAATCCTCTCATTTCCTTTATAGGTCTTGCAGGCAAGTATAATGTTGCTGAAGGGGGGCGTCAATTGACCGCTTTGCCCCATTGCGCCAGGGCGGATACAATCGTCAGGCGATCCACTCATGGCATTAGGATAACCTTATGCGCGGCTCCCGTTTAGTCTTCGCAACCAGCCTGATCATCAGCGCTCTCCTCCTCGTAGTCATGCTGCCGGGGCCGTTGCAGCCACGGGCTGGTACTGAACAGGTCAACATCGGCAGAGAAGTCTGGCGCACTTACGACTGCGAAGGCTGCCACACCCTCTACGGTC
This sequence comes from Anaerolineae bacterium, assembly GCA_022843385.1. Classification (GTDB taxonomy): domain Bacteria; phylum Chloroflexota; class Anaerolineae; order Aggregatilineales; family Phototrophicaceae; genus CFX2. The sequence goes on along the minus strand of JALHNT010000003.1, from coordinate 157,004 downwards.
AGGGCGGGGCCTATGCCCCTGATCTGACGCATAGCTTCAGCCAGCGCGGCGAGACCTACCTGCGCGAATTCCTGGTCAATCCAGCGGCGTTCCACCCAGAGCAGCGACAGATGCCCGCCTTCGGCCTGACGCGCAGCGAAACGGACGCAGTGCTGGCATTCCTCGAATGGATTGGAACACAGGATGCCGCACAGAACTGGCCGCCTAACCCGATCCTGGTGAGTGGTCGGATACCCGAAAGTGGCCTCAGTGGAAATGTAGCCGGCAGCAGCGCCGCCACCTCAGCCAATCCCGCCGAACGTGGACGTTACTGGTTCAGCCAGCCGCCCGCCATCTGCTCCACCTGTCACTCGCTGACGCCAGATGTGGTCATCGTCGGGCCGTCGCTGGCGGGCATCGGCTCACGCGCGGCTGAACGGGTGCCGGGCCTGAGCGCCGAAGCCTATTTGCGCCAGTCGATCATCCAACCGGATGTGTATATTGTCCCCGGCTTTCAGGATGTGATGCAGAAGAACTTCGGCAGCGCCCTCAGTGCCGAGACAATCAATGACCTGATCGCCTTTCTCATGACGCTGCAATAACGGAGTCAGCCCTATGCTGCCGGTCAATCGTGTCACCATGCGCTTCTTTTACCTCAGCCTGCTGCTGCTCCTGCTCTATGGCCTGCTGGCGCTGCTGGGCGGCCTGAAATTCCTTACGGATTCGGATGCGCTGCTGACGGTGCTGCCCTATCAGCAAGCCAGCGCCTTCGCCAGCATCAGCCTGACTCTATCGATCCTGACCGGGTTGCTGGGTGGCGGCATTTATGTGGTCACCCGGCGACAGGTAGCACAGATCGGGATACTGCCGGTCATCAGCCGCCTATGGCAAATACTGGTGATCGTGTGCGTCATCGCAGCGGCGTTTGGGCTGGTGGAAGGACGACAGGGATTGGAGCTGACACCAGCGCTGGATGGGCTGCTGCTGGTTGGCACCCTGTTGATTTTGCTGGCGCTGGGGCGCGATACCTGGCGCTCGGCGCTGACCATCATCTGGGGCGTAGGGCTTTGCATCTGGATGATCGGCGCGGGGGTCAGCTTGATCCCAGCCGCCGATTATCTACAGGATCGGGCGTTACGTGCCCTGAGCATCGGTCTGCACACCTACCTCAGTTATCCATTGATGGCGCTGGCGCTGGGTTACTGGCTGATGCACCGCTTCAGCAATCTGACACCGCTATGGCTGAACCAGGACAGCCAGATCGCCGCGGCACTCCTGACCCTGGCAGGGACGCTGCTGACTCTCGCCAGTCTGGCTGCCCTGCCCGATTGGGTCAGTGGCATCGCGGCGCTAGCTATTCCAGTGCTGCTGCTGATGGTGGCGGCGCGGACTTATCGGGCGCTGACCGAACGGAATCCAACCTATACGCTGGCGGCGCACTGGTTCGCTATGAGCGTGATCGTCCTGCTGCTGGGGATGGGCATCGTCGGTGGGTTGCAAACGGTCACGGCAGTGCGTGACTACACCCTCGGCACCCGGCTGACTGATCTGCAACGGACGCTGTGCCTGCTGGCGGTGAGCGCGATGGTGCTGGGGGTGATGAACCAGGCATGGGCGGAAATTCGTGGGGAGAACCGGCGCGTCACCGGGCTGGTTCCCTTCTGGCTGATCGGCGTCGGCGTACTGGGTGGGGGCGCGGCGCTGGGTGCTGCTGGTGTGGTACAGACCTATATGGAGCGCATCCTCAGCGTGGGCTATCTCGATACCCAGGCGCTGCTGGTCCCGTTATATACCGCCTGGGTGGCCGGGCAAGCAGCGCTGTTGATCGGTGTGCTGATTTATGCCCTCGCCTTCTGGTGGCGACGACCAAGTTGAACCTCGCTATTTCGGCGGCTTTTGTTCACAATTGCACAATCGCTATGGATGATACAGGGTAAATGATGAAGCGATTGTGGGTGCTGACCCTCGTTGTGATCCTGACCAGCCTGCGGGCAGCGGCGCAGATCGATGATCCTGCGTACATTGTAGAGAAAGTGGTCACAGCCAATTATCCGGTGGCGATGGCTTTTGCGCCGGACGGTCGTTTGTTTTACACCGAAAAAGCAACCGGCAATGTGCGCGTGGTGAACGCCGATGGACGGTTGCAGCCGGAGCCAGTCATCACGTTCGCCGTCGACTCGCTGGTCGAGCGGGGACTACTGGGCATCACGTTGGACCCGCTGTACACGGAAAATGGTCTGATCTGGATTGTGCGCACCAAACCGGGAACCAGCGCCGATTGGCCGACCAACGAAGTCATCCGGTTCACCGAGAAGGATGGCACAGGCAGCGCCCCGGAAGTCATGCTATCAACACCGATCACCACTGGCAACCTGATCCATAACGGCGGTAACCTGCACTTCAGCGCCGATGGCCTGCTCTATCTCTCGATGGGCGATTATGGCGAGGCGGCTAACGCTCAGGACTTGACGATGCCACAGGGCAAGATCCACCGCTTTCAGGTAACCACCGACGGACTGATCCCGGCCCCAGATAATCCTTTCCCCGGCAGCAGCATTTATGCCTATGGTCTGCGCAATCCGTTTGACTTTACGATTGATCTGGAGACCGGAGCGGTCTACGCTGCTGAGAATGGCCCGAAGTGCGATGATGAAATCAACCGGATTGTGGCCGGGGGCAATTATGGCTGGGGGCCGGCCTATGGCGACCGATGTTATGGCATGGAAGCAGTCAACGTGCCGGATTATCAGATGCCGATGATTTCGTTCAATCCGACGATTGGCATGTCCGGCATCGCGCTGTATGATCGCCTGGAAATCCCACAGTGGCAGGGCAATCTGTTGTTCTGTAACTGGAATGAAGGGGCGCTTCAGCGGGCGGTTTTGGACGCCAACCGAACTCGTATCGTGAGCCTTGAGCCGATTGATCTGCAAGGATTCTTCTGCCGGATTGATGTCGTGGTTGGGCCGGAAGGCGGGATATACTTCGCGGACCCGGCTGGCATCTATCGCCTCATGCCACAATCTTAAGCCTCGACTCAATACGGAATCCATGTAGTATCATTAAATGCGATAGGGTAAAGGAGTCCGGATGCACGCCCATCCTGCAACCAAATTCAGCAAGCTGAAACCTGAACACCTGACTCTGACGGTGGTCATCCCCTGCTTCAACGAAGTCCATAGCATCGAGCCAGTGCTGGAACGGGTGGAACTGGTCGGGCTGGCAGACGAAATCATCATCGTTGATGATGGCTCAACCGACGGCACGCGCGAAATCCTGAAGCGCATCGAAGCGGAACAGCATCCCCACCTGCGCATCCTCTACCACGAACACAATCAGGGCAAGGGAGCCGCAGTCATCACCGGGTTCGCCGCCGCTTCCAGCCAGGTGCTGTTGATTCAGGACGCCGACTTCGAATATGACCCGCGTGAATACCCGGCGTTGCTGAAGCCGATTGAAGAAGGCATCGCCGATGTGGTCTATGGATCGCGCTTCCTCGGCGGGCCGCGCAAGGCGATGAACTTCTGGAATATGGTCGCCAACAAACTGCTGACCTTCGCCACTAACATCCTCTACAATTCGATCCTGAGCGACATGGAAACCTGTTACAAAGTGTTTCGCTCCGAAGTCGTGCGCGATATGATGATCCACGCGCGCCGCTTCGAATTCGAGCCGGAAGTGACGGCCAAAGTGCTGAAGAAAGGCATTCGCATCTACGAAGTGCCGATCTCGTACAATGGACGCGAATGGAATGAAGGCAAGAAGATCAAATGGACGGATGCGCCGATTGCTTTGTGGACGCTCATCAAGTATCGCTTCGTCGATTGAGCCGGTGATCTGCGCCTAACCATGATGCGCTTGCTGCCACTGCTGCTCCTGGTCATTGCCCTGCCCGCGCTGGCGCAGTCACCGCCGACGCTGGACGATTTCTGGGAAGGGCGCGCCGAATGGGTGATGGACATCGCCGATGCCGGGCTGCCCGTGGGTGAGAGCGATACCGTCATCCTACCCAGCGGGGAATACTGGTCATATCTCCACGCCAGCCAGCGATCCGCTGGAGTTATCGACCAATGCGGCGAGCCGGTCGCTTTTCCCGGGTGTCTGACATTGTGGAAAAGTCAGGACGCCGGACAATCATTTGCACTGAACGCCCCGGTCTGTCTGCTGCCCTGTCAGCAATGCCCCTGCGACGATGCCCGCGATCACATCACCGCCCAGCAGTATCCCCGCGTCGTTAACGCTGGCGATCAGTGGTACATGGCCTATGAATGGCACGCTCAAGTGATGCTGCGTCGTTCAGTAGATGGCATCACCTGGTCAGACTGGAACTATTTGTTGACCCCTGGCGGCACCTGGCCGAGTTCGTACAGCCCCTGCTCCCCGGTTGAGAAGATCGGGCCGCACCCCAACATTCGCGGCGAAGTCTACGACTGTCTGGTGGGTGCGCCACCCGGCATTTATATTGAAGGCGATACGCTATATGTGTTTGTTGCGGCGGGTTCCGCGCCGGGACACATGCGCTGCTACAAGGGCAATCGCTACGGTGATCTGGGAAATCTGCGCCGCTGCGACACCGACCCTCTCTTTGAAGGGGCGCGCGAATACGGCCCAACCGACATCACGGCGGGCGAATCCATCGCCCCGTATTTCGACTTCCGCTACGTCAGTTCGGCTGAATTATTGAAGGTCGGAGATCGTTACTACATGGCCTACGAAGGCATCCGCGGTCCGGACGTGCTGGAGCGCGGCATGGATACGCAGTTCGCCCTGGGTTTTGCCCGTTCGCTGGTCAGTGCGATAGACGGCCCGTGGGAGAAATACCCGGCCAATCCGGTCGTCCAGCCCGTCGGATTTCAGGTCGGCATCGGACATGCTGATCTGCTGGTGGTTGATGGCGTCACGCTGATGTACACCCAGACCGGGCCAGAAACGCGCGGACGCTACCGCCTGGAGTGGAAGTAGTTTGTGCAGATTCGTCAACTTTCATGAATGGTTCAGCGACACCGCCTGCATCCTTTTTGTGCAGAATCCCATTGCTGAATGATAAGCGCGCGTTAAACTCAACTGATGCTGGTTCTATTAGGAGGAAATCCAATGAAACGGAAGCTGTTGTGGTGTTTTCTGGTGCTGGCGCTGGGTGTCCTGACGCTCATCCCGGTGGCAGCGCAGGATGAATTCGTCTTCGGCATGGTGCTGGTCGGGCCGCAGAATGATCGCGGTTGGAGCCAGGCACATTACGAAGGGGGACAATATGTCGAACAGAACGTGCCAGGCGCACGAATGCTGGTGTTCGAAAAACTGAATCCAGCCGATGCGCCGGAAACGACGCTGGCCGATGTGGTCGCGAATATGGTGGATGAGGGTGCACAGGTCATCTTCACCGCTTCGGATGAATTCGAAGAAGATACGTCGAAGGCGGCGCTGGATTACCCGGAGGTTACCTTCATCAACATCTCGGGGGATGATGCCTACACCGGTTTGCAGGCCGATGGCGAAGCAACGCCGGCTAATGTTGGAAACATCATGGGGCAGATGGAATGGGCGAAGATGATGGCCGGCTGTGCCGCCGCGCTCACCACCCAGACCGGCAGCATCGGCTACCTGGGGCCGCTGATTAACTTTGAAACCCGCCGCCTGGTGGCCTCAGCCTATCTGGGTGCCAGCTACTGCTACGAGAATTATCGGGGCATGGACGCGGCTGATCTCACCTTCACGGTCACCTGGATCGGCTTTTGGTTCAATATCCCCGGCGTCACGCTCGACCCGACGGAAGAAACCAATGCCTTCATTGACGGCGGCGCTGATGTCATCATCTCCGGCATCGACACCACCGAAGCGATTGTCGTCACCGATCAGCGCGCCCAAGAAGGTGACGCGGTCTGGGCTGTGCCGTATGACTTCATGGGAGCCTGTGACATCGCGCCAGATGTCTGCCTGGGCGTGCCTTACTTCCACTGGGGCCCCGCCTACAAGAGCCTGATCGAAGCGGTTCAGGATGGCACCTACACCCAGAGCTGGGATTATGTCGGGCCAGATTGGTCGGACATCAATAATCAGGATACCTCAGCGATTGGTTTCGTCAGTGGCACGGGACTGAGCGCGGAGTCACAGGTATCGCTTGATGATTTCATCGCCAAGATGGCCGCTTATGCAACGGATGAAGCCAATGCCAATACCTTCTGGCTGTGGGAAGGCCCGCTCAGTTATCAGGATGGCACCGTGCTGGCAGCCGAAGGCGAAAAACTGGCGATGATCGCGCCACTAGGTGAGTCGCCGAGCGTATGGTACCTGGAACAACTGCTGGAAGGAATTACCGGAGCCAGCACCCAGCAATAAATGTAATGTAAGATATGACATTTATCAGGCTGGACAACGTTGTCCAGCCTGATTCATAATATCACAAAGCATAATCTTCATTCTTCACTGACTGCCGATCCTACAATCTCCTGTATCGGCCAGCTAATTTGTCGACATCAAGAATCATTATGACATCTATTCACAAAAGTCGTGACAAATATAACGTAGAGGTATTTTTTTAACAATCGTAATTGCTATTGGAACAGAAACTGGCTAGAATGTCTCGTAGGGGGTTTACGAAGTTCATAACTGGAGTATGCAGAGGGAAACATGAAAGAACGTTCGATCGCAGAGTGGATGTCCGAAGTCGTCGCTGAAGATATTCAGCATCTCACTCGTTCTATCGGACCGGGCGTTAGTGAGATGGACAGTGTCGCTTATGACACGGCCTGGGTTTCACGGCTGGTTTCCTGGTACAGCGATTATCCATTTGAGGAATCGCTCAACTGGCTGCGGCGGCATCAACATGCAGATGGAAGCTGGGGCAGCCCGGTGCTGCACTATCATGACCGCATGATCTCGACGCTGGCGGCCATTACCGCGCTGAAGAAAGTCGGACGCGGTTATGCTGACCTGCAACGGATCGAACATGGGGAAACCTATCTGTGGTGCGAACATGCGCGACTGGCGCACGATGCCAATGATACCATCGGCTATCCTTTGTTAGCCTATACCCTGACTAACGAAGCCATCGACCTCGGACTCGATGTGCCCCACACGCTCCTCGGCAATCGCCAGAAGATCGAACGCAAGATGGCGCTGCTAGGAAATCAACCCAAGCTGTGGCGCTTCACCACCCTGGCGATCTCGCTCGAAGCGGCTGGGCAGTACATCCCGGTGACGCCGGATTTCGTGGAAGCCAATGGATCGGTCGGAACTTCGCCTGCAGCGACAGCGGCCTTCCTGCTCCATTCCGAAAGTGGTGATCCGCGTGCGCTCGATTATCTGAGCCAGGTCATCCAGAAACAGGGCGACGGCGGCGCACCCTTCTGCGTCCCTATCGACATCTTCGAAATCCTGTGGAGCCTGAACAATCTGCGCATCGCGGGTGCGATTACCCCGAATGACCCCGAAGTACGGCGTGTGCTGGACTTTGTGTGGAGCCGTTGGGTGCCGGAAAAAGGCATCACCTACTCGCCGTACTTCCATGTTCAGGATCTCGATGACACAGCGGTTGGCTTTGCCCTGCTCAAGTGGGCCGGTTATCCGGTTCAGGCTGATGTGTTCACACCCTACGAGCAGGATAACTACTTCGTCTGCTATCCAGGAGAGCTGGATCAATCCCTGAGCGCAAACATCCGCACATTGGCTGCGCTCCGATGGGACCAGACCCATCCATTGTATGAGAGCCGCGTCGAAAAGATACGCACACTCATGACGCAGCACGACCAGACCGGTCACTTCTGGTTTGATAAATGGCATGTTTCGCCCTACTACCTGACCTGTACCGCCATCTGGTCGGCGTTGGGGGTGATGGATGAAACATTGCCGCCGCGCATTGAGTGGATTCTCAAGACTCAACGCGCCGATGGGGGTTGGGGTTACTATCATGCCTCGACGGTTGAAGAGACCGCCTACTGCCTGCAAGCCCTGCTCTACTGGGATCGCCACTCCAACCAACGCATCGAGCCGGCCGCAATCCGTGCTGCCGCGCTGTACGTGGCAGAACACTACAATGATGACTTCGTGTCGTTGTGGATTGGCAAGTCGCTCTACACACCGCGCAAGGTCGTTCGTTCAGCGGTGCTGGCGGCGCTCAACAGTTACTGCCAGTATGAAACCCAGGCGGTGAAGTCATTCGCCATCCAGTCCGAGCGCTCATCAGCAACCCGGCAACCACAGACCTGGCGGATGGATAGTGAGGCTGTGCGTGAGCCAGTATTGGTTCGGCGCAACAATCACAATGGGCATCAAAAACCGCGCTAACCGAGGGCGGAAGTAACACAAAAAAAGGCGGCCAGTTGAGCCGCCTTTTCGTTTGCAGATGACCGACACAGCGATCTAGGTGTGAACCTTGATGTCCGCCGGATTGATGATGCCCTCGCGGGTGCCGCGCATGACCGCCAGTTTGACCTCGCCAATGGCGCGGGTGACCTCGATGCCACGCGGGCAAGCTGGTGTGCAGTTGAAGATGGTGCGGCAGCGCCACACGCCATCTGGCTCGGCCAGCGCATTAAGGCGATCCTGGGATGCTTCATCGCGGGTGTCGAAGATGAAGCGATGCGCCTGGACGATTGCCGCCGGGCCGACATACTGACCATTGGCCCAGAAGCTGGGGCAGGAGGTGGTGCAGCATGCACAGAGAATGCAGTTGGAGGTATCGTTCATCAACTGCTGATCCTCGGCCTTCTGCAAGCGTTCACGTCCATCGGCTGGCGGCGGCGTATTGTTGACGAAGAACGGCATGACCGAGCGATAATGCTCGAAGAATGGCTCCATATCCACGATCAGGTCTTTCAACACCGGCAAACCCAGAATGGGTTCAAGCTGGACTTTGGTGCCAACGTTGCGGATGAGCAGTTTGCAGGCCAGTGCATTGCGTCCATTGATGCGCATGGCGTCCGAACCGCAGATGCCATGCGAGCAGGAACGGCGGAAAGCCAGCGTGCCATCCTGTTCCCACTTGATGCGGTGCATCAATTCCAGGACGCGATCGGTTTCTTCCACGTCCTTCAGGGTGAATTCCTGCCAGTACGGTTTGTTCTTCCCCGGCACTTCCGGGTTATAGCGTCGAATGCGAAATGTGACTTCCATTGTTCGTTCTCTATTCCCTCTATGCCTCTTTAGTACACCCGTTCCTTCGGCGCAAAACGTGGGTCAACATCCGCCAGTGAGACATCGACCTGCTTCTTGTGATTCAGCTCGATCTCCGGATTGCCCTGTGGATAAGGCACATCGGACTTGCGATAAGCCAGTGTGTGCACCATCCAGTTCGCATCATCACGCTTGGGGAAATCCTCGCGGCTGTGTGCACCCCGGCTTTCAGGACGAGCAGCCGCGCTGACCGCCGTCACTTCTGCCAGATCGAGCAGGCAGCCCAATTCCCAGGCTTCGAGCAAATCGGTGTTGAATTTGTGACCGTTGTCATCGAAAGACAGATCCTTCAGGTATTGGTCGCGCAGTTCATGCACACCGGTGACCGCCTGATCCAGCAGCTTTTGCTCGCGGAAGACGCCGACATTATCCATCATCAGCTTCTGCATCGCCTTACGGATTTCATAGGGACGTTTCTTGCCCTTGGCGCTGCGCAGGCGTTTGAACTCAGCCTCGATCTCCTGCGCCGGGTTGGCGGGCAGCGGCACAAAATCAGCCTGTTTGACGTAATCGGCAATCTTCATGCCGCCACGACGACCGAACACTACCAGATCCACCAGCGAATTTGTCCCCAGACGATTGGCGCCGTGGCAGCTCACGCAGGCCACTTCGCCCGCCGCATACATGCCCGGCAGCACTGTCCAGTTCTCATCGGTCACGACTTCGGCATCAATGTTGGTCGGGATGCCGCCCATCGCATAATGGGCTGTCGGCTGGATCGGCATCGGCTCGGTCAGCGGATCGACGCCGGCATAAGTGCGGCAGATATCGAGGGTTTCAGCCAGCACACGGGCGATGTAGGCTTCATCAACTCGGCGGGTTTCGCCGGCCTCGGCCAGATAGCGGTTGACCGTCGAGGGGCGAATATCGAGATAGAGATAATCCTTACCGTTGATACCATTGCCGGCCCGGATTTCCAGATACATCGAGCGGCTGACGACATCGCGGCTGGCGAGGTCTTTGATCTTCGGGGCGTACTTCTCCATAAAGCGCTCATTGTTCTTGTTGAGCAGGATTCCACCCTCGCCGCGAATGCCTTCGGTCAACAGGACACCCAGGCCATACAGACCGGTGGGATGGAACTGATAAAACTCCATGTCCTGCATCGGGACGCCGCGCCGGTAGACAACCGCTGCACCGTCACCGGTCAGGGTGTGAGCGCAACTGGTGATCTTCCACACACGTCCCCAGCCGCCAGTGGCGAACAGAGTCGCCTTGCCATGAAAGACGTGGAACTCGCCGGTGCCAAGCTGGATAGCGACCACGCCGACGCACGCGCCCTTGTTCATGATGACATCAACGACGTGGAATTCATCGAAGAAACGCACTTCGTTCTTGATGCACTGCTGATAGAGCGTCTGCAAAATCATGTGACCGGTGCGGTCGGCTGCATGGCAGGCGCGGCGCACTGGCTTCTCGCCGAAGTTGCTGGTATGACCACCGAAGCGGCGCTGACTGATGCGGCCTTCCGGGGTGCGATCAAACGGCAGCCCCATATGTTCCAGCTCGATGACGGCATCGACAGCATTCTCAGCCAGCACTTTAGCCGCATTCTGATCGGCCAGATAATCGCCACCTTTTACCGTGTCGTAGGCGTGCCAGAGCGGTTTATCTTCATCGAGATTGCCCAGCGCCGCGCCGATCCCGCCCAGCGCCGCCCCGGTGTGGCTGCGCGTGGGGTAAAGCTTGCTGACGACGGCCACATTCGCGCCGCCTTTGCTGGCATAGAGCGCTGCCATCAAGCCCGCGCCGCCCGCGCCGACGATGATGGCATCAAATTGATGCGTCTGCATTACATAAACTCCTCAAACAAACGTTGTGTTACGGGTTGCCCAAATACCAATTGCACAGTCCAATTGACTGCCTCTACTTCACGGATGCAGGTTTTCCATCGCCACTTGCGCCATCTGCACAAAAGTCTGGTCAATCGACCAGATGAGTGCCCCGATTCCCACCATCAGCAGCACGACCGCTGCCATGACGCACAGATAAACCGAGGCACGCTTGAGCAGCGGGCTGAAGCCGGTATAGTCGGTCAGCACCAGCCGCAGACCATTGAAGCCGTGCGTCACCACCAGCGCCAGCAGCGCCGCATCGTAGAGCTTCCAGACAGCGACGCCACCCAGCAGGAAGTTCCAGCGTTCGCCGACGAACTCCACTGCTGTGCCAGAGTCGTTGATGCCATCCCAGAGCAGCGTATCATTCGGGTCTGCCACGGTTGGCACACCGACTACTAGAAAATCCGCAACCGTGATGTCGAATACACCCTGGATAACATGCATCATTGCCAGGTGACCGAACACCAACGGCAGGATCAGAATGCCGCTGGCACGCATGAACGACCACCAGAAGCGCTCGATGCGGCTGCCCTGTGGCTTGATGCCCGCCTTCTTTTCCGTCTTGCTGCGTTCCGGCGCGATCAGGCCAGCGATGCCGGAGAAGATGATCGCGGCGATGATGGCCGCGCCAATGCCCACAATGAAACGCACCTGTTCCAGCAGCACTTCACCAACCGGCAGCACCTGGCTGGCGGGATCATTGTAAAACTTCAGCACATGGCTGAACATGAGGATGAAGGTCGGGATCAGGATAATGACGGTACCAAGCAGCACATAATAGGCGGCTCGCTGCTGATGTTTCCACCACACCGGTTTGAAATCGATGATGGCGATGCGTAAGCCATTCAGCGCATGGTACACGACACAGGCCACCAGGATAAACTCACCGATGGTGAACAGAGGTGTCTGGTAGACCGCGATGGCTTTGACATATAGATCAGGATAAAAAAGCGCCCATGATGTATCGATGACATGCAGCGTCAGAAACAACACCACACCCAGGCCGGTGACCCGGTGCAGCACCCAACTCCATTGGCCGAGCGCGCCCCGGTAACGCAGCGTTTCCGTAATCGTCAATACTAGCGAAGTCAATTCACATTCCTCCTAACAAGAACGGTTGATGAACGGGGCATCAGTTGTCGTGCGGTTTCGCCTGATTATAACATTGCTGACCGATGCCGCAATGTGCCACGCCGGGCAATACGTCACCTGAAGCGGATGACAGGCGTCAGATCAGGCTGCGGCTACAGACGAATTCCACAGTCCAATGGGCAAGAGGATCGAGAAAACATTCAATACCAACACATTCAGAGGTCGCATGTGATCGCGTTGACCATCTGAAGGGCTTTCTCATCGTTTCCCCTGTGTGTTCCAGTGGGAGTGTAGCAAAGCCCTTCAGAACCGGCAAAGCCTTAACGGGTCATCGTGAAATCGGTTGACGCATTGCAGGAGCGACCTTCAAGCGTGAAGCCTTCGACGATAGCACCCGTGATAAGCGTGGGCGATTGTACAACCGTGACAATCGTGACATAGAGTCCAGGTGCCAGAGTGACGCTGCCTTGGAAGCTATTTGGCCCGGTGCGACTCAGCACAGCATCGTTGAGTCGCAGCGAATCGCCTGAAATCGAGATGTTGACCCTCACACTCATGACCCCATACACTTCGCTGGTTGGGAATGAGACATTTGATATTCCGGTACACGATGCATTGGTGACCGCATTCAGAGACAATGTCCACGAACCCGATTGCGGCGTCGTACCCCCGCTGGTGGTGGATGGCTGAGTTTCCCCACCCGATTGAGTCTCGCCAGACGGGGCAGCGGTAGGCGGCGGCGCATTGATGATCGGAACAATCGGCGGTGCGTTGACATCAACAACGGCGTCACAGTTGCCCACACTCTCGACTTCAGCCACAGCAACCCACACCTCATTGACCGCTTTATTGGGTGCAACTTCGGCTTTGTCCAGCTTGTACCACAGGCTGTCATCGTCGGCGGTGGCCTTACCCTGGACAATGAAGTCCTGGCCTGTTGGCAGGAAGGCAATCGAAGTGCGATTTTCGCCTGGGCCGACGCGCACACGCACGGTATCAGCGGCATCAGTGCTGACTGTGCAATCCGCCCCATCTGACGAGACGACGGCTTCGCCGCTATTGAACGATTCGGCAATATCCAGAATGTCGCCCTCATCACGCAGACGTCCCGCCTTAGAGAGCGCATCCACCACGCCAAAGCTGCCATTGGCAAATGGGACCGTGACGACCAACCCTCGATTGTCGCCAACCCGGTACTCATAGGTCAAGGCGGTGCGGGTATCCAGCTCAACCTCCTCGGCATCAGCCGCATCCCATCCGGCAGAACCGTGCCTGGCACCCATATAGCTTTCCAGAATGCTTTCCAGATCGTCACCACCGATGTCGAGGCTGGAGAGCAAGACATCGTCCAACACACGAACGAACGTCCGATCATTGGCAACGTCCACACCATCGTCGCGTTCGATGATGTCCCAATCAGTAGGGTAGATGAAGGATGCACCACTGGGGAAGGTGTAGACGGAATTGCGGGCAGCGACCACCCAGGCGGAAACGAAAAGCACCAACAAGAACAACGCACTCAATACACGGGATCGCATGAGCCTGTCCTCCTGAAAAAAAACAGGGGCAGCGATCCCTCACTGCCCCTGCGCGTACAACCTTATTCCTGAAGCCGTTCCAGATTCAGCCGCACGTTGGTCAGTCCATAGCCGTTATGACTAATCTCTAGTGTCACCTCGCCATCATACGGGGTCACGAACTCGATGACCTGCGAGCCGAGGTAATAGCCATAAGCCGAATACAGGGTTAAGTCATCCTGGATCACCATCACTGATGGGCTGTCTGACTCAATCGCCGACAGGTTTTCGATGGTCAGCCGTACTCGTTCTCCTGCCCGACCATCAAATGTCACAATGCTTCGATACACGGTTTCAGTCAGCACGACCTCAATCGGCCCATCATTCAAGGTGGCTGCTTCACGCTGTTGTAGGCTAAATGAGACGGTGCCACTGCTGCCGGGCGTAACCGCTTGCAGGATGATGAAGTAGGTTCCGTCGAAAGCCAGGATAAAGCGGTTCAGCTCGGGGTCAAAACCCGCGCCACCGTCCTCATCTGACGTCACCACATAGCCATCCGGCCCCACCAGGGTCAGGCGCGTATCGATGCTATCACCACTGTTAACACGCACATCAATGATGTCATTGACGTCGCCGTCAAATTGCACATAGTACACCGACTGCTCAGGATTGAACTCCAGGTCAAGGCTGTCGCCGTAATCCAGCTCGGCAGTCTCGACCTGATCGAGTGTCAACGTGTACTCGCCGCTGTTGGTTACGGCATCGTAATTCAACACCACCACTACATACGTGCCAGAAGTCGTCAGTTCCAGCGGTCCCAGGATGGTTGAGCGATCATAGATGCTCGAGCTGGTCAACTGAAAGCCATCCGGATAACGCAGCGAAACATAGCTATCATATGGCGCAGTCAGATTGATGGCAATGACATCACCGGCATCGCCCTCAAAGACATAGGATGTCATATTCTCCGGGTCAATTGTGCCGACCACACCCTCGCCGTAGCTGAGCGATTCAACCTCAGCTTCCCGCAGTGTAACTTCAAAGTTGCTGCTCTCATCGGTATAGGTCTGAACCAACAGGGTGTAAACCCCATCTGCGGGTGGAGAGAAGACGGTAATCAGCGCATTCAGATAATCTCCGCTGTCATCGTCATAGGCCAGGACATTGCCATCTTCATCCAAAACCGAGATATAGACATCAAGGATTTCCGACTCGGCGCTGATGGTCAGTGGCTGGCCTTCTTCAGCAAAGAAGGTGTATTCAATGCTATCACTGCTGTCATCCAATGTCCCCTCGACAGGCTGACCAATCACCAGATCCGTCCCGCCAACCGCTGGTGGTTCCGCGGTCGGCTCAATCGTCGGCTCGCCAACCGCTACCTCGCTCGCACCCTCGATCAGGAGCGTGAACGGACCATCCACTGAAGGGGCAAAACTGCTGACAACGGCAGTGTAGATGCCATCTTGCGGCAAGGTGAAGTTCGCAATCTGGGAATTGAGGTTGCCGGCGCTATCATCATCGCTGGCGAGGATGTCACCATCCGGCCCCAGCAGCGTCAGGAAGGTATCAAACGCATTGGAACGGGCGGTAATGGTCACCGTATCGCCAGCGCGCCCGGCGAAAGTATAGCTGGCTTCCGGTTGGGTGACAGTTAATTCGCCTTCGATGGTTGTCCCCGGGGTGACCTGCCCCGGATCTTCGGTCGGGGTCAGACTGCCATCCACCAGTTCCAACAATAGGTTGAAGGGCGACTGTGCAATCAGCGGGCTGAACGCGCTGACCACGACGGTGTACATGCCATCGCCCGGCACGCGGAACTTGCTGATGCGAGCATTCAAAGCGCCGGCACCATCATCATCGACAGCCAGTTCAGCCCCGTCTGTATCCAGGAGAGTTAGCACCGGATCGAAAACCGCAGACGACGCCGTGATGGTCACTTCCTGGTCGGCAATCGCCGCAAAGGTGAAGCGCGCTTCAGGTTGATCAGGAGACAACACGGCGCTGATGCTCTGCCCAGGGGTCAAGGCATCGTCGCCCAAGGCCATGTTCGGTTCTGCCGTCGGCGGTGGCTGGGCAGCCGCAGTCCCTTGATCGACCGTAAGGACGAAGCTGCCGCGCGCACTGCGTGACAGGCTGCTAACCAGGATAAGATAGGTTCCGGTGTCCGGCAGTTGGAAGTTGGCGATACGGGCGTTCAAATTACCGGCGCTGTCATCATCGGTGGCAATATCCGCGCCAGATGAATTCTGTAAGGTGACCAGCGGATCAAATTCGAGCGATTCAACGGTGATGCTCACAATATCGCCAGACCGCCCTTCCAGGCTGAAGGCGGCAGGCACGCCCGGACTTTCGAGATCGCCAGCAAGCGACTGTCCCATCTCAACCGGGACGGTAGTGGCAGGCTGCACAGAGGGTGTTGCTGGAGTTCCAGCTTCCTGAGTCAACGTCAGTTGAAAGCTGCCACTGACACCCCCGCCGAAACTGCCAGCGCGGATGGTGTAGTCACCGTCGGCAGGCAGCACGAAGTTCGCAATACGGGCGTTCAAATCGCCGGCACTGTCATCATCGGCGATGAGAGTATTGCCTTCGGCATCGCGCAGTTCAAGATAAGCATCGAAGCTGGCGGATGTCATCTCAATCGTCACCACGTCGCCAGCGCTGCCGCTGAAGGTGTAGACCCCAGCCGGCATATCCACTGTGATTGAAGCCGTGATGCTGTCGCCATAGGCGATTTGTGAGCCAGACATGACTACTTGCGCTGTCGCCGTAGCAGTAACTTCGGGTGTTTCTGGCGGCGTCAGGCTGCCTTCAATGCTGAGTGTAAACACACCGGTTGAAGTCAGGTTGTAACTATCCACCTGAATGGTGTACTCGCCGCTGGACGGCAATGTGAAATCCTGAATGAGGGCATCAGTGCCGCCAGCGCTGTCGTCATCCTCCGCCACTATCACGCTGTTGGCGTCCAGCAGGGTCAGATAAACATCAAAATCGGTCGATGTCAGTCGCAGGGTGACCTGATCGCCTGCGCTTCCCACTAACACATAGCGCATGGTAGGATTAGCACTGCTCAACTGCCCTTCGATGGTGTCACCGGGCTGAACATCGGTCTGTGCCAGCACTAAAAATGGAACCGCTAGGAGCAGGACAAGTAATCCCACCAGCAATCCAAGCCGAACACGATGGATCGTCATGTATGTCATCCTTATCTGGTTCATCGCTAACCATTGTAACGGAAAATAGCAATCCTGCATGAGGCTGGCAGTCATCTTTCAAACGTGATACATTTCTGAAACAGAATCTCATGAAAGCAATTGGATATGCTAGAAGCGCTGGCCCAACTGGCTCACCCCCTGTTGAACATTCCATACATTCGACGCACCCGTCGTAATCATGGATTGGAACACGCCACCATCACCC
This sequence comes from Anaerolineae bacterium, assembly GCA_022843385.1. Classification (GTDB taxonomy): domain Bacteria; phylum Chloroflexota; class Anaerolineae; order Aggregatilineales; family Phototrophicaceae; genus CFX2. Next base: position 139,990 of record JALHNT010000003.1, on the reverse strand, counting down.
TGCTCACGCCGCGCCGCTATCGCCTGAGCGGACGTAGCGATGACAGCGGATTCGTCATCCTGGGCGATGTGCCAACCGATGCGCTGGAGCGCGCGGCTCAGGAAGCGCTGCGGCGGATGCGCAACGGCGAACACCAACTGGCGGTGCATCCGAACTGCGGCACCAATCTGCTGACCACTGGCTTCATGGCGAGTCTGATCGGCCTGGTGGGTATGGCTGGTAGCAGCCGGCGCCGCGCGGTTGACCGGATGCCGCTGGTCATGCTGATGATGATGGGTGCCATCCTGTATGGGCCGCTGCTGGGAATGCGGCTGCAACAGCATTTCACAACCGCAGGCGATCCCGGCGATCTGGAAGTAGTCAGCGTCAGCCGACGGGAAGTTCACATCCCTTTCAGCGGAACACTCATCGTCCACCGCGTCAACACCCAGCGAGGCTGAGATGAGCCAGCCGGTTAAAACCTTCTACATCCTGCATGGCGATGATGACTTCACCCTCGAACAGGAAATCACCAATCTGCGTAGCAGGATGTCTGGCGAGAATGCCGATCTGAACACCAGCGAATTCGACGGCGAACAGGCATCAGTGGCCGAAGTCCTGAATGCGGTCAGTTCGTATCCTTTCCTGGCGGATCGGCGGGTCGTGTTCGTCAAAGGGATGTTGGGATGGATCACGCGCAAAGGCGCAGGCGAGACAGGCAAGAAGGCTGTCGAACAACTCCTGTCAGCGCTCCCTAACCTGCCCGATTGGGCGCGGCTGATCTTCATCGAGCGTGAGATGCTGCCGGACTCGAACAAGATTCTGAAGCTAGCGAAAGAACTGCCCGGCGGTTACGAGAAGAGTTTTCATCTGGGCGGCGACAGCAGCAACTGGATTATGCGGCGGGCGCGCGAGGTCTATGAGTCATCCATCGATCCACAGGCAGCGGCAGCGCTGGCGACCATCACCGGCAATGATCTGCGCCGCGCCGATAACGAACTCATCAAGCTGGTCAGTTATGTCAATCAGGAACGCCCGATCACGGAAGATGATGTGGCGCTGCTGACTCCGTATGTGGCCGAAGCGCGTCTCTTCGATATGGTGGACGCATTAGCCGAGGGCCGCGCCAACGCTGCGCTGCATATGCTGCATCGCCTGCTCATGGAAAAAGACAATGACCCTTTCAAGCTCTATGGCATGATTGTGCGCCAGTTCCGCCTGCTGTTGACCGTCAAGGAATATCTGGTGGCCGGTGGCGCACCCAAGCAGATGGCTGGTGCACTGGGGATGAAGCCATTCGTGGCCGACAAAACCGCCCGCCAGGCGCGCGCCTTCACCCTCGCTCAGTTGGAACAGATCTATCGAAGCCTGTTGGATTATGATATCCGTATGAAGACCGGACGGATCGAACCTCAGCTCGCACTCGATCTGTTGGTGGCCGGGCTGGCTAAGTAGCCGTTCAGTTCCCCATGACCGAGGCGAGATTCGGTGGTGGTTCAGCGGCGCGTGCAACCATTAGCATGCGGTAACGCTCCGGGGTATCACCAGCGAACGCCAGGAACTCTCGCGTGAAATGCGACTGATCGTAATAGCCGCAATCAAAGGCGATCTGTGCCAGGGTTGCACCATCGGGATTCGCAGCCAGCCGTCCCAACGCCGCCTGAAAGCGCAGCACTCGGGCATAAAATTTAGGCGAAATGCCATAATGCTGGCGGAATAAACGATCCACTGTACGCACCGAATAACCTACCGCGCGGCTGACATCTGTCACGCGCAGCATCCCCCGCTCCAGATAGGCGGCGACGGCCCGCGCACTCTCATGACTGACCGGCACAGCCAAGTGTCGCAGCAGGAATTGATCGAGCAGACGGCGCTGTTCGTCCGGTTGATCGGCGGCATCATACAGGCGCCCTTCCAGTTCCCGTATTTCCGCGCCGAACAGACAGGCCAGGTCTACCGCCAGATTGGACAGTTCATGAATGGGCAGGCGCAGAAACGCCGAGAGTCCACCTGGACGGAAACGAACAGCGACCAGATGAATATGCCCGGACTGGGCAATCGCCAGTGGGTAATCGCGCTGTCCATCAAGATTGGAAAAAGACAGCTCATCGCTGCTGGCTGCGCTGAGATAGCGGCGCTGGTAAGCGGCACCGAAGTTAAAGAGGATGTCAGCTTTGCCATCTACAAAGATGCTCTCGGAGAGCGTCGCGGGCTGCGCCGAACTCCGGGCAATCCAGTAACACTCGACATACGGTCTTAGGGGAGCAGCCGGTTGCAGCAGTCGATACATCCTCGCACGCCGATCTGATGCCGCTTAGACGTTTTCCAGATTGAGCGTATCCATCTCAGTGGTCTGTCGACGCTTGTGCTTCAACACCCGGTACATCAGAGTAAGTTCGTCGTGGCCTTTGGTCTTGCGCGGTTCCAGTGCCTCGCATTCATAGTAATCGCGAACCAGCTCATAGGTTGCTGGACTGATGAGGACTTCACCTTTTTCGGCATTTTCCTGCAGCAGCTTGGCGATCTCCGGCGCATCACCCAGCGCACCGAAATCCTTACGATCCGTACCGCCGATGTTGCCGACCACGGCACTGCCCGTGTGGATGCCGATGCCGTAAAACAACTGCTGCGTCGGAGGCAGTTCTTCATGCAGCGCCAGTAGATCGAGCTTCATATGCATGGCAGCGCGCACCGCCCGCAGCGCATGATCCTCGTTGGGGTTGAACTGGGTGTTGAACATACCAGTCACAGCATCACCCATATACTTATCGACCACGCCATTGTAGAAATTGATGGCGTCGCTGGAGAGGCTCATGTAACGATTGATGATCTCCATCAACTGCTGCGGGTCAAGCTGTTCGCTGAAGCGGGTGAAGCCACGCACATCGCAATGCAGCACACTGATCTCGCGCTCCTGACCACCCATCTCCAGATCGCTGACATCGCGCAGGTTATCCAGACGAATCTTCAGATAATTGCCGGCTTTACCCAGCTTCTCTTCAAGCTGGTGAATTTCGGTCAGATCATCAATCACGATGGTCGCACCCTGCACCACGCCTTCGTCATCGCGCAGCGGGCTGACCACCACGTTCCAATGGCGGCGTCCCAGCTCCGGCAGTTCGGGTTGCAGCACCAGCAGTTCGCTTTCCCCACCTTCACGCACCACACGCAGCGCTTCAGCAAAATCGCCGTCGAGGCCAGGGAACGCCTCCAGCAAATGGCAACTCATCAAGTTCTCGCGCGAAATATTGAGGATCGTCTGAGCCGCCTGATTACAGTCAGTCACTCGTTCGGCACGATTCAAGGTGATGACGCCGCTGGCAATCGAAGCGAAGATGTTCGTCATCAGATCGCGCGTCTCGGTCATCTGCTTGATCTGCGTTTCGAGGCTGGCGAACAGTCGTGCATTATCGATAGCGACAGCCGCCTGATTGCCGAAGGCCTTGAGCAAGTTGAGGTCATGGGGTTTGAAGAGGCCAGTCTGGATACGGTTATCGCAGTACACCGCGCCGATGATCTCTTCCCGCACCCGCAGCGGCACTGAGAGGATGCTGCGCAGCTTGAGATTGATGACGCTGTGGGCACCCTGAAAACGCTCATCATCCATCGCGCTCTCGGTCAGGATGCCTTCGCCGGTCTGCACCACTTTCTTGACCACCGTGCTGCTGACCACTAAATCGCCCTGCATCTGATCCTGGTCAATGCCGCGCCGTACCGGGTATTCCATCTCACCCGTCTCACGATTGATGAGGGCAATATAGCCACGTTCAGCACCAGTGATGCGGACGACAGTATCCATCACCTGATCGAGTACATCCTGGGTATCGAGCGACGAGTTGATGACCGAGGCCGTGTTGACCAGTTCACGAAGTTGCTTAAGTTCAACCAGCGAACTGGTGATGTTGTTGTTGAGCTTTTCCAGCCCACTCTTCATCGACTTCAGCGTATCCAGCGAGTTGGCTGGTAGATTCATCCCCCGTTGGCGCAGCATATCGCGTTGGGTACGGAGCAGGTCAATCGTCTCAGTGGTGCGCTGGATCAGATGGCGCATCGTCTCCTGAGCATTCTGGCGCGCAGCGCGGAAGCGATCCGTTGTGGCATCGTTCATCATGAGTTTCTAAACACCTCGTAGACAGTCGTCCATTGCTCGCGGCCCTTGGCTTTAATCGGGTTCCGCGCTTCCAGATAAATCTCAGACGGCAACCCACCCAGAACCGTCTTCGCGTGCTGGCAGCATTCCTCGCTGACGATGACCTGCCCCATGCCAGCATTCTCCAGCAGCCGGTGCGCCAGATTGATGGTGTCACCCAGCGCGGTGAAGTCACGGCGGTTGACGCTGCCGACGTTGCCCGTCGTGGCGATGCCGGTGTGAACGCCGATGCGATAATAGGGGAACTCCGGCTGAATGCCCTGCCGCGCATAGAGTTCGGCATAGGCTTCCCGCATCAGCAGTGCCGCTTCAATCGCCCGCGCCGAGTGATCCGGTTGGGGATTCAACTGGGTGTTATACAACACCATCACCTCAGTCCCCATGTACTTGTCGATGACACCCTCGGTGTCGTTGATGCAGCGCGCAGCGACGGAGAAATACTCATTGAGGAATTCCATCACTTCGCGCGGGCGTAAGTCCGGCGGGAAGGTGGCAAAGCCGCGCACATCAACATACATGCAGGTCAGCTCGCGCCGTTCACCACCCAGCGCCAGTCCGGAAATCTGATCGATGTTCTTGACCAAACCGGGTGGCAGATAGCGGTTGAGAATGTTCAGTTTCTGATCGCGTGCGCGCTGCTGTGTCAGATCATCGACCACCACCGCTACGCCCTGAGTCTGCTGATTGTTGGCATCTTTCAAGGGGGTCAGGTTCACACGCAACGCTTTGTTAGCTGCCTGGCCGCGCAGTTCGGTTTCATACATCTGGCGCTGGTCATCCACCCGCACCGAGTCCAGATACTCATCGCTCAGTTCTGGCAGAACCCGATCAATCGGACGCCCCAACGCCTGCTCCGGCTCGATTTCCAGGATGGCCGCTGCCGCCGGATTAAAGGTCTGCACCGTTTCGGTGGCATCCGTGGTAATGACGCCACTGCCGATTGAGCCGAAGACATTCGACATCACTTCGCTCAATTCGGTGATCTCGGCCAAGTTCGCCTGAACCCGCTTGAACAGACGCGCATTCTCGATGGCGACGGCCATCTGGTTAGCGAAAGCTGTCAGAATATCCCGCTCACGCTCAGTGAAAATACCGGCCAGCAACCGGTTATCGACATAGACCGCGCCGATCACCCGTTCGCGATAATTGAGTGGCGCACAGATGACCGAGCGGAACTGGTGCTGCGATACGGTAATGCGATCCTGAAAGCGCGGGTCTTTGTAGGCATTGTCAGTCAACAAGGGCTGTCCAGTGGATAGTACCTCGTTCAGCACCGTCCGGCTGCCCTGGAAAGTAATCTGACCCGACTGGGTTACATCGACATCGCGGGCGACGCGGAAAACCAGCTCCTGGTTGTCCGGGTCAATCAGCACAATGTATCCCCGTTCCGCGCCAGTCAGCCGGATGACTTCATCAATGGCGCGGGCGAATACTGTATCCAGGTCCAGCGCCGAGTTAATCATAGCTGAGGTGTCAGCCAGCGCCCGAAGCTGTGCCAGCTCGGTCTCTTCGCTTCCCAACGCCTTTTCCAGAATCGTCAGGTCCTTGTCGATGGCTTCGAGGTTTTGCGGCGCACCCGGTGGCAGACTCATCCCGCGCATTTGCAAGATTTGCTGCTGGCTCTGAAGCGAAGCCGCGACCTCTTTCAACAGTGTCCGCAGCTTCAGAATGTCAGCCGTTGGATTATTCAGGTTGTAACTTTTGGTGGGGTCGGGTATCAACGCCCAATCCTCCAGGTAGATGAAAACATACCCGCCATTATACACCTGTTCCAGCGCCGAATGGCGACAAATTTGCACGTTTTTCATATTCTGCTGTGGCATAGTACGGGATACAGGTGGTGTGTCGCCTATGAAAACCGTACAATACACACGGATTCGATCCGTCAAGGTTTGTTGGAGGTTTGTGGATGACAACACCGCCGCCGATTTCACATGCGTTGGTTTTGCCGGAATTGGATTTCATGGGCTGGCTGCGCGCCGCCGAGTCTTACTCGAGGACATTTGAACGGGTGGCAATTGTGCGCTCCCCCGCCGGCAACGACCTCAACCGCTTTCGCAATGTCACCGCCGTACAGGCACCCGGCGTCTGGCTGAATAATGATGCGCTCTCGCACATTCGGCGCGTCTATCCGATGGTCGTCCGCGTCGATGTCATCCGCTGTGCTCAACCGGCTGATCTGGGCGTCATCCTGCAACAACGCATCCAGTTAAACGACCGTTATGGCGAACGCATTTCCCCCGGCAACATCTCGGATCGCTTCATCCTCGATTGGCCGTCCGATGCCCGACCGCCGCGTATCACACGCGGTTTCAACGATAGATCGGCAGCCGATGGCAAGCCGAACGAGGGTCTTGACATCTTCGCGCCGCAAGGCACTACCATCCGCGCCTCGGCCTCCGGCATTGTCGCCAGCGTGGTGCGCCAACCCACCGCCCTCGGTTATGGTCAGTATGTGCAGGTCTCCACCAACCTCGGCGGCCAGACCTTCCTGGTGACCTATGGCTTGCTGCAAAACATTCGGGTGACGATGGGGCAAAGCATTAAGGTAGGTGATGTGGTGGGCGAGTCGGGTTCAGCCTTCGATTCGATCAAGCTGATTGTGCAGCAACCGGGGCGCGGACTGACCGGTTACCCCCTGCCCGATGTGGCTGACCCGACCATGATGATTTACTGGCAGGGACTCAAGCTGCGCATCAGCGTTACCGGTCTGCGCATCCGCGAGAAACCAGGGACAGATTTCAGAGTCATCGGACAACTGACGCCGTTTGACCGCGCCGAACCGCTGGAGCCGCATGGGCGCACGTTGCTGAAAGTGGGGCAGGACAATCAGTGGATCAAGCTGCGCTCGCCGCAAACGGTAGAAGGCTTCGCCGCCTCACAATTCCTCATGGCCGACGATGGTCAGGGAATTCAGGCACTCAACATGACCGGCGTCAACCTCGACATGCTGCACCGCCTGGGCAAACCGGATGCGGCGCGTCTGAAGGGATTGGGGTGGGTGCGCTTCGCCTACAGTGTATCGATGGATCGGGGTTCAACCGACCTGGAAGCTGCCTATCGTTTCTATGCCCCATTCATCGAACGCTACGCCAAAGCTGGGCTGAAAGTCATCGTCGTCTTCACGCACCAGACCTTCGGTGAGGGACAGGGTTACGTCTGGCCGGACATGGATCTGGGACGCTGGCGCGATTTGATTGGCAAATACAGCGATTTCTGCCGCCGCATCGCCCAGCGCTTCGCCGGAAAAGAACTGGTCACTGCCTATCAGATCTGGAATGAACAGGACACAGCCGGTTTCGGCGAGGCCGCCGTATCCATGCCAGCCTCGGTCTATGGCATTATGCTCGGCGAGGCCATCCGCGCCATCCGTAGCGCTGATAGCAAGGTGAGCATCATCACCGGTGGGCATGTGGGCGGGCCGACGCGCGGCAGCGCCTATGCCCGTGAGGCGCTGGCGAACATGCCCAGCAACGTTCGTCCCGATGGCATCGGCGTTCACTCGTATGGGCGCGGGACGTTGGGGAATATGTACAGCCCCTTCGGAGCCATCGATGAGGATGTTGATGCCTACAGTCGGGTGCTGCCGGGTGCGCCGATCTGGATAACCGAGTGGGGGGTGCTGGATCGAAACAATGATCCGGCAGATGGGGTGAGCGATTATGCCATCAGCTTTGTGCGCCGTTTGAAGACGCTTTACGCCGGCAAAGTGATGACCGCCATCTGGTACGGTTGGGCTGACTCGATGCACAACGGTTACGGCCTGGTCAACACCAGCGACCAACCCAAAGAACCGTTGTACAGCCGTTTCCTTCAGGTCTGAATGAATGAACGCATGAGCCACGCTGTTGAGTATGAGTGTGGCCTGATAAACAGGCAAGAACAGGCAAAAGTTAGAATTTACATACCTTTCAGGCGAGTAACAAATAGGACGGAGCCCCTGCCCCGTCCTATCCTTCATCCATCGATCCAGCGAATTACTCGCCGCGCGGGGTGATTTCCACTTCCTGCGGTTCGTACATCTCGCCGGTCACATCCAGACCCTCCTCGATCAGCGCATCAACCGCGGCCTGTGCCAGATCGGTACGATAAGCGCCTTCGCTCGGTTCAGCCGTGATGACCTCGCCCTCAATGGCGACGGCGACGGTCTGTGCCCACAGTTCTTCATCCATGACACCGATGCCCAGCGGCGACGGCCAAATCAGCTTGTTGATTTCGTTCAGCATCCAGGTCATGTGACCGGTGCCGAGCGTCGGGCCATTGGCGAGGACAATCTCAACCGTTTCATCGAAGTTGTCACGGGCATAAATCCAGCCCTTGAGCGATGCCTTGATGAACCGGGTCGCGATCTCGGTATTGGGTGTGCCATCGGTTTCGCCAGCCAGCCAGGCTTCGCGAGCGAAGATGTGATCCTGAAGCATGGCGGTTCCAACATCGTTGAAGTTGATGACGTTCAGATCGTCAGCAGTGTAGAGGAAGTTCCCGGCGTCATCGACGGCTTCCAGCACCTGAGCATATTCGTTATAGGTCATGGCCTGAGCCGCATCGACTTCGCCGTTCAGCAGCAGCGACATATCGAACGGCTGTTGGACAATGGTGACATCATCCGGATTACTGGGGTCGATGCCTACCGCACGCATGGCGGCAAACAGCTCATGTTCGTTGCCGAAGCCCCAGGTGCCGATTTTCTTGCCGCGGAAATCCTCGACGCTGGTGATGCCGGTATCCTTGAAGGACACTTCAAGCGTACCGCTGCGCAGGAAGACCTGAGCGATGTTGACCAGATCTGCGCCGGCTGCGCGCGATTCCAGCACTTTCGGCACCCAGGCGATACCGAACTCGGCACCGTCCGAAGCGACTACCTGCTGCGGCACGATTTCCACCGCACCTTCGAGAATGGTGACATCCAAACCCTCGGCCTCATAAAAGCCCTGATCCAGCGCGGCGTAGTAGCCAGCGAACTGCGACTGAGTGACCCATTGCAGTTGCAGCCGCACCGGGATCAGCTCGCTTTGTGCCGAGGTTGCGCCGACAACGGTCAGCAGCGCCAGCACCATCAGGATAACCATCAGTTTTTTCTTCATAGCGTTTTCCCCTCTGAGAAATAAACATCGAGTCTGCGGAATCGGTTTTTGCCATCCAGGTGACTGATTCATCCACCTCCTCGATAACCAACCACACAATCGGTATCGGATGAAGACCGGGTCTTCACCGCTTACACCCACTTAACCCGACTTACGGAACGATACATGCCAGGGCATCAGCCATCGTTCGACGAGCTGCACCAGCGTGTAGAAGCTGATGCCGATGATCGACGCCATGATGATACCGGTCCAGGCGCGGGCGAAATCGAACCCCGCCGCCTCCTGCGTGATGAATACACCAATCGTGGCGCGCGGCCCGCCGAAGAACTCGGCCACTACCGCGCCGATGGTGCTGAGGGCGCTGGCAACCCGCAGGGCGCTGAAAATGTAGGGCAGCGCGTTTGGTATCCGTAAATCGCGCAGGATGGTCCACTGCGACGCCGCCAGCGACTGCATCAGTTCAAGCTGACGCGGTTCGATCAGCGTCAGACCGCGCACGGTGTTAATCATCACCGGGAAGAACACAATGATCGCCACAATCGCCATCTTGGAGGCCGGGTTGGTCAGGCCAAACCAGTTGTTCATGATCGGGGCAAAGGCGATGATTGGCACCGAGTTGGCCGCGATGGCGAAGGGCATCAACGCCTCGCTGATAATCGTCCAGCGCGCCGTCACCAGCGCCACCAGAATACCCGCCGAGGCACCGATGGCAAAGCCGCCGATGGCCGAATAGAGCGTCGCGCCGGAAGCCTCGAACAGCAGCGATCCCTGCCCGCTCACAAACAACCCGACCTCGCCAAGAAACTGCTCCAGGATGGCGCTGGGACGCGGCAGCAAAAACTGCTGGATATTGAACAGACGGACGGCACCTTCCCAGACGAGCAGCACACTGACCGCGATCAGAATGGTCGGCAAATAATAACGCAGCCGGTCAACCAGGCTCGGTCGCGCCGCGACACGGGGAGAAGGTGTCGGTAAGGTTGATGGAGTCATCGTTATTCCATCACCAGATGGGCATCGCGCAGATGTTCGCGCACTTCCGTCACCAGTTGGAAATAGCGCGGCAGTTCGCGTGTCTCGAATACGCGCGGATATGGCAGGTCGATATCAATCACTTTGGTGATACGCCCCGGACGCGGCGACATGACCACCACCCGGCTCGATAAAAACACGGCTTCCGGGATGCTGTGGGTGACAAAGATGACGGTGATCTTGGTGGTATCCCAGATGCGCAGCAATTCCATATTCATGCGTTCGCGGGTGAATTCATCCAGCGCTCCGAACGGTTCATCCATCAGGAGCAGCGAGGGTTCAAACACCAGTGCCCGCGCAATCGCTACCCGCTGCTGCATCCCACCGGATAGCTGCCAGGGATACTTGCTCTCGAAATCGCCTAGTTCGACCATCTTCAGCATCTCACGGGCGCGGCGGGTGCGCTCCGGTCGAGGGTACTTCATAATCTCCAGCGGCAGCTCGACATTCTTGAGGATGGTCCGCCAGTCATAAAGAGTCGCCGCCTGGAACGCCATGCCGTAATCCCGATCCAACCGCGCCTGATGCGGCGGCTTGTTGTTGACCTTCAGTTCGCCATCCGAAGGGGGCAGCAGATCCGCAATCAGCCGCAGCAGGGTTGACTTGCCGCAACCAGACGGGCCAATCAACGACACGAACTCGCCTGGTTGTACCGTCAGGTTGATGTTTTGCAGGGCGATCACCTGCTCCGGCGTGCCAGCGTGAAAAACCTTGTTTACATTCCGCGCCGTGATGACCGGCGTCAGCATTACCTGTGACATAATGACACCACTACTGTATCCTGTACTCGTCCCGTCCGTGACTTCATTCCGCCAGCGCCCGCCGTCCTAAGACCGCCCGCTCGGCGATTGTCACGATCATGAAGAAGACGATGCCGACCAGGGCAGCGATGAAGATCGACGCCCATAACTTAGCCGGATCGCTGGTGTAATATTGATTGAAGTTGAGGATCGCCCCACCCAGCCCATCACGAATCCCGGAGGGCAGTTCACCGATGATTGCACCGACTACGCTCGCCGTTGCCGACACCTTGAGTGCCGTGAAGATATAGGGGAGCGCTGCCGGGAAACGCAGCTTCCACAACGTCGTCCACTGATCGGCTGCGTAGGACTGCATCAGTTCAATCGCCATCGGGTTCGGTGAAGTCAGACCGCGCAGGGTGTTGATCGTCACCGGGAAGAAGGTCAGATAGGCCGAAATGACCGCTACGGCCACCCGCATATCGATCCCGGCCTGACCGATCCAGATGACCACCATTGGCGCAACTGCCAGGATGGGCACTGTCTGCGACGCCACTACATACGGCAGCAGACCGCGTTCCAGCAGCCGTGAATGGGCGAACAGGGTTCCCAAGCCAAATCCCAACAACGCCCCGACCACGAAACCAAAAGCGGCCTCTGACCAGGTGAACAGCCCGGCGTTTGCCAGGATGCGCGCCAGCAGCAGTTCGCCATTGCGCCGCGCCGGTTGCAGCAACGCCTGAGCGATGCTTTGCAGATGCGGCATGTTCAAATCGTTGGTAATGCGCAGATCGACCAGTTCCAGTTCGCGTGGTACTGCAAGATAGCGCTCATAGGCGAAAGAGCCTGCGTAAGTGCCGATAGTCTGCCCCGTCAGATCGCTCAGGCCACTCCAGCGGTTCACGTCGGTTTCACGCGCCACCACGGCTAACCGTCCGGGCAGAACTGGCTCGATCACAAAGCCCAGATGACGCACATCGGTGTTCAGGTCATCCAGAATGCGTAGCCCCGGATAAGCCGGGTTGGGTTCGGCTGAAGCCAGGCCAACCAGTGACTCAACCTCATCGCCATCGAGTATGGCCGCTGGAACCGTGCCATCAGCCACAGCCTGAAGCGCCAGATCAACCGACTCGTAGGTCTGAACCGACCACGCTGCTTCGGGCAGCGCGATGTGATAACCGGTGGCGTTACCGAAGGCCTTGAGGCTCTGCCAGACCAGCACTATCGATGCCAGCAGGGTGATGAAGGCAACTAACTTACTCAGATGTCTGCGCCCCAGCAGGATCGCCACAATAAGCGCCGCCATGCCCAGCATCAGGTTCGGCAGCGTGAAGGCGTCCACCCTTGGCGGGATGATGAACAACAGCAGAATCATTCCCAGGAGCGTCAGCGCGAGCAGCAGGCCTCCCCACTGCTTGTTCATCAGGACGCCAGCCAACCCGGCAACACCTGCAACCATCAGCAGCGCAGTGAATGTGACCAACAGCGTTTGCATCCACCCGATGACAACTGCTTCATCCAGCCGATCCACCCCCTGCGCCACAGCCTGCTGCCGCGCGATCTGACCCAGCCATGACACTGGCGCTTCTTCGCCGGACTGCCCTGCCATCCAGAGAGCTAATTGTCCCATAGTCGATTGCTCGAGGATGGGCGTATCGGGCCGGGCATTCTGATAGACCAGCAGCACAGAACCCAGCAGGCTCAAGGCGACGATGACCAGCACAGCAGACGACCAATGCTGAACCGACGCGCCCAGACTGCGCGAGGTAACAGGTGGCACAGACGCCAGAGTGAAGTCACTGCGTGCCGAATCGGTCATATCTCTCCTGAGCCAGCCCATCATTTGATGGAGTGGAGCCTATTCTATGCAAGCGGGTGATGAGCGCTATTGGTAGAACTGCCTATCTTCGCCCGCGATCTGTTGGTGAATGTGGTGAATTGTATCGTGTCTGTCCGCTGCGTCAAATCTGGTGAGTAGCGGCTGATGCAACACAGTTTTATCACTATTGCACAATTGCGGTCCTCTCAGCGCCTTCAATAGAAGACGGTATAATAGGAATATGATCGCTAACGTCAATGAGACACTGTTAGCCAAAAGATGAGTATCTCAAGCTCGGCACCTTTAACCGCGATAAGCCTGCCATCGACTCGTAACTGGCGACGCCGCCTGCAGACGATGCTGTTGCTGGGTGGAGGACTAACCCTGCTGCTGCTGGGACTGAGCCAGTCGGGCGATTCGCTGGAAGCAGCACAGGCACGCTGGGAAGCCGCCGCGATTGCGGACTATCGCATTGTAGTAGAATTCATCTATCCCTATTTAACCTGTGAACAGGATTTCGAGGTTCGTTCCCAGCAGGTCACCTATCGCCATCGCGACACCTGTTCCACTGGCCTCAGCGCAACTGGCGGTCAGACACAGTATCCGACTGTTGAGTCCTTGTTTCAACGGATCGAGCGTGAGCTGGAGAATCCGACCTGTGGCAGCAACGGGTGTGCCTGTGATGGACCGATACAGGTGCTGACAGAATATGACCCGACGCTGGGGTATCCCAGCCAGATTCGTTATCAGTTACAGCCGGAGATGCGCTGGCGCTACCCTGAATTCTGGGGCAACCTGCTGTCCGGACAGACCTGCCCACCAGTGACTTTTGTCGGCCAGACCATCCGTGTCACATCCCTCACTCGGCTAAAACCGGTGGCCCCCACTCTGGCTCCGGCACCAGCTATTCCCACCAAACCACCGGTCACCCCAGCTCAGGTTGATGGTGTTGCAGCAAATTCTGACCAACGCAACAATTAAGATTGTCATTAACGCCAAAATGGAACACTATGCATTACAATACAGGTTATAGGAAAGCATCGATGTCTATGCTGATGTGGTCTGCTTAAGATCGTGACTGCCATTCAACCGTCGCCAACACTCGCTAACGGACAATTGCAGGGGAACCTGTTGAGAGTCGGCGCACTGACTTCAATAGGAATGCACCTGCTTTTCCTCATATACATGATGGTTATCAGACAAAACAACGGCCTGATTTGGGTCACGATGTGGGGACTGGCAAGCTCCGTAGTCATCTTTTGGCTAGCATGGGCAACGCGCCATTCCGCAGCCATCCTGGCAACCGTGTTGAGCCTCAGCATATGGGCAGCGCTCACGACCGCCAATAACCCCGATGCCATTCCAGCAAGCAGTGTTGTCATCTTCGTCATCGGAATGCTGTTACCCAATCGTATTGGAACAGCAATCATGCCAGCCTTGATTGCAAGCGTTTCAGTGATTGCGGTGCTTGGCGGGATGGAACCAGCCTCGGTCGTGATGTGGGACTTTTTTCTGGTCACGGTGATGCTGCTGGCACTCATCAACAATCGTCTCTTTCGCCAATTCGCCATGTCTCGCCAGCAGGCCGAAGCCACGGTGCATCTCAGCGAGCAGCGCTATCGGGGTCTCTTCGAGCAAACCCATGACGCGGTATTCATCCTCGACCTCGAGGGCAATCATTTAGATGTCAATCATCAAGCAACCCGGTTGCTTGGCTACACACGCGACGAGCTGCTTCGACTAAAGTATGGCGAAATTTCTGCCCAAAGCACTGAAAGCGCGGGTATTTGGGAGCGCGTTCAAAGAGGCGAGGATATACCGATCTATCGCCGCCGGTTGCGCAAGCGCGATGGCACAACAATTCTGGTAGAAATCAATATCGAGCGGATTGATGATGCACAGGGTAAGCCGCTCCACATTCAAAGCGTTGTGCGCGATATCAGCAGTGAAGAAGCAGCCTTTGATGCGCTGCGGCAGAGTGAAGCCCGGCAAAAAGCTATCCTGAGCGCGTTGCCCGACCTGATCTTTCGACTCCGTCGAGATGGCACTTTTCTTGATTATCATGCCTCAGCTTCGTCTGATTTGTTGCTACCCCCAACCGTGTTCATGGGAAAGACCATCACCGAGACTCTGCCACCTGAGATAGCTGCGATCCAAATGCAGCACATAGAGCAGGTGATGACCACTGGACAAGAAGCAATCTACGAATATGTGACGGACGAACAGGGTAGTCAGGAGCACTTTGAAGCACGGATGGTGCAGTGTGCGCCGGACGAAGTGATCGTCATTATTCGCAACATCACCGAGCGAAAACGAGCTGTGAGTGCACTTATCGAGAGTGAAGCACGCTATCGCAACATCATTGACACTGCTCAGGAAGGCATCTGGTTGCTGGATGCCGATGCCCGGACGACGTATGTCAATCAGCGCATGAGCGAAATGCTCGGCTACACACCAGCAGAGATGCTTGGCAAACACCTGTTTGACTTTACCGATGATGCTGGCCGACAACAGGCCGCCCAGAAATGGACACAGCGGCAGGCAGGACTGACCGAACAGCATGAATTTCGTTTCGTACACGATAACGGAAGCGATGTCTGGGTTCTGATTTCGACCAATCCTCTTAAGGACAAGGATGGTCGGTTCATCGGAGCCTTAGGCATGATTACAGACATTACCGAGCGCAAATACATCGAGCAGGAACTGATCGCCAGCGAGGTTCGCCATCGCGCCCTGGTCAGCGCCATGCCAGACTTGATGTTCTGCCTGCGTGCAGACGGTGCGTTCGTGGATTACCATGCGCCCCAACCGGAACGCTTGCTCTTGCAACCGGAGGAGTTCATTGGTCGCAAGGCGGCGGATGTATTCCCTTATCCGAACATACCCATTATGGAATACATCGAGCAGGTGCTCCAAAACCAGCGGGAATTGCGTTACGAATACACTCTTACCCAGAACAACACCCCACAATATTTTGAAGCGCGCATGGTGCCATATAGTCCAAATGAAGTGCTGGTCATCGTTCGTGACACGAGTGAAACCAAACAGGCCGAGCAACGAGAGATTGATCTGCGTGTCGAACGGGAACGGGTCAACCTGATTACGCGCTTTGTTCAGGACGCCTCACATGAATTCCGCACACCACTTTCTATCATCAGTACCGCACTGTATCTGGCTACCAAATCAGTTGACCCGGAAAAGCAGCAGCGCCATGTGCAACATGCAGAAGAACAAATCATCCGTATGACGCGGCTGCTGGATATGCTGTTGATGATGACTAAACTGGATGGCGATATTCCCATCGAGAGACGCATTATCAATCTGAACGAACTGGTGCGTCAGGTCGCCATCACCTTGCGCCCACCGCCAGAAAGCAAGGGTCTGACGCTGGATATAGAACTTACTCTCGACCCACTGATTGGAAAAGGTGACGATGATTACCTCTTCCAGGCGTTGCAGCAAATCCTGGACAATGCAGTACGCTACACGACTGCGGGTGGCTGCGTGACAGTCAAAACCCTTCAGGAGGAAAATTGGGGAGTCATTGCCATTTGCGATACAGGTATGGGGATTGAAGAAAAGGATAAGGCGCACATTTTCGAGCGCTTCTGGCGTCATGAGAATAGCCGAACATCACCGGGTTTCGGGCTGGGATTGCCAATTGCACAAAAAATCATCGAACGGCACGGCGGTCGCATCAGCGTTAGCAGTACCGTCAATCAGGGAAGCTGCTTCCGCCTGTACCTGCCGCTGATAACCACTGCGAAGGACTAGCCAGATCATGTTGGATACCCTCATCATTGGTGCCGGCGCAGCAGGGTTGGCGGCAGCACGCCAGTTGCACGACAGCGGCCAACAAATCCTGGTCGTCGAAGCCCGTGACCGGATCGGCGGGCGTATCTGGACTGACTCTCATGCGACATCTTTTCCGATTGAACTGGGTGCAGAGTTCATTCATGGCGAAACTGCCGCGACCATGGCGCTGATCCAGGCTGCGGGTTTAACGACCCTGCCGGTTACACGACTGGATGAGCACCTGCGTTGGGCGCTGCCGGGTCAAACTGCTCGTCTTCGTCCTGAGCTTCCCCATGAATTTCAAATCCTACTGGATCGTCTATTTGCCGACTATGCCGCCCTGGCACTGTCCCCCCAGGAACCCGACCGGTCGCTGGCGAGCTATCTGATGCAGCGTGGCTGGGAAGCCGAGGCCATCCGCATCGCCGACGTGCTTCTGGCACAAACCTGCTGCGCCCATATTGATGAACTGAGCTGCGCCGACCTTATCCGTGAGCAGCAGGTAGATCATGCCGGCAAACTGGAGTTCCGCATCGAGGAAGGTTACGCTGCGCTGCTCAATCATTACAGTGCCGGTCTGCCTATTCACCTGAATACGGCGGTAAAGGCCGTGCGCTGGTCCGATCAGGAAGTGACGGTGGTGACGGCTGACGAACAGGAATTTCAGGCCAAACGCTGCATCCTCACCTTGCCCGTCAGCCTGCTGGCCGCCAACGCCATCCACTTCGATCCACCCTTGAGGGCGGAAAAGCAGCGTGCCATCGCCGCATTTCGCACTGAAGCGGCGACCAAACTCATCTATCACTTCAACCAACCGCTCTGGGATGAAGAACTGACCTACATGTGTCACGCGGGAACCGTCGCCCGGTGGTGGACGCCGGGTTATGGACGGGGCAGCACAGCGTTGTTGAGCGCCTACGTCACAGCCGATCGAGGGCGGATCATTGACTCGATGAGTGAAGCCGATGCGCTGGCACTCGGGCTCTATGAATTAAGTGGTCTGCTCGGCTTTCCACTCGATCAACTACAACAAGAGCTGCTCACTTCCCGTCGCATCGCCTGGGCGCATGATCCCTATGCCAGGGGAGGCTATGCTCATGTTCCACCGGGGCAGGCGAATGCTCGCGTCATCCTGGCACAACCCGAAGGCCGCACCTTGTTCTTCGCCGGCGAAGCAACTGCGCATGACAGCAATCCTCAGACGGTTCACGGGGCGTTCGAAAGCGGTTGGCGGGCGGCCCGTGAATGCAGTTGATCCCGACCCACCAGGAGTGAGGCACACGAGTGGTGCCTCACCCGGTTTGCGTCGTCAGCCCGTCACCGGGATGCGCCCCAGTTCGGCATTCGGCTGAATCTGGGCAAAAGTCGAACTGACCCAGCCAATGGTGCCGTTGTAGTTGACCTGCCACCAGCGGTTGTTGCCGGTGCGTCCAACGACTCGCGCGGTCTCAGTGCGCTGCATCCGCGCCAGAATTGCCCCACTTCGGCTGGGGGCGCTGCGGACATTGACATTATCCAGCGCCGTCACAATATAGCCGGTATCAACTGGTTGCGCTGTCGCCTGAGCATTACCCGTCACCACCGGCACGCTGTTGAAGTTGCCAGTAAGGGTTACGAAGCGCGTATAGACCCAACCGCTGACCCCGTTGACCGTTATTTGTACCCATGAACTATCAGCCGTCTTGCCCGTCACCGGATAGACCTCGTTCTGATTGAGCTTGAGCAGAATGGTGGCATTAGGATTCGGCGCATTGCGGAAGTTCAGCCGGGCCGCCGTCACCGCTGCTGAGACACCGGTGTTCACCCCGCCACCCTGCCCCGGTTGGGCCGGTATCGGTGTGGGACTGGTTGCTGTCACCCGGCTCAGGCTGTAATCGAGGAAAGCATCCCCCGCCGCCTCATAGTACTCAACCATAATGTTGTGCTGTCCGGCGGTCAGCGTGAAGTCTGAGGTATACGTCTGCCCGGTCGCGCCATGCCATTCGTTGATCTTCAGCACACCATCGACATACACTCGCACGCCGTCATCTGCCCGGACCGATAGACGATACTGACCGGCATCCACCATCTGTACGCTCGTCCAGCGCGCTGACCAGTTATCCGCCGGAATGCTGGCGACCGGCGAGCCGCTGCCCCAATTGCGCGTCGGGATGGCTTCGCTCTGGATCAGCGTCGGCGACCCGCTCAGGGTGACGTTGCTATAATACTGTGCCGTCCAGGTGCCGTTGTTCACACCGGTTATCACCTGCTGCTGCCCCAGATTGGGGAAATTGGGGCCGCTGGGATTGGTCGCCAGGTTGGCCCAGGTCACATAGGCATAGGCATCACCGCTGAATTCCTGATAGTCCACCTGAATATGATGCACACCTTCCGTCAGCGTAATGTCTGCCGAGACCAGCTTGCCCGCCCGCAGCGGATCATTGCTGTCAATCGTGTTGATCTGCGGCTGAAAGGCATACCCAACGTTGATGCGAATCGCATCATCGGCCAGCGCCCAGAAGCGGTACGTTCCGGCCTGGAAATAGGGATCAGCACCCCAGCGCACCGAGAAGCCATCGGTCGGCATCCCGCTGCCCGGCGAGGTCTGCCCCCAGTTGAAGGCAATCGCGCCATCCGTCCGCGTGAAAGCCGTCGGCGCGAACAGGAACGAATTGGGGAAATACTCGCCATACCACGATACACCCTGCTGGGCGGCTGCCGGCTGTGGCACGAGCGTCACGCCCAGCGCCATCAGAGCAATCATCACCATCATCAACCAACGCCACATCGTTCACCTCCTATACTCTACAACTTGAACCAGACAGGCGTTAAGACGAATGATACCCATCCCGATAAAATCAGACGATGAACTAACACCTGTGCTGTGGCTTACTCTGATTGTATGCCAAAATCGTTACGCGCTACCTGACTATTGCCCTACTCTTGCCGCATGACTCGCCGCTGCCCCATGCTATAATCAGCCCTATGCGCAAGACGATTCAACTCCCTACCCCCGATTCATCCCTCGCCGTCGCCGAACCGGAGCTGACGTTTGATCTGACAGCGGCGCTGCCAGGTCGTGCCAGCAGCCGCCATTCGCATCGCGCCTACTACCGCTGGATTGACCGTTATCTGGTCGATGTAGCTGGACTAAAGCCGCTGATCGGGCGCGCCCGCGTCAACCGGATGAGTATGCTCTCGGTCCCTGTCCTGCAAAAAGCCATCAGCGCCGCCCAACTGCGCGCCTGGCTGGGGCGGCTGGTACAGGAAAACAATGGCAAGCAGGGCATCACTCAGGCCAAAGCCTCCATCATCACCCTGGCATCACTCCTGTCAGAAGCCGGTCTGCTGGACGACTACACCAGCGCCAGCCTGAAGAACGTCCGTCCGCCGCGCGCCGAAGACGGTCAACGCCCCGGACGCTGGCTCTCGACCGATCAGATCAAGCTGCTGGTCGCTGGTTCGCGCCAGATCGCCACATCGGAAAACCAGGAGCTACGCAATCACCTCATCACCGCCATCCTGTGTACGATGGCGCTGCGTCGCGAGGAACTGTCCTCAGCGCGCTGGGGTGACCTGTCGCTGCAAAACAACCGCGTCGTGCTGCGGGTGCATGGCAAGGGTCGCAAGGTCGCCATGATCGATGTGCCACGCCCGGTCTACACCCTGCTCAACCAGTGGCGCAAAGTGGTCGCGCCGGAAGCCACCGCCCCGCCCGCCGAATCCGCGCTGATTCGTCGCATCTGGAAAGGGGGACGGGTGAGCAAAGGGCCGTTGAGCGCCGACGGCATCTGGTATATTGTGACCGAAGCCGCCCAACATGTCCAACTCGGCGATGTCGCCCCGCATGATCTGCGGCGTTCGGTGGCCGGTGCGCTGCATGAGGCCGGGACGCCCATCGACACGATCAGCCGGCTGCTGCGTCATTCCAACGTCGCTGTCACCGAGCGTTATCTGAACCGCCTGCCGCGCAGCAACGAGGGCGGCATCCTGATGAGCGAACTGCTCGGCATGGAGTCTACTGGCGAGCCGGATTGGGTGCGCTAGCTTGTGGCATTTTTCTCAATTTACACTCCACCCAGCCCCGCTTACAATGAGGTCATGTTGACCCAACAACGGAGTAAAGCTGCATGACGGAGAGCAAGACTTATCTCATCACCGGGGGCGCGGGCTTCCTCGGCATCAATCTGACACGTTATCTGCTGGCGCGCGGTCACAAAGTGGTATCGCTCGACATCGCCAGCTTCGATTACCCGGAACGGGGTCAGATCACCGAAATCACCGGCGACATCCGCAACCGCGCCGATGTCGATAAAGCCATGCAAGGTGTGGACATTGTGGTGCACACGGCGGCTGCCCTGCCGCTGTACAGCGAAGCCGACATCATCTCCACCGATATTGACGGCACACGCAACGTCATCGACTCGGCTTACAAGCACAACGTCCAGCGCTTCATCCATATCTCATCGACAGCGGTCTACGGCGTCCCCGATCATCATCCGCTGCTCGAAACCGATAAACTGGACGGCGTCGGCCCGTATGGCAAGGCCAAGATCGCTGCCGAAGAGGTCTGCCTGGAATACCGGCAAAAAGGCATGTGCGCCGTCATCATCCGCCCCAAGTCCTTCATCGGACCGGAGCGCCTCGGCATCTTCGCCATGCTCTATGACTGGGCTAAAGATGGCAAAGGATTCCCGATCCCCGGCAAGGGTGACAACCTTTATCAATATCTGGATGTCGAAGACCTGTGCGAGTCAATTTACCTGAGCTGCACCCTGGATAGGGATCGGGTGAACGATACCTTCAACATCGGCGCGAAGGAATTCGGCACCGTCAAACAGGATTTCCAGGCAGTGCTGGATCACGCCGGTTTTGGCAAGAAGATCGTCTCGATCCCGATTGCGCCGGCCTTGTTCGCGCTCAAGCTGCTCAACCAGTTGGGTCTGTCGCCGGTCTATGCCTGGGCCTATGGCACCGTCACCAAAGAGTCGTTCGTCTCCATTGAAAAGGCAGAACGGGTGCTGGGTTACAAGCCACGCTATTCCAACAAGCAGGCGCTCATCCGCAACTTCGAATGGTACATGGCGAACGTCAGCAAATTCAGCGGACAAACTGGCGTCTCGCACCGTGTCCCCTGGAGCCAGGGCATCTGGAGCATCGCCAAGATGTTCTTTTAGGTCTGGCTGATGTCTGTACTGAAATCCCGTCTGGTCGCGCTGCCACCTCGACAATGGCTCTTCATCATTCTGGTGATCGCGGTCGTGGCGCGGCTGGTCATCTTTATCGCCGTCCCGGGCATCTTCCGCTTCGACCAGAACGAAGGCATACACGGCTCGGAAGCCTATGACACCTATGCCCGCAACCTGCTGGCGACCGGCGTCTATGGGCGCGAACCCGGCGTACCGGATGCCGCCATCCCGCCGCTGTACAGTTATGCCTTGGCCGCCGTCTATGGCTTGTTTGGGCGCGGGGCGTGGCAGATGGCGCTGTTCCATATCGCGTTGGACTGCGCCTCTATCATTCTGGTTTATCTGACCGGCAAGCGGCTGCTGAAGCATGGCGACTATGTCGGGCTGCTGGCTGGATTGTTCTACGCCCTCTACCCTTACCTGATCTTCCAGAACCTGACGCTGATCGACACACCGTTCTTCATGCTGCTGCTGCACGCCTTTGTGCTGCTGTTGGTGTTGCTGCGCCAACGCCCGACATTGGATCGGCTGGGCTGGCTGCTGGCGATTAGCGCGGGTCTGGTGCTAGGGCTGGCAACCCTGACGCGGGCGATCCTGCCGCCGTTGGCGATTCTGGGCGCACTTTGGTTCCTCTTCCGGCTCAACCTGCGCCAGACCATCCTGCGCCTGCTGCCGGTCGCACTGGTTTCTGTCGTGGTGCTGATCCCCTGGATCGTCCGCAATTACACCGTCTATCACGAGTTTGTGCCGGGGGCGCTCAACTTCGGCGATAACTTCTGGCAGGGCAACAGTGAGTACACCATCCCGTACTTCCGCGCCGGCTACGATGTCCAGTGGGTGCCAGCGCCAGCGATTCAGACGGCTGATCCGCGCAGTCCACAGGCCAGCCGCGAGCGTTTTCAGGCCGGGCTGGAATACCTGCGCACTTATCCCGAACAGATACCCGATTTACTCTGGGTGAAGTTTCTGGTGCATTGGAGCATCGACATCGCCCCGCGCAAGAACCCGGTAGAAGGGCAAGTGCCACGCCTGGATTATCAGGGAAATGTGATCGCGGAAACCACCGAGGACGGCGGCTTACAACTGGGCTCACTGCCCCCCGGCGATCCGGTGGCGGCTTATTCCGAGCCACTATTTGATGTGGTCGGGCGCTGGGTACACCGGTTGTATTGGGGCGGTCTGTTCCTGCTCGGTCTGGTTGGGATGATCGTGAGCTGGCGGCAGTGGCGTGAGGTGTCCTGGCTGTGGTTCGTCCAGATCAGTATGACGCTCATCTACCTCGTGTTTCATCCCTCGACACGCTACCGCGTCCCCAGTGACCCCTTGTTCTTCCTCTTCTCAGCCTATGCTCTGGTCTGGCTATGGCAGGTGTGGCAGCGTCGTCAGCACACTTAAAGAATCACAATTCTGCGATATAAATCCCAAATTTGGGATAACAACTTTACGATTCGCCCAGCACATCCAGCACGCGCGGTGCCAGCGACCAGATCAATCCACCGCGCAGCGGCGTCCGCGAAATCAGATCGACCCGCGCCAATCCACCCTTCTTCATCAGGATTTCACCACCGCCGATCAACCCCGAAACCGCGATGCTCAGATCCGGTTCGTGACCGACGAACATGACCTCATCCTCATCCGCCTGAGCGGCGATCAGCGGATTGATATGCTGGATGTTGAAGCCAAAATTGACTTCCTCGCGCACCTCAACCGGAGTCTGGAAGCACTCCGCCAGGATGTCTGCCGTCTGGTGTGCCCGGACGCGGGGACTGCTGAACAGCCGCGCCGGTTTCACGCCCAGCCGCACCAGCGCTTTGCCAGCAACTTGTATCCGTTCAATACCTTTATCCGTCAGACGACGGGCGAAATCATCAAATTCAGGAGCCTGAGCATCTTCAGCATGACCATGACGAAAGAAGTAGAGCTTCATGGCGGATTATCCTTCCCTGTTGCTGTGTCGATTGTAGCAGATCACCCTACCCTTTCTCTACGGTTGCCCGACGACCCTCGCAGAAATTCAGTGGATGCGCTAGAGTTACAATTTAACAATTCGGTCAGGTGAGGAGTATTGGTATGCGCATTCGCTCAGGGATCATCCTTTCCCTGTTCGCCTTGCTGCTGGCAGCCTGCAACCTGCTGACTGCGCCCGGCGAGGTGACTACCGCCATCAGCGGCCCGCCCGTTGTGCAGATCGCAGCGCCACAGGCAAACGCTACCTTTTTGCAGAATGTCTCGGTCAATATCCAGGCGCTGGTCACCAACGCCGGAGCTGATATTGACCGCATCGAGATCGCAGTTGCCGGTCAGATTGTCCACAATCTGCGGCAGCCCAACGTCGCTGGCGCCCCCAGCTTCACTATCGCCCAGAGCTGGCAACCCACCGGCACCGGACAATTCGAGATTGGCGTCACGGCCTTCCGAGCCGATGGCTCCAGCAGTGCGCCGGCCTCGGTGACCATCAACGTCATCGCACCCCAAGCATCGCCGCTGCCAGCATCGGCCACGCCGACCACGGCCGCAGCCGAAGCCACTCCGCAGCCGCCACCCGCCGTCGGCAATGATACGCAACCGACCGATCCGCCGGCACCGAACAACGCCGTCCCGGATACCAATGCGGCCCAGGCACAGCCCACCACACCGCCCCAACCCACCGCATCGCCCACCCCACAAACGCCCATCATCACCGTCAACGTGGGCATCAATGTTCGCAGTGGGCCTGGCGTGACCTTCGCCCCGCCCATTGGCAGCCTGAAAGCCGGCGACACCGCTCCACTCCTGGCGAAAAGTTCGGATGGCGCATGGTACCGGATTCAGTATTACAACAGCAATAATGCCTGGGTCGCTGCCCAGAACGTCACGCCATCGGTTGACCCGGCGCAGCTCCCGGTGGAGGCTGGCCCGGCACCCCCGCCGCCCACCGCCACGCCTATCCCACAGCCGACAGCGCCGCCTGTGCCGCCGACTGCGGTCAGCAGCGTCAATCTGGTGGCTGGCACCGTGCGCATCGAACCCAATCCACCCAGTTGTAACCAGACCTTTACCGTCTTCGTCGATGTCGCCAACTTCGGCTCAACCGCCTCCAACGGTGGCACCATCCGCATCATTGACCGGCGCGAAGCCGATGGCAGCGAACAACAGCGCACTAACGGTGCTTTTGGCCCGATTCCGCCAGGACAAACCGTCAACAGCGGCCCTATCCCGATTACGGTTAGCACGTTCCATACTGAAGTCCACCGCATTGTCGTGATTATTGACCCAGATAGCACCATCGCCGAAACGAATGAAGGCGACAATCAGAACAACAGCATCACCTATACCTTAGCTCAGGCAGGCTGCTAGAGGATTTCAGGAATAGAAACCGCTATAATGACAGGCGGACTGACACCAGTCCGCTTTGTTTTTGGAGCGCCATTACCGAGGTTGTGCGTGTCAGCCGTAACTGCCACCCGCGCTGAAACCATTGCAAATCGCATCCGCCAGGCCATCCGCGCCGGCGTCTACATGAGTGGAGACCGCCTGATCGAGTTGAATCTGGCGGCTCAGTTGAACGTGAGTCAGAACACCGTGCGCGAGGGGTTGCGCCTGCTCGAAGCCGAGGGCTGGGTCGTCAAGCATTCGCGGCATGGCGTCTATGTCCGCACCTTCACCCGCGATGAAGCGCTGGAGTTATTTGCCCTGTGGGAAACACTGGAGCCGCTGGCGCTGCGCTGGGCGATGAGCGCGGCCTCGAAAAAGGATTTCACCCAGTTGCGCCGCCTGATCCAGTCGGCACAGCGCGATCTGCTGGTCGGGGAAATTGAGGAATCCACCGAGGCCGTGTTCCGCTTTCATGCGATGGTGGTCGAGATGTGTGGCCGACCTCAAACCCAGGTGCTGCTCGGCAACCTGCACAATCGGCTTTATCTGCTGGAGATCATCCGCCAGATGCGTGCACCGCGCAGCCTGCACAGCGAAGAAGCTCGATTGCTGTTGTATGAGAAGCTGATCTCCCTCATGGAAGTCAGCCATTTTGATGATGCGGTGGATCTGCTGCAATACCTGATTAAGGGCGACAGCGAGTCACTCATGGCTGTGTTGACTTGAGTCCTAACCCAGCAACTCGCCGTGTTCCTTCAGCGCTTTCGCGCCACAGTTTAGCTGTGAATCTTGCAGCTACCATCTTCACAGATCGGCGCACCCACCAGCCGATTGAGGCGGTAGCGGTTGCGGGCAATCAGCTTGTAGACCTTGTCGCCCAGCCGCATCATGCCCGGCAGATGCAGCAGCAACCAGAAAGGATAGCCCAGCGGCAGTTCTTTCAACATCCGTCGGACCGCGCTAAACCCGCCGATCAGATCGCCGTTTGGCGTGACCAGATGCATCTGCCCCATCGCCGCATCATAATCCAGCGTGGGGTAGCGGCTGTTCACGGTCTGCCAGTTGTGAATATCGAGGAATTCGACGCGCTTGAACCAATCGAGCGCCGTGACAACCCGTTTGCTTTGCTTACAGAGTACGCAATATCCATCGTAGATTGCGGTGACCATGCTCGTCCTTTGAAATCTGCGGGACTGATGCTTCTACTATACGCGCGATTTATCAATACAGCATTAATACGCCCCCTGCCGCAGCAGCACACGTGGCACGGTCATCATGAGAATCTGGGCATCCAGTCCGACTGACCAGTTCTCGATGTAATAGATGTCGAGCAGGCACATTTCCTCAAACGGCACATCGCTGCGCCCGCTGATCTGCCATAAGCCAGTCATGCCAGGGAGCGTCTGTAAACGCTGCATATGCCAGGGTTCATAGAGCGCCACCTCATCCGGTGTCGGCGGTCGCGGCCCCACCAGACTCATCTGCCCCAGAATCACGTTCATCAGGTTGGGTAGTTCATCCAGGCTGGTGCTGCGGATGAAACGCCCGACGCGGGTGATGCGCGGATCATTCTTGAGCTTGGGATGGCGCGGGTCCTCGCCCGATTCCTTGACCAGTTGCTCGCGCAGCTTCTCAGCATCCGGGATCATGCTGCGGAACTTCATCATGTTGAAGGGCTTGCCATTCAGGCCGATGCGCTTCTGCGAGTAAAAGACCGGCCCTGTGCCTTCCAGCCGGATCGCCAGCGCGATCAGCAGCAGCAGTGGCAGCCATAGTGGTACAGCCACCGCAATGACGATCAGGTCAATCGCCCGTTTCATGAAGCGCTGATGCCCCTGCAGCACCACCTCGCCATTCACCCCCAGCAGCGGGATGCCATCCAGGTTCTCGACCTGTACCTGACGCATATTCAACTGGAACAGATCCGGCACCACCCGCACTTCCGCCCCGCCCTTGCGCGCTGCCTGTACCAGTTCAAGGATGCGCGCATGTTCACGCCAGGGCATAGCGATGACCACCAGATCGATCACATGCTCGCGGATCGTCTGCCGCAAGTTGCGCGGTATCCCCAATCCCTTGACGCGCCCCAGATCGGCATCGGCTTTTCCGGCACCGTCATCCATATAACCAATCGGCTGATAGCCCAGTTCTTTGCGCGCCACCATCGTCCGCAGGATCGCGCCGCCCACCTCGCCTGCGCCAATGATCAGTGTGCGCTGGACGCCGACCCCTTTGCTGCGCAGATAGGTCTGGGCGATGCGCCGCGTCAGCCGCACCAACCCCAGCAGCACAATCGTGATGATGGCAACATAGATCGCCATCAGACGGCTGTAAACCAGCGGTTGAAACAGGAAATACATGCCCAGCAGCACCACCGTCGAATTAGTGACACCGTTGATGACGGCGTACAACTCATCCCAGTACGAGCGTCCGCGATTATTCCGGTACAGACCGCTGGCGCGATAATTGATGTAGACCAATCCGGCGAAGATCAGGGCATAGGGCAGATAACTGGAAAGTGGGGCGCGGTTCGGGTCAAAGACCGGGCGAAAGACTTGCAGCTCATAGCGCACATAATAGGCCGCCGCGAATGATGCCAGCACCAGCGTGATGTCCAGCAGCGGATAAAACCCAGACGGCATATGAAATTGCTTACGTTGAATCCCACTCATAGCTGACAATCATTATAGAAGACTGACCATAGGGCTTATTCCGCCAGACCCAGCGCCCGCCGATAACTGGCGATTGTCTGGGCGGCGGTTGCGCTCCAGCGATAACGCTGGGCCGCCTGTTGACAGCGCTTGCCCATCTCCGCCCGCCAATCCGCATCGTGGGCCGCCCAGCGCAGCGCACTCGTCCAGGCTAAAGCATCATCCGGCGGCAGGCAGAGACCGGCATCGCCCACCACTTCTGGCAGCGACGACGCATTCGACACCAGCACCGGCGTACCACAGGCCATCGCTTCCAGCACCGGCAGTCCGAAGCCCTCGAACACCGACGGATACACCAGCACCTCGGCGCTATTGTACCAGAGCGGTAAGGCTTCAACAGGGATGTAACCTGGCAGCAACACCTGACTAACCAGATTATAACGTTCTATCGCGTCGAAGATCGGCTGATAATCCCAGCCCTTACCCCCGGCCAGCACCAGCGGCAGTCGGTCACTTTCCGGCAGCGCGGCATAGGCTTGCAGCAGCAGCGGCAGGTTCTTGCGCGGCTCCAGCGTCCCCAGAAACAACCAGAACCGCTCCGGCAGCGCCATGCGCTGGCGAAAGGCGCGAACCTCATCAGATGGAAGGCGTTGGTAGCGGCTGCTGTCATACCCCGGCGCGGCCACATCAATCCGGCTGGACGGGATGCCGAAGGACGCCACCAGATCAGCAGCGGTGCTGTGCGAGATAGCGATCACCCGGCGGGCGCGGCGGCACGACAGCGCGGTGAACAAACGCAGATACAGCCGGCGCGAAGTGGAAAGAACCTGTGGATAATGGATGAAACTCAGGTCATAGATCGTTACCACGCTGGGACGGGTGAGCAGTAGCGGCGAGACGAAGGCCAGCGCGTGATACAGGTCAAATGCGCCCAATGCCGCTGGCTGAACCCACTGCTCCCACAGGATGCGCCGCACCGGGCTTTCAGTGTCCCACCGGCTGCGCTGGAGCGTGACGCCCGGAATGCTGCGTTGATAGGCCGCGCCGACCATCGCCGTGAACTGCCAACCGGAGGGTGCTGCCCCGGTCAGATGCGCCAGCGTTTGTTCGATGTATCCGTGTATGCCCGCCGAGCGATAGCCGGCTTTGCCCGACAATAGATGGGCATTCAAACCAATGTGCGGCATCATCTAACTCGGAATCAAGGTCTGCAACCGAACGCCGTTGTCATCCACGCTCTCGACTGCCCAGCCAGTGATACCGCTGCCGGTGCGAATCTTCCACCAGGTATAGCCATCCGCGCTGCGCGGCCCCTCCAGGATCGTCACCTGCGCCAGTGGGTTCAGCTTGGCGACCACCTCAAAATTCAGTCCTGGCCCCAACCGCACATTCAACTGGTCACCCTCGGTCGTCTGCACTGTCGCCAGACCGCCGACCACCAGCACGCCCCGTATGATCGGCGTGACCACCGGCGTCGTCACCTCACCGGGACTGATGAGCAGTGGTTGTTCCGGTGCCGGTGCAATCGCCGGTTGGCTGCCAGGGGCATATTCGGGCGGGGCAAGCTGCGCCCAGGGCATATAAGCTACCTGCGCCACCAGCCCGCTCTCCTCAATAGCGGTGATGATCGGGGTCGCGCCAGGTGAACTCGTCCACAGCGGAATGCCAGCATCCAGCCCATCACGCGTGTTGACATAGATCAGGGTGGTCGCCCCAGGGTTGAAATCCTCCGTCGTGTACACGAGGCCATCCGGCACGCCGCGCACATCGCTGATGCTGACGACCGACGGCAGCATCCCCACCAGGCTGCCATCGCGCCGCAAGACCTGCCAGGCAAAGCGCCCGGACACCGTGGACGAGTCCGTCAGGATCAACTCGCCATTCTGGATGAAACGGGGCGTCTGCAAGGTGGCATCAGCCTGATTGAAGAACGGGTAACGCGCCCCGCTGGCGCGATCATACACCTGCAAGCTGTTGACCTGGAACAAGGGGAAGTCATTCGGCTGCGACGGCAATCGTGACTCCGGCAGACTCATGATGACCTCGCCCGTCGCGCGCAGCACATCAGCATCCAGGCTCGGCCAGGCCGGATTGGTCAGCAGCTCATCATTCTCGAAGTTCCAGTCATAACTGAGATACGGCCCCGGCCCGCCCGTCCCGGCATCCACCAGGGTAAAGCTGATGACCGCGCCATCGAAGCGGCGCACCACTGGAGTGATGCCCGGTGCCGCAGATAAACCCAGCAGACCGACTGTTGGCATATCGTGGCGCAGGGTGTAGATGATGCTACCAGTACGCAGATCGACGACGATGATGGCCCACCCGCTGCCTTCCAGGCTATAGCCCAGCGCCAGCCGCGACGCATCGGCATTGAACAGCGAGCCATCGGCCACAAATTCAGTCGAATCGGAGAATGTCGGCGGGAGCCGCAGCGTCAGCAGCATCTGGTCGCGCTGGGCGATCATGAGCGCCCCCTGGAAGGTTGTGCTGTTATAGACCACGTAGGCGGTCAGACCGTTCAGGCTGCTGCGGGCGACGCGCGTCGGATACCGGTCAAAGCCATCAGCCATCGGCAGCGTGTACAGGTCGAGCAGTGCACCGTCCCTATCCACCTGTGTCATCTGCCCCGTCGGCGCATCAACCAGCCAGACGCTCCAGACTGCCTCCTGCGCCTGCGCTACCGTCATGATGAGCCACAGGCCAATGACGCTGCACAAAGCTCGCTTGAGCATAAGCTACACTCCTCTGTTGTGCCTGACACTGAAGTGTAATGGATGTGAGGCGCTGAACGCAAACAGCGACGGGCAACCGCTAACAAGCCGCTCGTCGCTGTACCAGGAGGGGGTGATTATCAGAACTTAGCGGGTGCGGACGGTGATATTGATAGCATCGCTGGTGATCTCAACCGCCACCACACGCCCTGCCGGGCCGTTGTTGCGCCAATAACGCGCCCATGAGCTGCTGATGCTATTGTTAATCTGGGTAAGGATATCGCTGGAGACCGTCTGACCATTGACCGCAGCCGTCGTCACCGTCCAAGTGATACGGCCATTGCTGTTGACGCTGGGGACAATCGTCCCGCTGACATTGGCAGAACCATTGCGCCAGGTGACCGTCGCCGTCACCACAGCCTGCCCCGACTGCAAGTCAACCACGACATTGCTGATGGTGCGGCGCACTGGATTGGTGACGCGGAACGACTCGTTGATGCTGCTTTCGCTGATGCTGATGACCCGATCTGCCGCCAGCGCCGGAACCGCCAGCGCTGCTAGGACGAGGATCATAACCAGTGCCAGTGTGAGTTTGCGGAACATTGGGTTTCTCCCTGATTATTGCTTGCTGTTGACTTCATTATTGGACTGAAACCGTTACCAAAGTGTGAAGGTTCCAGGCCGATGTGTAAACTGTTTGTAAAATAGGCATATCGCAGCTCACGATATCGCACAGGTGTGGGTGAAATGAGGGGACATGGAGAGCATTATCATTCCGTCGTATCTCGTTGGTGCGGTCATGTTTTTCCTTTTGGGCGGTCTGTTGAGCCATCGTTCAAGGCGGGTGAAGATCATCGCCCTTGTGGTTGGCGCAATCATCCCCATTGTTTTGCTAACGTTGTTCTGGTCAATCATGGTGGGTGTTGCTTATTTCTATGCGGTTGATCGTCGGAGTATATGCTTTGAAGCGGATTTCCCACCCGATTCACCACAGTGCGAAAGCCGGCTGGAAGACTATCGAGCCACCTACACGCCTTCATTCATCCTGTGGTACCTGGTGCCAGATGTTTTCCGCCCACCCTGCGATAACTTTCCGCCTGGCTACTGCCAGTATGCCCGATTCGCCTCAACCGGCTGGATGAGCTGGTTAAGCATTATCGGCCCGCTCATCAGCATCGGAATGATGAGGTGGGGGATGTGGCAGTTCAGGCGTGATGAGTAGTTCATGAAAGGCGTCCCCCGCATGACAGGAAATCAGCAGTCATCTGGCAAAAATTAACGCTTATCTTGCCCATTCCTGCCCTACAATCAGAGTAGTGAAATCGGTGCGGTGTTCATCTAAACCCCATAGCATCGCGCCCAATGAGGGAGCTTGACGACAGAATGGCCGATATTCTGGTGATCGATGACGAACCGTCTGTCCGTAGCCTGGTAACTGATATTCTCGATTACGCCGGTTTCCGCACCCGCGAGACCGCCAATGGTTATCAGGGGCTGGAGTGGATACTGGAGCAGCAGTTCGACCTGGTGGTGTGCGATGTGGATATGCCGGCTATCACCGGTTATCAGCTTCTCCGCGAAGTGCGCTCCAACCCGGCCATTCAGACTACGCCCTTTATCTTCCTCACTGGCAAGGACGAACGCCAGCACATGCGCTATGGCATGGAACTGGGCGCAGATGATTATCTGACCAAACCATTTGAACCGGCGGAACTGCTGGCGGCGGTGAACACCCAACTCAAAAAGCAGTCGGCGCTGAACCACAAGGTGGATGCCACACTGCAACAGGCTCATAGCAACATCATCTATGCCCTGCCACACGAACTCCGCACCCCGCTGCTGGGCATCACCGGCTATGCCGAGTTAATGAATCTCGATGCCGAGTCGCTCTCACCCGCCGATGTCCGCGATTATGCCCAGGGCATCCTGCGTTCCAGTCATCGCTTGCAGCGTCACATCGAAAATGTGCTGGTCTATGCCCAGGTTGAAATCCTGCGACATGATACCGAACAATTGGCACAGCTCCGGCAGCAGGTTGTTCACAATCCCGAAGCCACGATTACCGACGTTGCCCTGGAGATTGCCAGCAAGTATCTGCGCCCGGATGATTTGCATCTGGAAATTCACAATACGCCGCTCGCCGTCACCCAAAATGACCTTGAGCGTATGTTGCGCGAAATTATCGACAATGCCTTCAAGTTTTCCGAAGCAGGCAGCAGCGTCTATGTCACGCTGGTGGGCGAAGACAACATCGCCACCCTGTCCGTCAGCGATGCCGGACGCGGGATGCAACGTGAGCAGCTTGAGCACATCGCTGCCTTCATCCAGTTTGATCGTGTCTTCCATGAACAGCAGGGACTGGGGCTGGGGCTGACCATTGCCAAACAGCTCGCCAGCCTCTATGGCGGTGAACTGCACCTCTTCAGCCGTCCCAACGAAGGCACTGTGGTTCGCCTGGATCTGCGTCAGGCTGGTTGATTTCGGGTGCATTTCAACGTTTTCGGTAGCCATTATCAATTGACCTCACCCCCGTCTCACTGCGTTCGACTCCCCCTCTCCAATGGATTGGAGAGGGGGCGGGGGGTGAGGTTGCACGGCTGGATACAGCCAATTATGCCGGCTTCGCGATTCGCTATTGCGCGTACCGACATGTTTCGTCATAATCAGCGTCGTTGATCGGACTTTTCCTCGATTGACCAATCGGTCTCCCGATTGTGTTGGCCCTTTTCCCAATTCGCGGGTGTTCCCACAAGGGGGTCGAACGATGGCCGCTGTAGCCGCGCCAATGAAACGACGTGACCGCAATCGAAATGTCTTTCTCGCCTTCCCCGCCATCTTCTGGTTGGGGATTTTCTTTATCATCCCGGTGTTGGTGGTGGTACTCATCAGCTTCCTGACGCCGGTCAGTGGTGGCGATGGCGGTCAACTCCCCTTCACGCTGGAACACTATAACGACGCCTTTGACTTCTTCGCCCGGCGTCCCATCTATTCCACCATCATCCTCCGCTCAATCTGGATTTCCGCCCTGACCACCGTCTTCTGCCTGTTGATTGGCTACCCGCTGGCCTTCTTCATCAGCACTCGCAAAAGCCCCTGGGTGCGCAACTTCGCGCTCTTCCTGGTCATCATGCCCTTCTGGACGAACTTCTTGGTTCGCACCTACGCCCTTAAGACCATCATCGCGCCGGAAGGGGTGTTAGGCAGTCTGCTGAACAGCCTCGGTTTGTTACAGGGATCGCTCGATCTGCTGAACACCCGCGAAGCCGTCATCATCGGTCTTGTCTACAGCTATCTGCCCTACATGGTGCTGCCGATTTATGCCGCTGTCGAGAAGTTCGACTTCCGATTTGTCGAAGCCGGACACGATCTCGGGGCGAATGATCTATCAGTATTCTTCCGCGTTGTGCTGCCCATGACCCTGCCTGGTGTGGTGGCCGGCGTTATTCTGGTGTTCATCCCCACCATCGGTGCCTTCGTGACCCCCGATTTATTGGGCGGCACGCAGGGCTTGATGATCAGTAATCTGGTACAGTCACAGTTTCGCGGTTCGGGTGCCAACTACCCGCGCGGCTCGGCTTTATCAGTGGTGCTCATGATGATCGTGACGGTGGGTGTCATCATCTATCTGAAGTATGGCGATCGGGAGACAGCGAAATGACCGGACAGACCCTCTCTACACGACCAGCCGCCGGAGTTCAGCTCGCTGATTTCGATTACGACAAGATTCGCCGCGACAAGCTGGTACGAACCCTGGGCAAGATCGGCCTGTATTTCAATCCGGTCTTCGCCTATTTCTTCCTCTGGGCACCGATTGTCGTGCTGGTCGTCTTTTCGTTCAACGACAGCACCTCGGTTTCGACCTGGGGCGGCCTGACGACCAATTGGTATGCCCGCATCTTCAATGGCGATAACCGCTTCACCCAGGAGATGGTCAACGCGCTGCGCAATACGCTCTTCATCGCCTTCGTCTCCATGATTATCACCACCATCATCGGCACCATGGTCGCCATCGCCCTGCAACGCGGCAGCTTCCCCGGTAAGAAGCTGCTGGATGGTGTGCTGTATCTGCCAGTGGTCATCCCGGAAATCACCCAGGCCGTCTCGCTGGCTGTCTTCTTCAAGTTCCTGTTCGACCTGTGGGAAAATCTGACCGGGCGCGTCACCACCTATGGCTTTGGTACCATTATCATCGG
Organism: Anaerolineae bacterium; assembly: GCA_022843385.1. Classification (GTDB taxonomy): domain Bacteria; phylum Chloroflexota; class Anaerolineae; order Aggregatilineales; family Phototrophicaceae; genus CFX2. The sequence continues at coordinate 105,314 of JALHNT010000003.1, read as the reverse complement.
TCATGTGGCCTTCTCTATTTCGTTCGTCGTGATCGTCGTCCGTGCCCGTCTGGCCGATATGAATCCGCGCTTTGAAGAAGCCGCTCGTGATCTGGGTGCCAATGAATGGCTGGTCTTCTGGCGCGTCACCTTCCCGCTGATCCTGCCGGGCGTAGTCGCGGGCGCACTGCTGGCCTTCACGCTGTCGCTGGATGATTACCTGGTGACCTTCTTCAACAATGGCGTTGGCACCAACACTCTGCCCATCTTCGTTTATGGGCTGCTGCGCCAGAGAGTCTCACCAGAGATTAATGCTATTTCGACCCTGATGTTGTTAGCATCTATGGTGTTAGTTGGGTTCGTGCAGTTGTTGCAAAATCGCGGCAGCAACCGCTAATCACAGTGCGATTCTATTGCTATTGAGGAGGCATAATGCGTAAGTTGTTTTTCTGTTTGACGTTGATCGCCGTCGCGCTCAGCCTGCCCGTCGCGGCGCTGGCGCAGGATAGCGAAATCAAAACATCCTGGACTTGCCCGGAAGGGTTCGCCGGGCAGACCTTGAACCTGTATAACTGGACGACCTATGTGGCCGAAACCACCATCCCGGATTTCGAGGCGCTGTGCGGTGTGACAGTGGTGCAGACCTTCTTCGGCAGCAACGAAGAGGTGATCGCCAAGCTGCGTACCGGCAACCCCGGCTATGACATCGTCGTTCCCACTGGCGTGTTCATCCCGTTGATGGTGCGCGAAGGGATGCTGGAAGAACTCGATTTGAGCATGATCCCCAACTTCGCTAACGTCAAGGAAGCGATGCAAGGCCCGGCTTACGACCCGGAGAACACCTACACCGTCCCCTACCAGTGGGGCACGATGGGCGTCGGTTATAACGTCGAAGCTGTCGGCAAGGAAATTACCTCCTGGGAAGATGTCTGGACGTTCAGCGGCAACGTGTCGTGGATCGAAGACCCGCGCAATATGCTCGGCTTCGCCCTGGTGCAGTTGGGCTATGACGCCAATACCACCAACCTGGATGAAATCGGTGAAGCCCGCGATTTTCTGATTGATCGCGGCAGCAATGTTCGCACCATCGCTGTTGATGATGGTCAGGAAAAGCTGGCGACCGGCGAAGTGGACATCACCATCGAGTACAGCGGCGACATCTTCCAGGTGATCGCTGACTGCGAAGCCAACCCGGAGAAGGAATGCGCTGGCAAGTTCGCCTATGCCCTGCCGGCTGAAGGCGCAATCCGCTGGGTCGATAACATGGCGATCCCCACCGATGCTCCGAATCCGGCGCTGGCCCATGTCTTCATGGACTACATTCTGGATGCCCAGGTGGGCGCGGACATCAGCAACTTCACCGCCTTCTCCACCCCCAATCAGGCCTCGGTCGATCAGGGTTTGATCCTGCCGGAACTGTTGGAGAACCCGATCCTGTATCCGACAGCCGAAGTGGAAGCCACGCTGTTCGAGGTCATTGATGTCGGTGATGAAGCCGCCCAGGCCTACAATGATGCCTGGAACGAAGTCAAGGTACTGCTCGGTCAATAAGGACTGGCACGATCAATCGCGGGGTGTGGAGCGCAGGCTCCCACCCCCTTTTTATTTAGCTGAAAGGCGTGTCCCTGCGCAACTCCACCATCACCGTCATCGGACAACCTATATTTTCAACCTGAATTTCTGTTGAAACATGACATACCCCTTTTCTGCCACCTGCGGCATGATAGGGGCAGGTTATTAAGGAGAATGACATGATACGAAAACTCAGTCTGCTTTCTCTGGTGACGCTGTTCGCCCTGGCACTGCCCCTTTTCGCCGTCGCCCAGGACAGTGAGATCATGACCGAGTGGGTCTGCCCGGAAGGCTTTGAAGGGCAAACCCTGACGCTCTACAACTGGACCGATTACATCAACGAAAAGACGATTGTGGATTTTGAGACGCTGTGCGGCGTCACCCTTCAGCTTGAGAATTACGGCAGCAATGACGAACTGATCGCCAAGCTGCGTCTGGGCAACCCTGGCTATGATGTCATCGTCCCCAGCGGCTCCTACATTCCGGTGCTGGTGCGCGAAGACCTGATGGAACCGATTGACCTGAGCCAAATCCCCAGCTTCGAAACCAACGTCAGCGAATTCCTCAAGAACCCGGCCTATGACCCCGGCAATCAGTACACCGTCCCGTATCAGTGGGGGACGATTGGCATCGGCTACAACAAAGCCCGGCTGGGCAAGACGCTGACCAGTTGGGAAGATATGTGGAATTACGACGGCAACGTGGCCTGGGTGGAGGAACCGGATGCCATCATCGGCGTGGCGCTGCGCATTCTGGGTTATGATCCGAACACCAGCGAAGCCTCCGAGATCGAAGCGGCCCGTGATTACCTGATCGATAACGGCGACAACGTCCGCACCATCGCTCAGGGTGATGGCCGGCTGCGGCTGCAATCCGGCGAAGTCGATATGGTGATCGCCTATAACGGCGAAATCCTGCGCGTCGCCAAAGAATGCAACGAAAATGAAGCGCTGGGTTGTAAGGACGAACTCGATTACGCCATTCCCGAAGAAGGCGGCGTGGCCTGGGTCGATAATCTGGCGATTGCCAAAGATGCGCCCAATCCCGAACTGGCGCATGTCTTCCTCGATTACATGCTCGACCCACAGGTTTCCGCCGACAACAGCAACCTGACCGCTTATGCCACGCCGATTCAGCCGGCCATCGATCAGAAGCTCATCCTGGCCGAGTTCCTGGAAAGCCCCTTCGTCTATCCCGATGACGAAACCGAAGCCCGGTTGTTCGTTCTGGTCGATGGCGGCGATGACTGGAAGCGACTGCGGCTGGATGCCTGGAATGAGATCAAGGTTTCACTGGGACAGTAATTCACCTTACTCAGATAACCCTCATCCTAAATCCTTCTCCCTCATGGAGAAGGACTTCCACTCTCAGTGGTGCACTTTATTCCCCTCGCCCTGAGGGAGAGGGGCTAGGGGTGAGGGTAACAGGTGAGGTTTGTTCGTAAGGTGAGAAGTAGTATTCGACAAACTGGAGGCTATGATGAACAAAACGAAATGGCTGTGTTGTGCGCTGCTCATAATGGTTGCGGCGCTGCTGCCATCGCTGACGCTGGCCCAAAACTCAGGCTGGACATGCCCGGCTGGTTTTGCGGGGCAGACGCTCAACCTGTATAACTGGACGACCTATGTCGCCGAAGACACCATCCCCAATTTCGAGGATCTGTGCGGCGTCACCATTGTACAGACTTTCTACGGCAGCAATGAAGAGATGATCGCCAAGCTGCGCGCCGGCAATCCCGGTTTCGATCTGGTCGTGCCAACCGGCTCCAGCGTGGTGACGATGCTGCGCGAAGAGCTGTTGCAGCCCATCGACCTGACCCTGATCCCCAACTTCGCCAATGTCTCCGAAGACCTGAAAGACCCGATCTACGACCCCGACAACCAGTACACGGTGCCGTATCAGTGGGGGACGATTGGCCTTGGCTACAACGTCGAAGCCGTCGGTGAATTGACCAGTTGGAGCCAGGTGTGGAATTACGGTGGTAATGTCGCCTGGCTGGAAGATATGGACGCCATGCTGGGAATCGCCCTCATCATCCTCGGCTACGATGTCAACAGCGGCAACCCGGATGAGATCGCTTATGCCCGTGACTTCCTGGCGGATAACGGCGGCAACGTCCGCACCATCGCCCAGGACGACGGTCAGGAACGGCTGGCGACCGGTGAAGTCGATATTGTGGTGGAATACAGCGGCGACATCTTCCAGATCAAGGCCGACTGCGCCGCCAACCCGGAGAAGAACTGTGCCGGCAAGTTCGACTATGTAATCCCCGAAGAAGGCGGCTTCCGCTGGGTGGACAACATGGCGATCCCGGTCGATGCGCCGAATGTCGCGCTGGCGCATGTCTTCATGGACTACATCCTCGACCCGCAGGTGGGCGCTGATCTGAGCAACTACACCGCTTATGGGTCACCCAATCAGGCCGCCATTGACCAGGCCTTGATCCTGCCGGAATACCTGAATGACCCGATCATCTACCCCGATGCGAGCGTTTCTGAACGGCTGTTCACCGTCGTCAATGGCGGCGACACCTGGGCGCGCACCCGTACCGACGCCTGGGATGAGCTCAAAGTCCTGTTGAGCCAGTGAGTTTTGCCGGGGGTGGAAAACTGTCCACCCCCTTTTGCTGCAATTACGGTATTATCATCAGCCGTCGCAAGGATGATTCAGTTTACCCACAGGTCAGGGGATTATGCCCGAAGCAGATGTACAGCTCATTGATGTCGTCAAGGAATTTGCTTCTCCGCGTCAGGATGGCGCCGTCCGCGCTGTCGATAATGTCTCATTCGACATTTACGACGGTGAATTCTTCGCCATGCTGGGGCCGAGCGGCTGCGGCAAGACCACCACGCTGCGGATGATCGCCGGTTTTGAAGATACCACCTCCGGCAAGATTCTCATTCGCGGGCGCGAGGTGCAGAATGTCCCGCCGTTTCACCGCCCGGTCAACACCGTCTTTCAGGACTATGCCCTCTTCCCCCACATGACGGCCCTGCAAAACATCATGTTCGGGCTGGAGATGGAAGGCGTCAAACGCGCCGAAGCCCGGAAGCGCGCCGAAGAAGCCCTGAGTCTGGTGCGTCTGCCGCAGGTGGCCGACCGCCGTCCCCGTCAGCTTTCCGGGGGTCAGCAGCAGCGTGTGGCCCTGGCCCGCGCCATCGTCAAACGCCCACAGGTCTTGCTGCTGGATGAGCCACTGTCGGCGCTCGACCTCAAGCTGCGCGAAGCGATGCGCTATGAGCTGAAAGCGATGCAGAAGAGCCTGGGCATCACCTTCATCTTCGTCACCCACGACCAGGAAGAAGCCCTGACGATGGCGGATCGCATCGCTGTTATGGATAAGGGGAAAGTGCTGCAAATCGGTTCGCCCGAAGAAATCTATGAGATGCCGACCACCAAGTTTGTGGCCGACTTCATCGGCGAGACCAACTTCATCAACGGTACGTTTGTCGAAGCCAAGGGCCAGTTCGGCGTGGTCAAGATCGACGATCAGACCGCCATCCGCGCCGTCAAGAGCAGCGATAACATGCCCGGCGGCTGCGACTGCACCGTTGCGGTTCGCCCGGAAAAGCTCAATCTGTTCCCGGTGTCTGGCCCGGTCAAGTATCCTGATGGCAGCAGCGACACCGCCGATGCCTACAAAACCGCCCTGCTCAAAGACCCGGACATCATCATCATCACTGGCAAGATCCGCGAATCAGTCTACATCGGCACCGACACCCGCTATCGGGTGGGCGTGGGCAAGGACTTCAGCCACGAAATCATCGTCCGGGTGCAGAACTACGGCCTGCGTTCCGATACCTACTTCGACCGCGATGATCTGGTGAATGTCTTCTTCGACGCCGAGAATGCCCGCCTGCTGGCGAACTGACCCGTTGCTATCGTATCAGAGGCGCACCTGAGCGCCTCTTTCTATTACAGCCGACGCCACAGATACAGAATCCCGACCAGGCCGAGGACGATATAGACCACGCGCAGCGCTGTGTCCAGTATCGTGTTCAGGGTAGCGGGATTGAGGAAGATCAAACCGGCGGCGACCGCGATAGCGATCAGCACCAGACTGCGGGTATCGAGGTTGCGCATGGGAAAAGCCTCACTCGCTCACGGACACTCGGCGATGAAGCGGGGCATGATACCCCGCTATCGCGCCGGGGTCAATTACGATGGGTCGGAGGGTGACGGGGGTTGGTGCGGGTCGCCATCGGTGATGCGGATCAGCCAGAAGGCCACAATCGGCAGCACCGTCACCATCAGCAAACCGGCCTGGGGATAATCCGCCAGCACCGTCCTCGCCCCTTGAATCAGCATCTCCAGCATCGTCACCACCAGCTTCATCAGGTTGGCGATGTACTGGATGACGGCGTTGAGCATTTCGGCATTGCCCGCCGCGTTGAGATACAGCGTCATGGCTGCCACCAGCACCGGCATCGTCATCAGGATGACCAGCCCCAGCGCCAGCGTCAGCGCTTTGCCCTGCTCATCGGTATCCGTCCGGGCTTCAGCCTGCGCCGCCTGGGCGATCTTCGCCATCACCCCCAGCGCCAGCCGCGCCGGAGCGCGTTCATAGGGCGCATTCCGCAGCATTTCGTCCACCATCTTCAGGCGGTTGTATTGCAGGTATTGCTGAATATCCACGTCCAGTCCGTCGGCCAGTTCCCGTATCAGATCGGGCGGCAGATTTCCATCCAGCGACTCCTGCATCAGCCGCTTCAGGCGTTCATTCGACATTTACGATCCCTCCATAATCGGATCGCCCAGCCGCGATGAAGCCGACCCTGTGCCGAGTTGTTCGGCCAACGCCTGGCGGGCGCGGAAGAGACGGCTTTTCACGGCGCTTTCTGTGCTTTCAGTCATCTCCGCGATCTCCGCGTAGGAATAATCGTACCAGTAACGCAGCACCACCACGGCGCGATAATCGGGCGACAACCGATCCAGCAACTGCTGGATGGCCGCGCTGTGTTCACGCCGCATCAAAGTCGGCTCTGGCTCCGGGTCATTGCTGGGCAGCGCCAACCGTTCCGCCACCGGCTCATCATCCAACGACATAAATTGCAGCCGTCGCCGACGCAGCCGGTCAATGCAATAGTTGGAGGCGATGCTCAACAACCACGTTTTGAAAGAACGTTCGACATCATAACGCTTCAGATTCAGATAAGCTCGCAGGAAGGCTTCCTGTGCTGCATCTTCGGCCTCGCCGCGTTCGCCGAGCATTCGATAGCACAGGTTGTAAACTGAGTCCTGATAAGCGTATACCAGATCGCCAAAAGCATCCTGATCACCGTTGATCGCGGCGTTGACCCATTCCAGCGTAGTTGGATCGGACATATACTCGCTTCCCCACGCCTGCCTTGAGCGGATGAAACCACTTCAAGGGCTTATGGTACTATACGCAGTGCCTTCCCTGAAGGTTGCGATAAGGAGAGTAATCGAACAGCTCATCGATAAACTGCTTTGATTATACTCCTCGTTATGAGGATGTAACACTCAGTCTTTAGGCGGATATTGCAGTCAGCATGATGCACATGTAGCGGTTCCGTTTTCGGCCAATCACTTCTGCTTTTTCACTGGCTCCTCAAAAGGAATCCCATTGCGAGCCCCGGCACGATAAATCCCAAAATCAGTCTCAAATTGTATTTCACAATCGGCTGGTACTGTGTTTTCGAGTAGTAGCTCAAACGCTTCCAGCGAGGCGTTCAGTTTCGCAAACAAATCATCAGACACAATAAAGCCCTGTGCTGGATCATATTGACGATAAGTCCCCCCAAATGCCGGGCCAGTTGATGCACAATAAGCACTAAACAGGATGTTGAGGTCTCGATCACGAAAACAATAGGAGAATCCTTCAAAGTTTACTTCATTGGGTGTACCAAAATGCGCCCATATCTTCGAAAGGAACTCGCCGGTACGGTTAGGTGATATCTTCTCAGGCCAATCCTTGGGCCAGTTCCTGAGTTTCTCTGTCGTGTAACAGCTTTCGCTCTGCAATTTTTCAAAGCGGTCAGGAGCTATCCTGTCACTCATGTCATCACCTCATTCTTAGAATCAGTACCCATTTGATGTCATCTATAAGGTCATCTATTCGACATCGTTTAAGATACCGCAACTGGCTGCACGATGCCTATCAAAGAACACAGCAGTTACTATGAGATTGTCAGGTACTTGCACCGAAACGCACATTCCACCGAAGCAGCTTTCATTGGTACTTTTGCGGGTTCATCGTTGCGGCAACATGCAGCAGAACACCGTCTATGTCACCTTCAGTCTGCCCGGCGCAGGGAAAACCTATGCCACCCGCTTATTTGAGAACTTCGGCTTTTCCTGCCATTCTCGCGATGACTGCCTCTCCCTCAACAATCGCCACCCGGCAGCCCGTCAATAACGAGATGCGAGATCGTTTCTCCACCGCCATCGACAGTTTTGACGAGTGCTTAGCTTTCCCGTATTATAATCAGCTCAAAACTCACGTGAGCTACCGAGTATCCTATGGAACACGATGCCGACTTTTACGCCCAACGCTCAGAAGAACGGTTTCACAGCGGCGACATCGAGGGTGGTTTGGCTGACCTCGATCAGTCCATCGCGCTTGACGCCAACAATCCACAGCGCTATTGGGAACGGGCCATTCTCCGCTATGAGGGTGAGGAGTACGAACTGGCGATTGAAGACCTCAGCAAAATCATCGAACTTTCCACTGATAGAGAGGAACTGCAAGGTGCTTACATCAAGCGGGCGATTTCACATCAAATTGTCGGAAAACACGACAAAGTGGTGCAGGATTTGGATTGGCTTATCAGTCAAGGGTTGGCTGATTCCCTGAATTACGCATGGCGTGCGAGTTACATGCGCCGATGGGGGCGTTATGATGAGGCCATACAAGATATGACTACGGCGCTTCAGCTCTCGCCCGAAACGGATCAATTCCTATTGCAGCGGGCAACAATCTATTATCGCACTCAGCAATACGAAAATGCGGTTGCTGACTTAACAAAAATCATTGAGGCGCATGATGCCGATGATCAATATCTGGACATGTTCTATCATTTGCGCGGGAAAGCATACTATCGGTTGAATCGCCGGCTTGAGTCCCTCCATGACTTCAACCAGATAAGGCGCTTCATGGGGCAACCTCTCCTGTCTGACGCGCATGATTACATGAAGTTTTTACACGAGGAATTGTAAAGCAGGTTCGCCAGTTGACCCTAGCTGTGGTATCCGAGTCGCAGCGCCTTGTCCGATTTTCACTCCCTCAACCCTGATTTTTCTTAACCCTTTTCTAACCCCTCGTTGACAGCCTTAATCCTCGCGCTCCCGCAAAATGGTTAGCCCAGAGTCGCCTTAAGTCGTACCAAAAAGTTTACCAAAAGTTCACCTGTAACGCGGCGATTAGGCGTATGCTTCTCGTAGGAGTGGTTCGCAAACCTACCCGCGCAATCGTCCCGATGGTTGGGAATCAGGATTGAGGGAAATGTTCACAAAATGCACTTTTGACTTTGACGACTTTGACGACTTTTGTGAGTCACGGACGCTGCGGGTTAATGCAGGTTAAGAATTAAATCAGATAATGTTCGGACGTGCCGTTGCACGTCCCTACACCAACCGGTTCGTTTGTAGGGACACCCAACGGGGTGTCCGGGTAAATCGTTATCTGGATATTTTCTTAACCTGCATCAGCCCCCAGCGGATCAGGGAGTTCAAAGTGAAAGACTCGAATTGCTCTCTGCGTTCTCTGTGTCCTCTGTGTTGGTCTTTCTGTCTTTGTCGCTCTGTCGCCGTCTGTCCGACGACGACGACGACACAAAACAGGTCGAGTTGCAGTTGCAACGAATGAGGGAAAACGGTGGCACAGGATTCACGAATTGAAAAACAGAGTGATGCGAATCTGACGAATCTGACGAATCATGTGAATCAACGCTATGAGATGATCCAATCTGAAACAGGTCGCGTTAATACCGGCGCATCTCAGGGAGCGATCCACCACCGCAAATGGCGATCCGCCGGCGGCAAAGGAGTTGAGGAGTGCAAAGTGCTAAGTTCAAAGGAAAGACCTCTGATTGCTCTCTGTGTCCTCTGCGCCTCCGTGGTGAATTCTTCTGTCTTTGTCGTTCTGTCACTGTCTGCATGAACCGTACATTCCACCGAAGCGGCTTTCATGGGTATACTGTTAAGACTTTTGCAGGTTCATCGTTGAGGCATCATGCCGCAGAACACCATTTATGTCACGTTCGGTTTGCCCGGCGCGGGGAAAACCTATGCCGCTCGCTTATTTGAGAATTTCAGCTTTTTCTGTCATGATGGCGATGACGACCTCCCCGCCGACATGCGTCAGGCCATCGCCACCCAGCAGCCCGTTAATGACGAGATGCGCGATCGTTTCTTCGCCGCCATCATCCAGCATGTCCACCAGCTCACGCCGCTGCATCCGCGCATCGTGGTGGCGCAAACCTTCATCAAGGAAAAATATCGTCTGCTCTTCCTGAATCACTTCCCCCAGGCGCAATTCGTCCTGGTGCAGGCCGACGACACCATCCGTGAACGTCGCCTGGTACATCGCACCAGCCAACCGCTCGACCCGGCCTACACCCGGCGCATGATTGCCCTGTTCGAGCCGCCGCACATCCCCTACCAGATCATCAACAATAATGACGACGGCGGTCTTCAGTTGACCGAGCAGATCGCCCACATCGTCAATGGTCGCCAGGCCGAGTGACGGTCACGCTTCAGGCTTGATGGTTGGCTCGCCGGGCGGCAGCGGCTTGGGATTGTAGGCCGCCAGATCAACCCAGCGCGCCAGATCATCGAGCGCTGGCTTCACCTGGGCATGTTCCTGCACCGTCTGTGTCGCCGGACGATACGAACCCAGACGGCGCTGTGTCTGGCGATACAGGGCGAAGATGCGCCGTCGCGCCGGATCGGTCTGGATCAATCCCTTTGAGTAGCCGGTAGCCGTCCGTTTGCGCCACCAGCGGTAGAAGAACCAGCCAGCCGCGCCGAGTCCCGTCAGCCCTGCCACCATCAATAGCGGTTGCAAAATCAGGCTGAAGGCGGCCAACCCTCCCTGCATGACGTTGCCCAGGTCAATCTGTGGCAGTTCGACGTTGCGCATCAGGTCGGAGAAAATCCAGCGGTTCATGCGCCCAGTCTGGGGATCGCCATTCCAGCCCGGCGTCGGATCAAACGGAACCCAGCCCAGCGACGGGAAGTAGACTTCCACCCAGGCATGGGCATCATCCGCCCGCACTTCGTAGTAGCCGGTGAGGGTGTTGTAATCGCCGCTGCCATAGCCCACCGCGAACCGTGCCGGGATGCCCAGCGTCCGCAGCAGGACAATCATGGCGCTGGCATAATGCTCACAGACTCCGCGCTGGTCCACGAACAGGAATTGATCCACCGCGTCGGTGTTCGGCGCTTGCGGGGGTGGGTAGAAATCATAGGGATAGCTGACCAGCAGATGATCGCGGATCGCGATCACGCGGTCATACGTCGTCGGCAGATCGGCCGTCAGATCACGCGCCAGTTGCTGGGTGCGCTCGGTGACGGTATCAGGCAGTTGCAGGTACTGTTCGCTGATCGGCGCTGGATAATCACCCTCTGCTGCTCGCAGCGTCTCCGGCGGGAACAATTGCATGGTCGAGATGACTGAATAGACCATGCCGGCTGGCAGATAAGCGCCGATGCGCAGGCCGCCGGTCACATCCTGGGCGATCTCCTCAGCCGGGAACAAGACCATAGCCGGGTCGCCGCCGGCCCAGAGGATGTTGGGCATATCGCGGACGATATAGAACGACTGCACGAACGAGAGTTCATTGGTCGCCTGGGGCTTGAGGATGAAGCGGCGTGTCCGCCCGGTGTTGAAGGTCTTCAGCTCGGCGTTGGACATCGACCAGGTGCGGCCATCGTAATGATCGAAGGCGTAACCGCGCCAGTAGCTCCACACCGGACTCTGGACGTACATCATGATCGCATCGCTCAGGCGTCCGCGATAGCTCAGGTCGAGGTTGTTGACAAAGCCGTAATAATAATCGCCACCATCGACATACGGGGTTCCACCATTCTCGACATTCACCAATTGAAGCGCCGGCGGGATGACCTGGGCTGAGGGGCGGGCGCTGATGGGTGCCTGGATGGAAAAGGGCGGCACAAGCGGATAACCAGAGAAGCGCGGGGTGAAGAAGAACACCAGCACCACCGACAGCGATGCCACCAAACCGAAGCGCTGCCAACGCCGGAATCCGCCGGTCACTCGCTGTGGCAGCGAACGGGACGGCGTCCGCGCTTTCAGGACCACCGGATTATCCTTCAGCCCATCTTCGCTGTCGGCGCGCCACAGAAAGGCCAGCACCAGTGCGACGTAGGCAATCAGGAACAGCGCGAAAGTCAGGTCGCGGCTGAGTGTCGCCGCCACATACAGGTTTATCAGACCAATGCCCATGCCGGAATACAGGTTGAGTCGCTTGAACAACTCAAAGCTGACGACTGCCATCGCCAGCATGGCCGCCTGCGCCTGGGGGTAAGGCTGACCGCTGAACAAGCCGATGAACATCCAGACGAACACCAGGTGCAGCAGCACGAACGTCACCCCGCGTAACCAGCGCGGCGGCGCATTCCGCACCCGGTGGGCGGTGACATGCCCCAGCGCCAGGATGGCGATGGAGACGATGGCGACCGGCCAGATGAAGGTCGGCACGGTCAGCGCCACGATGCTCACGACCTGGGCTGCGAAGGCGATCTGCCGCAACCGCTCCGAACCCTCTGGTTCGGAGACTTTGCGTTTATCGCGCTCCAACCAGCGCTCATACACAAAGATCAGCCCGATCAACGCCACGCCAGCGATCCAGAATTCGGTGCGGATGACAACCAGCAGCGTCATCAGACCGGCGAAGGCATAAGCCAGATAGCGCAGCGGTTTCCCCCACCGCGCCGGATGCGATAAGACCTGAATCATCGTGTCACCTGTAGACCACTCAACTGGGTTGACCAATCATCGGCGAAGCGTAATTCCTGAACCGCCACCCCCTGGCCGCGCAGATCAGCCGCTAACCCCGCCGCTGAAACGCTCGACTGCGGGAAGGTCGCCGGATCAATCACCACAGCCAGCACTTCCACACCGGATTGTTGCAGTTCCACCAAACGTCCCACTGCCGTCTCATCCGGCCAGGGCAGGATGACGGCTACAAAATTCTGCGTCGGCTGCCGTCCGATGACCTGGCCCAGCGGACGCTTGCCCGTCGGCTGCGCCCGTGCCAGATATTGCAGCAGCGCCATCCACGACACCGCGCCCACCGGAGCCGCCAGCGCCTCATCGTCGCTCATCAGATACAGCGAGTAGCCGCGCCGCCGGGCATAATCACCGATGCTGGCTGCCGCTTTCACCGCCCATTCAAACGGCGTATGCTTGGTATCGGCTGGTCGATAGGGATGGGCGAATAAGTCCATCACCAGCGTCAGGCCGGGTTGGGCTTCATCAGCGAATTCCTTGCTGAACAATACGCCGGTCTTGGCGACCGAACGCCAGTGCACATGACGGGGCGAGTCGCCCACCCGATACGGACGTACCCCCATCACCTCATAGCCCACGCCAGCACGGGGTCGGGCGACCTGAGCCGTCAGCTTACGATCCAGCAGTTCGAGGCGTTGTAAAGGACGAACTTCAGGGTAGATCAAGACACGAGTCGGGATCGTCAACTGTCCGGTGCGGCGAAAGAAGCCGAACGGTGCCGACGACTCCATGTGCAGCGGCGGAAACTCGTGCAGCCCACGTCGATACAGCGTGAGATCATACTGAAACTCGACATCGCCGCCGGGAGGTAAGGCCGGGATGAAGAGCCGGTTGCGCCACTGTGGGCTATCCGGCGCGGCCAGCGGACAGTATTCTTCCAGCTTTACATGCGCGGCGGTCATGCCCGTCGTTTTTTTCAGTGACAGGCTGACGTGCGTCTCATCGCCTTCATACAGATCAACCCCCAGCCCATCGCCGACGCGCCGTTCCCCGGCCATGCCTTTCAGCGCCGCCCGATTCAGCCACCAACCAGCCAGCACCAGACCGAGGAGCAGCGCCGCCACAACATACAGCCAGCCGACCTGCGTCTGGTTGGCGAACAAGTAGATGATGAACGCGGCAACGATGAAGGTGTAGGCACGCGCAGTGGGCATCGGGTTCACTCCACCGGCACACGGATCTCGGTCAGCAGTTGGGCGATCACCTCGCGGGCAGTCTCCGGACGGTGATCACGGGTGAGCAGGCGATGAGCCATCACATAGGGAGCGGCTGCCTTGATATCATCCGGCGTCGCAAATGTCCGCCCGCGAATCAACGCCAATGACTGGACGCAACGTTGCAAAGCCGAGCCGCCGCGTGGACTGACGCCCACTACCACATCAGGATGGGTGCGGGTGGCAACGGCCAACTGAACGATGTATTCCTTCAGCGGGCGCACTACATCCACTGCCCGCGCCGCGCCTTGCAGCGCGCTGATCTCATCCAGATTGACAACCGCCTGCATCTTTTCCAGCGGATCGGCGTGTTCCTCGCGTTCGAGGATGCCGACTTCATCTTCATAATCGGGATAGCCAAGGTTCATCATCACCAGAAAGCGATCCAGTTGCGCTTCGGGCAGCGGGAACGTCCCGGCCATCTCAATCGGATTCTGGGTAGCGATGATGAAGAACGGCTGCGGCAGGGGATGGGTGAAGCCATCGCTGGTCACCTGCCCCTCGGCCATGCTCTCCAGCAGGCTGGACTGGGTGCGCGGCGAGGCACGGTTGATCTCGTCCACCAGGACGATGTTGCCGAAGATCGGCCCCGGCACAAATTCAAACTTCTGCTCGCGCTGGTTATAGATCGCCCCGCCGGTGATGTCCCCTGGCAGCAGATCAGGGGTACACTGGATGCGCTTGAACTGGGCGTGGATGGTACGCGCCAGCGCTTTCGCCACCAGCGTCTTGCCGATGCCTGGCACATCTTCCAGCAGCACGTGTCCTTTCGCCAGCAGCGCCGCCAGCATCATCACCAGCTTTTGTTCATCGATCACGACGGCGTCACGCATGGCGGCCATCAGCCGGTTGAGGCTGTCCGTCGGATTGGGCGGCGGGACGGCCTTTACGGTGTGTCCATTAGTGCTTGTCAACAACATGATGAGGTCTCCAATAAGTTCTCTATGTTGAGTATACGCGCCGAGACCTGTATTGCCTCTCACCCAATAATTGGGGGTTGTCGTAAAAAGGATTAAGGTTGGGGCTGAAGAGCGCTCAGTTGTGAAGCTGGCGCTCGGTGCGATAGCGCGTGACCAACGCGGCGGCATCTGCGGTGTGCGCCTCTGGCACCGGCAATGGGACTGTCTGATAGAGGGTTGAACCTTTGGGGCCGGGGTGTTTGATCTGGAAGGCCAACTGCTGCTTCCTGGAAGAGAAGCTGACCGCCGTCAGATTTCGCAGCGTGGTATGACCATCGGTTTCGTGATAGAAGCCGTATGGCCCCAACCAGATGCGGGGTGTTGCTGCCTGTTCCGCCCGTTCGAGTCGACTCTGCCATTTGTATCGCTCCCGTCGCGCCCCGGACAGCGACAAACCTACTGACAGACAGGCGAAGAACAGCCCTAATCCCATCATAAAAGTACGCGCCGGCGCTGGCATGGCTTCGCCGGCTACGAACGCGATGAACAAGAAGCAACCGCCAATCACCAGACCAGCCACGCCTCCGATCCAGGGGGCAAATCGCTGGAAGCGTAGATGTTTTTCCAGATCAACGCGCCGCTGCGCCAGTTCCCGCTGCCATTCGTCGGCTGACCACTGCCATCTTGCCCAGCAGTCACCCTCAAACAATGTCTCGGCGTCGCGTCGTTCGCGCTGCACCAGACGCCGGTTATTCAACCCGATGACGAGCGCCATAACCAGCCAGATGCTCCCCAGCCCGACCCAGGCCGCCGCCAGTTCCGTCAGTCCACCGCCCATGACCAGCACGCCAACGCTGGCAATGCCGATGATGGTCGCGGCAGCGCCGAGCGTGGAATAAAACGATTTGTAGCTGTTTTCGAGCCGCAGCTCTTCTGGTTGGATGTTATGCATATTACAGACTATAGCATTCTGCCGGTAGTCATGACAAGCTATCTGAGTGACTGTCAAATACTAGACAAAACATGGACAGCGCGGTATATTTTGAAAACGTTTTCAGACGCAACCAGGAGCGTTCCGCATGACCCCACCTGCCAGCCGGCTCGCTGGCGCTCGCGCCTACATGAACGCCGCCCGCGACAAGCTGGATGCCATCCAGCACACCCAGATCGAGGCGATGGATCAGGCAGCCACAGCGATGGCTCGTACTATCCAGGCCAATGGCCTGATCTATCTGTTCGGCACCGGCCACTCGCATATGATGGCCGAAGAAGGCCACTACCGCGCCGGTGGCTTCGCGGCGGTCTGTCCAGTGCTGGCATCCGGTCTGATGTTGCACGAAGGGGCTGTCACCAGTTCGACGATGGAACGCACCAGTGGGGTGGGGCCGGCGGTGCTGGCGCGTTATCAACCAACAGCCGATGATGTATTGGTAGTCTTTTCCAACAGCGGTGTGAATGCCGTGCCGGTTGAAACCGCGCTGGCTGGCAAAGCCATCGGCATGACCGTGATCGGCGTGGTCTCGCTGGATTATGCCGCGCACACCCCCGCTGGGCCAACGGGCAAGAAACTGGCGGATGTGGCCGATATTGTCCTGGATAATCAGGGCGTGCCAGGGGATGCGCTGGTCGCCATCGGCGACACTGGCCTCAAGGTCGGGCCGCTCTCAACCCTCGCTGGCGCATTCATCCTGAACGCGGTGCTGACCGAAGTCGCCTGGCGACTGCACGAACAGGGTATCCCGCCGCCTGTCTATATCAGCGCCAACATGCCCGGCTCAAAAGAACATAATTTGCAGTTAGTCGAGCAGTTCCGGGCGCGCAATCCGCACTTATAGGGTTTGGACAGACAGCAGGCACAGCCGCCTGATGTCTCTTATTCTATTGTTACCTGAACAAGGAGCATGGTGATGAAGCAGAAAGGGTTTGTTTTCCTGTTGACGCTGGTGTTGGCGTTGTCGCTGATGCCTGTCGCAGCGCAGGAACCAGTGGAAGTGACCATCTGGCACATGGAGCAGCCGCCGCATCGCGTCGAGCGCATCCAGACATTGATTGACGAGTTCAATGCAGCCAACCCCGGTATCATGGTGATGCAGGAACCGCAGAACTGGGGCGAGATTTACACCAAAGCTCCGGCTGCGGTGGCGGCTGGAAACGCGCCAGAGCTGCTGTTCGCTATTCCGGATTTCACGCCGATCCTGAAAGACCTGGGCAAAGTCCAGCCGATGGGCGAGTTCATCGCCGAACTGGATGCCCAGCACACCTTCTACCCGGCAGCCGTTGCCCCCTACACCTACGATGGTGATACCTGGGCCGTGCCGCTCTACAACATGGTGCATTCGCTGTGGTATCGCAAGAGTGTATTTGAAGCCGCTGGCGTCGCTGTCCCCACCACCTGGGCCGAGTGGGTCGCTGCGGCGGAAACGCTGACCACCGACGGTCAGTATGGCATCGGCGTCCCGGCCAACAAGCAGTTGTATACCGACCAGACCGTCTACAATCTGATGATTAATTCCGGCGCTGACGAAATCTACAACTCAGATGGTACGCTGCGTTTCAACAACGAACAGACCGTCATGGCTTACGATATGTACAGCCAGCTCTACCAGTTCAGCCCGCCCGACAGCGCCAGTTGGACGTGGGGCGAGGCCGAAGCCTGCTTCGCCAACAAGAGCTGCGCCATGATTATGCAGTTCACCGTCATCACCACCTATGATACCCAGGCGGAAGGCGACCCGGCTGATCTGGGCGTGGCCGCTATCCCCTACATGGAAGGCGCAGAGAACCCTGGTGCCATCAGCTACTCCAATGGCGTCATGCTGCTGACCGATGACCCGGCCAAACAGGAAGCCGCCAAGGCCTTCATCAGCTTCCTGTTCGAACCGGAAAATTACGGGCGCTTCCTGAATATGGAACCCGGCCTGTTCCTGCCTGTGACCGAAAGCGGCAGCACCGCCGAGAGCTTCTGGAGCGATCCGATGGTGGTGAAGTATCGTGAACAGATCGAGGTCATGCTGGCGAACTCGACCAGCGGACGCTTGTTCGGTTTCACCAACGGCAATACCTTCCCCAGCATCGCCCAGATTTCGGCGCAAAACCTGCTGGCGCAGACCCTGCAACTGGTCGTGATCGATGGTCAACCGGCGGCTGACGCCGTGGCCGAAGGTCAAACCCTGATGGAAGAAGCGATTGAATAATCGTTGATGGATGGGGATGCGGCGCTGCCGTGTCCCCGCCTTCAAAACCAGCACCATGACCTCCAGCGCCCTTCGCCCCAAGCGACGTACACCCTGGCTCAGCCACCGCATCCTGATCGCCTACCTGTTTGTGCTGCCGCTGATGCTGTGGCTCGCAGCAACCATTCTGTATCCGCTGGCCTCTGCCGTCTGGCTGAGCGTACAGGACATCAAGGTGATTGGCACGCCCGGTGAATTCGTCGGGCTGGAGAATTACGAGCGTATCCTGACATCGGATCGCTTTTGGGAGGCGCTGGGGCGCAGCCTGATCTGGGTGCTGGGTAACGCCGTCCTGCAAACCAGTCTGGCCTTCGTTGCTGCCCTGATCCTCAAGCAGGCGTTCCCAGGTCAGCAGGTGGCGCGAGTGTGGATCATCCTGTCCTGGATTGTGCCGACAGTGGTGGTCGTCATCATCTGGCGCTGGCTGTTAAGCGCGTCCGGCGGTGTTGTCAATTATGTGCTGGTCAGCACCGGTATCACGCCCGAACCGATTGGATTCTTCGGTAGCGGCGAGAGCGCCTTTGCCTCGGTCATTGCGATCAATTCCTGGCGCTATTTTCCCTTCAACGCCGTCATCCTGCTGGCTGCGCTCCAACGCATCCCGGCGGAACTCTACGAAGCCGCTTCGGTCGATGGGGCGAACACCCTGCAAAAATTCCGGGGCATCACCCTGCCCAGCCTCCAGCCTGTGCTGTTCGTGCTGGGGCTGATCGGCACACTGATGTCATTCAATGTCTTCGATGTTATCTGGCTGCTGACCAAAGGCGGCCCATCCGGCGCAACCACGACCCTGCCCGTACTGATTTACGAGACGGCTTTTGGGCGCTTCCGCCTCAGTCAGGCCGCAGCCATGTCGGTCATCACCGGCGGACTATTGGTGGCTTTCGCCCTGCTCTTCATCCGTTTTATGTCCCCGCCCTCCGATGGCGATGATGAGGATTGAGAAACCGCTATGTCAACTCGCCTTCGCCTCAACCGCCTGCCACTGGGTGCGGCTATCATCGTCCTCATGCTGCTGGTGATCGCGCCGTTCTACTGGATCTTCTCGTCGTCCATCAAGGCACCGCAGGAAATCATCGCCCAGACGCCGACGCTGCTGCCGCAATCCTTCACGCTGGAACATTATGATAAGCTGCTGGGCGGCTCGGAATTCCCCACTTATTTGCGAAACAGCGTCATCATCGCTATTGGCACCATGCTCATCACCGTCATCCTCTCCACGCTGGCGGCCTATGGCCTGTACCGGCTGCGCTTCCCCGGACGCAAATTGCTGTTCCGCGTCATTCTGATTACTTATGCCTTCCCTGGTGTGCTGCTGCTCATCCCACTCTATGGCATGATGACCTCGCTGGGCCTGATCGACTCGCTTTGGGCGCTCATCATCGTGGATGTGACGCTGGCCGCACCTTTCGCCGTCTGGATGTTGCAAGCCTTTTTCCGCACGATCCCGCAGGAACTGGAAGAAGCCGCTGCGCTGGATGGCGCGACGAGGCTGGGCATCATCGTCCGCATCCTGCTGCCGCTGGCCGCGCCTGGCGTCGGCGCAATCGCCATCTTCGCCTTCATCACCTCATGGACCGAGTACATGTTCGCCTCTGTCCTCATCATCAGCGATGCCAACCGCACTCTTCCGGTCGGACTGGCCGGAATCATCGGTCAGTATCAGATCGATTGGGGGCTGCTGCTCGCCGGGGCGACGGTCACGACGCTGCCCGTCCTGATCCTGTTCAGCTTCGTCGGGCGCAGTTTCATCGAAGGGCTGACCGCCGGCGCTGTCAAATGAATCCGCTGCTTGACTCGCCGGTTACCGGAGGGTACATGATGATGTCAGCGCGCAGGAAAGGACATCATGATGTTGAAAATCGGCGACTTTGCCCGTCTGGCTCATGTTTCACTCAAAACGCTCCATCACTATGATGAGATCGGTCTGTTCAGGCCGCAGCACATCGACCGCTTCACCGGCTATCGCTACTATGCGCTGGAGCAGTTGCCCCGGCTTAACCGCATTCTGGTGTTGAAGGGTCTCGGCTTCTCGCTGGAGCAAGTGCGACAGATGATGCAGGTTGATCTCAGCGCTGATGAACTGCGCGGGATGCTGCGGCTGCGTCAGGCTCAGGTGGAACAGGAGATCGAACAGGCAACGGCGACCCTCAGGCAGTTACAGATTCGTCTCAGACAAATAGAACAGGAGCAGAATATGCCCATCATCGATATTCTCACCAAAGTCATTTCGCCGCTGACCATCGTCGGCGCACGTGAGGTTGTCCCAGGGCCAGCGCAGATGCGTGAGCGCTGCATGGCGCTCAACGAGCAGGCCTGTCAATTCATTAGTGACCATCAGCTCCGGACAGATGGGGTGTCGCTGGCACTCTACTACGACAATACAAATGGGATCGATGTCGAGATGGCCTATGCCGTCGAAGGCGCTGCGCCGGGGCAGTCTCTTCTCCTGCACCAATTGCCAACAGCCATCGTCTGCTATGCCACCTACAGTGGCAGCTACGATGACTTTGGTGCAGTCGGTCAGCTTCATGGCGCACTGCACCAGTGGATTGAACAGAATGGCTATCGCATTACCGGACCAGTGCGCGAGTGGTATCTGCGCCCGGCCTCGGACTCATCGGGCTTGATGGAGATCCAGTATCCGGTGGAGAAAAGTTAGATATGGAGAAGGGCGCGCGGCGTGGACTGCGTCCCTCTGTTAATGGCCTGTTAGGGTTCATTTAAGAATAGCCTGATTAATGGATTTTCCCCTCTTTCCTGATGCATACTAGATTGTAGTGTCATTGGCTCACCCCGTCCGCTTTAGACAACCAAGTGTGACATGAACACCGTCATGACCAAGCAATTTATCACCGCCGTCACCGTCAATGGTTTGCGCGAAATCGGCATCGCTACGGGACACCGCAGTTGGGTCCGAACCGTTGGCTTCTCCAACGACTCGCAATTGTTAGGTTCAGCCTCAAATGACCACACCATTCGCATCTGGGATGCGCGCGGCGGGTCCATGGCCTGTTTGTGCACTCTGGAGGGGCATCAGGCCTCGGTCTGGTCAGTGGCTTTCTCACACGACGATTCGCTGCTGGCTTCTGGCGGCAACGATAGTTCGGTGCGCTTGTGGGAGCTGAGCAGCGAGCCGACCGAATTTGCTCGTCTGACCGATCACAACGAGTCGGTTTATGGTGTCGCTTTTTCGCCCGATGGTCGTTTCCTCGCTTCAGCCTCTCACGATCACACCCTGCGGCTGCGCGACATCAGCAGCCTGCGCCGCACCGGTCGTGTCCAGGTGACCGTCATGCTCACCCACATCAGTCATGTCTATGCCGTCGCTTTTTCGCCCGACAGCCGCCTGATCGCCTCGGCCTCGCGTGATAGTGTGGTGCGACTGTGGCAAATCGACCAGGGTGACATTCGTGATCTGGCGAACCAGCGACCCAAGGGTCTGGTGGGGCATCGCGGTTGGGTCAACAGTGTCGCCTTCTCGCCCAATGGCAAGCTGCTGGCCTCCTGCTCCAACGACCAGCGCGTCATCGTCTGGGATGTTAATAGTCTGAACGCCATCGCCGAACTGGAAGGGCATCAGGAAGCGGTCACGTCGCTGGCCTTCTCGCCCGACAGTCGCCTGATCGCGTCGGCGTCGAAGGATGGCACTGTCCGGCTGTGGGATGTCCACAGTCGTCGCGAATTGCTGACGCTGCCACGCCAGAACAGCTCGGTCAACACCGTCGCTTTTTCGCCTGATGGTCGCAAGCTGGCGCTGGCCGGCGGCGATGGCCTCATCACGGTCTGGGGAATCGTCGGCTGACGTTCGCTTCTCACTTCGTAAGGATCGCCACAGCCGCTGTGTAATGCAGCGGCGTTTTGATTCGTCTATACCATAGACTCACCATCTATTCAAACAGGGGCGTTGCCAATCAGCGTGATTTTTCATACACTGATAGGCATAACAAAGGAACAGATGTTCATGGACGACTCCCCCATCCGCGATACCTTTCACCGTCCGCTGCGCGATCTGCGTATTTCGGTGACCGATCGGTGCAACTTCCGCTGTACCTACTGTATGCCCGCCGAGATCTTCGGTGAGTCGTATCAGTTTTTGTCCAAAGCCCAGGTGTTGAGCTTTGAGGAAATCACCCGGCTCACCCGCATCATCGTCCGGTTGGGGGCGGTCAAAGTCCGCATCACTGGCGGCGAGCCGCTGGTGCGCCAGGAATTGGAAAAATTGCTCGTCATGCTGCGCCAGATCGACGGCGTTGATGACCTGACGCTGACCACCAATGGCTACTATCTGCCGCAGAAAGCCCAGGCGCTAAAGGATGCCGGTTTGAACCGCATCACCGTCAGCCTCGACTCGCTGGATGAAACCGTCTTCCGACACATGAACGGCAACCGCTCCAGTGTCCAGAAGGTATTGGATGGCATCACTGCTGCCGAACAGGCGGGACTGTCACCCATCAAAATTAACGCGGTCGTCCAGCGCGGCGTCAACGATCACACGGTCGTTGATCTGGCGCGCTGGGCCAAAGACAAAGGTTATATCCTGCGCTTCATCGAGTACATGGATGTGGGCAACCGCAACGGCTGGCGCATGGATGATGTCGTCCCGGCCAAAGAAATCGTCGAGCGCATTCACGCCGTCATGCCGTTGGAAGAAGCCGGACGCAGCTACAAGAGCGAGGTAGCGCTGCGCTATCGCTATGCCGATGGCGGCGGGGAAATCGGTCTGATCGCCTCGGTGACTATGCCCTTCTGTGGCGCCTGCAGCCGGATGCGACTCTCGCCCGAAGGCCAGATTTTCACCTGCCTGTTCGCCTCGCAAGGCACCGACTTACGCGATCCGCTGCGGGCGGGAGCCAGCGACGACGACATCGAGCAGATCATCCGCCGCACTTGGGGCGAACGGGTTGACCGCTACAGTGAACTGCGTTTTCTGGAGACCGATACCCCGCGCGACCCCAAAGTGGAGATGTATCACATCGGCGGGTAAGCCAGCTCATAAACCTGATAGCCGTCCTGGTCATAGATCAGGCGGCCATCGTCCAGCCAGTTCGGCGTCGCGCCCTGGCTGAGTGCCTGTTCCGACGGCCCATAAATCACATAACGCATGTTGAATCCGCGATACAGCGCCAACCGTTCCTCGGCGGTCAACTGACTGCTGAAGAAACGCGCGGTCATGGCGGTCTTGTTCAGGGCGTCCGCCGTCTCCGGCCCATGCCCAACATAGGGGCGCAGGTGGGTGTAGGCGGGCAGGACGTTGCCGGTGCTGAAGGCGCTCAACGTCACGGCATCGGGCGTGCTATGCTGATTGAGCCAGTTGAGCATCCGCACTTCGGCAGCCGGACGAAACAGGGGTGGTGCAGGCTGGGTTGCCACCAGCAGCGTGACCAGACCAAACAACAGGCTGCTGGTCAGCATGAGCGCCAGCGCCGGACGAACCAGCCGCTTCCCAATCCGATGCCGCAGGGCGAAGCGCATCCCCACCGCCGCCAAAATCGCCAGTGCCACCAGCACTGCCTCGGCCAGACGCCGCTGCACACTGATGAAGGGCAGGTAGACCAGCGCCGGGATCACCAGCGGCCAGAACAACAGCGCGTAGCGTCCCTGCTCCTCAGCCCGTCGCCAGACCCAGCGCCAGCCGATGACGCCAAAACTGATCAGCAAGCCATAAGCCAGCGCATAGGCCAGCGGCGAGGGCGAGAGCAGGATATTCTGCGCCGTCCAGGTGGCGAAGACCGGATTGGCGCTGAAGACGACATTGAAGTAGATGAACAACGGCAGCGTCAGCCCGGCGGCTACCCCCCCTCTGATCGCCAGCCGCAGCGGAAAGCGCCGCTGACGAATCCAGAGCGCCAACCCCCACATGCCGAGCATGACGTACAGGATCGCCAGATAGAACGGCACCGTCAACCCGACCACGCACCAGCATAATCCCGCCAGCATCAGGCGCGGCGTCAGCGCTTGTGGCCGATCCAACGCCTGGAACAGCAGGATGAACCCACCCAGCAGCGCCGCCCGCGCCAATGCCAGATGCGGCAGCCCCAGCAAGATGAGAAAGCCGAAGCCTTCCGGGATCAGGAACTCTGGCGGTTCCGTGCCGATTAGCAGCAGCAGCCAGCCCAAGCCACCCCCCAGCGTCGCCAGCAGCAGCGCCGTGAAGCGTGTCCCTGGTCGGCGGATGAAGCCGGCGATGAAGCGGTACAGCACCACCACCAGCAGCGTGTTGAAGACCCAGCGCATGGCGTGAAAGGTCAGCAGCAGCGCACCAGTCAGCGCCGGGGACTGTTCGCTGATGAAGCCCCCAACCACCCAGCCCGGCAGGATGTAGGGCAGGAAGATCAACGGAGCGGAGGGATGGGGTTCCGGGGTATAGAACAGGTAGAAATCCAGCAGGCCGCGCGCCCCCAGCCGCATCTTGCCCAGGTACGAATGCCCATCATCCGCGCCAAAGACAAAGCCGCTGAAGACCCACTCGCTGCCTTGTGACAGCCAGCCGATGACATACGGTAGGCTGGTGATGAGCAGCAGCGCGATGATGAACAGCCCGACCCGCAGCCACTCCTGCCGTGAAATGCTGACCTGTCGCATCGGCTGTCTCCTCACAGTGTGGTCAGGTGTTGGTTGGGCGCTGGCGCTTGAGGAATTCCAGCAGCAGCGGGATGTTGTCGATTTCGCTCAGGGGCAAACTCAGCCAGACCGACTCGTCTGGCGCGGCCAACAGGTTGAGCTGACCTCCACCCACCTTGTAACCGGCGAAGTCCGTCCAGGCGAGTTCGCGCCCCTTGTGATGCAGACCCGCCGCGTTGAGCTTCAGGTCGGCCGCGAAGGCGATCATTTCACCCTGCTTCAGCCGTTCCTGCAAGGCTGGCCCCAGCAGGGCATACACCTTCTGCTCAAGCTGCGCCCCCAGCTTCTCGATATTGCGATACAGGTTGGTCAGCGTCATGCTCTCGCCACGCGCCGTCGTCAGCGTGAACTGATAACGGTTCAGCCGCACCAGCCCACCAAAGTAGGCCAGCCGTTCACCGCGCTGCCGGATGCTGGCGATCTCGCCGTAGAGGAAAGGCACAATGCGCGAACCTTCGCGGTAGCTGAAGCCGCGCTCATACACCACCACCTCGCGGTTCCAGAAATGCAGCGCCCGCCAGCCCGTCCCCAGCGCCGTCAGCGCCATGATGAGCGTACTCAGCGGCGGCCCCCACCAATCCGGCACTGTCGCCAGCGTGAAGTTCAGCGCCAGCGCCACTGCGCCGATCACCACCCCTGCCGGGATGACCAGCCGGGCGCGGTCACTGGGGTAATTGGCGACGTATTTTCCAAGTACAGGATCAGCGTCAAACATGCGTCGATTTCAGTGATGAGTGGTCACACCGAGGCATTATGGCAGGGGAAGCGGGGGCTGTCAACCAGCGGCAGCCGCAAGCTGGGCGGCGAAGGCCCGCACCTGCTAGAAATCCGCAACCGCATCGAGCGCAACAAGCAGAATGTCACCACGCCCTCACCGGTTTACAAGCTGCGCTTCCAGCAGCTCACGGTTAGCAACCGCACCTGGACGCAGCAGACCATCCGCTACAGCTACGACAGGCTGGCGCGGCTGAAGCAAGCGCGTTACGCGCCTGGCATCAACGCCCTGGCCGTCGACGCCGACCTGCTGCGGCAGTATCTCTACACCTTTGACCGTTCCGGCAACCGCGCCTCGCAGAGTGTTGCGGTCAACGGCGCCGCTCCAACGGTGACCAACTACACCACCAACACCGCCAACCAGTTGACCAGCGACGGGACGACCAGCTACACCTACGATCCTAACGGAAACATGGTCAACAGCGGAGCTTATGTCTGGGACAGGGCGAACCGGCTGCTCTCCTTCAGCGGGGCGTCGTATGTCTACGATGGGCTGGGCAACCGCGTCGCGCAGACGGTCAGCGCTCAGGTGACGCGCTACCTGCTCGACATCCAGCCCGGATAGCCGGTCGTGCTGGCTGAAACCACTGGCGCGAACGTTATCCGCACCGTTCATTCGCTGCGGGGTATCCATGCCCAAAAGGATGCCGCCGGCAACTGGGAATGGATGCTTGAGGATGGATTGGGTTCGGTGCGCGGCGTCGTGGATAACACTGTCGGTGTACTGGAGAGCCGCAACTATGATCCATATGGCAATGCTTTCGGCGCAACCGGCACGAGCCAGACGGCGTATGGGTTCACCGGCGAATTGGTCGATGGCAGTGGTCTGCTTGATCTGCGGGCGCGACGCTATAACCCGGCGCTAGGTGTGTTTGCCAGCCTCGACCCACTGGAAACAGCGAATCGCTATGCTTATGTGAGTGAGGATCCGATAAATAGAACCGATCCCACTGGACTTCAGGATACAGGTTGTACTATTGTTCTTAATGCTCTAACGGGTCAAATCGAGTGTGTTGATCTCGCGGATGGACAAATCATAGCGCCACCAGCACCACCTATACCTATCACATGGATACCCAATCCTCCGACTGTTCGTCCTATTCCTGAGCCCTGGCCGCCGAAACCAGAACCGTTGCCACCAGTAACGGATGAATCACCACAACCGCCACCCCAGCCTTTGCCACCGCAACCTGTCCCTTCTCAAGAACCGGGGCCAACGGAAGGTGTAACGCCAACTGTTACAGCAACGCCTGCGCCGCCTGCGCCAACTGCAACGGCAACTACAAATCCAACCGCAAATCCAGCAGCGACGGCAACAGCAGCTAATGCGGGATTCTGTACAGTTACTCCTTCTCGATCAGATGAAAAAGACGATTGTCCTAACAATAGTCATAAAATTAAATGGCCTACACCAGTATGGTTAACTGCTGGTCATGGAGATACAGGTGCAACCACTGGGATAAATGATTATCCACCCAAAGTAATTACTAAGATTCCGTCGCCAGTACGTAACAATTCATACCAACAATACGTGGGTATCAATCAGGCAGTCTATAATAGTCAGGGAGGTTCAAACACTTTCCGTATTCATCACAAATGGCCTTTGTTTCTTGGTGGGCCTGACGCTGTAGATAATCTGGTTTTTATGACTATTCAAGAACATTTAGTTTGGCATACTGTACTATATTCGCAAGGTGTAACTGGCTATATGCCTCAAGACCCTAATGGGACGGTATATTGTGTTACCTAATAATCAGACAGTTTGGAGAGATTTGCTGGATAAAGCTGCTGAGGCTTATACAAAGACTCTTTATAGAGGGAGCGATTTAAGCTTATCTGAAAAAAAACAGTCTGTTTTAGAGTTACGCAACTATCAGACCCAATTTAAGGAGGGTGGGGCATCAGCCCTATCCCTCTTGCGAGAAGAACTGTACAGCCAAGATGGGATATATAGAAACATATCAGCAGAGATGCTAATTGAGATGCGGGATTTGGTTTCTCTCAAGAGCTTAAGTGAATCAATCATTAATACTCAAAGTCCACAATTAAAAGGGAAGATATTAGAAAGGTTATGGCTACTTCTCCCGCCAAAAACCGGAGATTTCATTCGTCTCCTAGATGAAGGGAGATGGGAACGTGAACCGCTCTTAAAAACAATACTATCCAACCATCAACCTAGTGATTGGGTTGTTAAAGCAGTGGAATCTAGCAATGATGCTAGAGCGCTTAAGATTCTTATGGATAGTATTTCCCGCTGGCCTAACGCGGAATCACTCTTACTCAAATATATGGGTGGTTCATCGCTAGACATGCAGGTTACAAATATATGGAACACGGACGCAAGAATCCTAGCTGCATTTTATCTTGGCATGAAAGGGGTAATTGCGGGCATTGATTTCTTAATCAATATCGCCAATCACGATGATGAGTTACAAGCTGTTCAGGCTTGTCAACACTTAGCTTTTCTTGCCTCACCCGCAGTTGTAAAGCCCTTAAAGTCATTACTACACAGTTCAAATCACGATGTAGTTGCGATTAGTTTGTTGGCGGCAAGCGATATAGGAGTGGCAGGACTAATAAATAATCTGGCGTTACTAACGCAAAACGAAGGATACTCTCCAATCTTTGAATCATTTATAGGAGATGAGGCCGCTAAGATACTAAAGAAAATAGTGGGTGGACAGCTTGTAAAATTGCAAGACCAGTATGTTTTAGGTTCAATCCCAGAACATTTTACAAATGAGTTTAGAGAGTATATCGCCTTTCAATCAGTGGACATAGCGAAATCTTTAGATTTTGGAAGACGCTATCGGGGTGGTGAACCTCTTACGATGGCAACTCTTGTAGATGATCTATATAAGGGAAATGCCATCGCGTCAGCCTACAACCTTCGGGCAATTACAGGGGAAGACTATGGATATGAAGTTGAGTGGGATTTACTTGATAATGTAGATGCAATCGTTTCTTGGGAAAGACGTGCAGTTGACCCATATCCTCTTACTCCTGGAGGTTGGGCATATATGGGTAAACCGCTAGTATCACCGTGAAGATACAAGGTTGTTGGCTCTCATTTTTCAGCCCTAATCTGCAACCAACCTGAACCTCAAATCATTCTAACTCACTTGAGGGGTAAAGGTGGCGAGCGTGTTCTACATCGCAGCTTGATTAAGTTGAGGTTAAATCAAGGGGAAGAATCAAGATAGGGCCGTTCAGAGCAAAAGGACAAAACCCACGGTAGCAGTGCTTCACAGAACACTCCTTCAGTGAAGCCAATCGAACAGATGGGTGGCGAATAACGGCGACTGTAACCTTTTCTTTCAGGGTTGGTGGTGAGTTACCAGTACGACGGCGCAGGCCGCCAGATGCAGCAGACCCTCGGCACGACCGTCACCCAATCAATCCCAATCGCGCTCCCTCAACTCTGATTTTTTCAAACCGTTCTCTAACTTCGCGCCGACAACCTTAACCTATCCGCTCCCGCAAAACGGTTAACGTCAACTCGCGTTAACTCGTACCAAAAAGTTTACCAAAAGTTCACCCGTAAGCGGCGAAATGGGCGTATGCTTCTCGTAGGAGTGCAATACCGTGCGCCCGTCTGGGTCAGGTAGGGATTGCCCACTGGCAGCGCTGCCACAATCGAGACTGCCGCCGCCGCCGCCACAGGGCAGTCGTCAGTCAACAGTAAAAGGCTATGCTCGGTTTTCGCTCTGTGCTCTCAGTGTCCTCTGTGTTGGTCTTTTGCTGAAAGCTGATGGCTGAACGCCAAACGTCACAACATGCACGTTTGACTTTGACGACTCTTGTGACTCACTGCCGGCACACGTCCCAATCCGACATAGGATGCGTTAACACTGGCGCATCTCAGGGAGCGATCCACCACCGCACATGACGATCCGCCGGCGGCAAAGGATCAGCGGGTGAGCATCCAACTGACGACGATCAACGGATGGCAACGGTTGAGGGAAAAGTTCACAAAAGGCACTTTTGCATTTGACGAATTTGCAGAATTTGACGAATTTTCCGCAGGCTCGCTCCGTTTTCTACTCTATGTTCGCTGTGTCCTCTGTGTTGGTCTTTATGTCGGTGTCTGTCCGACGACGACGACGACGACACAAAACCGGAGTTGCACCAGTAGTCTACAGTCACCAGTCGATAGCTGATAGTTAAAGGCGAATGGCTCTAATCAGCAAACTCAATTCAAGCGTTTTTTCTGACGACTATCGACTGATGACTATTGACTGGTTGCAACTTTTGCAACACTTGAGGGAAAACGATGGCACAAGATTCACGAATCGCAAAATGGAGTGATGCGAATCTGACGAATCTGACGAATCTTGTGAATCAACAGCGGAAAGTTAAAAGTGCTGAGTTGAAAGGAAAAGACCTCAGATTCCTCTCTGTGTTCTCTGTGTCTCTGTGGTCGGTTCTTCTCTTGATTGACTGCCCATGAGGAAAACCTGTTCACACCTATCGTGAACAGGTCTGACTTGAACGAACAACTAACAACTAGAGCGTGTTATGAACTTCGCTCTCGTATTGCCCTCACCCCAAACCCCTCTCCCACGGGGCGAGGGGCTTTAAAGCACTACGTTCACCACATCCCCCATTCTCCCCGTGGGAGAAGGGGCGGGGGGGGATGAGGGCTAAAAAGTGCATAACAGGCTCTAGGAACTAGGAACTAACAACTGCCCTACGCCAGCACCGGCTCCGACTGCCAGAATTCGGCGTCATAAGCTGGCAGTTCACAGCGCAGCGGGCGGTCATCGCGGAAGCCGAAAGCGTAATCGGCCTGCATCAACTGGTGAATCTCGCTGGTGCCTTCATAGATCACCGCACCCTTGCTATTACGCAGGTAGCGTTCCACCGGGTACTCGTCGCTGAAGCCATACGCGCCATGCACCTGCACCGCCTCCAGCGCCGCCTGAACGCTGTGATCGGTGGCGTACCACTTCGCCATGCTGGTCTCGCGGGTGTTGCGGATGCCCTGGTTCTTCATCCAGCCGACCCGCATATTGAGCAGGAAGGCGCAGTCGTACCACTGCTGCATGAAGGCGATCTTCTGCTTGATGAGCTGGTGATTGCTGATGTTCACGCCGAAGGTCTGGCGCGACTGGGCATAGCTGACGCTCTCTTCCAGGCAGGCGCGGATCAGGCCGGTGGCTCCGGCTCCGACGGTGTAACGACCATTATCAAGGCAGGACATGGCGATCTTGAAACCCTCGCCATCTTCGCCCAGCCGGTTGAAGGCCGGAACTTCAACATCTTCCATCTTCACCCAGCCGGTCGAGCCAGCCCGCACACCGAGCTTGCCGTGAATATCGCCGGTGATGACACCCGGCATATCGCGGGTGATGATGAAGGCGGTGATGCCACGCGCCCCGATGGACGGATCGGTTTTGGCGAACACCAGGAAATGATGCGCCTTGCTCGCCAGGCTGATCCACATCTTCTCGCCGTTCAGGATGTACTTGTCGCCCACCTTGCGCGCCGTCGCCAGCATGTTGGCCGGGTCGCTACCGGCCCCCGGTTCGGTCAGGCAGAAACCGGCGTACTTTTCGCCCTTCGCCTGTGGCACCAGGAACGCCTGCTTCTGCTCCTCGGTTCCCCATTGCAGCAGCGCCAGGCTGTTCAGCCCCATATGCACCGACATGATGACGCGCAGGTGGGTATCGGCCCGTTCCAGTTCTTCACAGACCAGGCCC
The DNA here is from genome assembly GCA_022843385.1 of Anaerolineae bacterium. GTDB lineage: Bacteria > Chloroflexota > Anaerolineae > Aggregatilineales > Phototrophicaceae > CFX2. The sequence continues at coordinate 74,321 of JALHNT010000003.1, read as the reverse complement.
AGCGTCACATAGTCGAAGCCTTGCCCGCCGTAGCGCACCGGGACGCAGATGCCCAGGATGCCCAGTTCAGCCATGCGCGGCAGGAAAGCCGGGTTCATCTCCTGCTTGCGATCCCACTCGCCGATGACCGGCATCACTTCCTTCTGGGCAAAATCGCGCACCATCTTGCGCGCCTGGACATGTTCTTCATTGAGTGAAAAGTCCATGAGTCAACCTCTGAATGTATTGGACAAAATGTGTTACAAATGCACGGATAAACACAAGCACTTTTAGGTTGATTGTACCATGCGCCCATCATCGGGGTGAATGAATAATTTCGCTCACACGGCTGTGTGCATCAGCCGCAACAGAACAGGCAGAACCGCTTTATGGATGAAACCACCCGCTTTCCCGATACCCTCATCACCACCTATCTGGAAATGACCGACCCGGCGCAGTTCGTCGCTGCCCATAATCCCGACCCACAGATTATCATGATGCCGATGGCGCAGCCGGATGTCGCCTTCTACAAGTTCCTCTACGGCGAAGTCGGACGTATCTGGCGCTGGCGCGACCGGCTGCTCATCAGCGAAGCCGAACTCTATGCCCTCATCGCGCGCCCGGCAGTGAGCATCCACGTGCTGTATTACGCCGGCGTCCCGGCTGGCTATGTCGAGCTGTACCAGGAAGCGGATGGCTCCACTGAGATCGCCTATCTGGGGCTGCGCGAAGGCTTCATCGGCAAAGGCTTGGGCAGCCATCTATTGAGTTACGGCATCGCTCAGGCCTGGCGCGAAGGGGCGACGCGCATCTGGGTGCATACCTGTAATCTGGATGCACCAGGTGCGCTGGCGACGTATGAGAAGCGCGGGATGCGCATCTACCAGGTCGAGGAACAGCCGATGCCGGAGCGCTACACCGTCTGACATTACGGTTCTTACGAATTCTTCACAAATTCCTCAGCCCGTTGACTGCCTAACAGGCTTCATGTTAGGACAATGAATGGAGGTGCGCCTATGCTTCTGAGCATACAGTGCCGTTAGGAAGTACCCATGATTACGCTGTTGGAAGAAACCCGCGCCCGCTGGCAGCATCTCCCGCCTGAAATGTTCTATCAGAAAGTCGTCCGCGAAACCCTGAGCGAACAGATCAAGATGGCCTACACCGTGATGAGTGTCTATACCCAGATTGTGACGACGCTCCCGCTCACCAGCAGCTTGGCCTTGCAGCAGCTCCCACCCGGTACGCCACGTGAACTGGCTTCGATTCGCCCGCTGCTGCGCCACATGCGCGACCTGCTCCTGCAAGCCCACAGCGCCGTGTTAGGCGATGATACCGTGACGCTGCCGGCATCCTATGGTTGGGAAGGGTTCATCCTGTATCTGGTCGGGGATGTGCGCCGTTTCATCGAGGAAACCGAACGCTGGTCAGCCGTCATCGCCAGCGATCCGCGTATGCAAAAAGCCCAGGTGCGCCAGCTCAATCACAAGACGATTGCCGCTATCGGGGTCGAGATGCGCGACCAGATGAACGCCATCATGACCACCCTGACTTTTGCTCAGAGTTACGCTTTTGCCCGCAAGCGCATCCCAACCCACCGCTACACCGCTCACGCGACGGCCTAAGGCTGGTCGGCGATGGCTAACGTTGGCGCGCCATTGATGCGTCCGGCGATCCAACCGATCACCCCATCGGCGGTCTGAATCTGCCACCACTGCACCCCATCGGCATCGACTGGCCCGGCCAGGATGCGGACGTACTCGTTAGTCAGCACAGGGTTGCGGGCGAAGCCAAACGCCAGCCCTGGCCCGGTTCGGACATTGAGTTCCTGTACCAACACCTGTAACTGCTGCCCCGGCAAATACTCGCTACCTTCAATCACGCCATCGGGTATCGGCTGCGTGACCGTTTCGCCCACGCCGACCGGCGGTGCGCTGCTCGGTGGCAGTCCACCGGCTACCCAGTTAATCGCTCGCGCTCCGGCGACCTGCCCGGTGATGTCCCGCACCGTCCCGTTGATGCTGGCGATGAACTGCTGCCCGTTGCTCTGCACGAACACCTGCGTCCCATCCGGACTCCACTCGACGCGCTGTGGAAAGCCGCTGCCGATGGGAGCCGTCAACGCTTGCCCGGCCATGTTGTAGAGCGCCAATGGCTGTCCCGGCCCGCCTGGCGCACCGAGCGCATACACCTGCCCGTCGCGCGCCTGGTTGGCGAAGCCCATCCACAGGCTGTTGAAATCGGACTCGAAGATCATCTGCGAAAAGCTGCCATCGCGGTTGATGAACGCTACATAATTGCGACCATCTGGTGCCAGTCCGCTGACCAGAATTCGTCCGCCATCGAGTGACCATGACCCAAATTCATAGCGGTAGACATCGGGGCGCACCTGGGGATTGCTGTTGGGATACACCACCAATAGCGCACTCCGCCCTTCGTTCGGCAGCCACAGCCGCACCAGCAGCGCATCCCCGCTCGGCGACCACACCAGACTCACGCTCTCCCATTTATCAGGATTCACCGGATTGCTGACGATGGAGCAGCCCGGCACATCAATCGGCAGGCAGTCGGTCAGCACCTTGAAGATCGCCGCTCCCGGTTGCAGCAGCCACACCCCATCATCCGCTGTCTTACGCCCAGCCACGATGAAAGCCACGAATTGGCCGTTGGGCGACCAGCGCGCCGCTGAAACATAAGCGTTGTTCTCTTCACGAGTCAGCGGGATGTAGACCGAAAACGGTGATGTCTCCGGGCGGAAAGCACCCTGTCCGTTGACGCCAGTGATGTACAGGTTGCCGCTGCTGTCTGTCGTCACATACTGATTGGGATTAACCGGATTCTGCTCGAACAGTGTCGTATCCGGCAGCAGACCGAAGCCAACACCCTCACCCGCCGGCCCGATGGCGAATACCAGACTCTCCAGATTCGGCACGGTGAATCCCACCGGCGTGATGCCGACGACCACTGGCGGAGCCGCCGTCACAATCGATGGCAGCGTCACCACCAGCGCCACCGTCGGGAAAGGCGTCGGAGTCGATGTCACGGTTGGGCCAGCCGGCGATACCTCAGCGATGAAGGGCGTCAGCGTCGGCGGCTCGACCAGCGGCGCTTCAGCCGTGATGAACGTCGGCGTTGCATCCAGTGTTGGCGGGATCGGCGTCGGTAGCTGGGCGATCTCCTGCGGCGTCGGCGAGGCCGGTGTCTGGAAGGCCGCCAGTTCTTCTGGTGAGAGGGTGCGCGTCGGGGTCGGTGAAGGCGGCAGTGTCTCGCTCGGCGTCAAGGTGATCGTCGGCGTCTCAGTGATCGTCGGTGTTTCAGTTGGCGTCTCCGTCGGCGTCGGTGTCTCGCTCGGCAGCAAGGGCAGCGGCGTCGGGCTGGGGATGGGCGTCTCAGTGGGCGTTTCGCTCGGAGTCGCCGTCGGCAGTGGAGTCTCAGTTGCGGTCGCGGTCTCAGTCAGCGTCGCCGTCGGCAGTGGAGTCTCAGTTGCGGTCGCCGTCGCCGTCGCGGTTGGTGTCTCGGTCGCTGTAGCAGTCGGGGTTTCCGATGGCGTCGCCGTCATCGTCTCGGTCGCCGTCTCAGTGGGCGTTTCGCTGGGTGTCTCAGTTAAGGTCGCCGTCGGAGTTTCTGTCGGTGTCTCACTCGGCGTAGCTGTTGCCGTAGCGGTTTCAGTTGGTGTCTCAGTCGGTGTCGGCGTCTCGGTCGCGGTAGCCGTCTCCGTCGGTGTCGCTGTCTCAGTTGGAGTTTCTGATGGCGTCGCGCTCACCGTTGGCGTTTCGCTGGGCGTGGCGGTCGCAGTCGCAGTTGGGGTTTCTGTCGGCGTATTCGTCGGCAGCGGCGTGGGCGTTTCAGTGGGTGTCGCGGTCGCAGTCGGCGTCGCCGTTGGGGTTGGAGTTTCCGTCGGCGTATTCGTCGGCAGCGGCGTAGTCGTGAGCGATGGTGTCGCAGTAGCCGTATTCGTCGGCGTGGCCGTTGCCGTGTCTGTCGGGGTGGCTGTGCTGGTGAAGGTCGGCGTAGGGGTGGTCGATGCCGTAGCCGTCGGTGTATTCGTGGGCAGCGGGGTCAGTGTGCTGGTCGGTGTGGGCGTGGCCGTCCAGCTCGCGGTAGCGGTTGGCACAGCCGTGAACGTTGCGGTGGCCGTAAACGTTGGCGTGGTGCTGGGGGTCAGCGACGGTTGGATGACGAACTCAACCGGCGGCGTATCGGTCAGCGTTGGGCTGGGGGTGCGCGTCGGGGCGAGCGTCGGCGTCACCTGCGGCACCGACAGGTTACAACCTGCCAGCAGCAATATCAGCATCAAGCTCGCAATGCGCCGTGCCACAACCCACCTCTTTCAGTATAGATGGATTATAACGCGAAGCATCAAACCTGCGCTAAACGGATGGGCTACGATTGCTCAACGCTGACGCGGCAGGCGGCTGGCCGGCAGCAGCAGCACCAGCAGGATCAGACCGCCCAGCAGGAATGGAAGCGTTGGATGCTGGGCGAACAACAGTCCAGAGATGGCGCTGCCGATGATGATGCCCAGGCTGACCGAAGAATTGTAGAATCCCAGCACACTGCCGCGTTGGTCGTCGCTTACGCTCTTGGTCGCCAGTGATTGCAGCGACGGCATCATCAACCCCGAACCGACGGCGAACCCCATCAGCGACAGCCCGCCGATCAGCCAGGGCGAGGTGAACACGGTCAAGGTCAGCAGCCCACCGGCTCGCAGCAGCGCCCCGATCAGGATGAGCGCCCGCTCACTGAAGCGATGCACCAACCGTTGGATGATGAAGACTTGAGTGATGAACTGACCGCCACCGATGGCAGTCAGCAGCAGTCCCACCCCCAGACGGATGTCCTCCGGCGGCTGTCCACGAAAGATGACCGCTTCGCCAAAGAGCGAAAAGGTTTGTTGCAACATCGAGAGGCAGAACTGAGCGGCGAAGGCGATCCCCAGCACCAGCAGCAGGGGCTGTATCTGGAACACATCCGCCAGGCGCAGCGGGTGTTGCTGCTCACTGCGCGTTAGCCGTTCGTCCGCTGTCAATGACTCGTCGAGGAAGAACCACGTCAGCAGCAGCGCCACCAGCGCAATCAACGCGCCGCCATAAAAGGTCGCCTGATCGCCCAACTGTGCCAGCAGACCACCCAGCGCCGGGCCGATGATGTAACCCAGCCCGAACGCCATATGCACCAGCCCCAGCGCTCGCACCCGCTCGTCACGCGGGGTGACGTCGGTGATGTAAGCCTGAGCCACGATGACATTGCCGCCGGTGATGCCATCCAGAATCCGCGCCGCGAACAGGAAGGCCAGGCTGGGGGCTAAGGGCAGCATGAGAAAACTGATGACCGTCCCGACTTGGCTGAAGAGCAGCACCGGCACCCGCCCGTGCTTATCCGACAGACGCCCCAGAAACGGCCCGGCGATGAGCTGGGCCGCGAAGTAGGACGCCCCCAGCAGCGTCACCACCTCCGGCGCAGCGCCAAATCCCTGCCCGGCATATAGCGGCAGAATCGGCAGCACCAACGTCGCGCTCAGATAATTGGCGAAGACGATGATGAAGATGATGCTGAGGCGGCGGCGCTCCATACGATGGTTCCATAGGGCACGAGGGGTAAGCCGCCCTATGGTACATCAATCGACGCGATTGCGGTATCAGTCCACTTCTGCTTCAGCCTCGGATTCGCCGCTGCCTTCGCCCAGCTCGCGATCCAACAGATACAACCCCGGCCCGAAGTCGCCAATGCGCTTGAGCTTCTGGATGGCCGCATCCACCACCGCCTCTTCTTCCACCTGCTCATTGACATACCATTGCAGGAAGTGATCGGTTGCGTGGTCGCGCTCCGCCCGCGCCAGATCGACCAGCGCGTTGATCGAAGCCGTCACGGCTTGCTCATGATGCAGCGCATCTTCAAACGCCCGCAGTGGCGACTCCCAGGTATTCTGGGGTGATGGCAGCGCATCCAGCACCACCCGTCCCCGCCGTTCGTGGATGTAGTCATAAATCTTCATGGCGTGCATCATCTCTTCGCCGGAATGATGCTGCATCCAGGCGGCGAACCCGGACAGCGCCTCCGACTCGAAATAAGCCGCCATGGAGAGATAGGTATAGTATGCGCGCATCTCCATGTTGATCTGTTTGTTCAGCGCCGCCAACACTTTTTCATTCATACGATGACTCCTATGGTCTGCAAATCAAGGACAGTGAAAGCCGTCAGGATCACCAGCGCGGTGAGGCCGACGACGGTGTAGGCCAGTTTGTGGCGATAGTTGATGCGCCAGAAGCGGCGGATGCTGAAGAGGATCGAGACAGCAGCAACCGCGTTCAGCAGCAGGCTGATCTCCACCCCCACCACATCGCCGATCCCCAGCAGCGGCAGCACAAAGGGAAAGATCATGTATTGCAGGCTGCACCGGATGCCGGAAATGACCAGCCCTAGCGTCAGCGCCCGTTCGCCCTGCGCCTCGGCTGCCATGTGTTCAACATTGATTGATTCAGATTGTGCCATTGTGTTCTCTCTCATTTACCTACGGTTGCCGCACCGGATGATGCTGCATCAGCTTTAACAGCGCCTCGGCGGTTGCGCCGGAGAAGGCTGGATCGTTGATGTCCTGCGGCAGTTCGACAATCGGAATATCCTCGCGTAGATGGGTCTTGAGGGTCGAGACGAAGGCTTCCAGCGCTTCCGGCCAGAAGAATGGTTTGCCCGGCTGATCAATCTCGGACACACCGCCCCAGGGGATGAAAACCTGCACCGGCGCAGTCGCCTCGTTGAGCTTCTCGGCGAAGATTTTGCCCAACCGTTGATTCTCTTCCGGCGTCGTTCGCATCAGCGTCACATTCGGATTCCAGACATAGAGATTGCGCTCGCGGTACTGCTCTGGCACCGTGTCCATTGCCCAGAAGTTGCACATATCAATGCAGCCCGGGACCACGACCTGAGGAATGCCGGTTTTCGCCGCGGCTTCGAGTCGGTTGGGCCCGGCGCTCAGGACGCCGCCCAGCAGTTCATCAGCCCATTCTGTCGTCGTCATGTCCAGCACACCGCTGATGAGACCTGCTTCGATCAGTGACTCCATCGTTCGCCCACCGCTGCCGGTGGCATGAAACACGAGCACCTCATATCCCGCTGCTTCAACCAGACTGCGGGCATGATTGACGGCGCGGGTCGTGTTGCCGAACATCGTCATGGCGATGATCGGCTTATCCTCGCCCGGCGTGACCTCGCCCAAGACCATGCCGACAATCGCGCCGGCGGCGTTGGTGTAAATGACGCGGCTGATGCGGTTGATGCCGGCCACATCCACCACCGAGTACATCAGCGTAATGTCGCTGCTGCCGACATACGCGCTCACATCACCTGCGGCCACTGTCGAGACCATCAGTTTAGGGAAGCCCACCGGCAGCGCCCGCATCGCCGCCGTCGCCACGACTGTGTTGCCACTCCCGCCCATGCCGATGATGCCATCGATGCGCCGTTCCGTGTACAACTGCCGGGCGATCTCGGCTGCTCCGCGCTGCATCACAGTCATCGATTCGCCACGATCCCCCCGCGCCGCCAGTTCCTCCAGCGCCATGCCACCGATCTCGGCCACCTGAGCGCGGCTGATCTCGGCGGTGAAGGCCGGTTCACCCATCACGCCGAAGTCGATCATCAAGGTCTGGCAGCCGCGCTTCTCGATCTCGGCTTTCAGGAAGGCGAACTCTGCCCCTTTGGTATCGAGTGCGCCGATCATGGCAATCGTCCGGGTCATGACTAGCCCCTTTCACAAAAGAAAGTCCTCATTATTCTCAACAACCAGCACTTCGTACCGGTTCCGCGCATGGTTCTGTTGTACACCACAGTGCCGGGATATTCCAACCCTTACTCGACCGCAGTTGGCTATATCCCGGCGGAACACCGAGCTGAACGATTGGGGCAGCCTGCTACACCGTCGCCTTCATCCCGGCCAACTGCTCGCTGACTTCCCACAATTTGCGCTGAATGGCCTCGTCATGCGAAAGCGGTGACGACGCCACCGCCTTGCACTTGTCGAAATACTTGCCCGTTACCGTGTCCACTTCGGGTGATGTCGCCAGGTAGAGGTTGGTCTCCGCGCCCTGCTCCGGTTTCAACGCCGCCATCCGCTGGAACAAGCCAAATAATCCCATCAGGAAGCCCTGATTATTGTGACCGAATCCCGTCGCCACAAACCCCGGATGCAGCACGTTGGCGGTCACACCTGTGCCATTCAGCCGCCGCGCCAGCTCATAGGTGAACAACACATTCAGCAGCTTGGATAGACCGTAGGCAGCGAACCCGCCCATGCCATAGCTACGTTTCAATTGCAGATCATCAAAATCAACCGTGTTGGCGCTGCGATGGGCTTCTGAAGACACATTGACGATGCGCGCCGGAGCGCTGGCCTTCAGCATGTCCAGCAGCAGATCGGTCAGCAGGAAGTAACTCATGTGGTTGAGGGCGAAGGTCAGTTCCAACCCCTCTTTCGTCTCCTGTCGTTCGCGATTCCAGGCACCGGCATTGTTCAACAGCACATCCAGCCTGGGATACTGCGCCTTGAACTCGCTGGCGATACGGCGCACATCCGCCATCAGCGACAAATCGCCCAGCAGCATCCCGACCTGCTGGTTGCCGCTGGCGCTCTTGATTTCATTGACCGTCGCTTCGGTCTTGGCGCGGTTGCGTCCGACGACCACCACTTGCGCCCCCATCTTCGCCAGTTCCAGCGCCGTGATCTTGCCAATGCCGTTGGTCGCGCCCGTCACCAGCACCGTCTTACCCTGCATCGATACCATAAGTTCGTTCCTCATCACTTGATGTTTCATAGCCCTATTATAGTGACTGGACACACATCCACCTGAATTGTCTTACGTAGCTCTCATGGAGGAGTGGAGCAGCAAAAGATGCAATGGCATTCGCGGAAAAGCAGGCGAGGGGATCAGCGCCAGTGGATGCTCAAGGCCAGCGAACGCGGACGGTAGCTGTTGAACAGCAAGATCGTCGCCACAAGGCTGACGACGGCCAGGAGAATCAACAGGACGAGCGTGACTCGTCGCTGTTGCAAGTGGGCATCGGATTCAAGCTGGAGTGTTTCGCGTGATACCCTGTCGTGTTCAGTCTGGTCATTCATCGGCAGCAAGTCCCTTCTTTCGCCGCATTATAGCATGACAGCCACGCCAAGCTGACACACTCGCATCACGATGAGCGATCCACCGACACTCCCAACCCGATGCCGATGCGGTACAGCGTATGGTCGAGCGCCCCCTGTAACACATCGTCCGACAATGACAGGGTATGCAGGGCGTGGGTTTGGTGGATACTGGCGAGACCATGCAGCGCGGCCCAGATGAACAGCGCATCCTGATCGACCGCATCGGATGACACCCTCTCGCCCCGCGCCAGTCGCATCCGAGCGATGCCATCGCGCAGCAGGGTGAAGGCATGGCGAGCGCTCGCCATCATCACCGGGTGTTCGGTCGGATCCGGCAGTGGTGTGCCGAACATCAAGCGGTATTGCAGCGGATGAGTGAGCGCATACTGGACATAAGCCCGTCCCATCTGCGCCAGTTCATCGCCTGTGCCTTGGTGTGACTGCTCATCCAGAAAGTGCGCGAATGATTCGAAGGCGCGCCGGACGATCTCAGCCAGGATATGATCGCGGCTGGGGAAATGTTTGTACGGCGATTGGTGCGATACACCCAACCGCCGCGACACCTCACGCAAGCTCAGGCTTTCCACGCCCTCACTCTCGATGATCGCCAGCGCCTCCTGAATGCAGGCTTCACGGAGATTGCTGCTTTTCTCTAGTCGGGTCATGTCTGCCTCAGCCGTATTGCCGATAATCCCACTATTCTATCAAAAGGGGAAGCAGTTACCGAAGGCGATCAAGAGGCGCGGATCGCCCTGCACGCGAATTTTGCCGGTTACAAAGGCGAACACACCGGTCATCTTGCGGTTGAGGAAACGCACCCAGGCTTCGCCATCAGCCCTGATCGTCAGGTCAGCCTGCCCCTGTAAACCATCGACCTTTTCAATGCATTTGTCGCGAATGGTCACGGTGATGTCGATCGGAGTATTGCCCGTGAAGATGAAATGATAGACCGCATTCAGCCCTTCTGATTGGCCGCGCTGGAAAAAGTGAACCAGGTTGTCGGTGAAGCCACATATCGTCGTCACCCCTGCGCCATTGGTGACTTGCTTGACGGTCTTGTGTGGAAACCGCTTCTGGACATAGGCTTCGGCATCCGAGCCTTTGGTCACATAGATGGTTTCTTCTTTTTCCTGCAAGGGTTTGACGACCTCGCGCAGAAAGCCGCTTTTGTCCGCCAGATACGGTGATATCACATCCTCGCCCGCCGGGCAGACCGCCATGCAGTAGGCCGCCTTATAATTCGGTCCAAAAGCCAGGCTTTGCCACATCGATACCGTTTCGCCCTTGCTGAACTGCTGCTGATAAGCGGCAGCGCTGCCGCTGTCAGTCAGTGCATCCACCCAACTGCTGAAACCACCCAGGAACTCACGATAGTTGTGGGTGAAGCAGGCGTTGAAGTCAAACCAGCCGTCGGCTCCAATGGCCCCAACCGGGCAGGCCGCCACGCATAATTTACACTCCAGGCACGGATTATAGTCCAGTGGCTGCTGCTGTTCGCTGACCTCTGCCGCCACCAACACGGCTCCCAACAGAATGAAATTGCCGAATCGTGGATGAATCACATTGCGGTGGATGCCCATGTGTCCCAATCCACCAGCCACCGCAATCGGCTTGTACGAAATCACCCAGGTCTTTTCATCTGGGAAGCGGTTGGCTTCCATCGGAAAAGCTACCGGCGGATTCAGAGCGCGAATGCCCTGTTTATTCAACCGTTCTGCTGCGTGTCGCCCCACATCGTCCACCTCATCGCCAGTGCTGTGAAATTCGTGGTTGGCAATCGAACGAAATGGTGCGCGCGTCAGCTCCTTATTCATCTTCACCACATAGGGAATGATTGTTCGGACTGCCGGGAACAGCCGCAACAGATCATCGCGTTGGTCATCCAGTTCGGGGCGGTCAATGCTGACGAACCCGACATCGTCTGCGCCGGCTTCCAGAAACAATTCCCGCAGAAATCCGGCCTCCAGCGATACAGGCGGCTCCTGCTCGCGTGACAACCCCTGCGCCGTCATCTTCCTGACGGTGGGATGTTCATTTAGTGTTGGCATGACTTATCCTTTGAATCTTGAATTTACAAGCATGACTCACTGATCCTTGACTTGCCGGATGATTGACCGTCTTACACACTGGCAGTCAGTCCCACCATTTTTTCGGATGCCGCCCACAACCGCCGACGCAGATTGTGGTCATAAGAGAGTGGGCTGGACTCCACCGCCCACTTCTTGTCAAAGTATTTGCCTGTGATGCCCTTAACCTCTGGCGAAGAAGCCAGATAAATGGTCGTTTCTGCGCCTTCCTCAACCGTGATTCCAGCCAAGCGCTGGATAGCGCTGAATACGAGGCCCACCAGCGGCCCATTGTTCTTGCCAAATCCGCTGCGGACTACTCCCGGATGAAGGGTATTCACCATAATCCCCGTGCCTTGCAGCCGTTCAGCCAGCTCATAGGTGAAGAGGACATTCATGAGCTTGGATTTGCTGTACCCACCGAACCGCGCCTCTTTGCTGGTAGGCAGTGCATCGACATCAAGTCGTTTGACGCTGAAATGCACCTCTGATGCCACATTGATGATTCGCGCGTCGCCTGTTGCTGCGGCAGTCGTCTTCAGTACCGGCAGCAGTTCGTGGGTGAGCAGAAAGTAGTTGAGGTGATTGAGTGCAAGCGTCATCTCATAGCCATCAATCGATGCGGCATAACTCGTGAATACCGCGCCAGCGTTGTTGACCAGCACATCCAAACGCTGATGTCTGGCTAGGAAAACTGAAGCAGCCCGGCGTGTCTCTGCCAATGATGAGAGATCGGCGGCGATGTATTCCACTCGTTTTGTGCCTGTGGCCTTCTGGATCGCTTCGACAGAAGCGCGACAGCGGTCAGCGCTGCGGCTGATGAGAACCACATGGGCACCCTGTCGGGCGAGTTCACAGGCGGTGACTTCGCCGATACCGTTGGTTGCACCCGTGACGATGACCGTTGTTTTATCTTGCATGGCGATTTGTCCTTGTCAGTAAACGACCAGAAAGTGAGTTCGCTTGAACCGTGTGCCTTTTGTCATCCGAATCCGCTATGACCATGACCCAGGTTAGATATTGTTCCCGGCAGCCTTCGTAAACGGCTGGTTGCGCTGCCACTCGTTGCCTGCCCATCGTACTCCATCCCTAATGGTTGACACTGTCAACAATAGTAGAACGAGACAGTTGACACTGTCAACTACCAGAGATAAGCATTCGATGAAACCTGTGCGATTTAGTGGGGGATTGGCTGACAGGGGCGCAGATTGCCCTCACTCATCAGCTGAGCGCAGAGGGTGATGGCATCGCGCTTGTGAACCGTCTGACGAATCCGAGGGATGAGCAGGCTGTGCTGGATGACGACACGAGCATCAAAGAACCAGTACAGACTCATCAAGGGCGAGATAAAGGGGACATACGGGTGGTCGGGGTACATCCGGTATTGGCCGAATTCGCCATGCACTGACGGGATGATGCGCGTGCTGATGTGGCTCTTGTCGTGCCCAGGTTGCTCCCAGACATAACGGCAGGCGGCTTCGTACTGTTGAAACACGTCCATCTGTGGCGTCAGCGCACAGCTCCCCAGGAAGCCGCCGGCCTTTGCCAGCGCCGCGATGTTCGCCAGCGCATGATAATGACAGACTTTCTCTTCCTGCTCGGTGCCAAAGCCGATGCAGGCCAGCATTTTGACCGGCACATCCAGCGCATCGACGGCCGCCAATGAGATCGAGTCCTCGACCAGCGTCCCCGCGCCGACTTCATCGCCGCGCATCAGCGAGTCAACGCCGCCATCCACCAGCAGCACCGCATCAATCTTCAGATGTTCAACCAAAGCCTGATAGCCCTTGATGAGCGGCACCACGCCTTCGCCCACCAGCATCCACACCGTCACATCGTCCCCGTGCACTTTCTGAAACCACTGCGCCAGATAGCCTTCGGGATAGTAATTGACCGGAATATGTACGGGAGAACGTGCCCCAACCATCACCCCATCCAGCAGCGTCTCGGTTGCGCCCACGACGGCAGCCAGATCGAACGGGGTGAAGCTGTAATTGGCGAGGTGTACCTGTTTGCCCAGCGCCCGCAGCGTAAAGTACAGCGGCAGCCCGGCGAAGATGTCGAAGCCACCGCCGGCCCCAGCGATCAGGATGCGGCGGCTGTCCGCCAGTTGCTCCAGGATGGGCAGGTTAAGCTGCATCGTCATTCATACAGTTTGGTGTTCGGGGTGCGCCAGTACGCACTGCCATTCCGCTCGCGGTTGACGTAACCCAGTTCGAACAATTCACGTCGCAGCAGCGCCGGGTCACCGAAGCTGTGCCACAGGTTGAGCAGTTCGTTGATCTCGCGCTCGGTGTAATGCTTGTCGGGCGCGATCTTGCTCGCCAGATACTCCAGCGCCACCAACTGCTGCGAGCGTTTGGACGGCCACTGGGTCAGCCGCCCTGCGTCATCCATGAAGGTCTTGATCGCATCCGGGATCATGGCTCACTCCGACTGGGGAGCAGGGAAGAACTGGTTCACATAATCCAGATAGCCGCGCATCCCGTACTCTTTTGTCCACAGCTTGATCGAGCGCAGGATACGCTTCAGGCATAGGATGATTTCATCCACATCCAGCGCCTCGACCTCTTCAGGCAGCCCCGCCTCAGACTGTGTAGCGCGACCCAGACGCCAATCGCACAGGACCTTCAGCTTGTCGAACAGTTCTGCTTCCAGTGGTGCCAATCGCAGGTTCGGCGCTTTCCGACCGTTCATCTCGGTAGTGTAAGAACGTTCCAGCCCTTCGATCACCTTGTTCACCTGATGATCGAGAAGTTCTGGGTGCTGGCGATATAACAGGACAACGGCGAATTCCAGATTTTGCAGGACATCGGCATACTCTTCAGCAATCGGGTCGCGTCCAGATAACATAGTCACCTCTTTATTCCTGCTTCGGATTCGGTTTCGCTGCTGGTTTGGGTTCGTCAATTGACCCATTATAGCGCGTCATCGCCAGTTCGATGCCATCGGTCAACCAGGTTTCAGCAGCATCAGCCGCCCGGTCGATCACCTGCGCCGCCAGAATCGCGTCATCATCCTTGAACACGCCCAGCACATAATCGCTGGCGCGCATCTTGCCCGGCGGACGCCCGATGCCAAAGCGCAGCCGGTTGAATTCCTGGGTACCGAGGTGCTGGATGATGCTCTTCAGACCATTCTGACCACCCGCGCTGCCGGTCTTCCGCAGCCGCACCGTCCCCAACGGAATGTCCAGATCGTCCGAGATGATGAAGATTCGCGGCAGCTCGACCTTGTAGAAATCGACCAACGAACGCACCGCTTCACCGCTCAGGTTCATATAGGTCTGCGGCTTGGTCAGGATCACTTTTTTACCCCGGATGACGCCGCTGGCCGACTGCGCCTTGCGTTCGGTCTTGCCGAACGTCAGCCCATGCCGCCGCGCTAGTTCATCGGCCACCCGGAACCCGACATTGTGCCGCGTCTCGATGTATTCCTTGCCGGGATTCCCCAGCCCCACAATCAGATACCAGTCGGTCATGGTTTGCTCATATCGAGAAATCTATCTGAAATCGGTTGAATTGAAAGGGGTTCGTTGGGAGCCGCTGCTTGAAAAAGCGACGTATACCGACGCATCGGAAACCTTGTCCTCAGCGTCCGCTATGTCTCAGTCTTTTCTCGGCGACGCGATTTGGATTTGTCATGCTCGTTCGTTTCTCTGCTATCCCCCGGTGATCGCGCCCGGCGTGGGATAGAGCGGCCCCTGCGTCGGCTCTGGCGTCCCGGTTGGCAGCACCTCGCTGCCTAGTGTTGGCGTCTGGGTGACAAACCCGCCGGCCGGACGAGTCGGCACCACCTGGACAGGTGCGCCACCAATGATCGAACCCGGTGTGGGACTGATCGGTGGGACCGGTGTGGCGGTCGACATCAGCGGCACACCGAATGGCTGATTAGAGGCAGCGCGGGCATTCAGCGCGGCTTTCATCTCATCAAACAAATCAAACGAGATCGGGTCGAACAACGCATTCGGCAAGGTCTGCGCCACCCACACACCCCACTGCGCCGCGATGTCACGCCGCACCACAGCCGTCACGATCACGGTGAAGGGGTTCGGGATCAGTCGCGGCAGCTCCAGATCGCTGACGACAATCGGGCGAAAGGCTTCCCAGTACAGCCGACCCGCATCGAACAGCCATTCACCGCCCAGGTTGGGCGCGATGACCAGAAAATGATAGTCAGGTAACACATCCGGTTTCGGTATCATGCCACCTATCATAGCATAAGTTTGAAATTGTGCCTGCCCTGCGGCAGAATCAGAACAGCTAACGGGTGAAGTGTTGAGTTCAAAGTGGAAGACCTGGTTTGTTCTGCTCCATAAGTTGAAAGTGCTGAGAAAGTGAAAGGCCTCTGCTTGCTCTCTCAATGTCCTCTGCGCCTCTGCGGTCGAGTCTTCTCTTGCCTGGCGCTGAGACTTTCATGATGTCGGTTGATAAACTGCGTTCGATTATCAGCGAGAGGCTGTGTTGACCATGCTCGAATTTGCCTGCCACACCTGGGCGTTCACCGATCTGACGCTGCCGGAAGCGCTGGGGACGATTGCCCGCATGGGTTTCCGCTATGTCGATATTGGCAGCGGCAGCCACCTGAATACCCAGCGTGCTGCTGATAATCCGCGCAAGGAAGCCGCCGACATCCGCACAGAACTCGATTTGTTCAACCTCAAGGTCAGCGATCTCTACCTGCTGCTGCCGCGCATTTCGCTGGCCGACGAGCCAAAACGACAGAAAGACATCGATCTGTTCAAGGCGCTCATCCCGTTCGCCACCGCCCTCGGCACCCCTGGCATCACCCTGTCATCGGGCATGGTTCACCCGGCGGACGATCAAGAGGCCTGGGATCGCACAGTCGCCGCCCTGCGCGAGATGGTCAAAGCAGCCCAGAGCGCCCGCCTGCGACTGAGCTTCGAACCGCACATGGACTCGATGGCGCAAACCCCGGAGCAAACGCTAAAGCTGCTCAAGGATGTTCCAGGATTGGCGCTCACGCTCGATTGGGCGCAGATGGTGTGTCAGGATGTGTTTCATGAGGACATCGCCAAGCTCATCCCCCAGGCGGCTCACATCCAGCTTCGGCAGGCGGCGCGGGCGCAGCTTCAGACACCATTTGATCGGGGACGCATCGATCTCAAGCGGCTGATGACCGACCTAGGTAAGGCCAAGTATCCCGGCTTGCTGTGCATCGAATACATGAATACGCCCGGCTGGCACGGGATGCTGCCCGTCAACGCCCTCCAGGAATGCACCCGTATGCGCGACGAACTCAAGAAGCTGCGCGACAGCACTGCGAAATAGCCAACGCTCAGATGCTCAGGATGGCTGCCAGGGGAAGCCGGAATCCTGGCAGCACAGCGCCGCCATCCAGCACATCATCAGCCAGCAGAATTTGAACCGTGCGCCCTGGCTGATACACTTCGACTTGTTCGCCCGGCAGCACCAGAATCATCAGCCGGATGCCGTGCTGCACATAAGCCCGTGCTTTGCGCCGCTGCGACTCGCGCGATTGGGTATCCGAGCGAATTTCGACCACGCATAACGGCGGCACGGTCAGATAATCGTCGGTTGTCGTCACATTGATGCACACATCCGGGATGAATTTCTCGCCCGCCAGCATGTGCAGCACTTCGGTATACACCACGCCCGCCGGATTCCGCTGGACATAGGCTTCAAAAGCGACGGCGAACAACACTTGCTTGCGACCGTACAGCGGCTTGGATGAGGCTTCAACCAGCTCCCCATCCATGAAATCAAAGCGTTTGTCCGGGTGCATCTCGGCCAGCGTCAGAAATTCCTCGGCTGTCAATTCCTTGACCGTCAGCATAGGCCACACTTTTCACACGCTCCGAGTATCCCATCATGGACTGCAATCGGGTGATCGTCTTGCCCTACCCCTTATGCCAGTAGCAATTGATTTAACAGGCTGATACACTACAGATCGTCGGGGGATGGCAGTAACGTCCCCTATTTTGTCGTTCAATCGTCGCCGACACCCCCTTGTCTGCGGAGCATTGTAAGGAGTCACAATGGCCGGTGTTACCCGCCATGTCCTGGATAATGGATTGACTGTTTTGTTGAAAGAGCAGCACAGTGCCCCGGTCATTAGCTGGTGGGTGCTGTATCGCATCGGCAGTCGCAACGAGCCAACCGGCAAGACCGGTGTCTCGCACTGGGTCGAACACATGATGTTCAAAGGCACCGAACAGTTCCCCGGCGGCGACCTGGATCGTCAGATCAGCCGCGAGGGCGGCAACTGGAATGCCCAGACCTCGATGGATTACACCGCTTATTACGAGACCATGCCAGCCGACCGCATCGACCTCGGCCTGCGGCTGGAAGCCGATCGTATGGTCAATGCCCTGTTCGACCCGGAAGAAGTCGAGTCGGAACGCACCGTCATCATCTCGGAACGGCAGGGGTCAGAAAACTCGCCACTGTTCTGGCTGGGTGAGGAAGTGCGGGCGGCGGCTTTCCGGGTGCATGGCTATCATCACGAGATCATCGGCGACGAGACTGACCTGCGGACGATGAGCCGTGATGATCTCTACGGCCACTACAAGCGTCACTACATGCCCAACAATGCCATCGCCGTCGCCGTCGGGGACTTCAAGACCAGCGACATGCTCAAGCGAGTCAATCAACTCTACGGCACCCTTCCATCAGGCGAGAAGGTTGATCTGTTCGTCCGGCCTGAACCAGAGCAGAAGGGCGAACGGCGCGTGATGGTCGAGCGGACGGGCAACACCCAGTTCCTCGAAATCGCCTACCGCGTCCCACCCGCAACCCACGATGACTGGTTCAAGCTGGCGATCCTCAACAGCGTGCTGACCGGCCCCAGTGGCATGGGCGGCGGCGGGATCGACAACAAGACCAGCCGGCTGTACAAGTCGCTGGTCGAGACCGAGCTAACCGCCGACATCGATGGCGGGCTGCTGCCGTCGATTGACCCGTATCTCTATGACTTCGTAGCAACGGTGCGTGATGGCCGGACGCTGGAAGAAGTCGAAGCCGCCTTCGATACCCAGATCGAACGGGTGCTGAATGAGCCGATCAGCCAGCGCGAACTGGACAAAGCCCGCAAGCAGGCGCGGGCGCTCTTCGCCTATAGCACCGAGCGCGTCACCGCCCAGGCGTTCTGGCTGGCCTTCGCCGAGAACTTCGAGAGTCACACCTGGTTCGAGAATTACCTCGCCCGACTGGAAGCGGTCACCATCGATGATGTGCAGACCGTCGCCCAGCAGTATCTCCGCCCGTCGAACCGCACTGTCGGCTGGTTCGTGCCGGTGGCGACCGAGAACGGCGAGATGGTTGAGGAGGAGATGGAATGAGCGTCAACGGACTATCGCTGCCTGGGCCGGATAGTATCACCCGCGTCGAGCTGGAGAACGGCATCACCATCCTGGCCTATGAGAATTACGCCGCCCAATCGGTAGTCATGGCCGGGGCGCTGCAAACCGGCAGCCTACAGGAAGCGCCGGCGAAATCCGGCCTAGCCTCATTGACCGCCAGCGCCCTGATGCGCGGGACGCAGCATCGCGATTTCGATGCCATCCACTCGGCGTTGGAAGACATCGGTGCCGATATGGACGTAGGCGCCAGCGGACACACCACCGGCTTCAGCGGCAAGGCGCTGGCCGAAGATTTACCGCTGCTGATTGATCTGCTCGCCGATGTGCTGCGCTACCCCACCTTCCCGGCGTCACAGGTAGAACGACTGCGCGGCGAAGCCCTGACCTATATGCAGTACCGCCAGCAGGACACCCGCTACCGCGCCAACCGCGCCTTCCGCGAGAACCTCTACCCGGAAAGCCACCCCTATCATTACAGCGCGCGCGGCACACTGGAGACGCTGCCCAACATCGCCCTCAGCGATCTGGCGCAGTTCCACCAGCAGCACTACGGCCCGCGCGGGCTGGTCATCACCATCGTCGGTGCCGTCAAAACCCAGGAAGCGGTCGAGATCGTACGGCAGAAGCTCGGCGATTGGGCTAACCCGGCCCAGCCGCCCAAGCCCACCCTGCCCGATCTGCAAGCGCCAGCGGAAATCCGCCGCGCCTCGGTCAATGTGCCGGGCAAATCACAATCGGATATTGTCATCGGCGTGCCGGGGCCATCGCGCTACCAGCCGGATTACCGCGCCGCCACGCTGGCGAACAGTGTGTTGGGGCAGTTCGGCATGATGGGGCGCATCGGTGAGCATGTGCGTGAAGAACTGGGGCTGGCCTACTACGCCTATAGCAGCATCGAAGGCGGACAGGGGCCGGGGGCCTGGAGCCTGAGCGCTGGCGTCAACCCGGCCAATGTGCAGAAGGCCATCGACGCCATGATCCACGAGGTCAAGGTTATGCTCGATGAACCGGTCAGCGCCGACGACCTGAGCGATAACCAGTCGTATTTCACCGGCCACCTGCCCTTGCAGTTGGAAAGCAATGAGGGCATCGCCGGGTCGATCCTCAACATGGAGATGTACAACCTCGGTTTGGATAACCTGCTCCGTTTCACCGACGACATCAACCGCCTGACCCAGGACGACTTGCAGCAGGCCATCCGCCGCTACTGGAACCCCGACGCCTTTGTGGTGGCCGTCGCCGGCCCCGACGCTTGATCTCCGCCGGGCGGGTCACATCCGTGTGGCTCGCCCTTTTGTGGTTCGCCATTATCACTATTGACGAAAGTTAGTATAAATGGAAAGTAGCCTATAGAATTTTATAGACAGCATCTGCCAGCTTCTTAAATGCTGCCTGTATTTCAGCCTCACTCTTTCCTACGAGTGGATTTTGAGGATCAACCACACACTGGATTTCATACAGTTCGTGGGAATCAACTCTACTATGCCCGATAGGTATCCAGAAAATGAGGATTTCGCCTAACCCATGGTGATCCAATATGTACGGCAATTCATGATTCATGATGAAATCTGAATCAAAAAACTCAGCACTGACCAAGAGCACTGCGATTTTGGCTCGATGTAACGCCGAGTCTATTTTTTGCCTCCAAATATCACTTCCTTCTATCCCGACCTCATCATACCAAATCCTAGACTTGTCACCAATTCGTCCACGCAACGCGGGTAGCAATTTGTCTTCCAGCCAGGATTTATTCTTCTTTGCATAACATACAAAAATTAGATCACGCATAGGAACTCCCAGGAATCTGTCATGCAATTGTGCGAATAGATGTCGAAAAAGCTTGCTCAGTTGAGTCATTATCGCGGATCGCGTTGAGTATTCTGGAGCTTCTTCGGGGTTTAACTTCTTGACAGTGTCGCGCAACAAGCTGGTATTATTCCACACTATATCATCTTTATGATATAATTCCTTGCATATAGTCTCTATTTCAAGGATAGACTTTTTGTGATTGCCTTCAACTGCTGCAATGGCATTAAGAAGTTCAACCGTAATGTCGTTAATATTTTTGATAAACAGCTTCCCGTCATTTGTGTCGCGTATTGTGAGGATTTTCTGATTCAACTGTATTTTGTTAAGCTCCAACATATAAAAAGGGAATTTATTGGAAAAATTAATTCCAAATAACTTTCCTAAGTTATTCGAAAAACTTCTGAGTAACTGAATAGTATTTGTAGGTAATAATTTGTCCCGTTCTTCAAGTGGCACATTCGACAAGTGCAAATTGCTATCGTCTATATCAATCTGACTGCGCCACAAAAAAATGGCTGTTCTTCGCAAAAAAGAGTGCGAGCTATCCAATCCAAAGTTGATTAGTTCAATCTTGTCGTTTACATCGCTGATTCGATCAAAGATAATCTTTAATGCTTTGGCTGATACATCATACCTGTCACAATGCAAAAGGTGATTGCAGTATTCAAAATGTCGATTATCCCAGTCAGCATAGCGATCAAATAAATCCAAAATCTTATATTGCAGATTCATATCAAAATACGAAGAAAACAGGTAATCTTCAACGTGCTTAAAGCCTCGCATCTGCACAAGACCTTCAAGAGCATGGAATCGCACTGAAGAGTGTTCTTCCTCGTCACTTAGTATGTGCCCCAAGAACTCAACAACTTCATCATCAAGAGCGTAGTTCTTAGCAAGATAAGTTGCCGCATGTTTTGCGTATTTGGGATAACTTACCAACATGCCCAGCGCAACTTCGCGTACATTATCATCCGTTACACATAACCGGTAAAGTACAAATGCAATTGTGGAAGGTACAATCATTTTTTCCGGGCTACATACACCAAGCGGATCAGTATCTTTGCTTGGATTTGAAGTATAGGCTTTGGAGAATTCCTGACGCAATGCTAATTGAGATTGATGTCCTTGTACGTCAATCAAAATATGAGAAAGGTGATTCTGAATATCTGAAATAATATTGTCTATGGGAGTAATAGCCAAGTTAAACTTCTTGGTCTTCTCTACATTTCGTTTCAGCAACAATTTCTCAAATTCAATATCAATGTCCCTCAACGTCTTCCGAAGCAAACTTCTAGATTCGACAAAAACATATATGTCATCCACGTATCGCAATAAGCGAAGATCTTTAAATCGATCTGACCTATCAAAATTTTGCAGGAATAAACCTCCCAGATAATCGGAGGTTTCATATCCGACTGGAAGTCCACGTGTTGTTGTCTTGTCTTCTCTCCAAATAAATAGACACTCTCCTAGTAATCTTATCAAGCGTTCATCAGTTAACCATTGCCTTTCAGCAAGCATGGTAAGGAAAAGCTCGTGAGATATTGAAGGATAAAAACTGGAGATATCCGTCCGAATCAACCAAGATTCTTTAGAATGATCCCGCAAATCCTTTACAGCCTTGATTACATCTGAAACAAATATTTCGTATTGCCCTATCACAGCATATGAGGTACCGGGGTTGATAGTAAATGTTGGCTTAAAGATATGGGGGTAGGCCTTAACATCTTCTGGTCGATTGGGAATGTTTGCATATATTCGCTTCTCTTGATGCAATTTCCAAATTTCAGAATACGTGTTGTTGATGATGATATTTCCCAAGGCTTGGTAGACTAGGCGGTCATCCATAGACAAGAAGGATAACATCCGTTTTGTGCCATCTTTTTTGGGCTGGAAAATAACATGAGGTTCTTCGGGAAGATAGGTTCCAGCCACAATCTTGTCTACCAATAGTTGAATATGTTGCTCAATTTGCGGCTTGTAAACAGCTAATCCCAGGCGATCCTTGGTTTCGTACCTTGTTGATCGCTGGAGACGCTCCCATGCTAATAGGAAGTTTTCAATACTGAGAAAACTATTGAATTCTTGATCGTTGAGGCTGGTCATGTGAGGGTTGTGTCCAAAGTAATGCAACAACTCATTTCCAAGGATGTTATCTACAGTATATCATAGTGTATGGAGTACTCTTATGTGTCTGTATTTACAGTATGATGCTAGGATACCCCACTAATGCGGGGCTTGACAGACTTAGCCCTTTTGTTCTATACTAATCATGTGGGAGATGGCATCATTTCCCCGTGCAACTTAACAACCCCATATAGCCTCCAGTACAGGCCAGCGCCAGGCAGTTGCTCCCGTGAGTTGACCGCGCCGAAACCGAACTGTCCGCGCCGCGATCAGTCGTCAGTCGATAGTCAGCAGACTAAAGGATGATGGCTGAAAGCTATTCTGCACAAACTGCAAAAAAGGCGGTGCAGAATTTGCCGCATTTGCAGAAATTTACGCAGGCTCGCTCTGCTTCCCAGTGGTGAAGTCTTCCGGCGGCGGATAGTGGCGGATCGCTCCCGTCGTTCCGCCACCGCAATTCCGATCCGCCGGCGGCAGACGCTCAATATGAACCCGGCTCCCTGTCAAGGGGTATTCATCACAACGCCGCTGACGAAAAACTCGATCAGTCGAAAACTTGCATGGATAACAGTGTGAGTTATCATTCGTGCCACGCAGGTAAAGGCGTGATGAATATTCGTTTAAGGAGCTACTCGATGAAACGCAGTCTGTTCTTAATGGTGCTGCTGCTGGCGCTGGCGGTTACCCCCGCCCTGGCGCAGGATGACAGCGCCCTGACTATCGCTTTCCAGCAGGAGCCGGATACCCTTAACCCGATGTATACCCAGATGTGGTTCACCACCACCCTGACCGATCTGCTTTATGCCCCGCCCTGGTTCATCGACAACGAGCTGAACCCGGTGCCGGTCATCGCGGCTGAAATCCCCAGCCTGGAAAATGGCGGCATCAGCGAAGATGGAAGTGTCATCACCATCAAGATTCGGGATGGCGCGGTCTGGTCGGATGGCACGCCCATCACCTCGGATGATTTCGTCTTCACCTACGAAATGATCCTATCGGACTCGAACACCATTGGTTCAAAATATCCCTATGACAGCGAGATCAAGAGCGTCGAAGGGCCGGACGCCTCGACCGTCGTGGTCACCTTCAACCAGCCTTTTGCTCCCTGGCTGGCGCAGTTGTTCAGCAACACATCCGCGCCGCTGCCCGCCCACATTCTGCGCCCGGTCTTTGAGGCCGATGGCAGCCTGGACGCAGCCGAATTCAACCGCGCTCCCTCGGTCACCAGCGGCCCGTACCAGTTCGTGGAATGGGAAGCCGGCAGCAATATGAAGTTCACCCGCAGCGCCAATTACTTCCTCGGCAGCGCCAACATTGAGAATGTCACTGTCCAGTTCGTCCCGGATGACGCGACAGTGGTGGCCTCGCTGGTCAGCGGCGATGCCGATGTTGGCACCTTCGTCGCTGCTGGCGACACCCCGGCGCTCACCGAAGCCGGCGTTAATGTTGAGTTAGTTGCATCTGGCTACAATGAAGGTCTGTTCTTCAATGTCAGCCCGGAACGCGGTCATCCCGCCCTCCAAGATGTCAATGTGCGTCGCGCCCTGGTCATGCTGATTGACCGCGACAGCATCAACGCCGACCTCAACCTCGGCCTGGTCAGCACCGGTGCCAGCTTCTGGCAGAACACCCCTTACATGCGCCCGAACGCCGAACCCATCCCCTATGATCCGGCCGGCGCGATGGCCTTGCTCGACGAAGCCGGTTGGGTCGATAGCAACGGCGATGGCACCCGTGACAAGGATGGCGTCGAGCTGGTGCTGCGCTATGTCACCAACCAGCGCCAGATTCGTAAGGATGTTCAGGCCATTGTCCAGCAGTCGTTTGCTGATGCCGGCGTCGGCGTCGATATTCAGAATTTCGACTCGGATATCTTCTTCGCCAGCTATGGCGACGGCGGTCCGATGTCCACCGGTGCATATGACATGGGTGAATACTCGTCATCGCCCTTCTTCCCGGACCCCGATGTGTCGCGCTTCCTCTGCGCTCAGGTTCCCAGCGATGAGAACCCGGATGGCAGCAACGACAACTACTACTGCAATCCGGAACTGGATGCCCTCTTCGCTGAACAGGCCCAAACCACCGACTTTGAAGCTCGTGTTGCCCTCTTCCATCAGATCGACCAGATGCTCTTCGATGATGTCGTCTGGACCAACATCTGGTATGACCCCGATCTGTGGGCCATCAATGGCCGCATTAGCAACACCCTGGTGAGCGGCGCTGATCCCCTGTGGAACGCCATCAACTGGGAAATCAGCAGCTAACACCATCGACGACGCGACGCTGGGGCGCACTGCATGGGTGCGCCCCTCCGCCTATCAGGGGAAGAGGCGATGGGGCGTTATATCATCCGCCGCTTGTTACAGGCTATCCCGTTATTGTTGTTTGTCAGCTTTGTCATTTTTGCCTTGCTCCAGTCGGCTGGCGACCCGCTGGCGACCCTCGGCGGACGGGTGCCACCCCGCGCTGAAGATCGGGAACGGCTGCGGCGTCAACTGGGGCTGGATAAGTCGCTGGTGGAACAATATCTCTACTGGCTGATCGGCAACCAGTGGGCGCTGTTTGATCGCGATGGCGATGGCATCGCCGAAACCCCCGGCACCCGGCGCGGTGTCCTGCTGGGGGATTTTGGCATTTCGATTGTCACCCGCCAGCCAGCGATTGAGATCATTGCGGACCGGCTGCCCAACACCCTGCTGCTGATGCTCTCGGCGGAAGTCCTGATCTGGGCCTTTGCGCTGTTCATCGGCGTCATATCGGCTATCCGTCAGTATTCGTTGATCGATAACATCCTGACCAGTTTTTCCTTCATCATGTTCTCGATGCCGATTTTCCTGCTCGGCTTCGGCCTGATGTATATCTTCGCCGTCAAGTTCCGTGAATGGGGTCTGCCCTACTTCCCCACCATCAGCAACCCCGGCGATACCCAAAGCCTGGGTGAACTGGTCTGGACGATGACGCTGCCGGTGCTGACGGTCTCGCTCATCAGCATCGCCGCCTACAGCCGTTACATTCGCTCCAACATGCTCGAAGTCATCAGTTCGGATTACATCCGCACGGCGCGTTCCAAAGGGCTAACCGAGCGCAACATCCTCTATCGCCACGCCTTCAAGAATGCCGCCCTGCCGCTGGCAACGCTCATCGGTCTCGATCTGCCGTTCCTGCTGGGCGGTGCCATTGTCACCGAGAGCATTTTTGCCTGGCCCGGCATGGGGCGCCTGTTCATCGACCACCTGGGACGGGCGGATTATTCGGTCATCATGGGCATCCTGATGCTCATCACGGTGGCCGTCGTCGTTTTTCAACTGCTGACCGATCTGGTCTATACGTGGCTCGACCCGCGTATTCGTTATACCTAAGGAGGCGGCACCCCATGGCAAGCAGCGCCACCACCCAACCCGTTCGGCTGGCCGCCACTGACGCCCATATTCAGCCCCAGTCGCCAACCCAGCGCGTGATCCGTCGCTTTCTACGGCATCGGGCGGCCATGTTCGGCCTGGTCATTCTGATCGGGGTTATCCTCTACATCGTGGTTGGTTCGTTCATCTTCACTGAAGCCTACGCCAATCGCAACGACACCAGCATCCGGCTGCTCCCGCCCTCGGCAGAACATCCCTTCGGCACCGATCGCATCGGGCGCGACATCATGGCGCGTACCATTTATGGTGGGCAGATTTCGCTGCTGATCGGCTTGCTGGCGGTGCTGGTCGAAGTCACGGTTGGCACAGCCGTTGGCGCGATTGCCGGGTTCTATGGCGGCCTGATCGATGCGCTACTGATGCGCCTGACCGAAGCCATGCTCAGTATTCCATCCTTGTTGTTCCTGCTGGTGATGGCGAAATCGTTTGGCAGCCGCATCCCGGATATTGAGCTGTTCGGGCGCACCCTCAGCGGCAGTGTGGTCGTCATCATCATCATCATCGGCCTGACGAGCTGGATGAGTCTGGCACGCATCGTGCGTTCCAATGTGCTGTCGCTCAAAGAAACGGAATTTGTGCTGGCGGCGCGGGCGTTGGGGCTGCCCAACTGGCGCATCATCACCGCCCACATCCTGCCCAATACCCTGGCCTCGATCATCGTCGCGCTCACACTCGGCGTCGCTTCAGCCATCCTCTCGGAAGCCTATATCAGCTTTCTCGGCTTAGGTGTACAGGCTCCCACCGCCAGTTGGGGCAACATCCTGACCGAAGCGCAGCAGTTCCAGATCATCCGTGACGCGCCCTGGTACTGGTTCTTCCCAAGCCTGCTCATCCTGCTGACAGTGTTGAGCATCAACTTCGTCGGCGATGGCCTGCGCGACGCCCTCGATCCGCGCAGCGACAAGAAGGTGTAAAACAAAAGGCGGCCCTGAAAAGCCGCCCCTTGTTTAAGTCAGATTTCCCGCATATCAGTTTGCGATGACGGGTGATGTCAGTCCGAAACCGCCACCCACCACCACCAGGTCATAGATGTTGATGACGCCATCGCGGTTCAGATCGGCTGCCGGGACGATGGTGCTGGCATTGTCGAAGTTCGCCCCGACCAGACCGGCATCGGCGATGTCGATAACTCCATTGCCATCGGTATCCCCCATCGGCAGGAAGACTGTCCCCAGATCGATCATCTGACCATCGCTCTGGATGATCACATTGAACTGGACGATCAACGACTGGGCCGCGCCCATCACGACCCGGTAGCTGCCCACCGGCACATCGATGAAGCGGTAATTGCCATTAGCATCCGGTTCCAGCCGTGCCAGCAGGGTATCACCCGCGAACAACCCCACCACGATGCCAGCCGTGTTGCTGATGTTTGGATAGCGCACCACACCGGCCACGCTGCTCAACAAGCCCGGCGTCGGTGAGGCAGACGGTTGCAGCGGTGTCGGCGTCAGCGTCGGCGTGGCAGTCGGCTGTGAGATGATCGGTGGCAGCACCACGCCGGATGGATCGTTGTACAACCCGTTGGTCACATCCATCGGAATATCGCGCCCGTTGATGTCCACTGCCAGGATTTCACAGATGATCGGCGTGCTGCCGGTCGAGCGCACCTGATAGTTCAGGATGAAGGCCGTCGTGCTGCCGGTGATCGCCGGGTTGGGCTTTAGACGGCTAGCTGCAATCGTCCACTTGCCATCCGGTTGATAGCCCCGATCCACGAAGAAGCTGTTGCTGGTATTGAAGCCATCTGACCCAGCATACCTGATGCCACCCAAGACGTTTGGATCAACCTGGCAGCGGGCTTGCAGCGCATAGACATCGGTGACATCCACCAGATCGAGCGCCACCTGAACCGTCTCATTCACATTGGCCGTCGCCGGGCTGACCCGCAGCCGCACACCTCGCGTCAACGGAACGATGGTCGGGCTGACCGAAGTCACAGTCGGCGCTGCTGTCGGCGGTTCGCTGGTGAACGTCATCGTCGGTGGTACTGGTGTGAAGCTCGGTGTGACTGTAAACGTTGCTGTTGGTGGCACCGGCGTAAAGCTCGGCGTGATGGTGAACGTCGCGGTCGGCGGTACCAGCGTGTTGGTCGGAGTGAAGGTTGCCGTTGGTGGTACTGGTGTGAAGCTCGGCGTGATGGTGAACGTCGCGGTCGGCGGTACCAGCGTGTTGGTCGGAGTGAAGGTTGCCGTTGGTGGCACCGATGTATTGGTTGAGGTTGCTGTCGCGGTTGCGCTGGCCGTGACCGTCGGCGTGTTCGTCGGCGTAACCGTCGCAGTCAGCGTAGCCGTGACAGTGGGTGTCAGGGTCGGGGTCGCGCTGGGCTGGGCAACGGGCGACGTCGGTGTGGAAGTAGCAGCCGTCTGGCGGGTGCCGATGATCTTGATGGCGACATCGCGCGTCAGCCCATTCACTGGCACCGTGACCGAACCGTTCACCGCGCTGACCACGCCGCCAGCGGTCACCTGTCCAGTGTAGGTATCCCAGTATTCAATCCGATAGTTGCCGGCTGCCAACCCGCTGATGACGAAGGTGGTCGTCAAGGGCGCTGGCACAGCCGATTGATCCCAGCGAGCATTACCCTTGTTCTGCACCCAGGCATAGGCTTCCGTGCCATCTCCCGCCCGCATCGCCAGCACACGCAGTTGGGGATTGCCAGTCGTGATGAGTTCGCTGGTCAGCCGCACATCGGCGGTCGAGAGATAAGTGAAGCGTTTGCCGGCATAATCCATCCCGCGAAAAAAATCTGCGGCGATCTTAGCTTCGCGATGCTTAGTTGCGATGAAACTATCTGACTGATTTAGGAAGTACCAGTCAATCGGTGCCATGCCCACCGGCGAGAACAACCCGGCCCAGCGCATATCATGTGTCGCTTTCGGCTGCGGATTGGCTTCATTCCAGGCGGTCGTTCCAGTATCCAGCTCACCCCAGATGATCGGGCGTGGCGCACCCTGCCAGGTTGAGCCATCGCCCAGCCCCAGCCCGCACTGCCCACCGGTAGGGGTGCGTAAACACTGGGCGAAGCGATAGACGAAGTTGGCTGCATCATAGGTCAGATCAGGGCCGTAGCGCGAGATCATCATGTAGTCGTGATAATTGGCGATATCCACCACCGGCGACGACCAGAAGGCTGGACTCCACGCCTGCGACCCTTGCGAGGTGGTCAGCAGGTGGCGATAGGGATCAGTCTGCCGCTGGTAGGTTGAGTAAGCCTGGTAGAAGCGATATACATCTGAACTGAGCGACACATGCCCCAGCTCGTTCCAGTGTTCCCACGCCATGAGGGATGTGGAATAGCCCCAGCGCGCCACCCGGTAGCGGAAATTGCGCTGCCAGTACCGTAGCCGTGCCGGATTATCCCAGGCCACTGGCGGATTGTTGTGCACCGAGGCATCCCAGATCCAATAGGGATCGCCTTTGGCGGTCAACTGAATGTAGACGCCGTTGCGTTCCGCCGCTTCAAAGATCTTGTCCAGCTCATAATTGCCGCGCTGGTTCATCTGAGTACCTTTGGGGATCGTGTTCAGATCCGTGCCACGATCCTCAGGGTTGAAGTCATCCGGATACTTATACTGATCGAAATGACCTTCAACCGTCAATCCAAAGCCATCGTTCTGATCCCAGATACGGGTCAGGTTGATCCCATTGCGTCCGAATTCGTCAAAGGTCTGTTCATAATCCAGACTGCGCAGCCCGTTAGGTCGCCACCACTGACGTCCGCTGGAAATCGGGACGAAGCTCTCGCCATTCGAGAACTCCAGAAATCGCGAGTCGCGGGGCGATACGCGGACGAAGCCACGCGACGCCGAGTTGGTGACGCTCACGTTCAAGGTACCAATGGCCGGGTAGCGGGTGGTGCCATGCCTGTCGGTGATGGTGATGTGGTAGGTGTAGTTGCCCACTTCTTCTGGCGCAAACCGCAGCTTCCATAGATAGGTATTGCTCGGCGTCATCACCACTGGCGCAGTATTCGAGCGAGTGTAATCCTGATAATAGAAGGCTGGCAGCACCAGCGCCCGACCACTGGGCGACGTGAAATGACCATCGATGGTTATACCATTCACGCCCACTGTGTCGCTCGGATCATAGTAGTAATAAGGCAGCATTGAGTCCGCCGGGAAGCTCTTGCTGATCTGGAAGTTTACCTCATAGCGCTGGTAGCGCCCGACCTGTGAGGCACTAGCGGCGATGGTTGTCACCAGTGGTGTACTGCTGCCCCCTTGATTGGGCACTGCTGTCACGCTCGGCGGGATACGGGTCGCGGTTGGCGGCACTGAAGTAGCCGTCGCTGCGGCAGAAGTCGCAGTAGCAGATCCTAGTGTAGGTGTCGCTCCGCCCGTCAACGGAGTGCCGCTATGTCGCAGGACGAACAGCTCGCCACCATTGCCCTGAACAATGATGAGACCATCGCTGACATAGGTGTAGCGCGGCAGCAGGCCGTCACTATAGGCGCTGCGTAGCGGCGTTGGTGGATCAAGAACGTTCCAATACACCCAGAATCCTGGCCCATTCCAGAAACGACCATCCTGAAACAAGGTGAGACCGCAGGTGGTCCAGCGCGTGGTCGGATTGAAGTTGTTGCAGGCCGTCTGCCGCCGAATGACGGTTGGGTTGGCCTGGGCCGTGATCGGACTGGCGAAAGTCAGCCCAAGATTGTTAGCCCGGTTTTGAATGGTGACGCTCTCGCTGGCACCCCAGTGCGCCCGGAACAGTGTGTTGGCAGCCAACGTAAAGGGTGTCTGCTCGTCCGTCACTTTCATGGATGAATTGGGGTAGGCCACAAAGCGCAGATCCCCGGCCACCAGACCCGGAACCGTTGTGTTATCCAGTACCATCTCGCCCATGTGTGAATCCCAGCGACCATCTGGCGGATTACCCTGACCGCTGCGAAAATTCATATAGGCGACTTCTTTGCCATCGGGCAGGACTTTGATGACCGGCACCGGTCCAACATCCATATACGGGGTATTGTTCACCAGCGCCTCGACCCCACCATAGCCAACTGCCGGGATGAAAGCCTCACTGCCGGTGTCGAGACTCAAGGCAAACAGGTTTTTCAGACGAGGGTTATTTTGCAGGAATGTCCGTGTCTCAGCATTACTGTTCGGGTACATCCCATTTGGCCCTGGTCCACCCCACAATCCGGCGTTGTGATCGAGGCGCATCCGCACGAACACGATGCCATGCTGTTCGGCGATGACCGGCCACATACCATCGAACTCGTTGGGGAAACCAGCCGGATTAGGCGTTGGCTTGACGCGCCAGCGTCCAGCACCATTACTGTTGCCGACAGCATGAACAAACAGGTCGTTGGTCGCGTACACCAGCACATCACGCGAGGCCGAGTACGAAGGCGGAGTGGCAATAGCCGCGTTGCCGCTATAGACCCAGACGCGCGCCATCGTGGCTGTATCGACCTTATGAAGCTGCCCATTATCAGTCACCACATAGGCAAAACCACCGACCAGCAGCATCGATTTGTTGAGCGGATTGCCAGCGTTGTAGCTGCCTGTCACACTGCCGTTGCGCGAATCGATCTTGTACAGACGACCATCGGCACCGCCGACATAAACAAAACCCGTAGCCGGGTCATAAGCCGGAGTCGCGTTGAAGGTCGCTGCCGTGACATTCCAAGCCTGCTGTCCTGTGCGTTTATTCAGCGCATACAGACCGCGGCTGCCAGCCGGCACATACACAAAGCTCCCACCCGTTACCGTGCGGGCTTCGGGTGGCGCATTATAGAAATGTCCTCCAGTGCCGCCGTTGGCATCGGGGCCATTCCAACTCCATAGAAATGTCCAGGGCAAGAGAGGATTCTCAGGTGTATAACCAGTACGCTGGGCATCGTGTGCCTCCTGCGTCCATTCCTGCGAAACCGGCGATGGTGTCTGCGCCATCACATTTGATTGAATAACGAGGCTGATGGCAGCCATCAGCGCTGCACCGATCCATGTAGTCAAGCGATGTTTTGAACGGATCATAAGGCCCCAAACGTAAGATAGCGTTAAACTCCCTGCCACCATATACGTTTTTCAGAAATGGGTCTATAGGAGTTGAGTACGCAGCGTTTACAAAAAATAAACATCCTGAAATCGAACTCGGAACGTTTGCAAACAAGAGCGATAGCACTTTTGTCCCATTCAGGCTGCTGCACCTGAATCATTATGGGATGGCGAGAGTGACACTCGCCAGCACAGCCGTACTCGCGGTACAATGATAGCGTAAACAGGTTAGCCGTAGGCAAAAGGAGTGGATCATGACTGGCGCAAACGGAACCGCTGACAAAGTACAGGATGTCGTCAAAGACCTGGGCGAAATCGGGCGCGAACTGCGCGACAAGGCCAACGAAGTCCGCAAGGATGCCGTCAAGACTCTGAACAGCGCTGCCGAGACCATTCGCCGCGAAGCCCGCGAAAACAGCCAAGAGACCGATCTGCACAAGACGGCTGATGAAGTAGCAAAAGGGTTGGAAAAGGCCGCTCATTACCTGAACCATCATCCAGTGGAAGAGATGGGCAAGCAGGCCACCAAGGTAGTCCGCAACAACCCCATGCAGATTGCAATTGTCGCTCTCATCATCGGACTGGTGCTGGGGCTGATGCTGCGCGGTGGCGACAGGAATTAAGGTCAATCATTCAGCCACGATGAATGAACCGGGTTGGCAGCAGCCCGGTTTTTCATTCAGGAACGATACATGGTCAAATTTGTAATCATCTTTCATCGTCCAAAAAACCTCCCCAACTTTGAGACAGCTTATACCGATTTGCTGGCGCTGATCGAACGGATGCCCGATATTCAGCGACGTCAGGTGGTCGATGTCCTGGGCAGTCCGGTAGGCGAACCACCTTTCTATCGCGCATTGGAAATCTATTTCGCCAACCTTGACCAGTTCCAGATATCGCTGCGTTCCAAGGCCGGGCAGGAAGCTGGCGCTGAACTGGGGCGTCGCTTCGAGCCAAACAGCTATCAGGCCTACTTTGCCGAGGTTTATGAGGAAGCGGGGGGCAGCACTCCGACCTAATTCGGCGTTCATGTTTGCGGCTTTCGTCGTTAGAATAGGATACTCCAACCCGGCCAACGAGGACGTGTTCATATGACGACTTCAACCCCCAGGCGCGCCCTGGTGATCGCCGCTCATCCCGACGACATCGAATTTGGCGCAGCCGGAACGATAGCCAACTGGACCGACGCCGGTGCCCAGGTCATCTACTGCATGGTCACGAATGGCGCCGCGGGCAGCAACAAACCCGGTGAAGATTTGCAAGCATTGATTCGGCAGCGGCAGGATGAGCAGTGTCAGGCGGCCGCGCTGGTCGGCGTCCAGGATGTGCGTTTCCTCGGCCACGCGGATGGGGCATTGCAGGCGACGATGGAACTGCGCCGCGAACTGACCCGGCTGATCCGCGAAATCCGACCCGATGTGGTGATGTGCCAGGACCCGACGCTAATCCTGGCCGGTGACTTCTACATTAACCACCCGGATCATCGGGCTGCCGGCGAAGCGGCCCTGTATGCGGTGTTCCCCAGCGCCGGGACGCGCCCGATTTTCCCCGAACTGCTGGCGGAAGGTTTTGAGCCGCACGATGTCAATGAATTATGGCTGCTCTTCCCGGAACGCCACAACACCGTCATCGATGTTACGCCGCAGATCGAGCGCAAGCTGCAATCGCTGCTCTGTCACAAGTCACAACTGGGGCCGGAAGTCGGTGACATGGTGCGCGGCTGGGATCGTGAGACGGGCAAAGCCAGCGGCTTCGGCTATGCCGAGACCTTCAAGGTGATGAAGCTGCGGCGCGATCCTCCGCCACCGGAGAACGGTTCATGACGCGCATTGACCAGCAGCTCATCGACGCCATCCGCCAGCATACACGCCAGCACAGCGGGGCGATCTTTCGCGTCCTGCTGTTCACCTTTGGCATCCCCTGGATCGTGTTCATCATCACCTGGTTGATCGGCGATTATGCCCGGCGCTACGTGGGCGAAACCTTCAACGACTCATTCCTGAACCTGACGACGGCCATCAGCACCTTCCTGGTCGTCGTCGCGGCCACTTATTCCACCTGGCGCTGGGCAGAGCGACGCTTTGGCGGAGGCGCGCTGGTCAGGCGGCTGCTACAAACAACACGGGCTGTGCTGGAGGTAGAAAAGGCGATCGAGGCCACCCGTACACAACCGTCGGAGACGCAAGACCAGGAAACCGAACGGCTGGCACGCCAGGCCTGGGAGACCTATACTCGTGGGATGCGCGAGTCAGGATTTCCCGTTCAAGGAATGAATACGGATTGAGCGCCAACCAACCCATCCGCATCATGAATATTGTGGCGCGGCTCAACATCGGCGGCCCAGCTGTCGCGGTGACGATGCTGGCGCAGAAGTTTCGTGAACGCGGTTACGAGAGTGATCTGGTCTGCGGCACCATCGAACCCGGCGAAGGGGATATGACCTATTACGCCGTCGAGCGCGGCGTCGAACCGATCATCATCCCGGAATTGGGTCGGTCACTCAGTCCGGTACGCGACATCAAGACCTTGTGGAAGGTCTATCAGCTCATCCGCGAACGGCAGCCGGATGTCGTCCATACTCATGCGGCTAAGGCCGGCTTTGTCGGGCGTGTGGCGGCCTGGATGGCTGGCGTCCCGGTCATCGTCCACACCTTTCATGGACATGTCTTTCGCGGCTACTTCAGCCCGTCGCGCACCCGCATCTTCATCTGGCTGGAACGCCTGACCGCCCGCCTATCCGACACCATCATCACGCTCTCCGATGGACTGCGGCGTGAATTGGCCGAAGAGTATCACATCACCCGTAAAGGCCGTATCACCGTCCTGCCGCTCGGTTTGGACCTGGAGCCATTCATCCAGACGCCGCGCCATCAGGGGCAGTTCCGCGCCGCCTGGAATATCTCACCGGATGCCCCGCTCGTCGGCATCATCGGCCGTCTGACGCCGATCAAGAATCACACCCTGTTTCTGAAAGCAGCCCAGCGCCTCCGGCAGCAGTTCCCCGCTGCACGCTTTGTGATCGTGGGGGATGGCGAGTCGCGACGGGATATTGAAGCCAAAGTTGATGAACTGGGGCTGCGCCCGGCGGTGATTTTGACCGGCTGGCAGAAAGATATGGCACCGATTTACAGCGACCTGGATGTGCTGGTCGTCACCAGCATCAATGAAGGGACGCCGGTGGTGGTCATCGAAGCGCTGGCGAACTGCTGCCCGGTCGTATCAACCGAGGTCGGCGGCCTGCCCGATCTGCTGGATCATGGCAAACTGGGTCGGCTGACTCCATCGGATGACGTGGAGGCGATGAGCCAGGCTATCAGCCAGACGCTAAAATCCCCGCCTGATGGCGAGTCGGCGCAACGACTGATGATCGATCGCTATGGCATTGACCGTCTGATGCAGGATCTGGATGGATTATACCGAGGGATTCTGACGCGCAAACGCGGCACAATGTCACGGTCATGAAACGACTTCACGATCGTTGAAGCAGCTCCAGTAAGCCATCGGGGTATAACGGTGGGGCATCCGGGCCGGTGAAAGCGCTCAACGGCAGCCACAGCGCCGTGAACAGCAGTTCATGATCGTCGTTGCCCTCAAGCGTGTCGCGCCGGTAGAGTGCCGCATCGGCGAATTCAGCCTCGTAGACCAGCACGATCTCATGACCGGCCTGCCCTTCATAAGTGAAAATATTCTCCAGCGTGCCGAGATAACGAACGTTGACGACTTCAGCGTTGATCTCTTCTCGCAGTTCGCGCACAACGGTTTCCGCACCCAATTCGCCGAACTCAATCTTACCCCCTAATGGTCGATAGTAGGTTTGGTGCTTAACCGAATCATGACCTCTGGCGACCAGGATGGCGTCGTCGCGGCGGAAGATACCCAGTGCTAACGGGCGAACCTTGTTGGGCTTCATAAATTGGTTAACATTCCCCACAAATTGCTTAACATATGTGACAAGAAAACTTAACATGGCGTTGCTGCTCATCCCCTATAGTATCGCGGTATCCAACAACTCACGCCACTCGGTACTCAGGAGATAACTGCTGTGAAACGTTTTGTTCTGCTTATGGTTGTGCTGGCCTTGAGCATCGTTCCGGCGATGGCGCAGGGCCCGGCCCTGACGCTGGAAGTGCTGGGCAGCTACACGACCGGTGTCTTCGATGAAGGCGCTTCGGAAATCGCGGCGTATGACCCGGCCACCCAAACCCTGTTTGTGGTGAACGGTGACGCCGACACCATCGAGCTGATCAATATCAGCGATCCGGCCTCCCCCACGCTGACCAGCCAGTTGAATTTGGAAGCCTATGGTGACAGCCCCAACAGTGTGGCGACCTTCGGCGATCTGGTCGCTGTGGCCGTCCAGGCTGATCCGTCGCAGGAACCCGGTTCAGTCGTCTTCTTCAGCACAGCCGGCGAATTCATCAGCCAGGTGCCAGTCGGCGCACTGCCGGATATGGTCACGTTCACGCCTGATGGCAGCAAGGTCCTGACCGCGAATGAAGGCGAACCGAGCGATGACTACAGCGTTGATCCGGAGGGTTCGGTCAGCATCATCGACCTGGCGGGTGGGGCTGCTGGCTTGACCGAGGCCAATGTCACGACGGTGGGCTTCACTGATTTCAACGAGGGCGGCTCACGTGCAGCCGAATTCGACCCGGCCATTCGCGTCTATGGCCCCAATGCCAGCCGCGCCCAGGACCTTGAGCCGGAGTATATCGCCGTTTCGCCGGACAGCAGCACCGCTTATGTGACCGTGCAGGAAGCGAATGCCCTGGCGGTGATCGACATCGCCAGCGGGAGCATCGTCGCCCTGAAGTCGTTGGGCTTCAAGGATCACAGTCTGGAAGCTAATGCGCTGGACGCCAGCAACGAAGATGGCGCGATCAATATCACCAACTGGCCGGTGCTGGGTATGTATCAGGCCGATGAAATTGCCGCGTATGCCGTCAATGATAGGGTGTATCTGGTGACCGCCAATGAAGGTGACACGCGCGACTTTGAGGACGGCTTCAGCGAAGAGGCTGAGGTCAGCGAACTGACGCTTGATCCAACAGTTTTCCCCAATGCAGCCGAGCTGCAAGCGGAAGCCAATCTGGGCAAGCTGGAAGTGACCAATACTCAGGGCGACACCGATGGCGATGGCGATTATGACGCCCTGTATCTGCCGGGCGGACGCTCGTTCTCGATCTGGGGCGCGGATGGCGCGCTGATCTTCGACAG
The DNA here is from genome assembly GCA_022843385.1 of Anaerolineae bacterium. Classification (GTDB taxonomy): domain Bacteria; phylum Chloroflexota; class Anaerolineae; order Aggregatilineales; family Phototrophicaceae; genus CFX2. Next base: position 37,221 of record JALHNT010000003.1, on the reverse strand, counting down.
TGGCGACCAGTTCGAACGCATCACAGCCGAAACCTATCCCGATGACTTCAACGCCACCAACGACGAAAATGGTTCATTTGATGATCGCAGCGATAACAAAGGGCCAGAACCCGAAGGCGTCGCGCTGGGTGTCATCGGTGAACGCACCTACGCCTTCATCGGTCTGGAACGCATCGGCGGCGTGATGGTGTATGACATCACCGACCCGACTGCGCCCGCTTTCGTCACCTATGTCAACAACCGCGACTTCAGCGGTGACGCCGAGGCCGGAACCGCCGGCGATCTGGGGCCGGAGGGATTGCTCTTCATCGCGGCCACCGACAGCCCGAACGGCAGCGATCTGCTGGTGACAACCAACGAAATCAGCGGCTCGACCACCATCTATCAGATCAATCCGGGGATGTAGTTCATCCGACGGTCACCATGACACGGGGCAAGTGCTGCCCCGTGTTTGTTTTACAGACCTGTGGTTAGTTTCTTGAAAGAGGAACCGATGCGTGTGATGATTTTACTGTTTGTGATGACTTTCATGTGGCTGATGCCAGCAGCGGCGCAGGAACCCGTAGCCGTGACTTCCATTGCCGAGACCGAAGCCTCGCCCGGCGATGGTGCTACGGCGGTGACGATCTGGATTCACCCGACTGATCCAGCCTTGAGCCTGGTGATGGGAACCGATGACAACGAGGGTCTGGGTGTCTATGATCTGCAAGGTAAGCTGCTTCAGTTCATCAGCGATGGCGGCGCGACGAGCAACATCGATATTCGCTATAACGTACCGTATCGGGGACAGCGGATCGCCCTGATCGCTGTCGGAATCAAGGATGAGCCGCGCGTTGATCTCTATACAGTCAACAACGATACTCGCCGGCTGGAGCCGCTGGGTTCATTCCCGACCACGCTGCGTCTCAACGGTCTGTGTATGTATCGCAGCCGCCTGACGGGGACGCTCTATGTCATCGCCAACAGCGAGCTGGGCGAGATGGAACAATATGCCATCGAGGATGAAGATGGCGAATGGCAGACCACGCTGGCGCGCGCCATCAACATCGGCTCTGAAGTCGAAGGCTGTGTGGCCGATGATGAGCTGGGGCGGTTGTACATTGCTGAAGAAGAAACGCCGGTGCTGTGGCGCTATGGCGCTGAACCGGAAGATGGCATCAATCGCAGCATCGTCGAAGGCGGCGTGGGTCGCATCATCGAGCAGGTCGAAGGCGTCACTCTGATTCGCACTGGCGAACGAACCGGCTACCTATTGGCAGCCAACGAACAGGCCGACGCCATTCTGGTGTATGAACGCACTGGTGATAACGCCTTCGTGGGTCAGTTCAGCATGGGCGCATCAGAGACGATTGATAGCATCAGCGAGCCGAACGGCATGGCCGCCGTCAGCGTGCCATTGGGTGACGCCTTTCCCCAGGGCTTATTCGTGACCTCGGATGATGTCAACAGCAACCCGAATGCGGATAACAACTTCAAGCTGGTCTCCTGGGCGGATGTGGTCACAGCGCTTGGGCTGGAGAGCGGCGTTTATGATCCGCGTCAGGTTGGTCTGGAAGCCGTCGTGGAGACGACAGCGGCTATCACCATCAGCGCCAGCGTCGAGACCGACCCGGTCCCCAGCGGCACCGATGCGGCGGATGACCCGTCGATCTGGATCCACCCGACGGATACCGCCCTCAGCACCATCATTGGCACGGACAAAACGAACGGCCTGGTGGTGTATGACCTGGCCGGCAGCACACTGCAAGCCATCAACATCGGGCGGGTGAATAATGTCGATCTGCGCTATAACTTCGACCTGGGTGGGGAACGTGTCGCCCTGGTCGGCGCGACCAATCGCACACTGAACAGCCTGGTTCTGTACCGCGTCAATCCAGAAACGCGCCAGCTCGAAGATGTAGCAGCCCGGTCGATTGTCTCGGCCGTGGAAGAAGTCTACGGCTTCTGTATGTATCGCAGCCCGATCAGCGGGGACACCTTCGCCTTCATCAATAGCGCCGACACCGGCGAGGTAGAGCAGTACCGCCTGTTTGATGATGGCTCTGGCAAGGTGGATGCCGAATTGGTACGAACGTTCGTAGTCGGTTCACAGACCGAGGGGTGTGTCGCTGACGACGAGACGGCCATGCTCTATGTGGGCGAAGAAGCGGTTGGCGTGTGGAAATACAGCGCTGAACCGGATGCCGACGACAGCCGAACCCAGGTGGATAATGTGCGCGGCAATCTGACCGCTGATGTCGAGGGAATGGCGCTGTACTACGGAGCGGATGGGACAGGTTATCTGATCGTCTCCAGCCAGGGCAGCAGCGAGTTTGTGATCTACGAACGGCAGGGCGATAATGCCTACGTTGGAACCATCCAGATCGTCGAGGTTCCAGGCGTCGATGCCGTATCCGGCACCGATGGTCTGGATGTGACCAATTTCCCCTTAGGCTCGGCTTTCCCTCAGGGGCTGCTGGTGGTGCAGGACGATCTGAATATCGACCCCGAAGAAACCCAGAACTTCAAGCTGGTGGATTGGGCGGCGGTTGCCGAAGTGCTGAACCTGACGTTGGACACAACCTTCGATCCGCGTCTGATTGGTGCCGAGTAGTCAAATCTGAAGCCGGCTCACACGAGTCGGCTTTATGGCATCATTCCCTGATAGAGAAGCGCCAGCGCTGTCAGAAGCAACAGTCCGGCAGCCAGTGCCATCGTCTGTCGCTGAAAAGTCGCGCGTTCCTGCTGGTAGCGTTCGGCATCCTGTTGCCGCTGCGCCTGAAAATGGAAGAGCGCTGCTACCAGTTGGGTGAATGGCACCTCAAACAGGGTCACCTGACGCCCAGTGTAATGCGCGTAATCCGCCTGATTGACCTGCTGATCGGCTTGCAGCAGTTCGCCATCATGTCCGGTGATCGGTCGCTGTTCCATCATCATGTGCTCCATCGCTCATTCCAGCAAATTGTACTGGCAACTGCCATCGGATTGCCCCCTCATTTCAGGGGGCTTCCAGCGTTCGGCCATCTGGAGGCAATCCTCACAACTGTTATACTGCGAAATGCGTATACAGGCATGAACAGATAGGGGCATGAGATGAGCGAGCAGATTGATTATCGTGCAGTGCGGCGACGGGTAGAACAAGGGCTGCAAAAGCAAAAGACCATCGCGCGTGGCGTGTTCTTTGTGGTCAGCCTGTTCATGTTCATCCTGTTCCTGGCGCTTGCCTGGAGCATGTTCACCAGCAACGGCGGTGTTGCCCCTACAGCCAGTGACTTCACCAATATCCCTGGTGTGGATCGCAATACCGATCCCCTGACCGGCGCGATGATTATGCTCAGTGTCGGCTGGGGAACTTCGCTATTGTTCCAGTTCATCTCGTTGATGTTGGATACCAAAGTCGGCGAGCAGAGTTTGCGCGAACGGCTGACCGGGCGGGAAATCGCCAACGAGATGATGCGGTTGGGGCTGGAAGATGAAGAGCCGCGCGAAAAACGCAAGCATTCGATGCAGCTCAGCGATGATGGTGAGCTGGAGTCAATTGTTGATGAACCGGCAACTGACGAGGCAATTAAGCGCCAGCGGCTATCCTAAAGCATGGGGCGCAAAACAAGCAGCATCGGTTATAATGCTGCCATCCAATACAAGTGACGAGTGGGGATCAGGCATGGCGCTGCAAGAAGGGCAATTGATCGGGCCGTACAAGATTATTGGACCGCTGGGCCAGGGCGGTATGGCATCGGTGTATAAGGCCTATCATGCCAAACTGGATCGTCATGTCGCGGTCAAGATCATGCACAAGGGTCTGCTGGAAGACGAGGATTTCGTCGCCCGCTTCGAGCGCGAAGCCCAGATCGTCGCCAAGCTGGAACACCCGCACATCGTCCCGGTTTATGATTACAACGAGACCGAAAACCAGCCCTACATCGTCATGAAGTTCATCGAAGGCCACACGCTCAAGCGCCGGTTGCTGAAGAACCCGCCTGATTTGGATGAGACCCTGCGTATCCTGACCGCCATCGGCGATGCCCTGACCTATGCCCATCAGCAGGGTGTGCTGCACCGCGACATCAAACCCTCCAACATCATCATCGACAAAAACGGTGTCCCTTACCTGACCGACTTCGGGCTGGCGCGGGTGGCGCGGCAGGGCGCCTCGACCATGAGCCTTGATATGGTGCTGGGGACGCCGCAGTACATCTCGCCGGAGCAGGCCAGCGGTCAGGTCGAATTGACTCCGGCCACCGATATCTACTCGCTGGGTGTCATCCTGTATGAGATGATCGTCGGTCGCGTCCCCTTCAATGCCGACACGCCCTACGCCATTGTCCATGACCACATCTATACCGAACTACCGCGCCCCACCGAGATCAATCCGGCGCTGACCCCGGCGGTCGAAGATGTGCTGCTGAAGGCGCTGGCGAAACGTCCCTCAGAGCGCTTTGCAACGGCGAATGAGATGGTCGTTGCCTTACGCGAGGCAGTGCGGCAATCGAACCTGACCAGCCTGCCGGAAGATCGACAGCAGATCGCCGAGCAGTCCTTCGCCAAACGCAAACATCCCCTTCTGGACGACGATGGCCCAACAATCAACGAGAAGACGCCGGCACAACCGGTGATTCAGGCTCCGATCCCGTCGCAGCCGACAGGACGCAACCGGGTTGAAGTGGCTCTTGATCTGAGCGACATGGGCCGACTGAGCGAACAAATCAAATCCAACGTCCAGAAGGGCGCGAGCTGGATGGAAAAAATGGGGCAGACCATCGAACAGGCTGCCCGTGAAGCCACAGACGACGCCAAATATGTCACCGTTGGGCAGAAAGACCCGATTTCTCAGGCCGAAGCACGCGCCCGCAAACGGATCGAAAAGCGCACCAAAGAATTCCAGGGTTTGGTCGGTCACGCTATCCCGTATTTTGCCGTAAACCTGATGTTCTGGTTAATGTGGCTGGGCGATGGTGGTGGGAATGAATTCCCCTGGCCTATGTGGATTACTGTTTTCTGGGGCATTGGACTGGTCTTTCATGCCTGGGACTATTATAGAAAGTATGGCCCCGGCGCAGTGGCTCATGAACGTGCCATTCAACGCGAAATCGAGCGTGAGATGGAACGCACTGCTGTACTCGAAAAACCCAAGCGCGATGCCCGGATGCGCCTGACTGACGACGGCGAACTGGAAGAGATCGTCGAAGACGAGGCATCGCGGGCTGATAAGCGTAAGCGTCGTTAGACTCACAATCCACCCGAAAGCGATCATGTCATGAAGTTAGGCGCAGTATTCCCTCAAACTGAGATCGGCGCAAATCCGGCTGATCTGCGAACTTATGTAAGCGAAATTGAGAGCCTGGGTTACGACTACCTGCTGACCTATGACCATGTCCTGGGGGCAAACCCTGAGCGCCCTGGCGGGTGGCGCGGGCCCTATACCTTTCGTGAGACGTTCCACGAGCCGCTGGTGACGTTCAGTTGGATGGCGGCGCTCACCCAGCATCTGGAGTTTGTGACGGGCATCCTGATCCTGCCGCAGCGTCAGACAGCGCTGGTTGCTAAACAGGCAGCACAGGTCAGCCTGCTTTCCGGTGGACGACTGCGGCTGGGCGTGGGGATCGGCTGGAATACGGTTGAATACGAGGCGCTGGGCGAGGATTTCCACACGCGCGGCAAGCGATTAGATGAACAGGTACCCCTGCTGCGCCGCTTGTGGAACGAGCCGCTGGTGACGTTCAACGGGCAGTTCGATACGGTACCGGATGCCGGCATCAATCCTCTCTCCCCGCACCTGATCCCAGTGTGGTTTGGTGGCGATGCTGATGTGGCGCTGCGACGCACCGCGCGCCTGGGCGATGGCTGGATCCCCAACTGGATGCCGCTGGACAAGCTGCGCGACCAACTGAGTGTGCTGCGCGGTTATCTGAACGAGTACGGGCGCGACCTTTCGACCTTTGGTGTGGATGTCCGAATTCACGTCAGCCGGACGCCGGAAAGCGGTTGGGCCGATGAAGCCGGACAACTGGCTGCGATGGGCATCAGTCATGTCTGCCTGAGTACGATGGGGGCTGGATATACCCGTCTCGATCAGCATCTCGAAGCGCTGCGCCGCTTCAAAGCGCTGATGAACTGAAGCGAAAGAGAGCATGATGCGTACTCCGATTCTGGTCCTGCTGCTGATGGTACTGACCGCCTGTGGGGGAAGCCCGGCGACCAGCAGGGTCTGTTCACCGTTGGATGGGGCGACCGTTGATGTGAGCGCTGTCGCCGTTGGGACATTCCAGGCGACGGTGACTGGCGAAAGCAACGGCAGTTTTAGCGGCGAGGCCAGCTTCGTCCGATCGGAAGATAATGGCTATCTCCTCAACCTGAGCGGCACAGAAGGATTGGTGGGCACGACGGTGCATCTGGCGCTGCCGATGGGCATCACGCCGGGGCGCTGCCCGCCACAATCCTACGACAGTGCGCTTGACCCGACCCAGCCGGTCATCCGGGCGGTCGGGGTGGACTTCAGCATGTTGACACCCGAAGGCTATCTGATCGACTTCAACAGCCTGAGCGAGAGTTCGCTCATCCTGCAATCTATCGAGCCGCTGACTGGTCAGTTCTCCTTCAAAGCCACCAGCGCTGATGGAAAATCGGTGACCGTGACCGGCAGCTTCAACCAGATCGAGCAGGTGCAGGAATAGCACCGCCGGCGGATCGGATTTGCGGTGGCGGAACGCCGGGAGCGATCCGCCGCCGAAAGCAATTGACTGCTAAAAAGACGAAGAAGAACTGACCACAGAGCCGCAGAGGACACAGAGAGAAATCAGAGTCAGTCTGCACAAGAATCTGCAAATGCGGCAATTTCTGCACTTCCTTTTTTGCAGTTTGTGCAGAATGGCTTTCAGCGGTCAGCCATCAGCAAAAAACCAACACACAGAGCAAGCCAAGTCATTCACTTTGAACTGAGCCTCAGCCCTTTCAACTCACAAATGTCGTCAAAGTCGTCAATGTCAGAAGCCACTGTTGTGACAATTGACCTTTAGCTTTCAGCCTCTTCACTGACGACTTCCCTGTGGTGGCGGACCGCTCAGCTTCGGCGCGGTCAGTTTACGGGACGAGTTGCCCGGCGCTGGTCTGATTGGAGAGATGGATACACTTGTTAAGTTGCACGGGGGATGTATTGGGTTTCCCACAACACCCATGATAGAACAAAAGGGCTAATTCTGTCAAGCCCCTGATGGGCGGAAAAACGACGAGTCGCAGTAATTGATGGAATACTCATTGAGTCCATGCAAGCTGCGGCAATGGCATCGGTCTGCGCGGCGCGTTACCATGGTCGTGGGTAAACTCACGTTAGGATCAGCCTTCATGTATCAACGAATTGGCTTTCTCGCAGCGCGTTACCGTGTGGCAGTGGTTGTTGTGTGGGTTCTCCTGGCTGTACTCATGACGCTGCTTCCACCCCGTCTTGCCTCGTTGACAACATCTGATATCAGTTCCTTCTTGCCGGTGGATGCGCCTTTTCGCGCTGCTGGGGTGCTGTATCAGGCGACTTTCCCCAACGACTTTTCCGCGACAACCGTGTTGGTGGTGGTCAAAGCCCCGGCCATATTGAACCCTGACCAGACGGATTTTGCAGCCCGTGTCGATACGGCTTCAGGTCGATTCATGGCTGAGTTCAAGGCATGGCTGCTGAATGACGACGGCCCTGGAAACATCAAACAAGTCAATAGTCCGCTGGATTCACCGCTGATTGCTGATCTGTTGATTGATAAAGCGAATCAGGTAGCGCTGGTGAATGTGGGTTATGTATCCACTGCTCCCGCCCGCGAAACCACATTGGCGATAGAGTCATGGCTCAAGGAGCATCAGCCCGAAGGGGTGAGCGTCAGTCTGACCGGCGGCTTTGCCATTACCCAGGCGACCACTGAGTCCATCGGGCAGACAGCCGACAGCACCTTCGGTGTGACGATCGTGCTGGTGATTGTGCTGCTGCTAGTGATATATCGCTCCCCCATCAGTCCGCTGTTGCCGCTGCTGGCTGTCACCCTGGTGTATCTGGTCAGCAGCGGTGTGGTGGCCCTGATCGCCAGCGCCGGCATGACCGTGAGCGCCTATGCTGTCGTGCTGCTGGTGGTGGTGCTGTACGGCGCTGGCACCGATTACTGTCTCTTCCTCATCAGCCGTTTTCGCGAAGAAATGGCGCTCGACCCGGACGCGAAACGCGCCACAGTGCGCACGGTCGAACGAGTGGGCGAAACGATTGCCAGCAGTGCCGGGACCATTTTTGTCGGATTTATGGCGATGGCCTTTGCCGAGATGGGATTGTTCAAGACGACTGGGCCGGTGCTGGCGATTGGCGTGGCGATCATGCTGGTAGCAGGGCTGACACTGGTTCCGGCGCTGCTGGCGCTGCTGGGCAAGTACGCCTTCTGGCCGGGACAGGCGGTGCATCGACCCACTGGCGGCTACTACGAACGGATCTCGCGCTGGGTCAGCAACCGTCCGCTGCGAGTGCTGGTGGTGATTACCGTAGCCCTGCTACCGCTTGCCATTTATGGTCTGGGATCGCCCGTGAGTTTTGACCTTCTGGCAGACCTACCCGCCGATAGCCCGGCTGTGGTTGGCTATAATCTGGTGCGTGACTCATTCGGCGCGGGGACAACGGCACCATTGAACATCGTTGTCACAGGCGTTAAGCCGGATGCGCTCGCCGGTCAAATCGTAGCACTGGCAGATGACCTTCGCGCCATTCCCGGCGTGGCCGATGTGCGTAGCCTGAATGCGCCACTGGGTACCGGAAGTGCATTCACCAACTTGCTGCGAGTCGATGGGCAGCTTCGCCTGATCCTCAATCAGGTGCAGAATGGGCAGGAAGGCGGAGCAGCAGGATTGGGCGGGACAAACCTGCTGGCAGCGTTTACGGCGCTCAATGATTATGTGGTGTTGTTGGGGGAACGTTTCCCGGAGATGGCCGATGACCCAAACCTGCTCGTAGCTCAGGATCTTCTGGGCAACCCGTTAGCCTTAATTGGCGGGCTGGATGACCTGTTCGCCGCGTTGGAGGGTGTCTCGCAGCGTTTTGAAGCGATGCCAGATGCCTATCTGATGCCTTCAGCACTGGCACCGCTGCTGGCTGCTGCGCCTGCATTAGGTGGAACAGATTCGATTAATCAATTGACCAGCACCTATGTCGCCCAGGACGATACGGCCTTCAAGCTCACGTTGTTCCTGAGCGAGAATCCGGCGAGCTTCCCGGCCATGGACACGGTGACGGCCATTCGCCAGCATCTGGCAGCTTTTGCCACCGATGGCAAACAGGCCGTCGTCACCGGACAGACAGCCGTGCTGACCGATGTGCGCGATACGATCAGTCGGGATTTTGGGCGCACATTGGGATTTGTGCTGCTGGGGATATTCCTGGTGTTGCTGCTGATGCTACGCAGCCTTGTGGCACCGCTGTATCTGATCCTCACGGTCGCGTTGACTTTCGCCTTCACGCTGGGGCTGACTGATGTGGTGTTCCGGCTGACGCTGGGTGTCGAACGACTGTCATGGTATATGCCCTTCTTCACCTTCATCTTCCTGGTGGCGCTGGGGGTGGATTACAGCATCTTTCTCGTCGGACGTATCAAGGAAGAAGTTCCGATACGTGGCAACCGGGATGGTGTCCATCATGCCGTGGCAGCCACCGGCGCGATCATCACCTCAGCCGGCATCATTCTGGCTGGCACCTTCGCGGCGCTGATGACTGGCTCGATTATCGGGCTGATTGAACTGGGATTCGCTGTTGCAGTGGGTGTACTGTTGGATACCTTCGTGGTCCGTACCATGCTCGTCCCGGCGATCACCGTGCTGCTGGGCCGATGGGCCTGGTTCCCCGGCAGACTGACTGCGCCGGTTGAAAACAAGCCCACAGCCTGACTCACAGCCCTTTAGGGTGCGTCCCTTCTGGGCTGAAGACCAGCGTGATGGCCTGTTTGTTACGGTCTCACGTGACAGCCGGCATAGCCCTACAACGGGTAGCCACGCAATCCCTGCAAGCCTTTGAGGGCAGCGATCTCGCCGGAATGGACATGGAGATCGAGCAGCGCCAGGCTGAGGACATCCCAGCGGGGAATGATGTCCAGCCCGTACTCACGACCATCAACCGTTTCGAACAACGCCTCATCGGTCAGGGTTGCCAGATAATCATCGATGGCCTGAAAGACCGCGCGACCATAGGCGTGAGCCGCCTCCAGATCGATCTCAAGGCTGCGCCCCCATTCGTACCATTCGCCTTCTGGGGCAAGGGAGAAACCCGTACGACCGGCATAGCTTGATGCCATCAGCGGTTCGCTCCCCGCAGCGGCAACCAGCACCAGCAGATCGGCGCTGGTGAGCGTGTGAGCATACTGGGCGCTGATGGGCGTCGCCAGCCCGGGTGGCAGCCAGGCAGCGACTTCGGGTGTTACCTCCTCCATCGTACTGGTGAGCCACTCCTGGGCAAACTGGAATTGTCCCCGCAAAACAGTCAGAGCATAGGTGGTCATGGATCATCCCGTTTTGATTCAAGTCGATTATAATAGAACTTTAGTTCTTTTTCAAGTTAAGGTTTGTCGTCTCTATGACGGAGCCATCTCGCAATCGCTGATTTTACGCATCGGGGGTTAATTCCCTTCAGTCCACGCCCCACATCCGCACCGTATTGTCGCCGCTCCCCGTCGCCAGGCGCGTCCCATCCGGGCTGAAGGCCAGCGTCAGGACAGGTTTGTCGTGGTCGCGGATGACATGCAGCGGTTGACCTGTCGGCAGCGACCAGAACGTGATGGCGTTGTTGCGGCCCGAAGTCGCCAGCAGCTGACCATCCGGGCTGAAGGCGGCACAGTCGGCTCCGTTGGCGTGGGCGGTCAGGCGGAGCTTCTCTGTCCCTGTTTCCACATCCCACAGGCGCACCGTGGCATCACGGCTGGACGAGGCCAGGGTTTGACCATCCGGGCTGAGCGTGAGATGCCGCACCCAATCCTGATGCAGCAGCGTGTGCTGGCAGCCCCCGGACTCGATGTCCCAGATGCGCACCGTGCGATCCCAACTGCCGCTGGCGAACTGGCTGTTGGAGAGAAATACCAGACTCGTCACCTCATCGGTGTGGTCGGTCAATACCATCCGCTGCTGACCGCTGGCGACATCCCAAATCCGAACCGTTTTGTCGGCGCTGCCAGTAGCGACCAGGGCAACATCCGGCGAGAGCGCCACTGCATCCACCGAGTCGGCATGTCCGGTCAGGAGGGTCTGCGCCCCACCCTGCTGCAAACGCCAGAGACGGGCAGTGGTGTCGGCGCTGGCCGAGGCGAGGATTGAACCGCTTCGATCAACAGCGATGGCTTTGACCGGCGCATCATGACCTTTGAGGGGTGCAATCAGTTTGAGCGTTTGGGCATCGTGAAAGGTGATCCCGTCGGCGCTGGCAATCGCCACCGAGCGACCATTGGGCGACCAGAGTAGCGCCTTGATCCAACCGCGCTGGGTGCGGGCGACTTCGCGCAGATGAGTAATGTTATGTTGGCTGAGCAATTCGACAGCTTCCTCATAATGACCGGCTGCGCCAGTGTAGCAAAAATGCTCTCACTTTGCCTGATGCGAGAGCGATCATTACCATTCACTCATCCAGTTGGAACGCAAAGACAGAACCTTGCTTTCAACAAGGACGGCGCTGGTCATTGTCAGGGGTAGGGTGATGTGAGCCCAGTACTGCCTAACACCTGATGCAAGCGGGAAGCATTTGAAACCACACTCAAAAAGCGTACTAAGGGTCTGGTGAAAGAGCCATAGAAGTGGCGAAGGTATTGACCCAGTTGACCAGCTCGAGGGTAGGCAAACTACGTTCAGCCCGATGACGGTTGATGATCTTCTCAGCTTCTTCAATGCTGCGGCAGGTGACAAACTGGTTATCGTTACGCATCTTAATCCCAATATGCACCATACTATGAGCGAAGGAATCAGTCAGAACGATGACCACCAGTACATTGTCCGGCAGCTTGCGGTATTGGGCAGAAATTGATCCCTTCAAAGGCAGGCGTGTGCCACGCCAATCAACGATGGTATATGTAAAGGGTGGAGACTGCACGGGAGGCGACACAGGAGTATCACTGTCAGCTAGTGCTTTGACTGATTGGTGATGGTCCTCCCATGTCCAGCCGGGCAGATACCGAACATAGACGATAGAACGGGTATCCGGGTCCATCCAGCCTTTAATGATGTGCATTGTGAGGTTCACTCCCTCGCTAGACGACTTCTGATACCCAGATTATAGATGTTATGCGATGTGCCAAGTATAGAGATTTGTGGTCCGGTTGCTACTCAAATGGCACTGAGGTGATCGATAAATCCAGCCGCGCTGGGTGCGGGCGACTTCGCGCAGATGGATGAGGTTGTCAGGTGCGATGCGAGTCATGGGAGCGATCCAGCGGCATCATGAGACGATGCCTCGATCATAACCGATTCACGGTTTGTTTTCAGCCCTGACCATGCCGTATAATGAACGAATAATCCGGCTTCCACAAGGAACCCTTATGGCGGATGATCTGATCGGCAAGACGATAAACGGCTATGCGATTGAGGAAGTGGTGGGCAAAGGCGGGATGGCAACCGTCTACCGCGCTCATCAGGTCTCGATGAATCGTTCGGTGGCCGTCAAGGTTTTGCCGGAGCAGTATATCAACGACGATACCTACCTCCAGCGCTTCAATCAGGAAGTCGCCATCGTCTCCAAACTGGAACATCGCAATATCGTGCCGGTGCATGATTATGGACAGTACAACGGGCGCCCCTACATTGTGATGCGGCTGATGAACGGCGGCTCAATAGATGATCTGCTGGCAAAGGGGGCGCTTGAGCCGGAAGTCGCGCTCAACATCATCGAGCAAATCGCCCCGGCGCTGGACTTTGCCCACAGCAAGAATGTGCTGCACCGCGATCTGAAGCCGAGTAATGTGCTGCTGGATGACGACGGCGGCGCTTACCTGACCGATTTTGGTATCGCCCGCGTGCTGGGGGAACAGGCGACCAGCGGCATCACCACCCAGGGCGTGGTCGGAACGCCGAGCTACATGAGTCCAGAGCAGGCGCAGGGTCTGACGCTGGATGGACGCAGCGACATCTATGGGCTGGGCGTGATGCTGTACGAGATGCTGACCGGCAAGCGTCCTTTCCATGCCGATACCCCCTATGGCATCGCCGTGATGCAGGTGACGACTCCCCCACCGCAACCCCGGTTGTTCAACCCCAACCTGTCGTTGAGCGTGGAAGAGATGATCCTGAAGGCGCTGCGCAAGAAGCCAGAGGAACGCTTTCAGACGGCAGTGGCCCTGAGCGATGGACTGAAGAAAGCGCTCAACCGCCCGCTTTCGACACTGCATGATACCCAGCCCAATGCGCAACTGCGGCAGAATACTCAGCCGGTGATGTCACAACCGCAGCCTGTGGTGCAACCACAGCCCGTCTACAACGTACCCCAGGCCGCGCCGATGACCCCGGCACCAGTCAGCACCAATTACCTCGGTGGTTATGTGCGGCGGCGCAAACAGAAGAGCAACAACATCTGGCTGAGCGCGGCTATCGGCGGTGTGATCGGCTGCGGATTATTGGCGGTGCTGGTAGTGATCGTGGTGATCGTGGTCAATTTTCTGACGTCGGGCGGTGCTGGTGTGTCGATTCAGCCGACCGCCATCGAGAACAATCCGACCGCGCCGGTGAACGATTCTCAGAATGTCATCCCGACGCTTGACCCGACCAGCGAAGCCGGGCGCGCTACGCTGGTGCCGAATGGGAGTGTCCTGCCAACGCTGGCGACGACGCCAACCCTGATACCGGTCGGGGTGCGTGAGGCCGAGGCAGTCAACCCCATCGCCCAGGACATCGGCGGGGTGATGATTTTCTTTGCCCGGCGCAACAACAATTATGATCTGTACCGCATGGATATGGCGACGGGCAACCAAACTCAGTTGACCAGCGACGGCGGTAATGATACCTATCTCAGCGTCGCACCCGATGGACAATCGCTGGTGTTTCAGTCCAACCGGGATGGCGATTTTGACCTGTATATCCTCAATCTGGTGACAGGTGATCTCCGTCAGTTGACCAACAATGGAGTGCTGGATCGTTCGCCCAGTTGGAGTCCCGATGGAGAGTGGATCGCCTTCTCAAGCGATACCGATGAGAACCGTAACATGCGGCTGTATCGCATCCGTCCCGATGGCAGCGGCCTGGAAGAATTGGTGAACAATGGGCAATTGAACACCGAGCCACGCTACAGTCCCGATGGACAATACCTGGTATTCACCACCGGCAAGGCCGACGATCAGGATACCCACGAGATCGCTGAGTTCAGCTTCGAGACAGGCGAGGTGACCCGCCTGACCAATAATCAGGCGCGTGACTGGTTGCCGACTTACAGCCCGGATGGCGACCAGATCATCTACAGCACCAGTCTTAATGGCGATCAGGAAGCCAATGGTCGGGCGGCGCTCGCCATCATGAGCCACGACGGCAGCGATATACGTATCCTCTACGATGGTCTGGCCTGGGAGCAGAATCCACAGTTCAGCCCGGATGGTCGCTGGATCACCTTCAACGCGGTGTCCCCCTTCAGCGAGCAGCAGGAAGTCTTCATGATGAGTCCGGATGGCAGCGATGTGGTTCAGTTGACCAACGGTGGCGGTGAAGGCGCGATCTGGATCCGCTGACTAAGCTTCGAAAATCTGTCTTTAGTCCGAGCCAATTCAGTCCATTTATGCCCGCACCTGCCTTGACAAAATACACTTTCATCCCTACTATTTAGACATGACTAAAAACGATATGTGATGCGATTAAAGGTTGGATTAAATCCATTAAACAATCGTCATCACGTATAATCAAGGAGATCCAACACCATGCCCATTCGTTACGGACTACTGCTCATCCTTGCCCTGTTGCTGGCAGCTTGCGCGGGAACACCGGCAGCTACGCCCACCCCGGAAGCAGCACAGATCATCATCCCAACCGAAGACGCGCGCCCAGCCATCAATGTCGTCGTCACAACTGGGATGATCGCCGATATGGTCAAGAGCATTGGCGGCACCCGCGTGAATGTCACCCAACTGATGGGGCCAGGGGTTGACCCGCACCTGTACACCGCCAGCGAGAATGATGTGCAGACGATCAGCAATGCCCAGATCATCTTTTACAACGGCTTAAATCTGGAAGCGCGCCTGAGCGAAATCTTCCAACAGATCGGCCAGAGCAAGCCAGTCATCGCGCTGGGAGATCGGCTGCCACCGGAACTCATCAAGAAACATGAAGGCTACGATGCGCCAGACCCGCACATCTGGATGGATGTCAGCCTGTGGGCGCAACTGGTGACTATCGTGCGCGACGAACTGACGAAACTCGATCCAGATAGCAGCGGGCGGTATAGCCTGGCGGCTGATGCCTATCGCCAGAGCCTGAACGATGTACACAACATGGCGCTGGAAACCATTGCCACTATTCCAGAGGAGCAGCGCATTCTCATCACCGCGCATGACGCTTTCGCTTACTTTGGACGGGCCTATAACATTGAAGTGTTCGCCCCGCAGGGCATCACCACGGCTGCCGAAGCTGGAGTGGAAGACATTCGCCGCACCATTCAGCTCATCATCGACCGCAAAGTGCCGGCGATCTTCGTCGAGACCAGTGTGCCGCCGGATGTGATGGACGCCATCATCGCTGGAGCAGCGGCTCAGGGTGTGACCGTCGCCAACGGCGGGGCGTTGTACTCGGATGCAATGGGGCAGCCGGATACCCAGGACGGCACTTACGCCGGCATGATCCGCCATAATGTTGACACCATTGTGGCTGCCCTGAATCCCACGCCACAACAAGGACAATAACATGACCGAGCATCATGACCGCTACCCGATCATGGTTGAAGACCTGACGGTAGCTTACCGTGAAGCGCCGGTGCTGTGGGATGTTGATCTGGAAGTACCGGAAGGAACGCTGATGGCGATTGTTGGCCCCAACGGTGCCGGCAAATCGACCCTCATCAAGGCCATCCTGGGGCTGATCGAGTCCTCTGCCGGGCAGGTGTTGATCTATGGCAAGCCGTACCGTCAGCAGCGACAGAAGGTGGCCTATGTGCCACAGCGCGGCAGCGTTGACTGGGACTTCCCGACCAATGCGCTGGATGTGGTGCTGATGGGGCGTTACGGGGCGCTGGGCTGGGTGCGCCGCCCCAGCGCCGCTGATCGTGCGATCGCGCTGGATGCGCTGAAGTCCGTTGGCATGGAAGATTATGCCAACCGCCAGATCAGCCAGCTTTCCGGCGGTCAGCAGCAGCGCGTCTTCCTGGCGCGGGCGCTGGCGCAGCAAGCCCAGATTTATCTCATGGACGAGCCGTTCCAGGGTGTGGACGCGACGACGGAGAAAACCATCGTCGATGTCCTGAGGTCACTCAAGAAAGCCAACAAGACGGTAGTCGTGGTTCATCACGATCTGCAAACTGTGCCGGAGTATTTTGACCGGGTGCTGCTGCTCAACGTGCGCGCCATCGCGTCCGGGCCGGTCGAGGCGGTCTTCACCCCGGACAACCTGCGCCGTGCCTATGGCGGCAAGGTCGAACTGCTGCTGAATAAGTGAGTATCACCATGAATATCTTTGAACTGCTCCTGACCGATTACACCATCCGCACCGTCGCGCTGGGCGCAGCCGTGATCGGACTGGTCAGCGGCGTGTTGAGCGCCTACGCCGTGCTGCGTAAGCAAAGTCTGATGGGCGATGTGATGAGTCACGCGGCGCTGCCCGGGGTGGTGATCGCCTTTCTGGTGATCGGCGTTAAAGCTCCCCTGCCACTGATGATCGGCGCGGCAGTGATGTGTGGGCTGGGGATGCTGTTGATGCTGACCATCACCCAGCAGACACGCATCAAGGAAGACAGCGCGATGGGCATCGTGCTGGCGGTGTTCTTCGGCCTGGGGGTAGCCCTGCTCTCCTGGGTACAGCGACAGGGCAACGCCAATCAGGCCGGTCTGGATAAGTTCATCTTTGGACGGGCGGCAGCGCTGGTGCAGGATGAAGTGGTGTGGATGGCGCTGGTCGGGTTGATCGCGCTGGCGCTGGTCATCATCTTCTGGAAGGAATTCAAGCTGCTGAGTTTCGACGCGCACTATGCTGCCACCCTCGGCTTCAATGCCCGGCTGCTCGACCTGCTGCTGACGGCGCTAATTGTCATCGCCGTCGTCATTGGGTTGGAGACCGTCGGCGTGGTGCTGATGAGCGCCATGATCGTCGCCCCAGGGGTGGCGGCGCGGCAGTGGACGAATCGCTTTGGTCTGATGGTCGGGCTCTCCGGTGGATTTGGCGCGGCTTCCGGGGTCATCGGCGCACTCATCAGCAGCCTGGAGCGTGGACTGCCAACCGGGCCGGTGATCGTGCTGGTCATCAGCGTCATCACCCTGCTCTCGCTGTTGTTCGCGGCTGAACGCGGCATCGTGTGGGACTGGATGAGGCAGCGGCGCAACCGGCGGCAGTTGCGAACAGCGGCGGTGCTGGAAGCGTTGTATGAGATGGGCGAACATCATGGCGATCCGCTGCACGCCCATCCGCTCAAGAGTTTGCAGGCGGCAGTACCACAATGCGATGTACCGCAGGCGCTCAAGGCGCTGGCTGAAACCGGACTGGCGCGGGAAGCCTTCCCTGGCTTATGGGCCTTAACCCCCACTGGCGTCGAACAGGTGCGTAAGCTGCTGCAATCGACCCAGGCTGACACAGTATACGCCGCTGGGTGAAAGTGTGATACGACGGCCTCCCGCGCGTTGGGATGCCGGAATAGGTGATGGAACGATGAATGCTTCGATGATTGAAATTCAAGTGGTCGCCGCGCTGGTGGCAGCGGCCTGTGCCCTGCCAGGGGTGTTTCTGGTGCTGCGGCGGATGTCGTTGGTGAGCGACGCCATCAGCCATACGGTGCTGTTCGGCATCGTCATCATGTTCATGCTGGTCGGTGATCTGCACAATCCGCTGCTGTTCGTCGGCGCGGTGTTGAGTGGCGTCCTGACCGTTTCGCTCTCGGAACTGCTGCTGCGAACCGGACGGGTGAAATCTGACGCGGCGATTGGGTTGGTATTCCCGGCGCTGTTCAGCATCGCCGTCATCATCATCAGCCGCGACTTCAGCGGCGTTCATCTGGATACGGATGTTGTGCTGCTGGGTGAACTGGCCTTCGCGCCGTTCAACCGTTCGATCATCCTGGGGCTTGACCTGCCACGCGGCGTGTGGGTGATGGGGCTGATCGGGCTGCTCAACCTGGGCTTCATCATCCTGTTCTACAAAGAACTGAAGCTGGCGACGTTCGATGCCGGGTTGGCGGCGGCGCTCGGTTTCGCCCCCAGCCTGATCCACTACGGGTTGATGACGGTTGTCTCGGTGACGGTTGTCGGCGCATTCGATCACGTCGGCGCGATCCTGGTCGTCGCGTTGATGATTGCGCCACCGGCGGCGGCCTATCTGCTGACCGACCGGCTCAATCGGATGCTGATCCTGAGCGTGCTGATCGGCGTGGCCTCGGCGCTGAGTGGCTACTGGGCGGCGCGGCTGATCGGCAATGTCAATATCGCCGGCGCAATGGCGACCATGACCGGTGTCTTCTTCCTGGCGGCGCTGGTATTCGCGCCTGAACGCGGCCTGATCGCCCGGCGGCTGGAGCGCAGTCGGCGTCGGCAGCGCTTTGCCATCGAGATGCTGCTGGTGCATCTGAGCCAGCACGAGACGCAGGCCGGCGAGGAACATGAGAGCGAGATGGCGCACCTGACCGATCAACTGAAATGGAAAGCGACCTTCGCCCAGACAGCCGTAAAACAGGCGGCACAGCAGGGTCTCATCGAACGGCAGAATGGTCATATGCACTTGACCACCAGCGGACGCCAGGTGGCGCAGGTCGTCTTGCAGCGGTAGACTGAATACCAACAAATGGGCTTTGGAGTTGCGCGTTGGATACGGTCATCCTGAGCATTAACCTGATTACAAGCACGCCATCGATACGGGGCGGACGTCCCTGTATCGCTGGCACGGGGCTGCGCGTCAGCGATGTGGTGATTGCGACACTGTATCACCAGCAGACGCCGGATGAGATTGCAGATGGATACGGTGTGTCATTAGCAGCGGTTCATGCTGCCCTATCCTATTACTATGACCACAAATCCGACATCGATGTCGATGTGCGTGACCAGATCGCAACCGCCAGACGTCTGAAAGCCGAGTGGATCGCTCATGGCGGATCTCCAATTCTACCTGGATGAGAATCCAGCCGGCGATTGTTTGTAGACTTGATGGTATTTTCTTCCCTTCTTCATCCATTTCACCCACTGAATGAGGTCCTATGTCCGCTGTCACACTGGCTGATGTGCAATCGGCTGCCGAACGCCTGAAGGATGTTGCTCATCGAACACCGGTCATCACCTCGCGCATCCTGAACGAACGCGCCGGAGCCGAGGTCTTTCTGAAGTGCGAGAACCTGCAACGCATGGGGGCGTTCAAGTTTCGCGGTGCCTATAACGCCATGTCACGGTTGAGCGATGCCGAGAAACGACGGGGCGTCATCAGCTATTCTTCCGGAAACCATGCCCAGGCCATCGCCCTCTCCGGCAAGCTGCTGGGGGTGCAGACCACCATCGTCATGCCAGATAATGCCCCGGCGACCAAGCTGGCAGCGACGCGCGGGTATGGCGCGACGGTCGTGCTGTACCAACCGAGCGAGAGTGACCGTAAGCAGGTAGCCGAGTCGCTGGCTGCCGAACACGGTTACACCATCATCCCGCCCTTCGACCATCCGCATGTCATAGCCGGGCAAGGGACAGCCGCGCTGGAACTGATCGAGGAAACCGGAACGCTGGATCTGCTGCTGGCCTGTGTAGGCGGCGGGGGATTACTGAGCGGCTGTGCTGTAGCGACCAAAGGGCTGCTGCCGAACTGTCGCGTGATCGGATCAGAGCCAGCGCTAGGCGACGATGCCACCCAATCATTCCGCACCCGCCAGCTTGTCACCATCCCCTACCCCATGACTATCGCCGATGGCGCGCGGACGACAGCACTGGGCGAACTGACTTTCCCGCTGATTTTGGAACACGTCGATGATATGGTGACGGTGACGGAAGAAGACATCAAGGCAGCGGTGCGCTTCGCTTTCTTCACCCTCAAACTGGTGATGGAACCATCGGGTGTGCTGGCGCTGGCGGCGGTTCTCAGCAGTGCCGCCCAGGCCAAGGGACGGGTGGGCGTGGTCATCTCCGGCGGCAACATCGACGCCGCGACCATGAGCCAGATTCTCAACGAAGCATAATCGCGCCTTTTCGCTATAATCTGAGATGGGGGCGAACCTATCTGGTTCGCTCTTCTGTTGTCTGTTAGGTCATCCAGGGATAGTTATGAAGCGCGCGCTGCCACTCCTGATTCTCACGCTCCTGCTCGGCCTTCAATTCTCATCGGCCAGCAATGCCCGTGACGAGTATCTGCGTTCACCTCGACTGGGCATCAACCACATCAGCGGCGTCGAGGAAGACACCAGCGACGAACGCTATCAGAAAGCGTTGGAACTCGGAGCTGGCTGGAACCGCTGGCCGCTATACTGGAGTCGAGTCGAGACCGCGCCGGGCGAATTCGAGTGGAGCGGCTATGATCGGCTGGTGCGGGAAGATCTGGCGCATGGCCTGAGCATCAACGCCATCCTGCTGGGCAAGCCCGAGTTTTACCGCGACGGCACCCGCATGAAGGGGCTGCAACTGCCGATCTTCGCCGATGGCAGCGATACGCCACGTGAAGGCAAAGCCATCAACCCGGATAATCCCTGGGCGCGTTTTGTGGTCGAGGCTGTCCAGCGCTACAAACCCGGCGGGGCGCTGGCACAGGAACTCGGCTGGTCGGATGACGAGGGCATCCGCCTGTGGGAAATCTGGAACGAGCCGGATCACAAACCATTCTGGGAAGCCAGCATCCTTGATTACGCCCGGCTGCTCAAGACCGCTTACATCCTCATCAAGTGGATCGACCCGGAAGCGCAGGTGATGTTCGGCGGCCTGCTGTTCGCTACCCAGGATAACTGGCTGGCCTGGGTGCTGGCGATCTACGAGGACGATCCACTGCGCGAACAGTACAACTGGTACATGGATGCCGTCGCCGTCCACAACTACACCTATCCTTGGCGCAGCGGCTGGCTGGTGAAGTGGGTCAAACAGACGCTGATCGCCTATGAGCTGGAGCGCCCGATCTGGCTGAACGAGAGCGGCACACCGGTCTGGGATGATTATCCGGGGCGCATATGGTCAGAACAACCGGAAGAAAAACAGCTTTACTCTACCGCCGCGCAGCAGGCGCGATTCTTCATTCAGAGCAGCGCCTATGCCTGGGCCGAGGGCGCGGAAGTGGTGTTCTATCATCAACTGTATGACGACTGTGGCAACCAACCCGGCGGAACCAACTTCCGTTTTCACTATGGTGAGATGTGCCTGAACGGCGCACTGTGCAGCGGCGACGCTTTTGGGTTGTATCGCAACGAGGCCAACGCGGTGTGCTTCAGCCATCATCCACTGCCGGGGACACCCCGCCCGGCGGCGCTGGCCTACCGGCTGGTGGCCGATCTGTTCGGTCAGGGACGGCTGACCAATCCCGTGATTCAGACCATCGACAACCGGGCGACGGTGATCCGCTTCGATAAGCCTGACCGTCGTGAAAGGCTGTATGTGGTGTGGAATAACTCGCTCGATCCGGTGACGCTCCAGTTAGCGGTGGGCGATAAGGCGGTGATGCGCTACAGCCTGACGGAAAAGCGGCTGATGACCCCCGATGATGATGGCCTTCTGGCGATCGATCTGCCGCCTGCTGACTGCGATTACTTCCCGTTCCTGAATGATGTCGATCTGACAGCGGTGGGCGGCACACCCTATATCATCGTCGGCAGCCTGCACGAAGATGACACCCCGCCCGACCTCCAGCAGCCAGTGATCTCGCCGCGCACTCGCTGTGGATGATGCCCAATTCTACTCTCCGAGAAGTCATAATGTGGTGGCATCCTGAAGAATCCGTTCGAGAAAGGGCTTATCATCGATCCCATCGGCGACCAGGCTGACATTGCGCCCCATCAGGTCTTTGAGATCGAGCCATAATCCCACCAGAACAAAGATGCTACGATCTGGCGGGAAACTCACGAGCAAATCCACATCGCTGTCAGGCCGGGCTTCACCCCGCGCCACCGATCCAAACACTCGCACATTGGATGCGCCATATTGGTCAGCCAATCGCAAAATGGCGTCGCGTTTGTCACCGATGATCTCGGCAATGCCTAACTGATGAGTCGCGTGATTGGTCATCGGTGGTCACCCTTTTGGTTGACATCATTGTACATCAGCTTGATCGCATCGTCTCCCAGAACAAGGTCATCTGCTGAACAGCATGGGCATACATGCCGGCTTCGACCTCGGCCAGAACATCGGGCGCGATATTGTCCCAGAGGTCGGTTTGCATCCGCTGCGGCACATCGAGGATGGCGCGCAGTTCTTCCGGCTGTTTGTTGATCCGCCCGCCGAAGACCGCCAACGTCTGGCTGGCTCCGCCGGGCAGGATTTGTGCACCGATGAAGTCACGCCAGTCGCGCAGGATGAGATCGGTCATGAAGGGTGTCCAAGCCTGCGGATCGGCCCGCAGCAGCGTCCCGGCCTGCCACCCTTCCAACGCCTGCTGATCACGCTCGTCCATATAAATCAGCAAGATGTGCAGCATCAGAAAGCGAAACGTCCGCGTCCCCCACTCGCGCTGGGCGAAGTGAGGCCCCAGCATGTCCAGCGACCAGCGTTCATCCATCGAGAGGTGGCCGACATAACCGAGCAGAAAAGCCCGCTGGGCAGGGGAACTCGGCTGCCACAACTGGGGGAAGCGCCCCAGCATCACCCGCCAGGGATGGTCGTGGATGCCCTGATCGTAGGAATAGAAGTGGGTATCCTCGCGCTTGAGGTCACCGCTGTTGCGGGCATCGGCGGCGATGCTGCCCAGCAGAAAAGCCGGGCATTCCGCCGTCAGTGTGTCCCGCAGATCAGCAGGTAGCGCAGCGTCATGCAACATGCGCTGGGCACTCGCCAGGTGGGTGAAGGGTGTGGGCATGAAATGATCCTAAAGCGTCAGAAATTGTTGACAGAGGGGCTGCTTCGGCTGGTCATCGCGCCCCACCAGACCATAACCATTATCCATCCCATCCGCCCAGGCATACCAGATGGCAGCGGCGATCTGCCCGCTGAACTGTGACTTGATGATGTTGATGAAACCCTGGGCATAACTGGCAACATCGTTGACCACGCCCATGTCACCCTGCCGATCCAGCACTCCCCATTCAGTGATCCACAACGGACGCCCCGGCATGACAGCAGCGTACTTACGGATTTCTTCATCGAGCGGCCCCCAATTGCTGAAGGGATGACCACTGACGCCGCGCCCGTAGGGATGAGTCGCTATGCCATCCGGGCGCACATCGGGTGGCATGGCCGAGAGCGTAGCACGGGCATAAGCACTGCCACGATCTGGCCCGCCGACGTGACCGCCAGTGAGGATCGGCGTGCTGGAGTCGACGCTGCGGATGGCGCGAATGGTCTGGGTCAGCATGTTGCCATAATCCCCGGCTGGAATCGGAACCGCCGCGCGCGCCACTGCGGGGTCAGTATCCTGTTCATTCCAGATCTGGTAGGCGTGAACCAGTCCCAGCCCGGCGAAGAGCGCCGCCGTCCGTTTGGCGAAATCGGCATAACGTGGGATGAACTCATTCCAGCGGCCGCTGTCCATCGACGGCCAGTGATAGCCTGCCCCCTCGCCGAACAACTGATGGGTGAAGACCATCAGCACTTTCAGGCCGGCATCGGTGTAGGGTTTCAGAAACGGGCGCATCCGGTTGAAGGTGGCATTGACATCGGTGTTGCCGAAGCTGTTGTTATCCGGGTTATACGACACATTGAACTTGACCCGTATCCAGCCCAACCCTTTCAGCCGTTCTGGCGCAGGATGCCCCAGCGGATTGTGCGGATCGAGATTCATGCCAGTCACACCGAGCATAGGCGGGAGTGGCGCAGGTGTCGTAATCGGGCCGGTGTACTCGCGCAGGAATTGCGCCGCGCTGAAGCCGGTCACCCCGAACAATGTCCGCACATTGACCCACTGGCCTTCAACGCCCAGCCGGGAACGAGCAACCGCTGGTGAGTCCAATACTTCGAGGATGTCACCAATGCCAGCCTGACCAATCGGGTTGCCATCCACCGGCTTCTCACGAATGCGCAGCCCACTCTGTACGGGCGTCACATACCATTTCGTCGTAGCCACGCCACCTGCTGGCACTGGAGCTGGCACCGGCGCAGGCGGCGCCGCCGGAGCAACCGCTGGAGGTGGCGCAGCCATCAGCAGCGGCGTCGGATCAATCGTCTGGTGAATGCTCAGGCGAATCTCCGGCCCAGCCGATTCGCCCAGTAGGTCGCCGGCGCTGACATCATCACCCAATTGCACCCGAATCTGGCGCAGGTTGTCATAGATCACACTGTACAACCCGGACTTGATCTGCACAGTATCAGCATCCGCCATGATGACAATTCCTGGTGCACCGGATTTCACCGGTGTACCGGCGGGTGCTGCCAGTCCAATCAGGCCGGTGACAGCATCGTAGGGTCGTGTCACCCGACCATCAGCCGTCGGCCATTGCAGCATGAAGTTTGTACCGCCCATCGTCGCTGCCCTCCTGCTCATTTATGTTAACTTGTATTGTACCGCCTCTCACGCTGCTCGACTCAACCGTCCACTTAAGATTTGGCGACTATCTGCCACAAAACCTTAATTCAGGATTGATTAGATTCGCCAAATTAATGCTTTATACTAAGGGTAGTCCGTGCAATGAGGAGCATTACACCCAATGAACTATGATTCTGCCAACGTGACGTTGGAGCTTGGCCCGCCGCTCAGCCATTCCATTACCAACTTCCTGATTCGCGACCATGCGAACAAGACTCATTTTCTGGCTGATCTCATCGGCGAAAATGGGCTGATGCTGGGCTTCATCAGTGATGTCTGGAATGCCATCAGCATCCAGCGCATCCTGTGGTTGCAACGTAACTTTTACAGCTTCAAACGGCAGGGCGTGAACATGGCGCTGGTTGCGCGCGACGAGCCACATCTGTTGTACGGATTTTACGTCAGCAGTGCCATGCCCCCTGAATTCCCCTTGCTGGCTGATACGGATGGGCGGGTACACCAGGCATTGAGCATGGAGCGCTTTCATGGCATGGTCTTGCTCGACCACCACCTTCTGGTGAGCCGCAAGTGGCTGGTGCCGGATGATCGCATCTGGCCGAAGCTGCACGATATTCTGGAGGATCTGCCGACAGTAGCGTCTGCGCTCTAAACAAGCTACACTGAACAACATTATTCGTTCATTGTGCTGCTCAAAGGCTCGTGGATACGCACCTCGATTCGGATGTCAATGTCCTGTGGTCGCTGTTGTTCACCATTGTCCTGGATGGTGAAAAGCGACTCGGCGCGTATCTGGCGGCTCATCAACTGACCCCGCCTCAATTCTATGTCCTGAAAACCCTTTCTGAACGGAATGGCCGCTGCCCGATTGGCGAAATCGCCCGGCAGCATCATCTGACCAGCGCCACCATGACTGGCCTGGTCAAGCGCCTGGAGTCAGTCAGTCCACCGCTGGTGGTGCGCGAACAGCGCGAAGCTGATCGGCGCTCGGTGGATGTGCTGCTGACACAGGCCGGCTGGGAACGGTTTCAGGCCATCCAGACCGATCTGCTCGAACAGGTGCGATCCCTCTTCAGCCTGCTGAACCATGAGGAACGCCAGCACTTCATCCAGTATCTGACGCGCTATATTGACCTGATGCAGACACAAAGCCTTGTGGGAGATTCAAGCTGATGGAAATGATCCTGAACATTGCAGCCTGCATCGCGCTGATCCTGTTCGGCCTCTACGCCTTCGCCCAGCCTAAAGCCGCCGCAGCCATCGGTCATCTGACGCCGAATGACGGCAACGGTCTGCTGGAAATTCGTGTCAATTTTGGGGCATTGTCCCTCGCGCTGGGGGTTGTGCCGCTGCTACTGAATCAGGCTGTGGTATATCAGACCGTCGGCGCGGTTTTCCTGCTGGTGCTGATCAGCCGGTTGGTCAGCGTCGCGCTGGATCGTCCGGCGCTGACCGGCAGCTTCATCAGCACAGCAGCGTTTGAACTCGTCGTCGGGTTGATCTTAATCCTGAATTAGCATGCCCCCCTCCTGATTCATTGGACCAGGAGGGGAATGCACCGATTGCAGGATTAACCTGCTACATCCACCCGTTCCAGAATCCACTTGGCGACAGTCGGCAGGAACTCCGGTGTGAATTCCTGCGCCAACGTCGCATATTCCGAAATCGCGCCGGTCTCAGCTTCCTGCATCAGATGATTGGCGTTGGGGAATACCACCACCTCGAAGTCCTCGTTACCGGCCTGGGCCATCGCCGCTTCAAATGGAGCCTGAACCACATCAGCCGGCACCTGCAAATCCTTGCCCCCCAGAACGAACAACACGGGTATAGTCGTCTGCGCCCAGTCCAGCCCCGGATCATTGTTGAGGAAAGACTCGAACCAGGCATTGGCCGCATAGTTATGCATGAACGACTGAACTGCCTTGTCCACTGCATCATCGAGATCGCCCAGCGCCGCCCTCTGATCGTCGGGCAGCAGCGCGTACTGCTGGCTGATGGTATCGCGGGTGAGCTGCTCAATCGCTTCCAGATCGTCAGCGGGCAGAAGTTCAGCGACCTGTGTCAAAAAGTCGACCTGCAACTGAATGTA
The DNA here is from genome assembly GCA_022843385.1 of Anaerolineae bacterium. GTDB lineage: Bacteria > Chloroflexota > Anaerolineae > Aggregatilineales > Phototrophicaceae > CFX2. The sequence continues at coordinate 10,418 of JALHNT010000003.1, read as the reverse complement.
TTCGTCGCTGAAGCCTTCGGCCTTGAGCAACAGTTCGTTCTGTCGCAGCAGAATCTCCAGCCCGTTCACCGCCGTCCCCGCCATCGAAACCAGGAACGCCAGCCGGTCATCGGTGGCACCGAGCCGCGCCGCCACGATGCCGCCTTCGCTATGACCGAGGATGCCGATCTGTTCCGGGTTGATGTCATCACGAGTCAGCAGATAGGTGACGGCCGCCTGGGCATCGCTGGCGAAGTCATCAATCGTCGCCTGAGCAAATGTCCCGGTCGATTCAGCCACACCGCGATCATCGTAACGCAGCACGGCGATCCCCTGGCGCGTCAGGTAATCGGCGATCACACTGAAGGGTTTCAATCCCAAACCCAGGTCTTCGTCACGGTTCTGTGGCCCACTGCCGCTGACCAGCACCACCGCCGGGTGCGGCCCAGCGCCTTCGGGCAGCGTCAGGTTACCTGCCAGCGTAACATCACCGTTATCGAATGTCACATCTTCCACGATATACGGCAGGTCTTCCACCGCCACTGTGACCGGCGTCAGGGCATCGAGCATTGGCACGAAGACCTGTTCGTACAGCACATCCGATTCCTCGGCTGGAGATTGCAGGAAGACGACGTAAGTACGGCTGTCGGCCTGCGCCATGCCAAAATGCACCCGAATGGTCATGGCACCAGCCGGAACATCCACCTGGTACAGTGTCCAGATCATCGTTTCCGACTCATGGGTGCCGATGCTCTCTGGCGCCGCGCTCAGGCCAAGCTGTGGCAGAATGGATTCCATCAGCACTTCTGGTGCGGCCGCCGCTGCTTGTTGCGCGATCAGCGTGATGTCGGCCGCACCGTCCGCCCGGCGATACAGACCAAAGCCGCCATCCTGCCAACCGGCAGGCCGCACGCTGCTAAAGCCAAAATTGTCATCGGTATAGGCTTCCAATTCAACCGTCGCCTCCTGCGCCAGGGCCGGGGTCAGCGCCAGCAGCAGCAGAAAGCCGAGCAGGAAGGTATTGAGCCACTTCATCATCATCTCCTTGTGCAACAGGACTCACACTGTTCAGGGAATGCAGCAGCACATGGCCGTGCGACCTGACATCCAGCACGTAAGTCACAATCCATGAAAAACAGGATATGACTTGCACAGCCACATCCTGTTTTATAGTACGTATTTGCGGATCGAAACGGTTCGGGGTCAGTTATTGGCGACCAACTGAAGCACATTGCCGCCATGGTTGACGAGGTAGAGTTCGCCAGCATCATCCAACCCGAACGAACTGATGGTCAGGTTGGTATCCATGAACACATTCGTCTGCCACTCCCCCGCCGCGTCGCGGTAGCTGGCCCAGATGATGCCGCTACAATAATCGCCAAAGAAATACACGCCTTGCAAATCCGGCAGTGCCGCACCGCGATAAACATAGCCGCCGGTCACAGAACAACCCTGCCCATGATTGTACTCAGCGAAGGGGTTGACCAGCCCATCGATAACCGGTTCACCGGAATAGCGCTGCGAGCCTTCCATGATGTTCCAGCCATAGTTTTCACCGCCGGGACTAGCCGCCGGCTGGAAGTTGACCTCTTCCCACTGGTTCTGCCCGACATCCGCGATGTACAGGTCACCGGTGGCACGGTCAAAACTGAAGCGCCAGGGATTACGCAGCCCCCACGACCAGATTTCCGGGGCAAGCTGATCGTTCACAGTGGCATACGGATTATCAGTCGGGATGGCATAGGGCGAGCCATTGTCCACATCCAGGCGCAGCATCTTGCCCAGCAACGACTGCGGATTCTGCCCGTAGCCCTGCGGGTCGCCGGCCGAGCCGCCATCGCCCATGCCGACATAGAGATAGCCATCCGGGCCGAAGGCGATGTCGCCGCCATTGTGGTTCGGATAAGGCTGACCGATGCGAATGATGAATGCGCCGCTGTCCATATCAGCCTGGTTGCCATCGCTGGTCACCTGATAGCGCGCCACCACCGTGTCGCCATTGCTATCGGTGTAGTTGATGAAGAAGGTGCCGTTGGTGGCAAAGTCGGGGTGGAAAGCCAGGCCGAGCAAACCGCGCTCATTGGCATTGCGGCTGACCAACACCGTCGCATCCATGAAGTCGCTCATCTCCCCATCTTCTATGGCGTAGATCATGCCGCCCTGCTCAACGATGAACAGGCGATCCCTTCCGTCATTAGCCCCGGTGACGAACAGCGGACGTTCGAAGCCGCTGCTGACTTCCACCCATTCATACTGCGATCCATCCGGCGGGGTGATGACCGTCGCGGTGTCCTGTGCCGCAGCCGGCAGGGTCATCAGGATGGAAAGACACAACATCATCCAGTAACGCATGGTGATCCCTTCACTCTCGTTGACGAATATCGCAAACCTGCGACACCGTTGATTATATGACTTCGGATGAGTATTGGCTGAATCGGTCTGCTGCCGATTATGGCGTATAATCAACCGACTTCAGTCCAATACAGGGAGCAGGCAGCATGTTGAAGGTCTATGTGGGCGTGGTGCGATTTCCAGATGATCGGGAGTTTGTCATGATGGTTGATGGCGAACCGGAGCCGATTGCCGATGCGGTGCGCGAAGTGATCGCCGAAATCTGGGGCGAGGGCGAGATCGTCGTCGCCAACGAAGGCGTCGATTTCACCGAGTTCGTGCATGAACGCAACCAGGGACGGCAGAAGCCGGATGGTTATGTGGTGGCCTGTGAGGTCGGCAGCCTGAAGCGCATGAATTACGCCATCCAGTACGCCCGCCGTCAACGTCACATCAGTGGGCAGGACGGCGGGGCATAGCTCAGACTTCCTGACGCAGCCCGGCAACAGCCTGCGCCAGGCGTGGAACATCGGATGCCAGCACTGCCGGATCGCTGCGGTTGGCGAAAGCTGGCCCCATCCCACCATACTCCAGCGCCACCAGCGCCGGCTCCGGCCAGGCACCCCGATGGATTTGCCCCAGCGCCCATTCCGTGAGTTCCCAGTCGGCCTCGGTCATCGGATGATGATCGACCAGCCGCGCCTGCCCCTCATCATACAACGTCCCGGCGATGTGCAGTTCACGCAGCGCTTGTGTCGGGAGTTGCTCTATGTACTCGTACACATCCATGCCAAAATAAGTCGCCGCCATGCGGGCGTGCGCCAGATCGAGTAGAAAACCACAGCCCGTGCTTTCGACCACTTCAGTGATGACATCGGGCAGGATCAGCAGCGCCAGCAGGTCATAATTGGGGTCCCAGTTGGCGTTCTCCAGGATGACGCGCTCACGTCCATAGCGCGCCACCATTACGTCTATATCCTGGCGCATGGCGGTCATCAGCCTGGGGAGATGATCGCGGTTCATCTCGGTCAGCGGCAGCCCGAAATCGCTGGCGCGGGGCGCGAGATGGGTATTCACATAGCGGGTGGCAGTGGTCGCCAGAATGGTCTCGACGCGCTCCGGGCTGATCTTCTCCAGATCGTGCCGTCCGGCGAGGAAGGGGAAATGAACATAAGCCGGACGTTGACGTTCGGCCTCGGCGATCATCTCCGGCCATTCAGTCGTCTTGTAGAGATCGAGCGCGATGCGACCGTCGTCCAGCAGCGCCGCCGTCGGACGAGAGTAATTGACAGCCAGAAGCATGACGAGTTTCCTTGCGTATGGTTTTGCCTTCTTGTACAGTGTATCATCGCCGAAGGCTCAATGGGTTTAAGAATTGGCTCAGAAATGCGAATCCTGGTCATTAATCCGGCACTGCTGCGGCTGACGAGTCTGGGGGCTTGCGAGCAGGATCGGATGCAGAACATTGCCGATCTGAAGCGGCTGGGTCACGCTGTCCATCTACTGACCGGTCATCCGTCGTATCAGCGCCATCAAGAGGTGCAAACCTACTACGATCAACGCGGCATTCCGGTCACACTGGTCGCCCTGAGTCAACAAAAACTGCGCTGGGAACGGCTGCGCCATCCGGGTTATCTCGATGGTGCCTCCTGGGAATATGGGCATCCCGCCTTTCAGTCAGCCGTCTGGCAGGCGTTGGAAGCAGTTGATCCCGATTGGGTGTGGTGTCATGGGACGTGGATGTGGAGCGCGGCGCGGTGTGCTGTGCAATACAAGGCCGCCATCGTCATCCGGTCGGTCAATTACGAGCCAGAGCAACTGCTGCACGAAAAAGGAGTCTCGCTGCCCAACCGCATCCGCTTCATCGGCAAACAAAGGGCGGAAATCGAGTCACTGCGCTCATCCAATGTGCTGGCAGCCATCACGCCCGATGAACTCGCCATCTACCAGCGGCTCGATCCGGATGCCACAGTTCGTCTGCTGCCACTGCGTACCCTTCCGCATCTGCTCCGTCCGGCGCGTCTACCCGTCGAGCGAAAGCCGCTGCGCGTGTTCGCGATGGGTGCCACCTACAGCGTCCCCCATAATGCCGCTGCGCTGCGTTTCCTCGTCAACGAGGTCGTGCCACGCGCCCGCGCCGCCTCCCCTGGCAGCTTTGAATTTCATATCCTCGGCAGCAAAGTCCCCGCCGATGTCCAGCGCACGGGGGCCAATGATCTGATCTTCGATGGCTATGTGGATGATCTGGAAGCTCACCTGGAGTCAATGGACATCGCCCTCGCGCCCTCGCTGGCCGGAGTCGGGATGCAGCAGAAAGTGTTCGAGCCATTGTGCCGCGCCTTCCCCACCATCACTCACCGCCGGGCGCTGGCCGGTTATCTCTTCACCGATGACGAGCATCTGCTGCTGGCGGACGATGCGGATGGGTATGTCCGCCAGTTGCTGCGACTGCGCGATCCGGCGCTGCGCCAGCGGCTCTCCCAACAAGCAGCGCACCAAACAGCAAATCTCTTCAGCCAGCAGCGTTTCGATACCGATCTGCGGGCTATCCTGAAGGCGGCTGCCCGACAGGTCTGACCGGTGCAGGATCAGAGCAAACAGATTGAATCTACACCGAGCAAAGTCTGTTCACAACAGGCGTGACCTGAACCCACAACGAACAACCAGGAACTAACAACTAACAACTTCTCTAGGGCGCAGGCGTAACGGTCACTTCTGGCACACGGAAGCGCACCGTGTCGAGAATGGCCTGCAATTCGCCACTGCTGGTATCCATGGCGCTGATCGGATCCGCATAGGCGTAAAAGACGAAGTTAATCCCCTTCTCAATCACACCGGCGAACCAACCGCGTGTATCCGGCAACTCTGGACAATCCACTGCCGCGAACTGGGTGCCAACCGCCGCCAGCAGCCCGACCCGGTAGCTGCGTTTGAGATCGGTGCCGGTGTTGCAGCCCTGCTCGACGATTGCCAGTCGCAGCAGCCGCAACCCATCCGCCCATAAGTCAGGGGCTTCGCTGGTTGGGTCGGAAGTCGCCATGCCCAGCATCTCCCCTTCAGATGGCGGGATGAAGTTAGGGAAACCCCAGTACACAACAATGAAGCCGGTGCCGTTGGTGATCGGCCCGCTGTAGACCGCGACCGGCACGGCCAGAATCGCGCCATCGACATCCTGCAATACCTGGGCATCATAAGCCATTCCCCAACCGGACGGCAGCGTGATGTCGAACGGAGGTGGCACCTGATTGCCAGTGACGGCCGGCAGCGTAATCACCAGTGGAGTCTCGCTCGGTGAAGGCACCGGAGAAGGCGTCGCGCTGGGCAGGGGCGCAGTCGTGAGCGCCAGCGCCGTCAGCGTGCCGTTGACAAGCTCCTGTACATCTGGCGTAGTGCTGGGCGTGAGGGAAGGCACAAGCGTCGCAACCGGCGGCAGGGTGGGTGTTGGCGCAGCCAGCGGCGAACAGGCGGCAGCCAACAGTAGCAGCCCAGCGAAGCAGCATTTAGCAAATGTTTGGGTCATGGTATTGGCTCGTATTTGGGTTAGCATTCAACGGCTCAGACGGCTGCGGCGCTGGCGGATTTCGTCTTCGGCTTCGACCACTTCGGCGGTTTCACCGTCGGCCAGCCGGATATAGGCCCCTTTGGCTTTCTCGTCAGCCACCGGCGCCGCCCGAACCGGTTCATCATGAAAAATCTCGACATAGCGCCGACCGCGCTCATCAATAATCGTGCGGCGGCGCATGGCGTCGCTTTCCGGCGAAGAAAGAAAGTTAATCAACAAGGCAGCAATCACACCTGGGAACCAGCCGGCCAGCCACAGAATCGTGACGATCACGACGGTGCCGCAGCCTTTGTCGAGAACAGCTAGCGGTGGAGCGATAAAGGATAGGATGGCCCGACAACCTTTGTTGCCCATAACAGCTTATTCGCCTTCCCAGAATTGCGGATGATCCGATTGCGTGAACCGCGCCAGATCAACCGTAGCCGACCAGTTCGACCCATCCGGCAGGATGGTTGACTCGTCCAACAGCGTCTCGTAGAACAGCACGCCCGTCAGCCGCGCCCCGCGCAGACTGGCTCCGCGTAGATCAGCCTGCCAGAAGTTGGTCTCGCGCAGATCAGCCTGCTCCAGGCATGCCCCGCGCAATCGGGCTGAAGGTACATAAGCTTTACCCAGATCCGCACCGGTCAGGTCGGCATCCCACAGCACAATATCGCGCATGTTGGCTTCGCGCAAAATCGCCTGCTGCAACTGGCAGCCGCGCAGAATGGTCTCGCCCAGGTAAGCCTTCGTCAGGTCGGCCTGTCGCAGATTAGCCCCTTCCAGATCGGCCTTCGCCAGCGCCGCGCCGCGCAGATTGGCACCTTCCAAGCGGGCCTGTCGCAGCGAACCATCGCGGAACCAGCCTTTGGCCTTGAGCGCCTCGACAGCTTGCAGCGCCTGTTGATTATCGCTGCTGCCCATCTGCTGAATCAGCAGCGGTTTGGAGAAGCCGAAAAGTCCTTTGAGCATGGGTCGCCTGATCGTATCGATACAATCCTGCTATTTTACACGCTGCCTATGGCGCTTGACAGCCCTTTACACAGGGGTTACGCTTAACTCGAACCGTCATTTTTCAGGATACTCGCCGTGGTTGGCGCGCAACTGCTCACTGATTCAGCAACCGGCAAGGATGGCCCGCGTCCGGTCAATCTTCGCACCGATCTGGCGGCGCTGGCCGACCTCATCGAAATCGCTTTCGCCAGCAGCATGGATAGCAGCGGACGAGCCGCCGTGCGCGAAATGCGGACGGTCAGCCATATGCCCGGCTTGGGACTGATCGGCAACGCGCTGATGCAGGGGATGGGTACAGGCTTCGTCTGGATACAGGATGGCCGGCTGGTGGGCAATGTCTCGGTCTATCCAGCGGACGGCACCGGCTTTGATGGCACGACCTGGGTGGTCGTCAATGTGGCGGTACACCCGGATTATCGCGGGCGCGGTATCGCCTATGAGTTGATGAAATCGAGCCTGGAATTGATCGCGCAGCGCGGCGGAAAACACGCCATCCTGCAAGTCGATGCCGACAATCCGACGGCGCGGCGCCTCTATCTGCGGCTGGGGTTCATCGAAGAACGCGCCTGGACTACCTGGCGGCGCAGCGCCAATTATGCCCAACCACAGCCGATGAATCATGATCCTCGCCCCCATATCACCCACCGCCGCAGCGATGAGTGGCAGGCCGAGTACCGCCTGGCAACCGAAGTTCGTCCAGCGCTCATGGGTGGGCTGGGCTGGCTGCGTCCGCTGCATCCACATTATTTTCGGCGAGGCTGGTTGGGGCAGATCAAGGACTGGTTCGCACTCCGCCGCACTGAACGGCTGATCATTCGCGCTGAGGCCGAACTCCTGGCGTCGCTGTGGGTGGAGAACAGCTTCACCATGCCCAGCACCCAGCTCACCCTGCTGGTGCACCCTGATTATGAAGGCGTGTATGATGAAGCCCTGCTCAACACCGTTATCCGGCGCTTCGGCAGCGACACGCTGACGCTGGAACACCCGACCGACCGCATCACCACCAGCGAGGTGCTGCGCCGCTATCACTTCAAGCCGCGCCGCGAAGTCGTCCACATGCGCTGGGAAGCCTGATCCGCCTTTCGACGGATTTATCGTCCTGACCCACCAAACCCCTTTGACAACCGCGACCAACCTGTGCTACAGTGTGGCTGTTGTTCTTATTTATTGAGGAGGCGTTCGGTATGGCTCAAGTGAAAGTCCTTGTCACAATCCGAGTGCGCCTGAACAGCTCCAAAGCGAAGTAGTCGCTCACCCTCGTTCTCTTATCCATTAGGCAGCGCGGCTGGCAGTTGCTTCTGCCGTGAGCTGCGATTCAGGCGCATTCATCCATCTGACCGTTACCGGGTTCGGAGGATGGTGTTTGCCTGTGGTGATTCCCCCCAGACAGTACGACCCTCACGAACGCTGTTCATCAGCAACCTGAATCACGCCTTCCGCTTGAAGGCCAAACCTATTGAGGGTTATCAACATTGTACAGCAAGAATTGGATCGACATCAACAGTGACGACTATGCCGACGTGAGCGCACAGTTCATGGAAGAACGTCAGGCGCGGCGCAAACGCAAACAGAAAGCCAAGCATCTGCCAAAGAAGTCGCAATCACAGATCGTGGCCGAACTGGCCGACGTGAATGCCTCGGAAGATCGCAACTTCGAGACGACTTACAACCCATCGCGCTATGAAGCCGGCTGGCTGATGGAGTCTTTGCAGGAATTTTACCGGCAGGAATACATCACCGATGTGCTGGGACAGGTGCGCGGCGGCAAGGAAGCCAGCGTTTATCGCTGCGCGGCGCGTCCCGACCTGGGTGTGGAGTATCTGGCAGCGAAGGTGTATCGTCCGCGCCAGTTCCGCCAGCTTCGCAACGACAAGATGTACCGCGAAGGACGCGCCATCCTGACACCAGAGGGCGATGTCGTCAAAGAGACCGATCACCGCATCATCCGCGCCATCGGCAAGAAGACCGATTACGGGGTGCAGGTCGAACACTCGTCGTGGCTGATGTATGAGTTCAACACCTTACAACAGCTTCACCAAGCTGGTGCCGCTGTGCCAAAACCCTATGCCAGTGCCGAGAATGCCATCCTGATGGAATACATCGGTGATGGCGAGCTGGCCGGGCCAACCCTGAGCGTGGTCGAACTGGAAGCCGACGAAGCCGAGAGCCTGTTCCAGGAGACGCTGCGTAACATCGACCTCATGCTGACACTCGGCTTCATTCATGGTGATCTTTCGGCCTACAACATCCTCTATTGGGAGGGCCAGATCACGATGATCGACTTCCCACAGGTGACCGACAGCCGCTTCAACCAGCAGGCCAAATTCATCTTACAGCGCGACATCGAGCGCGTCTGTGAATACTTTAATCGTTATGGTCTGAAGGCCGACGCCAAAGCCATCTTTCACCGGCTGTGGCAGCGCCATATCGATGAGAACCGCAATGTCCAGGCCGACATCTCGCGCCGTACCGTCGATGAAGACGGCTGGAGCAAATGAGCAGCCCATGGGAGGCGTGTTCCATAGGGAATGCGCCCCCCACCATCACGGTACAAGTACAGCTTGGCCTAAATGACCCTAGTGTTTGCCCTCACCCCCGGCCCCTCTCCCACGGGGCGAGGGGAGAAAAACAACTCTGGGGGCATTTGAGCCTCGGTGTACAAGTGCCGCAATTCCTGACTACACCTTTGACTAGCTGGTGCTCCAGGGTTTCAGGATGACCTTACCCGTTGTGCGGCGTTCTTCAATCATCCGGTGCGCCTCCGCCGCCTCTGACAGGGGCAGCACATGGTTGATATTGACTTTCAGCTCACCCGAGGCCACATATCCAATCAGGTCGCCCATTGCTTTGGCAGCAGCCTGGGGTCGCAACCCAAACCACAATCCCAGGTTGAACACATGGATCGACTGGTTAAGCGACGGGTTATAGAAGAAATGGAGGATGGACTCGTTATCCAGATGGAGTGGATTGCCACTGGCAACGCCGTACACAACAGCCCGCCCAAAGGGCGCCAGGCAGCTCAGACTCTGGGCGAAGATGTTACCACCATTCATCTCCAGAACCACATCCACCCCGCGTCCACCAGTCATCGCCCGCACCTGTCCCGGCCAATCCGGCTGGGTATAGTCAATCGCCTGATGTGCGCCCAGAGCCAGCACGGTCTGCGCCTTCGCAGGCGAGCTGGTCGCGCCGATCACCAGCCCAGCACCCAGGCTGCGGGCAATTTGAATGGCATAGCTGCCTACTCCGCCGGCTGCCCCCTGAATCAGAATGCTTTCGCCGGGCTGCAATTGTGCGATTTCACGGATGATAATCAGCGCAGTTGTCCCTGCCACCGGCAGCGCCGCCGCTTCATCCAGGGAAATTCCCGGTGGAATGGGTATGACCTGGGCTGCCGGCGTGGTGACGTATTCGGCATAGCCGTTGGATCCCGTACCGACCAGAGCAAATACCGCAGTGCCGACCGGCGGTCCCGCTACTCCCTCACCCAATGCTTCGACCACCCCGGCCACCTCACTTCCGGGGATGAACGGCAGCGGGGTAGGAAACGGAT